>NZ_BAUA01000119.1 GCF_000710915.1 Nocardia brasiliensis IFM 10847
GCGCCCGGTGTGTACGCGTCCGTAGGCCGCGCAGTCGTGCACCGACGGCAGCACCGCGACGAACGGCAGGTCGGGTCGCAGCTGAGCCAGCGCTTCGCGCGACTGCTCCAGGTAGTCGACACTCACCTTCGGCGGAAGTGCCACGGGGCGACCGAGTTTCGAGAGTTTGGGCTGCAGCCAGTTGTAAGTCGCGCGGACCCCGCGGCGCACGCCGGACGGGCGCACGTACCGGATCAGTTCGCGCAGCGCGGTCGGCAGCGGCGAGGGCAGCGAGTCCATCCCGCCGACCGCGAAGACCACCGCATGCGCGCGCGGCACGGCCGCCCACACGCGCGGGTCACCGATCAACGCCCAGTAGGCGTCTCGGCAGGTCCAGCCGATCCGGCCGACCAGTTCGACGTCCCAGCCGAGTTCGGCGCCGACGAGATTGGGCCAGATCTGCGGATGATCCGCGGGCAGACCGCCTTTGGGCCCGAAGTACGACAGCGAATCGGCGATCACCAGCAGCACCGGTCGCTCGTCGGACGAATCGGCCACGGCCTGCGGTTGCCCGGACACATCCAGGGCGTCGGCCGCGGATTCGGCGATCAACTCGGCCGCGCCGACCACCTCGGCGACCGGAGCATCGAGATCCTCGGATTCCGCTGTGCCCGTGTCGGGCTCGGCCGCCACGACCGAACCGACAGCGGTGCCGCGTACTTCAGCGGGCGGGTCCACCGAACTGGCGGGCCGGGCGGAGTCGTCCGCGTCGGCGGTTCCCTGCGCGTCTTGCGCACCCGAATCCGTTCCGTCGGAGTCTGTTTCGGTCGCCGCGGCCGGGGCTACCGGCGGCGGGCCGAACAGCGCATCCGGGATCGAACGTTCCGGTTTCGCCGAAGCTTTCCGGAACAGTTCGTCCGGCACCTGCCGAATCGGATCTTCAGAGGACATCCGGGGCCACCTTCGCAGCTGCGTTCCACACGTCGAGACGCCAGCCGGGCTGGTCGATGCTCGGACCGTGGCTGCTGAGCTGCACCCAGCTGGTATTGGCCAGTCCACCGAGGACCGGCCAGTTGGCTGGCGGCAGGTCGAGCAGCGCGGCCGTGAGGCCTGCGATCAGCCCGCCGTGCGCCACCAGGATGATAGTCCGGCCCGGCCAGTCCTGCCGCTCGACGAGTAATTCCCGCACGACCGGCAGCGCCCGTGCGCCGACCTCCAGTTTGGTCTCGCCGTTGGGCGGCCGAAAGCCGGGGTTACGACGCCATTCCAGGCGCGCGCCGGGGTAATCGGCGTCCACCTCCAGATGCGTCAGGCCTTCCCAGTCACCGAGATCGGTTTCGCGTAGCCGCTGATCGGGCACCACATCCAGCGCGGTGTGCTCGGCCAGCGCGGACGCGGTGTCGAAGGCGCGCCGCAGATCCGACGAGACGATGGCGATGGCATTGCGGGAAACGAGTTCGCGCGCCGCCTCTTTCGCCTGCCTGCGACCGAGTTCGGTGAGATCGGTATCGATCTGCCCCTGCATCCGGTCGGCGGCGTTCCATTCGGTCTGGCCGTGGCGCAACAGGATCAACGTGCGCACGCTGGCATATTTGTTCACGACTGCCACCCGGCTACTCCCCCTCGTTCACTCGGCGTCGCTGTCCGCGTCACCGTTCACCGCCGCGGGCCGGTTCTCCGGCGCGCCGATGCCGTCCACCGGCACCACCGGGCAGTCTTTCCACAACCGTTCCAGCGCATAGAAATTGCGCTCGTCGTTGTGCTGGATGTGCACCACGACGTCGACGTAGTCGAGCAGCGCCCAGCGCCCCTCCCTGGTGCCTTCGCGCCGCACCGGCTTGTGCCCGGCTTCGCGCAGCTTCTCCTCGACGTTGTCGACGATGGCGTTCACCTGGCGCTCGTTCGGCGCGGAGGCGATGACGAAGCAGTCGGTGATCACCAGCTGCTCCGACACGTCGAGCACCACGACGTCGGTGGCCAGCTTCTCGTCCGCCGCCAGCGCAGCAACCTGCGCGATCTCGACCGACTCGACCGATGCCGTCATGCCCGCCCCTCGCTACGCATTTTCACTCAGCTACCTTCCGCTTCTGCGGCCTCGTACAGGTGCCGCTTCGATATGTACTGCACCACGCCATCGGGGACGAGGTACCACACCGGCCGGTTCTCGGCGGCGCGGCGACGGCATTCGCTCGACGAGATCGCCAGCGCGGGGATTTCGATCATGGTCACCGCGTCGGCCGGCAGGTCGCGCAGATGCTCTTCGAGATGATCGGTATTCAGTTCATACCCCGGACGGCTCACCCCGACAAACCTCGCCAGTTCGAACAGTTCCGCCCAATCCTGCCATGTCAGGATGTTGGCCAGCGCATCCGCTCCGGTGATGAAGAACAGCTCGGCGTCGGGATGCTTGCTGCGCATCTCGCGCAGGGTGTCGACGGTGTAGGTGACTTTCTCCCGGTCGATGTCCGCGCGACTGACCGAGAAGCTCGGATTGGAGGCGGTCGCGATCACGGTCATCAGGTAACGGTCCTCGGCGGGGCTGACCTGTTTGTCCGCCTTCTGCCACGGCTGACCGGTGGGAACGAAGATCACCTCGTCGAGGTCGAACCGGTCGGCGACCTCGCTGGCGGCGACCAGGTGACCGTGGTGGATGGGGTCGAAGGTGCCGCCCATCACACCCAGTTTGCGGCCGCGCCGGCCTGTCTCTTGCATGAGTGCCGAGCTTAACCGGTCGGCTGCCGGTCGCCGGGGCCGGTAAGCCGCGGACCGGCGGCTGCGGGCAACCGCCCGCAGCCGCGCTATTCGCCGGATGCTTCCCCGTCCAGCATTTCGTCCAGCTGTCTGCGCGTCTCCGCGAGTTCGTCGCTCACCTCCGCGCTCGGGGCGGCCTGCTCGAGCTCCACGATCAGGGCGTGCATCGCCCGGAACCACGGCCGGTCCGGTTCGGCGCCGTAGCCCCACAGCTGCAACCAGGCCGCCGAGCGCACGCACCGGGTCCGAGACACCACCTCGCCGAGTTCCCCGAACAGTTCGGCGGCGCGCAGATACGCCGCCAGCGCCTCCTCGGGGCGTTCGCAATAGTCCAGCGCCGTCGCGGCGGACCAGGCCAGTTCGGCGTGCAGCGCGCGCCGTTCGGGATCACGCTCCACCAGCCGGGCGCCCTCGGCGAACTGACGCGCGGCCTCCTCGTACCGGTGCAACGCCTTCAGTGACGCGCCGAACTGCGCGCGCACGGTGGCCAGTTCGGCGGCCGGATAGGGCACATCGGCCGTCATGACTTCCTCGAACAGCGCGACGGCCTCGCCGTGCCGGGCCGCCCGGTGGAAGGCCCGCGCCGCGATCACCGTGTGATGCAGCAGATCCGGTTCGGACAATCCCTCCCAGCGCGCGCCCGCGCGCACCGCCGCGTCGGCCAGGTCCAATTCGCGACCGTGTTGTCCGGCCAGGGCGATGACGAGCTGGGAACTGAGCCGGGCCAGATGCTCGGCGGGCAAGACCGCGACACCGATCGCCAGCGCCTCGCGCAGATGCCCTTCGGCCGCGGCCGGCGCGGCGGCGAGTTCCGCGGTGCCGAGTTCGGCGAGCCGCAGCGCTTCGGCCCGGCGGTCGTCGGCCGAGCTGCCCGCCCATTCCGCGGCGACCACCGTGCGTTCGACGCAGTCCGCGGCGGCGATCTCGTCCACCGCGGCACGCACGCTGACCACCTCGAGCTGCTTGCTGCGCAGTCCGAGCGGCAGCCGTTCCACCAGTGGTTGCGCGGCCAACCGCGCGGCGATCCGGGTGCTCACCGCGGTGTTGCCGTTGCGCAGGTCGTACCGGGTGCACAGGCCGGCGATCTCCGTATCGAGTTCGGCCAGCAGCGAATACGCGGTCCCGCTGCCGATGGGCAGATAGCCCAGGCCCAGGGTTTGCAATCGGCGCAGCAGGACGCTCACGCCGGTGATGAACGCGAGCCGCGCGCCGACGTCCGCACCGGGCTCGGTGAGCCAGCGGGAGTGCTCGGCGAGAATCTCCAGCCCGCGCCCCTCGTTCCCGGTGAGCGCGCAGAATTCGATGTGCTGGGCCACCGACGGCCGCAGACTGTCGCTGTGCCGCACCAGCGGATACCCCGTGAGGTGCGCACCCCGTGCCTCGGCGATGCGCCCGGTGCGCAGCAGCGGCAACAGCGCCTGCGCCAGCACCCGATGCGGCTCCTCGCTACAGCTGTGCGCCCCGTCGAGCACCGACTGCCAGTGCGCGAGCGCGGCTTCGTCGTCGCCGAGAGCCGCACTGCCGGTACCCCATTCGTTGCGTTCGCAGGCTTCGCAGTCGGACATGCCGTCACGGGGCGCGGCCATGGCCTGCTCGTGCAGCCGGGCGCCCTGCTCGGCATCGCCGAGCTTGCGGGCCAGCTCACCGCGCAGCGCGAGCACCGGTCGCAGACTGTAACCGCGCTGCCGGTACCGATTTTCGAGCTCTTCGAACCAGCGGTGCACGGTCGGCAGCGGGATCGCCGGATTGTCGATCAGCCCCCAGGTCATCCATTTCAGGTACCAGTGCACCGAATACGTCAGCGGACCCAGCTCGGCCGGGTACTGGTCGTAGATCTGCAGCAGTCGGCCGTAGGCGACCGGCGCGAGGTCGCGCTCGCTCGCATAGGTGTAGGACTCGGCAAGCTCCAGCAGCACCCGTCCTTCGAGGTGCCGGTCGGTGGCCGATTTGGCCGCTGCCGCAAGCATTTCCAGCCGTTCGACGCGAAGCCGACCGTGCGGCAACGAATAGACCTGCGCCAGCGCGTCCTTGATCTCGGCGGTGTCCACGTTCACTCCGTCTCGTCGCCGGTGCCGGTGGCACGACGCGTTGCCCAGCTGAGGAATTCGCCGAAGGCGCGGTTGAGCAGCGCGGTGTCGGCGGGCCGCAGCGGGCGGTGGGTCATCAGCAGGGCCTGGCCGTACAGCGATTCCACCGCGGTCTTCAGGAACGCGGAGTCGCTGATCCGGGACAGCCTGCGCACGATCGGGCTGTGGTGGTTCAGCACGAGCTGAGCACGCGGTGCGGCCGCATCGAGCGCACCGAGGATCTCCGACCACAGCTCGTCCGCGCCGAGCGCGGTCTCGGCCCTGGTGCGCTCGTTGCGCGCGGCCCGGCCGTCCAGGTACAGCGCGGGTACCGAAAGCGGATGGAAGGCACGCAGAATCACGTCGCAGGACAGGGGATCGAGCACCGCGCGGGCCGTGGTCAGAACCGGGGTCAAGGCCAGTTCCTCGGCGGGGTCGACCGGATCGAGCGCTGCCGTAAGGGTGTTCACGTCGAGGTCGACCACCTCCACATCGGGTAGTAGTCGCGGTAGCAACGCCACCAGTTCCCGGTCGTAGGCGTAGCCGCCGTTGACGATGCCGATGCCCTGCGCGGCCGCGGTCGAGGCCACCTGACGGAACTCTTCCACCGTCGAGGTGATCCGGATGACCGGGTGGTTACGCGCGAAGTCGGCGAGCGGTACCCGGCCGTCGGTGGTCTCGAAGTGCAAGTGCGGCAGCATGATCCGGAACAGTTCGGGCGAATGCCGGGCCATCGCCTTGACCCCGAGCGCGTGCACCGCGAGGAACGCGGCCAGGCGTTGCGGCTGCTCGGCGGCGATCTCGGTGAGCCAGTCGCGCACCCGATCGCCGAGCACCTCGCGGATGATGGCGAGCCGCTCGTCCTCGTAGAGCCCTTCGCGAGAGGCGGTCGGTCGCAACGAGTCGGTGTCGATCACGCAGCGCACGAAGAACGCCCAGTCCGGCAGCAGGCCGCGGACGGCGTCACCGAGCAGCATGCCCTTCAGGTAGACCCGGTGCGCGCTGCTCTCGGCCGGATTGCCCGGCTGGGCAAGGACATACGCGACACCGGTGACCCCCGCGAGCTCCGCGTCCAGGTCGATCACGTCCAGCGGCGCGAAACCGAGTGTGCGCTCACCGAATTCGAGCAGCGCCGCCCGGCGCTCGGCCTGGGACGGATAGTCGCGATGCCACACCGCGGGCCCGTCGGTGACCGGCACGATGATGCCGTCGGACTCGACCGTCACCGCATACGGCAGCAGCGAACCGAATTCGCGGGCGAGCTCGATCACCCGGCGCGGCGCGAACCACGACTCGGCGCCCGCCCGCGGGGTGAGCCGCACCGTCGTGCCCGGCTCGGGATAGGCCTTCGGCTCCAGCACGCGCACCGAGTAGGTGCCGTCGGCGGCGGCCAGCCATTCGACCGGCGGGGCGGCGGGGTCCGCGGCGGAGCGGGTGACCACCTGGATCGTCTCGGCCACCGTGAAGCAGGCCAGCAGGCCGATCCCGAACTGCCCGAGGAACTCGCGGCGCGCGCCCTCGATCTCGTCCCGCTTCGAGGAGCGGCCGATGGTGGCCAGGAAGCGGTGCACGTCCGCCTCGGTGAGCCCCACCCCGGGATCGGCGATCCGCAGGCCGCGCTCGTCCACACCGATCCGAATCGCGGTGGGCGCCAGCCGGTCTCGCGCGGCCCGCGCCGTGACGGCGTCCACCGCGTTCTGCAGCAGCTCGCGCAGATAGACGCGCGGGCTCGAGTACAAGTGGTGCGACAGTAAATCGACGATCCCCCGTAGATCCACCTGGAACGCATAACTGTCCGCCACCGCCGCCGCCCCGTTCGGCGTTCTTTCCACCATGGCTGGCGATCCTGCCCGAACGGCCCAATGGTTCTCTTAACGATCGCTGATGGCGGCCGATCGTTACACCGGGAGCAGGCGCGATACCACCGCGGTCAACTGCCGGGCCGAGCGGCATTCGTGCATCTCGATGACATCCTGGTACTTATCGGCGGCCGAATCGCCCGAACCCCAGTTGGTGCGCATCTCCGGATTGAGCCAGTGCGCGTGCTTGGCGGTGCGCACGAGCGACCGCAGCGTCTCCAGGTCGGGATCGCGGTAGTTGGTGCGTGCGTCGCCGAGGATCAGCAGCGAACTGCGCGCGGTGACCGCGTCGGGGTAGTTCCTGGCGAAGCTGGCGAGCGCGTTGCCGTAGTCGGAATGCCCGTCCATGCCGACTACGCCGGCCTCGGTGAAGATCCGCGCCATCGCCTTGTCCAGCTGGGTGCGCGGATCGAAGAACCGGGTCACCTCGTCGGTCTGATCGACGAACGCGAAAATCCTTACCCGCGAAAACTGTTCACGCAACGCGCTGACCAGCAGCAGGGTGAAATTGCTGAAGCCGGCCACCGAGCCGGACACATCACACAGCAGCACCAACTCCGGTCGACCGGGGCGCGGCTTGCGGTTCACCAGATCGATCGGGACGCCGCCGGTGGACATCGACTTGCGCAGCGTCTTGCGCAGATCGATCTCGCCGCGCCGGGAATGCCTGCGCCGCACCGCGAGTCGCGAGGCGAGAACGCGAGCCAGCCGCTGCGTGCTGCGCCGCATCTCGGCGAGTTCGGATTCGGAGGCGCGCAGGAAGTCGACATCCTCGGATTGCCGTGCGACGCCATAACTGGCGACGCGCTCGCGACCGATCCGCTCGGCCACCCGCCGCCGGGTCTCGGCCTCCACCGACGCGCGGAACCCGTCGATGCGCCCGCGGGCGGTGCGCCGGGCGATCTCGGTGTCGAACGCGCTGACGTCCGGCCCGGCCGCGAGCCCGGCCAGGATCTTGGCCAGCAAGGTCTGCGGCTGAACGTCTTTCAGGGCTTGATAGGCCGAGAACGAGGAACCGCTGGCCGACTGGTACTGACCGAGTTGATCGACGAGCTGGGCGGCGAGTGCTTCGAGTCGTGCCTCGGCCGATTCCTCGGTCAGCAACTGCGCGAGCAATTCGCGCAGCGCCGCGATATCCACCTCGCCCGCCGCGTTGCGCGGGATCTCCACCTCGTCCCGCGCGGCGGTGCGCTCCCCCAGCGCCACTGGAAACCACAGATCGAACAAGCCGTCGAACGTCGCGCGGTGCGTGGTCCGGCGCAGTAGGGCGCAGGCGAGACCTTCGCGCAGCACGTCACGGTCGAGCAGGTCGAGCACGGTGACCACGCGGCCCGCGTCCACCGTCTCCGACGGACCCACCGGGATGCCGCGCTCGCGCAGCGCCTCGACGAACCCGACCAGGTGGCCGGGCAGTCCGTGCGGCGCGTGCAACTCCGGTTCCGGCGCGGGCAGCGATCGCGCGGGCATCGGTCAGGCCAGCTTCAGCTCGGCCAGCGCACGCTGGTGATCACTCTGGTGTTTGAGCACCACGCCGAGCGTGGCGCGCACCGTGGTGTCGTCCAGATCGTGCAGGCCGAGCGCGAGCAGCGTGCGGCCCCAGTCGATCGATTCGGCGACCGAGGGCAGCTTCTTCAGTTGCATGCCGCGCAGCACGTGCACGATCCGCACCAGCTGGGCGGCGACGGCGGCGGACAGCTCCGGCACCCGGCTGGCCAGGATGCGGCGTTCCAGTTCCTCGTCCGGGAAATCCAGGTGCAGGTACAGGCAGCGCCGCTTGAGCGCCTCGGACAGTTCGCGGGTGGCGTTGGAGGTGAGCACCACGAACGGCTTGCGGCTCGCGGTGATGGTGCCCAGTTCCGGCACGGTCACCGCGAAATCGCTGAGCACCTCGAGCAGCAGGCCCTCGATCTCGACATCGGCCTTGTCGGTCTCATCGATCAGCAGCACGGTGGGCTCACTGCGGCGGATCGCGGTGAGCAACGGCCGCGACAGCAGGAACTCCTCGGTGAAAACGTCGGCTTTCGTTTCTTCCCAGTCGTTTTCGCTGGACGCCTGGATACGCAGGATCTGCTTGGCGTGATTCCACTCGTACAGCGCGCGGGCCTCGTCGACCCCTTCGTAGCACTGGAGGCGGACCAGTTCGGCGGCGGAAGTCTGCGCGACCGCGCGCGCCAGCTCGGTCTTGCCGACGCCCGCCGGACCCTCGATGAGCAGCGGTTTGCCCAGCCGGTCGGCGAGGAACACCGAGGTGGCCGTGGCCTTGTCGGCGAGATAGCCCGTTTCGGCGAGCCGATCGATCACATCCTCGACCGAGGTGAAGATCGGCTCCTGGGGCGTCTCGGGAATGGGGGCCACGTGCAGTCCTTCCTTCGGAGGCGAACGGAATGCGGACCGCTCGCCCCTCTACTTATACGGGCCGAATCTGGCCCTCGCCCCACACGATCCACTTGGTGGAGGTCAGCTCCGGTAGTGCCATCGGGCCGCGGGCGTGCAGCTTCTGGGTCGAGATGCCGATTTCGGCGCCGAAGCCGAACTGCTCGCCGTCGGTGAACGCGGTGGACGCGTTCACCATCACGGCCGCGGCGTCGACCCGGCTGGTGAATTCGCGGGCCGCGGCGATCTCGCCGGTGACGATGGCCTCGGTGTGCCCGGTGCCCCAGGTGTTGATGTGGTCGATGGCCGCGTCCAGGCCGTCCACCACCTTGAGCGCGATATCGAGGGTGAGGTACTCCTCGCCCCAGTCCTTGTCGTTCGCCGGCACCAACCCGGGCAGGTCGCCGTGCACGGTGACGCCGTGCCGCTCCAGCGCCTCGATCAGCTTCGGCACCGCGGTGGTGGCGATGGCGTCGTCGATGAGGACGGTCTCGGCGGCATTGCAGACGCTCGGCCGGCGGGTCTTGGCGTTGAGCAGGATCTGCTCGGCCATGTCCAGGTCGGCGGCGGCGTGCACGTAGACGTGGCAGTTACCGGTGCCGGTCTCGATGGTCGGCACCTGCGCGTCCCGGACCACGGCGTTGATCAGGCCCGCGCCGCCACGCGGAATGACCACGTCCACCAGGCCGCGGGCCTGGATGAGGTGAGTGACGCTGGACCGGTCCGCGCTGGGCAGCAGCTGCACGGCGTCGGCCGGAAGATCCTGTGCGACAAGCGCGTCCCGCAGCACGGTGACCAGCGCGGCATTGGAGTGCGCCGCCGAGGACGAGCCGCGCAGCAGCGCCGCGTTGCCGGACTTGAGGGTGAGCCCGAAGGCGTCCACCGTCACGTTCGGCCTGGCCTCGTAGACCATGCCGACCACCCCGAGCGGCACCCGGACCTGCCTGGTCTCCAGACCGTTGGGCAGCACCGAGCCGCGCACCACGGTCCCGACCGGGTCGGGCAGCCCCGCCACCTGGCGCAGCCCGGAGGCGATGCCGTCGATCCGGGACTTCGTCAACCGCAACCGGTCCAGCAGCGAATCCTCGGTGCCCGCGGATTTCGCCGCCATCAGGTCCTCGGCGTTGGCATCGAGGACGGTGTCGGCCGCCGCGAGCAGTGCGTCGGCGGCCGCGTGCAGCGCCTCGTTCTTCTGCGCCGTGGTCAGCTGGGCGAGCACCCGCGACGCGACCCGAGCCTTGCGCGCGGCCTCGTGCACCGCCTCGCGGACATCCACGTCGGACGCCGTTTCTACCGTCATGGCTACAGCCTACTGACCCGGCTCAGGGCGAATCCCACCACTCGGCGCGACGGCCGAGGCAGGGCCTAACCTCGACGGCATGGCCGAAAAGACGGACGTTGCCTCGATCGCGGTGCTCGGCAGTATCAACATGGACCTGGTGACGACGACGCGGCGGCGGCCGGTGCCCGGGGAGACGGTGCTCGGGACGGGGTTCGCGATGGTGCCGGGCGGGAAGGGGTCGAATCAGGCCATCGCGGCGCAGCGGGCAGGTGGGTCGGTGCGGTTCGTGGGCGCGGTCGGTGACGACGTGTTCGCGGACGAACTGCGGCGAGCGCTGACGGATGCCGCCGTGAACGTGGATCGGCTGCGTACCGTGGCCGGCCCGAGCGGGGTCGCCGCGATCGTGGTGGACGACGGCGGCGAGAACAGCATCATCGTGGTGGGCGGGGCGAACGCCCGGTTGACCGAGCTGACCGACGAAGACCTCGCGGTCATCGCCGACGCCGATATCCTGCTGTGCCAGTTGGAGATCCCGATCGAGACGGTCGCCGCGGCGGCCCGGCATGCCAGGACGAACGGCACGACGGTGCTGCTCAACCCCTCACCGGCGCAACCGCTCCCCGCCGAGCTCTGGGCGAATATCGATGTGGCAGTGGTCAATTCGGGTGAAGCCGAGCAACTCGGCGCCGAGCTGGACCCGGTGGCGCACGTGGTGATCACCCGTGGCGGCGAGGGCGCGGTCTACCGCGGGCCGAACAGCGAGATCACCGAGCCCAGCCCGCACGTCGAGGTCGTCGACACCACCGGCGCGGGCGACACCTTCACCGGCGCGCTCGCCGCGGCCTGGCACCGCGGCCCCCGATGGGCGCTGAACTGGGCGGTCACCGCGGGCGCCCTGGCCACCACCAAACTCGGCGCCAGCACCTCCATCCCCACCGCGGCGGAGATCACCGGGGCGCTCGTCGCCGAGTAGCCGAAACACACCCGGTCGACGGGCGACCCGGCGAACGGTGGATCGTGCCCGGCCGACGACCGCCGGAACGGCCCGCGGCCGCACGCGAATCCCCTGGGCGACACCGGGTTCGACCCGTCGGGTTATTCCCCCGGCCGGACCCGCGGGCTATCGTTGACGTTCATGCCGACCATGCCGGAGCGCATACCGTCCGAGGACGACCACGAGGCACTGATCGGCAGGGTGGACGCCGATATCGTCGCCCTCACCTTCGTCGACAATGCCGGGATCACCAGGGTGAAAACCGTGCCGATGCGCCGGCTCGCGCAGGCGGCGCGGTTCGGCGTCGGGGTCTCGCCCTGCTTCGAAACCTTCGCGTTCGACGACCTGATGACGGTCGGCGAATATCTGGGCGGCCCGGACGGCGACCTGCGGCTGGTCCCGGATCTGTCCGTGCTCACCGAACTCGCCTGCCAACCCGGCTGGGCCTGGGCGCCCGCCGACAAATACACCCAGGACGGCACGGCGTTCGTGGCCTGCCAGCGCGGGTTCGCCACGCGTCAGGCCGCCGCGGCCCGCGCGGCGGGGCTGCGGCTGTCCCTGGCGTTCGAGACCGAGTGGTCCGTCGGCCAGGACACCACCGAGTTCACCCCCGCCATCCACGGGCCCGCCTACGGCCTGGTGCGGCTCGGGCAGGTCGCCGACTACGCGCGCGAACTCGTCGCGGTGCTGGAACGGCAAGGCATCCTCGTGGAGCAGTTCCATCCCGAGTACGCACCCGGCCAACTGGAACTGTCGGTGCAGCCCTGCGACCCGGTCGGCGCCGCCGACGACGCGATCCTGGTGCGGCACACCATCCGGCAGGTGAGCACGCAGTACGGCTGGCGCGCCCAACTCGCCCCCTGTATCGATCCCGCCGGTGCCGGTTCCGGTGCGCACCTGCACTTTTCGGCGCTGGACGACGACGGTCCGCTGTTCGCCACCGGCGAGGGCCCCTACGGCATGCGCGCGAACGGCGAGGCCTTCCTCGCCGGAATCCTTCGGGAACTGCCCGCATTGGTCGCGGTCGGCGCGGGTAATCCGGCCAGTTTCCTGCGCCTGGTGCCGTCCCGCTGGGCTGGGGCCTGGCAGTGCTGGGGCCGGGAGACCCGCGAAGCGGCACTGCGTTTCGTCACCGGAGTGCGCGGGACCGAAGAGTGGGCGGCCAACGCCGAGGTCAAATGCTTCGACGCGACCGGGAATCCGTATCTGATCGTGGGGTCGATCATCGCGGCCGGGCTGGCCGGGATCGCCGAGGGGCTGCGGCTGCCCGCCGAGATCACCGGCGACCCGGTGGATTTCGACGCCGAACGCTTGATGATCGCCGGCGTACGGCGGTTGCCGACCAACTCCGGCGAAGCCGCCGAGCGTTTGGCCGATTCCACGGTGCTCGCCGACGCGATGGGCCCCGAACTGCACGACGCCCTGCTCACCGTGCGCCGCGCCGAAGCAGCGCGCTACCGCGACACCAGCCCGGAAGAGCTTGTCGCACTGACCCGTTGGCGGTTCTGACGTGCTGACCGACGGACTCACCCTGACCGATCACCACTGCCACGGCGTGGTGCCCGCCGATCTCGATCGGCCCGGTTTCGAGCAATTGCTCAGCGAAGGGCCGACCGGCACCTTCGATTCCACCATCGGGCTCGCCGTCCGCCGCTGGTGCGCACCGGCCCTCGACCTGCCGCCGCATGTGGGCGCGGATGCCTACCTGTCCCATCGGGCCGAGCTGGGCTGGCGCGAGACCGCGGTCCGTCTGCTCCGCGCGACCGGGACGACCAGCTGGTTCCTCGACACCGGATACGGTGGCGGCACAGCGGATTTCGGCGCGCTCACCGACGGCGAGGTGCGCGAGATCGTGCGCATCGAACAGGTCGCGGAGCAGGTGATCGCCGAGGTCGGTGCGGGCCGGAAGGTCTTCGAGCAGATCGAATCGCGGCTGCGGGCGCGGGCGCGCGACGCGGTGGGGCTCAAGACCGTCGTGGCCTATCGGTGTGGCCTGGACTTCCCGCTGCGGGATCGGCCGCCGCGCGCGGTCCTGCCCGAACGCAGGCTCGCCGACCCCGACCTGCTCGGCTGGCTGGTCTGTCTCGGCGCGCGGATCGGCGCCGAATACGGTCTGCCACTGCAGTTCCACACCGGCTTCGGCGATACCGATCTGCGGCTGCACCGGGCCGATCCGTTGTTGCTCACCGACTTTCTGCGCAAGACCGCGGACACCGGCCTGACGGTGATGCTGTTGCACTGCTGGCCGTTCCATCGCAACGCCGCGTACCTGGCGCACGCGTTCACCCATGTCCGGATGGATGTCGGGCTCACCGTGCCGTACGTGGGGCACCGCGCTCAGGCGGTGCTGGCCGAAGCCCTGGAGCTGGCACCGTTCCGGTCGCTGTGCTACTCCTCGGACGGCTACGGACTACCGGAGCTGCACTATCTCGGCGCGCTCTGGTGGCGGCGCGGCCTCGGGCGGCTCCTGGACGAGTGGATCGCCGACGACGTGATCACCACCACCGACGCCGAACGCCTCGCCGCAGGCATCGCCCACAGCAACGCCGAGGCGGCGTACCCGAGCACACCGGCGCGGTGAACCGGCATTTAATCGAGTGCACTGCGCAGACCTGATCCCTACCGTTGAGCAGTAACTACAACGAGAGGATCGAACCGATGTTTCCCGTCGAGCTGCGCGGTACCCGGGCGCAGACGCTGATGTGGGCCGAGGAGCACGCCGTCGAACAGGCGGCGCTGCAACAGCTGCGGAATATCGCCGCGCTGCGCTGGGTCCACGGCGTCCGCGTGATGCCGGACGTGCACCTCGGCAAAGGCGCGACGGTCGGTTCGGTGATCGCGATGAAGGACGCGGTGTCCCCCGCCGCGGTCGGTGTGGACATCGGCTGTGGCATGGAGAGCGTCAAGACCGACCTCACCGCCGCCGACCTGCCCGACGACCTGCGGTCGCTGCGGTCGCGGATCGAGGCGGCCGTGCCGGTGGGCTTCTCCGCGCACGACGATGCGGTCAACGTGGCCGAGCTCGGCGCCGAAGTCACCGCGTCGGGTGCGAGCACCGCGACCCT
Organism: Nocardia brasiliensis IFM 10847; assembly: GCF_000710915.1. GTDB lineage: Bacteria > Actinomycetota > Actinomycetes > Mycobacteriales > Mycobacteriaceae > Nocardia > Nocardia brasiliensis_A. Next base: position 14,370 of record NZ_BAUA01000119.1, read on the forward strand.
GCGCACGGGCTGGGATCGCTTCTGGGGTTCGTTCGCCTCGCTGGACGAAGGCGTGCGGGCACGAGAGTCCAAGGCGCACAAGCAGATGGGCACGCTGGGCGGCGGCAACCACTTCATCGAGATCTGCCTCGACCAGGACGACGCGGTGTGGATCCTGCTGCATTCGGGCAGCCGCAACATCGGCAAGGAACTCGCCGAACGGCACATGGCCGTCGCGCGCACGCTGCCGCACAACGTCGACCTGCCCGATCGCGATCTGGCGGTGTTTCTTTCCGGCACACCGGAAATGGCGGCCTACCGGCGCGACCTGACCTGGGCGCAGGAATACGCCGCGCGTAATCGCGCGGTGATGCTCGCCCTGGTCTGCCGGGCGGTACGGGACGAATTCGCCGCGCGCGAAGTACGTTTCGAGCAGCCGATCTCCTGCCACCACAACTACGTGGCGGAGGAACTCATCGACGGCGTTCCGATGCTGGTGACCCGTAAGGGTGCGGTGCGGGCCGGCGCGGGCGATCTCGCGCTGATCCCGGGTTCGATGGGCACCCGCTCATATGTGGTGCGCGGCAAGGGAAACCCGGCCTCGTTCCAGTCGGCCTCGCACGGCGCGGGTCGGCGGATGAGCCGGAACGCGGCGAAGAAGCAGTTCACCGTCGCCGACCTGGTCGCGCAGACCGAGGGCGTCGAGTCCCGCAAGGACGCCGGTGTGGTGGACGAGATCCCGGCCGCCTACAAGGACATCGACGAGGTGATCGCCGCACAGCGGGATCTGGTCGACGTCGTCGCGACGCTACGGCAGGTGCTGTGCGTCAAGGGCTGAGCCGTTGACTCCGGGCCGCGCGCACCACATCGTGGGCGCGCGGCCCGGATCTACCTGCGCCGCAGGGTGGCCGCGATCGCGGCGCCGATCAGGAACATGCCGGTGATCAGCGCGAAGCCGTTCAGCACCCAATTGTGCAGGGCCAGATGGAAATCGTCGGACAGCTCCGGCAGATTCTCGATCTGCCGGTAGGTGTCCTCCGGGAACAGGATCTGCAGCAGGCCGGGGATCAACCCCCACACCAGCCCCGCGATGGCCGTACCGACCGGCGAGAACGCGGCCAGCGCGGCGACCAGGAACAGCAGCACCGCGCCGCCGATGATCTGGAAGTTCGAACCCCACCGGTCGGCGGCGGTGCCCAGGAGCACCCACTGCCGGGTGTCCAGTGCACCGTGCGCGGCCAACCCGATCCCGATCGGCGTCACCACCAACCCGACCACCGACCCGATCAGCGTCCGCCCGAAGCCGCTGCGGGTCTGGAACTGCGTGCCCGGCGGTGACCAGCCCGCGGGTGGCTGATAGTTGCTCGACATGGTTGCCCTCCTGCGGGTCCCCGGCGCCGGGAATCTTCCCAGTCCTATTCTCCCCCGGCGTCCGTCACGCCGAGTCGCGAGTGTCGAGGCCGTACAGCGCGGCGATGTTCTCGACCACGACGGTGTTGCCGCCCCGCTGTTTCGCCTGATACATCGCGCTGTCCGCACAGCGGATCAGATCCTGCACCAGCCGGCGGGTGCGGTGGAAGCCGACCACGTCCGCCTCGCCGATCGACAGGCCGATGCTGGCGGTCACCGAGATCGATCCCATCGGCGCGGCGAGGGCGGCGCGCAACCGCTCCGCGGCGTCGAGCGCGTCGGGCAGCGACAGGCGCGCGACGATCGCGAATTCCTCACCGCCGAGCCGGGACACGATGCTGTCCGCCGGTGCGTTGTGCAGCAACCGTTCCGCGGTCGACACCAGCACCTTGTCTCCCGCGTGGTGTCCGAAGGTGTCGTTGACGACCTTGAACCGATCCAGGTCGGCCATCAGGACACAGACCGGAACCGGGCCGGGACGGGCGACCACCAGCGAGGAGTGGTATTCGAAACCGCGCCTGCTGAGCAACGTCGTCAGCGGATCGGACAGCATGTCGGTGCGCAGCACCCAGTAACAGAACTGCAGGCCCGGCGCCACCACCGTCGCCGCGACCATGCCGAGGATCATGATGGCCGCCGAGGCCGGGTCGCCCTCGCCGAACAGCGGCACGGCGAGCACCACGGCCGAGGCGAGCGACCACGCGGTGTGCACAGCGAGCAGCCGCGGACTGTGGAAAGCGCTGACATAGATGCCGACGATCAGCAGGAGCAGCATGCCGACCGAGCGCACCACGTAACCGGGGCTCAGCAGACAGACCACCGTGACGCACACGTCGCCCGCCGCGATGAGGACCAGCGATTCCAACACGTTCGGCCAGGGCAGAAACCACCAGCGCGCGACCCACACGACCGACAGCGCCGCGATGCACCAGAGCACCGTCCGGCCGAGGAGCGTGTCCGGGCCCGCCGGCGAGGTCACGGTGAGCACGCTGATGAACGGTGTTGCCAGGCCGCACAATCCGATCGCGATCTTCACCACCCCGAGCGCGGAGCGGGACTCCAGCGCGTTCACCACCCAGCGATAGTCGACGCCGTCGCGCCACCAGTCCCGCAGCAGTTGGAGGTGGCCGGTCAGCGCCGCACCTCGTTTGCTCCGCTCGTTCATTGCCACAAGTCCTCGGCGTCGACGAATCCTCGTATCTCCACGAAAAGCGCACCCGATGCGGTGAATACCGCCACCTGACGCCGGACTCGACCCGGCGACGTCACAGCAATTCAGGCAGTGTAAGGCACATCACGACTTCTGAACCCCGGATATACCGACCGTTTCGAACGGGATTCGGCGCGTCGCCCGCGCCGGTGGTAATGGACGCGACATGCGCGCAGGGGGGCGGGCGGACGCGACGCGCGCCAGGTGTGTCGGTACCGTCGGGCACGATGGAGCGCATGACCACGGCGACCGATGTCCCGGCGATCGACCTCACCGCACCCGACCTGCGCGAGCGCGCGGAAGCGCTGCTGCGCGAGCTGGCCGGTCCGCAGGCCCGGCTACGGGAGGATCAGTGGACCGCGATCGAGGCGCTGGTGGTGCAGCGGCGCCGGGCACTCGTGGTGCAGCGCACCGGCTGGGGTAAGTCGGCGGTGTACTTCATCGCCGCGAAGCTGCTGCGAGGCGCCGGCCGTGGCCCGACGGTCATCGTGTCCCCGCTGCTGGCGCTGATGCGCAACCAGGTCGCGGCGGCGCAGCGGGCGGGAGTGGTTGCCGCGACCATCAATTCGGGCAATATGACCGAATGGGATGAAATACATACCCAGGTCGCGGCGGGCGCGGTCGACGTACTGCTGGTCAGCCCGGAACGGCTGAACAATCCGGACTTCCGCGACCAGGTGCTGCCCAAGCTCGCCGCCGACGCGGGTCTGGTGGTGATCGACGAGGCGCACTGCGTGTCGGACTGGGGTCACGACTTCCGGCCCGATTACCGCCGCATCCGGACCCTCATCGCCGACCTCGGCTCCGAGGTGCCGGTCCTGGCCACCACCGCGACCGCCAACGATCGCGTGGTCACCGACGTGGCGACCCAGATCGGCACCGACACTCTGGTGTTGCGCGGCACCCTCGACCGCGAATCGCTGCACCTGTCGGTGGTGCGCTTCGACGACGCGGTGGAACGCACCGCATGGCTCAGCGCACAGCTGCACCGGTTGCCCGGCTCGGGCATCGTCTACACCCTCACCGTCGCCGCCGCACACGACCTGGCCGACGTGCTGAACTCGCACGGGCACACGGTCGCCGCGTACACCGGCCAGACCGATCCGGCCGAACGCGAAGCGCTGGAAGCGGCGCTGCTGAACAACGAGGTGAAGGCGCTCATCGCCACCTCGGCGCTCGGCATGGGCTTCGACAAGCCCGATCTCGGCTTCGTCGTGCACGTCGGTGCGCCGTCCTCGCCCATCGCCTACTACCAGCAGGTGGGTCGCGCGGGTCGCGGCACCGCCCGAGCCGAGGTGGTGCTGCTGCCCGGTCCGGAAGACGCGCGGATCTGGAGTTACTTTGCCTCCGTAGCGTTTCCGCGCGAGCACATCGTGCGGGCGGTACTCGACGCGCTCGACACCGACCGCCCGCTGTCCACCGTCGCGCTGGAACCGATGGTGGAGCTGAACCGGTCCCGCCTGGAGATGGTGCTCAAGGTGCTGGACGTGGACGGCGCGGTGCGCCGGGTACGCGGCGGCTGGCTCAGCACCGGGCAGCCGTGGACCTACGACACCGAACGCTACGAGCGGTTGTCCGCGGCCAGGGAGGTCGAACAGCAGGCGATGATCGACTACCAGTCGACCGCCGAATGCCGGATGGAGTTCCTGCGCCGCCAGCTCGACGATCCCGGATTGCCCGCGGCGCCGACGGATTCGCCCGGCTGCGGGCGGTGCGACAACTGCACCGGCGCCCGTCCCGATGTCTCGGTGGACGCCGCGGCGGTCGCCGCGACCCGGGCCCGCCTCGATCGGCCCGGACTCGACCTCAGCCCGCGCAAGCAGTGGCCGACGGGTATGGCGAAACTCGGTGTTCCGTTGTCCGGCAAGATCACCGACGGCGCCGAGACCGGCCGGGTGCTCGGCAGGTTGACCGACCTCGGCTGGGGCCAGCGCCTGCGCGCCCTGCTCGACGGGCCCGACGACCCGATCCCCGACGCGGTCTTCGACGCCTGTATCGCCGTACTGCGCGACTGGAACTGGACGACCCGCCCCACCTCCGTCATGGCCCTCGCCTCCCCGCGCTACCCGGTGCTCACCGCCACGCTCGCCGCCCGCCTCGCCGAAGTGGGACGCCTCGACGATCTGGGTACGCTGCCGACGCGTCCCGACCGTCCCCCGGTCTCCGCCGCCAACTCCGCGCACCGCGTCGCGGGCCTCTACGACTCCTGGGACGTCCCCGACCTCACCGCCGTCGAGGGCCCGATTCTCTTGGTGGACACCCTGTCCGACACCGGCTGGACCCTGACCCTCGCCGCCCACGCCCTGCGCAAGGCAGGCGCCGACGCCGTCCTCCCCTTCGCCCTCGCCTCGGTGACCTAGCGGGACACGCCGGCCGCAGCGCCACAGGCCGACCGCTGCGCCACCGGCCGACCGCTGCGCCACCGGCCGACCGCTGCGCCACCGGCCGGGCGCTGCGCTACAGGCTGAGGGTGGCGCGGAGGCGGGCGTCGAGGGATTCGCACTCGGCGGCGGTGAGTTCGCCGAGGTGCTCGGCGAGCCAGGGGCGGTAGGCGCGGTGCAGTTCGAGGGTGTCGGCCCAGCCGTGTTCGGTGTGCGTGGCGAGCACGTGGCCGGGGTCTGCCTCGCGAAGCGGGACGACGTGCAGCCAGCGGTACGGGGACGTGATCACCGCGGAATCGGAGACCAGCACCACCGTCATGCGTCTGGGCAGCGGGGTGCCGTCGCTGAGCGCCGGAGAGTAACGCCAGATCTGTCCGCGCCTCATGCCGCGCCGCGGGCGTCGGCTTCGGCGGCCTCGGTGACGTGCACGTCGTCGTAGGCGGCGGCGCGTTCGGCTTCCTCGTCGACGGCGAGCTTGGCCAGGCTGTCGTGCACGAGCGCGGACCGCAGCGACGCGTTGATCACTGCGGAAAGGCTGCGTTTCTGCTGGTCGGCCGCCTGTTTCGCCCACTCGGCCACCTGCGGGTCCAACGTCACCGTGACACGCGTCGCCTTGCTCATACTCACATGCATACCAGATCGATGCACTCGGCGCGGGCGCTCGATCGGCTATCGTCGGACCCGTGGCCAGCAAGTCGGCGGCGTCGGCCATCGAATTGGATGTCGGCGACCGCACAGTCCGCATCAGCAACCCGGACCGGGTGTACTTCCCGGAGTCCGGTGCGACGAAGCTCGACCTGGTGCAGTACTACCTGAGCGTCGGCGACGGCATCGTCCGCGCGCTGCGTGATCGGCCGTGCATGCTGCACCGGTTCCCGAAAGGACTCGCCGGGGACAAGGTGCATCAGAAGCGGTTGCCCGCGGGTGCGCCGGACTGGATTCCCACGGTGCGCGTCTTCTTCCCCCGGTACGGCAGGCATGCCGACGAGTTGTGCGTACACGAATTGGCCGATGTCATCTGGGCGGTGCAGATGTCGACCGTGGAGTTCCATCCGTGGAACTCGCGCGCGGCCGATACCGAGAGCCCGGACGAATGGCGCATCGACCTGGATCCGATGCCGGACTGCCCGTGGTCGCGGGTGCAGCGGGTCGCGGGCGTCGTGCACGAGGTGCTCGACGAACTGGGCGCGGTCGGCTGGCCGAAAACCTCCGGCGGCAAGGGTTTACACGTCTATGTGCGGATCGCGCCGCAGTGGGGTTTCCAGGATGTGCGGCGCGCCGCGCTCGCCTTCGCCCGCGAGGTCGAGCGCCGCGCCCCCGACGACGTCACCACCACCTGGTGGCGCAAGGACCGCGATCCCGCGATGCTGTTCGTCGACTACAACCAGAACGCCCGCGACCACACCATCGCCGCCGCCTATTCGGTGCGCGGCGTGCCGGCCGGCACCGTCTCCACCCCGGTCCGCTGGGACGAGATCCCCGATATCGATCCGCGGGATTTCACCATGCGGACCGTCCCCGCTCGTTTCGCCGAACTCGGCGATCTGCACGCGGGCATCGATGACGCGGTCTTCGAGATCGACCGGCTGCTCGAGTGGGCCGATCGCGACAAGGTCGACGACGACCTGGATCAGGAAACCGACCTCGACCAGGAGTGACCCGAACCGGTCTGGCCAGCGGTGATAACGTCGCTGCGGTACTGATCGACGGTGCCGCGCGAATCCGTCGCACTGCTTCGAAGGAGGTCCATTTCCGTGCACCGACTCCCGGCAGCGATAGCGATCGGACCCGCCGACCCACCGCCCGCGCTGTTGGCGAAGGCGGTGACGGAGGCCGGCGCACAGGTGACCGATCCGGCCGAAGCTCGCGGGTTGATCTGGGCGGGCACGCCGGGACAGTTCCCCGACGAGCTGCCCGCCTCGATCGAATGGGTGCAGCTGCCCGCGGCGGGGGTCGAGCAGTGGTTCGACGCGGGCATCATCGCGAACCATCCGAAGGTTCGGTTCACCTCCGCCGCAGGCGCTTTCGCGGCCAGCGTGGCCGAGCACGCGCTGATGCTGCTGCTCGCCGGGGTGCGCTATCTGCCCGAGCAGCTGCGCGCGGCGAGCTGGCGGCAGCAGGACTTCGTCCCGCATATCGGCTCACTGCGCGGCAAGACCGTCACCATCGTCGGCGCGGGCGGCATCGGCCGCGCGCTGATCCCGATGCTGATCCCGTTGGGCGCGCACGTGATCGCGGTGAACCGCTCCGGCCACCCGGTCACCGGGCCCGGCATCCCGGACACGATCGAGACGATCTCCACCGATCAGCTCTCCAGGGTCTGGGCGCGCACCGACCACGTGGTCGTCGCCGCACCGGCCACGCCCGCGACCACCCACCTCATCGACGCCGACGTGCTCGCGCGGCTGAAACCGTCGTCGTGGATCGTGAACATCGCTCGCGGCAGCCTGATCGACACCGACGCGCTGGTCACCGCGCTGGCCTCCGGGGCGATCGCCGGCGCCGGACTCGACGTCACCGATCCGGAACCCCTGCCGGACGGCCATCCGCTCTGGGTACTGCCGAATGCCATTGTCACGCCGCATGATTCGAATCCGCCACAGTTGCGGCTGGCCGCCTTCGCCGACCATGTCGGCGCGAACGTGCGACGGTTCGTCGCGGGCGAGGAACTGCTCGCGCCGGTCGACCCCGAACGCGGTTACTGACCCGATACGTCTGCCGAGTTGCTCGGCATACGTATACGACGGCGAAAAGTACTTATAGATGACTGATTCGGGGCAACCCCCTGCGGCCATAACGTAGTTCCTGTCAGCACAACGACAGCGAAACCGCAGATCACAGCCCCGAAGGAGCTCATCATGGACACCATCGTCGCCCAGTACCTGGAAGCCTGGAACACCACCGACGCCGCCGGGCGCAAGGCCGCCGTGGCCCGCGTGTTCACCGAGACCGCAGGCTACACCGACCCCCTCATGGCGGTCACCGGCCACGACGCCATCGACGCCGGAATCGCCGCCGCGCAGGCACAATTCCCCGGTTGGACGTTCCGGCTGGCCGGTCCGGTGGACGCGCACCACGACCAGGTCCGGTTCACCTGGGAGCTCGGCCCGGCCGACGCGCCCGCCGTCGTCGTCGGCTTCGATGTGGCCGTGCTCGAGCAGGGCAAGATCGCCAACGTGTACGGCTTCCTGGACCGCGTCCCCGCCACCGCCTGATCGAAACCATTTCTCCCCCATACTGATTCACCGAACGTAAGGCACCGCCATGACCACCACCGCCCCGTCCTACCTGTCCTCCGTGCTCGCCCCCGGCCCGAAGCTGCTCCGCCTCTCGCTCCGCTTGGACGCGGTGGTCACCGGCGTCAACGGTCTGGCATATCTCGCACTCGCCAAGCCGCTGGAGTCGCTGCTCGGCCTGAACACCGAGATCGGCATTCCGGTGGGTGTCTTCCTCACGCTGTACGGTCTCGCGGTGGCGGTCATCGGCACCCGGTCCACGATCAGCACCGGCGCCACCCGCGCGGTCATCGCGGCCAATTCGGCCTGGGTCGTGGTCAGCCTCGCGGCACTGTTCGAGGGCGCCTTGGACCTGAACGCGGTCGGCTCGGTGTGGGCGGTCATGCAGGCGGTAACCGTCGGCGGTTTCGCCGCACTCCAGTACCTGGGTCTGCGCAAAGCGTCCTGAACCAGTCGAAACCCGGCCGGGGTACCAGCAGACCTGCTGGTACCCCGGCCGTTTTTGCAGGTCAAGGCCGCTTGTAAACAGCCTGCAATAAATGTGCCATTGACAACTGGCACATTCATGGATGATTCTGGGCACATGACAAGGTCAACGAGGACCTCGGTTCCCGGCGTACCCACGGCACCGTCCGTGCAGGCGACGCTCGCCGCGACGGCCACCCGGTTCGGCTTGCGGCAGCTCAACTGCGCAGTGCCGATGAACGCGCCGGGAGTCTGGTTCGCCCGCAAGCTCGTCGCCACCTTCATGGCCGTCGGGGGTCCGGTGCCGAACGGTACGCAGGTCACGCCGGTACGGTCCGGCGCGGTGCGCGGGGAATGGGTCCGTGCGGCCGGTGTGTCGTTCGGCCGCCGCGCGATCTACTACCTGCACGGCAGCGCCTACGTGATCTGCTCCGCCCGTACCCACCGCGCGCTCGCCGCGCAACTGTCCCGCAAGACCGGCCTGCCCGTCTTCGTCGTCGACTACCGGCTCGCCCCCGAGCATCGCTTCCCGGCGGCAGCCGATGACGTCGAGGCAGGCTACAACTGGCTGCTCGAACAGGGCTATACCCCGGAAAACCTTGTCCTCGCTGGTGATTCGGCAGGTGGACACCTCGCGCTCGACCTGCTCGTGGAGAACGGCCGTCGCGGCATGGCCACCCCGGCCGGTGTCGCGTTGTTTCCCCCCTGCTCGATCTCACCCTCGGTCTCGCCGCCGAACAGGAACGGCAGCAGTCAGATCCGCTCATCACCGCCGCGGCGGCGAGCCGGATGCCCGCCATGTACACCCGCGGCCTGCCCGCCGACGCACCACGGGTGCGGCTGAGCATCCCCGACGGCCTCGCGTTGCCGCCGATGCTGGTGCAGGTCGGCGGCGCCGAAATGCTGCGCGCCGACGCGCGGGCGTTGTGCGCGATGGTGCGCGCCGCGGGCGGCAGCGCCGATCTAGAGGTGTGGCCGGGCCAGATGCACGTCTTCCAGGCGTTGCCGCTGCTGGTGCCCGAGGCCGACCGAGCCCTGACGCGCGCGGCCGACTTCCTGTCCGCCGCACTGGCCTCCCATCCCGTCTCGGAAAAGGTGAGCTGACATGTTCGGACTGGAAAACCTTCTGCCCCTTGGTAATCGACCGCGGCGCAGCTACGGCGCACGAGCGGTGGTGACCGGCGCGGGCAGCGGCATCGGCCGGGCCTTCGCGGTGGAAATCGCCAATCGCGGCGGACACGTGATCTGCGCCGATATCGACGAGGGGCGGGCCGACGAGACCGTCGCCCTGATCGAGCGCAAGTTCCCCGGCGCCGCACACGCGTTCCGCTGCGATGTCGCGCAGCGCGAAGACGTGGAAAACCTTGCGCGCTTTGCCGAATCGCTGTTCGAGCGGCCGGTCACCTTGGTGATCAACAACGCCGGCGTGGGCATCGGCGGAACCCGGGTCGGCCAGGTCGGATTCGACGACTGGGAATGGGCCCTCGGCATCAATCTGTGGGGCGTGGTGCACGGCTGTGAGGTGTTCACACCGAAGCTGCGCGCCGCCCGCCGCGGCGGCATCATCAATGTCGCCTCCGCGGCGGCCTTCACCGCCGCGCCCTCGATGGCCGTGTACAACGTGTCGAAGGCGGGCGTGCTCGCGCTGTCGGAAACGATGGCGGCCGAGCTGAGCGGCACCGGCGTCGCCCTCACGGTGCTGTGCCCGACGTTCGTGAAAACCAATGTGGCCAAGGACGGCCGGATCACCCAGCAGTCCGCGCGGCTCGCCGACACCTTGATGCGCTGGACCGGGTTCTCCCCGGAGACGGTCGCCCGCAACACCCTCGACGCGCACGATCGCGGGCAGCTCTACGTGCTGCCGCAATTGGACGCGCACGTGATCTGGCGGCTCAAGCGCTACTTCCCCGCCCAGTACACCTATGTTCTCGGCCTCCTGGATCGCGTACTGCCCCAGGACAACTCCCCCGCCACCGACCACGCTGCGGTCACCGACAAGACAGGAGTCTGACATGGCCATCGCAATGGACTTCGACGACATGCTCACCAAGATCAAGAACCGGCAGTGGGCGCTGGCCGATATCGACTGGGACGCACCGGGTGCCGAGACGATCTCGCCCGAACTGCACGCCCGGCTCAAGCCGTTCATGGCCGACCTGATGTGGATCGAGAACGTCGGCGCGCGCGGTTTCGCCGCCATGGCCAAGAAGGCGCCCACCGAAACGCTGCGCGAGATCTACCGGTACTTCCACGCCGAGGAGCAGCGTCACGCCAATGCCGAGCTGGCGCTGATGCGGCGCTGGGGCATGCTCGAGGGCGACGAGATCCCGCAGCCGAACGTGAACGTCAAGCTGGTGATCGACTTCCTGGACAAGTACGCCGACGACATGTCACTGTCGTTCCTCGGCACCGTGATCCCGATGCTCGAGGTCGCGCTCGACGGCGCGCTGGTCAAGTTCATCATGGACGAGATCGAGGATCCGGTCTGCCAGGAAGCCTTCAAGAAGATCAACAACGACGAATCCCGGCATCTGGCCGTAGATTTCGCGGTGATGGATCTGCTCGGCCACTCCCAGGCCCGCAAACTGTTCATCGACCTGGTGGGCGGCTGGATGAAGCCCTCGCTGATCATCGGCGTCTTGAGCTACGTGCCGCTGCTGAACAAGATGCGCGACAACATCGTCGAGATGGGCGTCGACGAGGAGAAGCTGTACGCCGCGCTGAAGCGCTACGCCAATGTCGGCGAGCGCAGCGAGTTCGCGCGCCGACTGCCGATGTACCAGATCGTGAAGATGCACGGCGGCTGGGTGATCGACCGCGGCCACCCGTACCACCTGTTCGCCGACGCACTGGTGAAGATCACCGCGCGGGTGCCCAAGGCCCTGCTGCGCCGCGACCCGACCTGGGTCAAGGAAGTCACCTACGAGCCGGCGGCCTGACGGGATGACTATGACGAACAAAACCCTGGACGTCGCGATCATCGGCGGCGGATTCGCCGGTATCGGCGCCGCGATTCGGTTGAAGCAGAAGGGCATCGACGATTTCGCCATCTTCGAACGGGGCGAATCCATCGGTGGCACCTGGCGCGACAACACCTATCCCGGTGCGGCGTGCGATATTCCGTCCCGGCTGTACTCCTACAGCTTCGCGCCGAATCCGGACTGGTCGCACACCTATTCGGGCAGCAACGAGATCCTCGGCTACATCGAGACGATGGTGGCGGAGTTCGGGCTCGCGCCGCATCTGCGGTTCGGCCACAACGTAACCGGCATCGTCTTCGACGAGGCGGCCGGACGCTGGGAGATCTCGGTCGAGGGCCGCGCCGACACGGTGCTCGCCCGCACCGTGGTGCTCGCCTCGGGCCCGCTGGCCAACGCGAGCTTCCCGAACATCCGCGGCATCGAAAGCTATGCCGGGCACAAGATCCACAGCGCCCGGTGGGATCACGACTACGACTTCACCGGTAAGAAGGTCGCCGTCGTCGGCACCGGAGCCAGTGCGGTGCAGATCATTCCGGAGCTGGTCGACAAGGCAGCCTCGGTCAAGGTCTTCCAGCGCACACCGGGCTGGGTGCTGCCGCGGGTGAACCGGCGGACAAACGCGGTCACCAGGGAGCTCTACCGCCGGGTGCCCGCCGCCGAGCAGCTGGCTCGGCAGGCCTGGTTCTACGGCCACGAGTCGGTCGCGCTCGGCGTGGTCTGGAACACCCCGCTCACCCGGGTGGTCGAGCTGGTCGGCAAAGCCCAATTACGCAGGCAGGTCAAGGATCCGTGGCTGCGCAGGCAGCTCACGCCGGATTTCCGGGCGGGCTGCAAGCGGCTCCTGATGACCGACGACTACTACCCGGCGCTGCAACGGGACAACTGCAAGCTGATCACCTGGCCCATCGCCACCCTGTCCGAACGCGGTATCCGCACCGCGGAAGGCATTGAGCACCACGCGGATTGCATCGTATTCGCGACCGGTTTCGATGTATCCAAGACCGGCACGCCGATTCCGGTGGTCGGCCGCGACGGACGGGTGCTCGCCGACGAATGGTCGCGCGGCGCATACGCGTTCAAGAGCGTCGCGGTGTCCGGGTATCCGAACATGTTCCTCACGTTCGGGCCGAACTCCGGGCCGGGCCACAATTCGGCGCTGGTGTATATGGAAGCCCAGATCGACTACCTGGTGCAGGGCATCGACACCATCCTGAAGCAGGATCTGCGCGTCCTCGATGTCCGCAAGGACCGGCAGGACCGCTACAACGAGGGCATGCAGCGCAGGCTCACCGGCACCACCTGGAACTCGGGCTGCAAGAGCTGGTATCTCACCGAGGACGGTTTCAACGCCACGATGTACCCGGGCTTCGCCTCCCAGTACGTCAATCAGCTGCGCACCGTCGACCTCGCCGACTACACGGTGGTGCCGTCGGCCGGTCAGGTGCGCAAGACGCGGATCGCGGCGGTTTCTTAGGTGATCGGTGCCGGAGATCGGGGCGATAGACTCGGCTCCGGCACCGTGGCGGGCGAGGAGGTGAGTTCGATGGAGTACCGGATCGATGACCTCGCGCGCGCCGCGGGCACCACCACCCGCAACGTGCGCGCCTATCAGGAGCGTGGCCTGCTGCCGCCGCCGATCGGCAAGGACGGCCGGGCCAGCATCTACGACAACTCGCATCTCGAGCGATTGCGGCTGATCGACGCGCTGTTGCAGCGCGGGTTCACCACCGCGCACATCGGCGATTTCATCACCAGCTGGGAGACCGGCAAGGACCTCACCGAGGTGCTCGGCCTGCAACACGCCGTGACCGCCTCGTGGTCGAAGGACGAGACGTTCGAGGTGCCCCGCGAGCTGATCGGCACCATTCTCGGCGCCGAGGCCGATGAGCTGGTGGACCGGCTGCGCGAGATGAAGCTGGTGCGGCTCGAGGGCGACACCGTGGTGTTCACCGACACACAGCTGCTCACCTCGTTCGCCGAACTGCACGAGTACGGCCTGGAACTGCGCACCCTCATCGAGATCTACGCCAAGGTGGCCGACCGGATCGATGACATCACCCACATCATGATCACGGCCGCCAAACAGCACATCATCGATGAGCACGGCCCCGGCTGGCTGCCCGATACCAGCAGCGAGATCGCGGACACCACAACGATGTTGAGCAAGATGCGGGAGCTGGCCGTGGCCTCGGTGCACGCCACGCTGGCCCGCTCGCTGGACGTGACCCTGCGCCGGGAACTCGGCGACTACCTGGCCACCGCGGCCGAACGCGAACGCGCCCGCACCGATCCCGCCACCTAGCGCGGCGGCGGGAAATGGCCGAAACCAGCGGCTGATGAGCGCCGAAGCGCGCGCTCGGTCCGTACCGTGGTGCCATGCACGTCGCGCTGTTCACCGACTTCCATCCCGACACCATGGGCGGAATCCAGACCTCGGTGCACGCCCAGCGGCGGGGGCTCGAACGCCTCGGCCACCGCGTCACCCTGTTCTGCGCGCCGCTGCCCGGCGCCGCGGACACCGACCCCGATGTGGTGGTGCTGTCCGCGCTCGGTGGTGTCGTGGTGAACGGATTCGCCATGGTGCTGCCGACCAGGGCGAACGCCCGATTGATCGACGCGGTGTTCGCCGAGCGGGGCCCGGTCGACGTCGTGCACACCCAGACCACCTACGGCGTGGCCATCGCCGGGTTGCGCGCCGCCCGCCGGCACGGCATTCCAGTGGTGCACACCGTGCACAGCCGCGACGACGTGTTCATCCAGCACACCTCGCCCGCCCCCTACCTGGCCGCGCTGACCATGCGCGCGCTGCACGGCCGCTTCGTCGCGCACCCCGAGCGGATGCCGCGCAACGACGAATCCCGGGCGGCCAGGCATGCCTGGCACACCATGGTCGGCCAAGCCCAGGCGGCGGATCGAGTGATCGTGCCGACCAACCATTTCGCCGAGCGTCTGCGCGCGCACGGGCTGGCTCGTCCGCTGCGGGTGATCTCCAACGGCATCGATGACGCGCTGCTCGATCGGGCACAGGCCGCCCGCTCGGCCGAAACACCCACTGCCGCAACCGGGTCACTGCGTGTGCTGTGGTGTGCCCGGCTGTCCGCGGAGAAGCGGCTGCTGGCGGCGCTCGATGCGGTGGCCGCGGTGCCGAACTGCGAGTTCGACATCTACGGTTCGGGCGATCTCGAGGATCGCGCGCGGGCGGTGATCGACACGCGCGGACTCGGGGCCCGAATACGGCTACACGGCGCGGTCGGCCAAGCCGAGTGTCTCGCCGCGATGGCGAACCACGACGTGCTACTTTTTCCCTCTTCCGGTTTCGACACACAGGGCATGGCCCTGCTGGAGGCCGCGGCGATGCGGCTGCCGGTGGTCTACTGCGATCCCGATCTGGCCGAGACCGTGCCCGACGGCGGCGGAATCCGCACCGGCGACCCGTCGGTGGCGGCGATCGCGGCGACGCTGCGGGAATTGGCCGCCGACCCCGAACTGCTGGCGCCGATGCGCAAGATCCTCACCGAGTACACCGATTCCGCCCGACAGTCCCGGCTGACCGCGTCGATCCTGGAGGTCTACGCCGCTGCCGCACAGCAGGTTCCGGATGTGCCCACCGCGCCGGGACGGCTGCCGCTGATCGGTCACACCGCGGTTGCGCTGCGCGACGGATTGCGCTTCGTCACCTCGCTGGCCGAACTCGGGCCGATTGTGCGGATCTATCTGGGCCCGCGCCCGGCCTACCTGCTCACCACCCCGGAACTGGTCCGCGCGGTGGGTTTCGGCGAGGCAGGACAGTTCCATCGCGAGGAGTTGCGCGAGGCGATCGCCGAGGTCATCCGCGAGGCGTCCAATGTGCTCAGCGGCAAACCGCACGAGTTGCGCCGCCGGTTGATCGCGCCCGCGCTGCGGCAACGCCGTTTGAACGAATACGCCGTGGTCGCAGCGAATCTCGCGAATACCTGGTCGGCGTCGCTGCGTCCCGGGCAGCAACTCGATCTGGCCGACGAGGCGCATCGCTTGGTGCTCGACATCATCTCTTCCACCCTGTTCACCGCGGACTTCGGTGCGCAGGCTAAACGTGAAGTACAGCAAAGTATTCCGTGGCTGCTCGGGCAGGTCATCCAGCGGGCCGCGCTGCCTCCGCCGGTGCGTCGGATGCGGGCGCTGGCGAACCGTCGCTTCGCGCGCACGGCGCACCGGCTGCGTACCCAGATCGGTGCGGTGGTCGCCGAATACCGCCGTGCCGACCGCGATTTCCACGATGTGCTGTCGGAGTTGGTCCGCCATCGCGACCCGGAGACCGGTGCCCAGCTCTCCGACGAGGAGATCATCGACGAGCTGCTGCTGATGCTCGCGGCCGGCGTCGGGTCGACCGCCTCGATCCTCGGCTGGGTGTGGCACGAGATCATGCGCCAACCCCGGATCTCCGATGAAATACGCAGGGAGCTCGACGATTTCGTGGGCACCGGACAGGTCAGCGCCGAGCACGTCACGCGACTGCCCTACCTGCGCTCGGTCATCCAGGAGACGCTGCGCTTCTGGGGCCCGTGGGTCAGCACGCAGACCGCAGACGGTCCCGTCACGTTGGGCGAGACGATCTTGCCCGACGGCGCGACAGTGGTGTTCAGCCCGTACCTGATCCACCACAACCCGCACTACTATCCCGATCCCGAAACCTTCGACCCCGACCGCTGGTTCCCCGACCGGGTCGAGGAGATCGACAAGAAGGCGATCCTGCCGTTCGGCGTCGGCAACCGGCACTGCCCCGGCAGCAACTTCGCCCTGATGACCGTCACCCTGGCCACCGCCGCGCTTTTCGCCCGCTGGCAGCCGGTTCCCGACCCGCTCTACCAGGTCACCGCATCGAACCGCGATTTCGTTCCCGCACCGTCCCGGATCCCGGCGGTCTTACGTCTCGCTCCGTAACCGGTGAGATCCACGGCGTCGCGTCGTCAGGAGAGGTATGGACACCATCCCGATGGCAGCCCGCACATGACCGCGGTGGGCGCGCTGTGGCTCGACGGCGCGGTCGTGTTCATCACCGGCGCGCGAAGCCGCAAGGGCCGCAACCTCGCTCGGGACCCGCGCTGCGCGGTCAGCCTCTCGCTGCACGACTTCGATCTGGTCATCGAGGGGACGGCAAGTCAGGTCACCGACCCGGTGGTGGTGGCCGAGGTCGCCGCGAGGTACGCCGCGGACGGGTGGCCCGCCGCCCCCGACGCGACCGGGCAGGCGCTCACCGCCGAGTACAGCGCGCCGTCGGCGGGACCGCCGCCGTGGCACGTCTATCGGATCAGCGCGGAGTCGGCGACAGCCCTGTCCACGGTGGAGCCCGGCGGAGCGACCCGCTGGACGTTCTGAGCGCATCGGCCGCGGCTGGATCCGCCCTGCCGAGCGGGTGCGGACCACGTACGCTACGTGGGGCGCGTTGTTCACAGCGCACCAGCGCGGAGCTCGGTGAGCACTGGTGCGGCGACGGCGCCGGCACGGGTACCCGTTTGATACGGCGGGGCCGACCGTCGAGGGGATGGAGCCGGTTATGGCATCCGGGCAATCGAGAGTTCCGCCGCAGGTGGTGGTCCGCGCCGTCGAGCTGATCCGCTACGGGGTGTCGGTCGCCTATCGCAAGCTGGTACCCGGCCACATCGCGGTGATGGAACTGCTCGCCGCCGGCTGGCTCACCCAGGCGATCCACGCCGCCGCCGAACTCGGCATCGCCGACGTGCTCGCGGACGGCCCGCGCAGCGGGGCCGACCTGGCCGAACAGGTCGGAGCCGACGAGGACGGGCTGCACCGGCTGCTGCGCTTGCTCATCGCCTACGGCATCTTCACCCGCCGCCGCGACGGCAGGTACGCGCTCACGCCGATGGGCAAAGCATTGCGCCGCGACAGTGCCGTTTCGCTGCGCGACGCGGCGCTGTTCTTCGGCTCCGCAGTGCACCGCGACCACTGGTCGCATCTGGTCGACGCGGTGCGTACCGGCAAGCCGGTCGGCCAAGCGCTGCACGGCATGTCGTTCTTCGAGCACGTACAGGCCAACCGCGAACTCGGCAGGCTCTTCGACAACGCGATGACCAGCATCGGCACCCTCTCGCTCGGGCCACTGCTCGCCGCCTACGATTTCACCCGCTTCGCCACCGTCGTCGACGTCGGCGGCGGCGAAGGCACGCTCATCGCCGAAATCCTGCGCAGCGCACCGGAATCCACCGGCATCCTGTTCGATCTACCCGAGGTCGCCGAGGCCGCGGCCGACCATCTCGCCGCACGCGGCGTGGCCGAGCGATGCACCATCGAGCGCGGCTCGTTCTTCGACACGGTGCCGCGGGGCGGCGACGTCTATATCCTCAAGCACATCCTGCACGACTGGCCGGAGCAGGACGCGGGACGCATCCTCAGCGCGGTCCGCGCGGCGATGAAACCCGGTGCGCGCCTGGTGATCGTCGAGCTGGTGCTGCCGGAGAACAATCACCCGCACCCGGGCAAGTTCGTCGATCTGGAGATGCTGGTGAACGTCGGCGGGCGCGAACGCACGGCCGCGGAGTATCGAGAGTTCTTGGCACGCTACGGCTTCACCTTGCAGCGGGTGATCCCGACGGTGTCGCCGGACAATATTCTCGAGGCCGTGCCGAACTGAATTCGTTCGTCTTGTAGGCCTGCCAAGCGTCTACTCGGCGGTCAACGCTGCACCGACCACCGTGGTCACCACCCGGATGACGGCAGCGGTATCCGGCGGCGGTCCCGTGCGGTCGGCGAACAGCAGGTGCCCCGTGCCGATCAAAGCGGGTGCGAGCGCGTCGATATCGGCATGCTGCGCGATCCGGCCGTGCCCGCGTTCGGCGGCGAGATATTCCGCCAGCATCGCCGTCGCCTCCGACATCAGCGGCAGCCCGGTCGGCCACCGGTGACGCAGCCTGGCGCGCAACTCGTCCCGGAACGTGACCAGGCTGACGATCGCCACTGCGACCGACTCGAATATCGATGTCAGTGCGTCCGAGAGGTGTTCGACGACAGAGCCGGTGCCCGCCGACACATACAGTGCGGCGGAAAGTTGTTCCAGCTTGGCGACACGATCCAGCACCAATTCGGCCAGGAAATCGTCGAAGTCGGCGAAATGCCGGTGCAGCACGCCTTTCGCGCACCCCGCCTCCGTGGTTACCGCCCGACTCGTCAGCGCGCTCGGCCCGTCTCGGCGCATGATCCGTTCGGCGGCGTCGAACAACTGTGCGCGCACGTCACGCATGGCGACTCCCGTTGGCACCGTGTACATCTCCCTTCGTCACCAAACCCGCCCTTGCCGAGTGGGCACTTGCCCATTTACAGTGGGCGCATGCCCACTATACCGTCGGGGCAATCGCCCTCCCCTGAGCTCGAATCCCATCGAGTCCGCGCGATCGCGGAATCATTCGGTATCGATGCCGCGCGCTACGACCGGTGCCGTCCGCGCTATCCCGCGGCACTCGTCGCGGCGGTCGTCGACGCCAGTCCAGGACGCAGCGTCCTCGACATCGGAACCGGCACCGGCATCGTCGCGCGTCGATTCCAGGCCGCCGGCTGCACCGTCCTCGGCGTCGAACCCGATCCGCGCATGGCCGAATTCGCACGCCACCGGGGCGCCGAGGTCGAAGTGTCCACCTTCGAGACCTGGGATCCGGCGGGACGCAGCTTCGACGCCGCCGTCGCCGGGCAGACCTGGCACTGGGTCGATCCCGTCGCGGGCGCGCACAAGGCGGCCGCCGCCCTGCGCCCGGGCGGCACCCTCGCCCTGTTCTGGAACGTGCAACAGCCACCACCTGAACTCGAACAGGCCCTTGCCGATGTCTTCCGCCGGGTGGTTCCGGAATCTCCCATCGCGAGTCTGCCCACCGTGTCCAGCGTCGAGATCTACACGGCGATGTGCGATAAAGCCGCCGCAGGCATTCGCGCAACGGCCGCCTTCGACGAGCCGCAACAGCAACGTTTCGAGTGGACCCAGAGGTATACCCGCGACGAATGGTTGGACTACTCCGCCACCACCGGCGCCACGACCCGCCTGGCACCGGCCGTGCTGGACGAGGTGCTCGCAGACCTCGGCGCGGTCATCGATCGCACAGGGGGCGATTTCGTCTGCCGATACACGACCGTCATGGTCACCGCGACCAGAGCGGATTGATCTCGGCTTCCCCGGCGACACCCTCCGCCTGAACAGCTCGTTCGGGCGGTGGAGAAGTGGGGTTAGCGTGGTGGGGTGACGCAGGAAGACGATGTTGTCGAGCTGGTTCGGGGAGTGTTCGGGGAGCAGCTGGTTGGGGTTTACCGGCACGGGTCGGCGGTGTTGGGTGGGTTGCGGCGGTATAGCGATATCGATGTGTTGGTGGTGAGTGCGGACTCGTTGGATCAGGGGCAGCGGCGGGTGCTCTTGGAGGGGTTGCTCGACTTGTCGGGTGAGGTGGGGGAAGCGCTGCGGCCGGTGGAGTTGACTTCGGTGGTGCAGGGTGCGGTGCGGCCGTGGCGGTATCCGCCGACGAGTGATTTTCAGTATGGGGAGTGGTTGCGGGCGGAGTACGAGAGTGGTGAGATACCCTCGGCCACAGCCAGTCCGGATCTGGCGGTGCTGATAACCATGGTGCTGGAGGGCGACTCGGCGCTGGTGGGGCCGCGGCCCGCGCAGGTGCTCGAGCCGGTCCCCAGGGCCGACCTGACGGACGCGATGGTGGCGGGCGTGCCGGAGCTGGTCGGGGAACTCGAAACCGATACGCGCAACGTGCTGCTCACTCTCTCCCGGGTGTGGATGACGGTCGCCACCGGGGTGATCACCTCGAAAGACAAAGCGGCCGAGTGGGTGCTGGATCGGATCGCGCCGGAGCACCGACCGGTGCTCGCGCATGCGCGGTCCGTGTACCTGGGTGCGGCAGAAGAGAATTGGACAGGGCAGGCGGCACAGATCGAGCGGACCGCCATGGCGCTGCGCGCCGGGATCGAGCAGGGCGCCGCGGAGAACGAGACGTCCTGAGCCCGATTACCTCGGCATTACGAACGCCCGCGTGGTGATGCCGAGGGTTTTATCGGAGATGCAGGACGCGCGCATCGGCTGGCCGACCGCGGACGGCACCGATTCGGTGCCCGAGTAGGCGCCGAAGATCGGCCCGTCGGGCGTGCTGGGCGTCATCAACCCGAGGCATTCGACCTCGAGCGCAGACGCACTGTCACCGTCATGGCACCGCGCGACGGCGTCGGTGATCCCCGGCTCGACGTAGCACACGGCGGGATCTCCTTGCGCGGACCCCGAGCCCGCGATCAGTAGCCCGGAGGCGAGCGTGACCAGACAACCGCCTCCACCGATACGCCGCAGCAGGGTCCTCACAGCAATCCTTTCTTCCGCGTTACATCGCCCGAATCTCCGATCGTCCCTGGTGTTGCACCGGAACGGCGGCCGACACGACGAGCCGTACCGGCACGAGTTCACTACGGCAGGGTCAGCGCCTGCGCGACCAGGGTGAGATACAGCGTCAGGATGAACAGCACAGCGGGCCCGAACGGATAGTCGATCCGCGCCGAGCGCAGGAACTTCCACGCGCCGAACCCGGGCAGCACCAGCAAAACCACCGGCACCCACGCGATCAGTGACCCGGGCGCCGGGTAATCCCATGGCCGGACGAGCAATATGTCGCACAGCACCGCGACCACGGCGCACAACAGCATCGCCGCGACACTCCCGTTGGCGCCCAGCGCATTCGAGTACAGCAGCTCGCCAGGACGACGTTCCCGCGAAGTCTTCCTGGCGAATTCGAATTGCAGGAACGCGCCCGCGAAGACGACCGCGACCGCCGCGGCCTGCCAGTGCGCCCGCACCTCGCCGGTGTCGATGGCCGAGACCACCACGTAGCCGGTGACGAGCAGTTGCACCGGATAGGTGACGATCAGGTTCACCATGATGGCGTCGCGCACCGTACGGAACGCGCGTTCGAGCCCCCACAGCGCCAGCCCGTAAGCCATTGCCACCGCGATCATCACGGCTGAGCCGACGGACAGCGCCAGGCTGCCCGCGATCGCGCCGGCCGCGATGACGCCCATCGCGATCCGTAATTCCACGGCGCTCACCGCCCCGGTCACCAGCGGCCGGTCCGGATTGTGCACCCGGTCGTACTCGAGGTCCTTCTGCTCGTCGACCATGCGCAGGTACAGCAGCACGAACGCGACCACGA
Source organism: Nocardia brasiliensis IFM 10847 (assembly GCF_000710915.1). Lineage (GTDB taxonomy): Bacteria > Actinomycetota > Actinomycetes > Mycobacteriales > Mycobacteriaceae > Nocardia > Nocardia brasiliensis_A. The sequence goes on from NZ_BAUA01000119.1 coordinate 36,207, forward strand.
CGATCCGGACCAGGGTGTCACCCGTCGGTCGCCACGGCGAATCCGGCTGTGTCACCAGCGAAGCCGTGCCCTCCAAGGCCAGCACCCACAGCACGCCGTACAGCAGGTAGTGCGGTTTGTACATCACCGCGGTGAACCGCGCTATCCGCGCGACCGAGGTCAGCGGGTTGGTCACGCCCACCGATCCCAGCTGGTCAGCTCGGCGGCGGGCGTGCGCCGTCCCGGCCGGTCCCGCCCGGGCAGCAGGTGCGCGACCGGAACCATGGCGACCTGGGTCACCTCGTCGTACGGAATCCCCAGCAGCTCCGCGATTTCCCGCTCGTACGCCAGGTGCGCCGTCGTCAGGCAGGACCCCAGCCCACGTTCCCGCAAGGCCAGCATGAAGTTCCACACCGCCGGATAGATCGATCCGTAGAAGCTCGCCAGCCGCGGCGGTGAGGCGGGTTCGGGCGGACGGCCGAGCGAGCAGACGAAAACCAGTGCGGGCACCTGCGCCAAATGATCGGCGAGGTACTGACCGGACGCGAGATCGCCGAGCTGGTCGGGCCGTGGTGTCCGGCCGGACATGTTGGCGGCGAAGCTTTTGCGGTAGAACTCCCCGATCTGCCGCTTGGTCTCGCCGTCCTGCACGATGAGGAATCGCCACGGTTGCCGATTGCTGCCGCTGGGCGCCTGCACCGCGATGTCCAAGCACGCCAGCAGTTCTGCCCGATCGACCGGACGGGACAGATCGAGGCGGCGGCGGGTGGACCGGGTCGTCGTGAGCAGATCGGTACCGGTCAACGGCCTGCCTCCGGTTGCTCGGCGCCGAAAGCCAGCTCGTCGTCGGCGAATTCGAGATCGATCTCGGCCGCCACGGCGCCGGCCTGCCGGATCTCGCAGTGGATCACGGTGCGATCGGCCTGCTGCCCGGTGATCTCCGCGACGCATTCCGCGGGCCGATCCAGCTCGACGAATCGCTCGAAAGAGCTTCCGACGCACTCCAATTGCGGCGCGCGGTGCAGCACCATCGCCAACGCGGTCTGCCTGCACGCCTCGATCAGCAGGCTGCCCGGCACGTGGTCGAGCTCGTGATCGAACAGGAACGGATGTCCCAGATCCGGGACGAGCGTCGCGCGAGCGGTATTGCCGTCCAGTTGCGGCGGTCCGATGACGACGTTGCGCCAATTCTCCCGGCCGACAACGGCGCAGGCGGCCCGATCACTCAGCGCGGACGCCCCGACGTACGGTCCGAGCTCGAGGCTCTTGCGGAAGGCGGAGCGCAGCGCCGCCCACTGCCGTGGCGTCACCCAGGAGAACGATCCGTCCACGGTCATCATCGACTCACCGCCGCAGTCGATTTCGAGCACCATGTCCAGGCCGTGCAGTGTGTCACCGCGCACGTGCCTGCGCGGCACCCGAACCCGCATGACGAGGTCGGCGGGCGCGGTGCCCACCGTCCACGCCGCGGTGTCCGCGCCGGTGCCGTTGAACGTGCGCACGATGAACCCCATTTCGGCGGGGACTCCGTAGAACTCGTGGCTGAGCGCGATCGCGGCCTGTCTGGCCGCCTCCATCACCAGCAGCGGATCGTGGCGCAACCCCAGCGTCCCGGCGTGGTCACCGTAATACGCGTGCATCCGCGGTAATTGGGCACCGGCCACGAACTCGTGCTCGGCGACGGCGTCCAGCGAGGTGACGAACACCTCCGACACCGCGCACCGATGCGCGAGCTCGCGCGAGATGGTGCGTAGATGGGTTGCCGTTTTCACCGTTTCCATATTTGCCGTCACGGTCGTCCCTCCTGCCAGTCTTCGGCGGATACCGGTCGCAGCGTCTGCTGCTGGGTACCGGCCCGCATCGGGAGTACATAGGACCCGAGCACGATCACCGACCACGGATCGAGTTCTCGGCCATCGGCCCACGCGGCGTACAGCAGCCGCGCGCACTCGTCGTCCGCCTGTGGGTCGAAGTCGTCGGGGGCCGGCGCACCGGCCCGTGCCAGGTCACGCAGGATCTGCTCGGTCGCATCCGCGCGATCGAAACTGCGTGCGGGGACCTGCGTGTAGAGCGCATCGGTGAGCGTGAGCGCCTCGGCCGAGCGATCCTCGCCCGTCCCCGCCTGCGCGATCACCGCCGCCCGCCGCTGCTCGCCCAGGTAGATGGCGAGCTCCCGCAGCACGTCGGCGGGATCGTCGGGCGAATGCACCAGATTGAGTAAATAGTTGTGTCTACCGAGAAGGTATCGCAGCTGACCGGCCTCGCGTTTACGCGGATCCGTCGGCCCTTTGGCCTCGGTGAGGCGCACGGAGACCGGTAGTTCCCCGTCCTCGCCCCGGACGACGAGCACCAGCACGTCCGAGATGCCGACCAGCAGGTCGGCCAACGTGCGGCGTTCAGGCGAGGCGATGTTCCAGGCGAAGTACCACAGCGCGCGGGCGAGATGCCGGTCCACCGCGACCCGGAACGCGGACACGACCTGGAAGTCGTTGTCGGCCAGCCATTTCAGGGTGGGCTCGACCGCCCTGGCGACGATCGCGTCGGGCTTGAGCAACAGCAGCGAATGCTCGCGGGCGAACTTCGCGGCGTCCACGCCGAGTCGGTCGAGCTGGTCGACCGTCTCCAACAGATAGGTGTCGGCGGCGTAGGCCGTTACCTTCTCCGGCTGCGGTGTCAGCTCGGCGAGCAATTGTTCCAGTGCCGGGCTCATCGGTCCGCTCCGCCGAAGTCGTTGCCCGCCAGTACTTCTTCGATCGAAGGCAACGGCACGCCCAAATAGCCGGATTCCAGGCAGTAGTCCAACAGCAAGCGCAGATACTCCTTACCACTCGCGGGCGCGGGTCTACCCAGCAGCACTTCGGCATTCGCGGTGGCGAAGCGCAACTTGCGGCGGAAATAACTGGTGTAGAGCACACCGATGCGGCGGTAGTACTCGCGCTCGATGCCGTCGAGATCGTTCTCGTCGAACGTGCCGGCGGGCACGAACGTCGCGACCTCGAAGGAGGGGTACTCGGCCAGCACGTCGGAGACCTCGCGCAGCGACAGCGCGTCCCGGCCCACGGCGTGGAAGGTACGCCCGTGCGCGGAATCGAAATCCAGTACGGCGGCGGCGATCACGTCGGCGACATGATCGACCGGCGCCAGCGCCAGCGTCGCGTCGTACCGGCCGGGCAGCGAGCGCAGCTTGCCTTCGACCATGAGCTTGACGACGGTGTAGAGATTCTTGTATTCGCGGATCACGCCGGTGTCGCTCGCGCCGGTGACGATGCCCGGCCGCACGATCGCCCAGCGCAGACCCTGCTCCCCCGCGGCCCGCACCAGCTGCTCGGCCCGGAACTTGCTCTGCTCGTAGCCGTTTCCGAACGACTGCCCCGCGTCGAGGTCGTGTTCGCCGATGGTGCCGCTGCGTTCGCCGCACACGTAGGCCGTGCTGACGTGGACGTACGGGACGTCCCACGCGCGGGCGAGCTCGATCGCGTTGGCGGTGCCCTGCACGTTCAGCTCGTCGTAATCGGTCGCCGAGGCGTCGAACGCGGTAGTCGCCGCGGAGTGCACGACGATGCCGACGCGGTCGGCCAGATCGGCCCGATCCGGCTCGGACAGACCGAATCCCGGCGCACGGATGTCACCGGCGACGGCGCGGCCCGCGCCGAGCACGGTGCCGTCGTTGCGGATGATCCGCGAATTGCTGTGCAGCACCGCGGCAACCGGGCGGCTCGCGGCGGACAACCGGGCGAGAACCTCCGCACCGACCAATCCCGAGGCGCCTGTCAGCAATACCGTGTCCCGCCCGGTCATGCGCGTCCCTCCACGGCCAATGTCGCGGCGACCAGCGTGATGACCTCGCCGACCCGGCGCACGCCGACGAGTTGCTCGGGCCGGTAACGCGGCAGGTCGAAGGAGCGCTCCAGCACTACGGTCAGCTCCATCAGACGCAGCGAGTCGAAGCCCAGGTCTTCGATGAGCCGCTGCTCGTCCTCGGCGGCTGCCTGCGCGTCCGGGGCCATCCGCTGGATCAGCCCACGAACCCGTTCGGCCACAGCGGCGTCGGCCACGGCGGTCATGCCCGCACCTCCTCGTCGCGTAGATGCGGTTGCTGCCCGCCGGAAGCCAGCAGGTCGCGGGCCTCGTCCAAAGGCAGTTCGGTGTCCAGATAGCCGGCAATCCGGAGCCAGTCGTAGCCGATCGCCAGCGTGCGACGCCACTGCTCCCGCGAGTCGAAGGAGGCGGGGAAGCCGGTCGCCGCCGGGTCGGCGGCCACCGAACGTACCAGCGTGACGAACTCGTCCAGCACGGCGAGCCCGGACAGCGTGTCACCACCGTCCACGAGCTGCGAGAACCGTACCCGCCCGGCCGATTCCAGCCGAGCGAGCAGATCGTCGCGGTGCGGGGAAGCGGACGGCAACAGGCGGGCCAGCGTCGACGACGGGGCGACGTCGGCAGGCAGCGGGTGAATACCGTAGGCGGACAACACCACCCGCACGGCCATCGCGATCATCCGGTGCGCGGCGATATCGGCGACCGCGCCCTGCGCGTTCTTGATCGCGCCCGCCAGGTCCTCCCTCGCATTCTCCAGCACGATGTTCGACCACACCAGGTTCAGCGCGCACTCGGTGAACCGGCGCGCGGGCAGCGGCGAGAGCGTCGCGATCGCCTGCTCGCGTACCGCCCCGGTCACGCCGAGCGCGGGCGATATCGCGGACGGCACGGGCGTGTACGGTCTGACCTGTTTGCAGAGCGCCAAGGCGGGCGTGAGCACTTCGCCACCACGCCATTGCAGGCCGACGAAACCGAGTCGCAGGAACTCGGCCAAAGCCGCGGTGCTGTCGTGTGGCGCACGACCGAGGACCGCGGCGATCGAATGCCGGAACACCACCGAGCGCCACGCCCGCGCCGCGTCGTCGGAGAGCACGAAAACCTCACTGCTGTCCCGCATCACGTGTATGCGCGGCCCGATGTGCCAGGTGGTGACCTCGGGTCTCCGCGCGAACAGGATCTGGTCGGGATCATCGACGACGCCCGTCACGCCGAGTTCCCCGGCGAGCGTGCACAACTGGGCCCAGGTCGCGTCCTCGGACAATGGCCGCGCAGAGGCGTCGGGCCGCACGGCCCCGCCGTCGCGGCTGTCCTCGCTTGCCCATGCGGCCGGATCGGCCAGTGCACGGTAACGGTCGACGAGTTCGTCGGCACCGATCCGATCCAGCTGGCGCGGCAGCCATTTGGTCTCGACGTAGCTTTCGCCCCGGCGCGCCGCCCAGCCCTTCATCGCCTGGAGCAAACCGTCGCGGGCCCACTCGACCGCCTCGTCGCCGGCATGCAGCGCCCGCAACGCGACGGCGTAGCGCAGCGCATGCCGGGCGCGGTCGTGCCACCATTCGGCGAGCAGCCCGGTGAACGCGGCATGCGGAAGCAGTGCCCGCAATTCGCCGACGTCCTGGCGGCCGGCCCGGACCACGGTGGCCCGCAGGAACCGCTGACATCGATTGAGCAGGTCCTCGTCCAGGTCGGGCACGCTCGTGGCCTGCGCGACCTGTTCGAGCTGCCTGCGCAGTTGGGCGGCCGAGCGGGTCCGCACCTCCACCCGGCGGCCGTCGATGAACAGCACCGTCGGCAGCGTCGGGAGTTCGTCGTCGCCAGGCGCGAGCACCAGGAAGTCCACATCGGACCCGTCGTTACCGAAACCCTCGGCCAGCGACCCCTCGAACAGCACCGTCGAATCCCGGGGCACGGCAACGCTGTCCAGGGCCTTGTCCAGCAATTGGACCGCCCGATCGAGCGCCATGGTCGGCACCGGCAGGTCCGGATCGGCGCTCCCGCGGGCCGCCCCGGCATCGGCGGCGCCGACCCGCTCTTCGTGCGCGACCGCGTCGGCCAACGCACCGCCGCGGAACTGCTCCCACATGTGCCGGCGCCGCGGTTTACCGCTGGAGGTGCGGCGGATGATGCCGCGCGGGCCGGTGACGATGGTGACCGTCTGCGCCGGGCCGAGTTCGCTACGAATGATCTTGCGGGCCTCGGCGATCCAATCACCCGGCTTCGACTCGGCGAACAGCGCGATGCCCTGGGCACCGGGCTCGGTGATCGCGACCGCGGCCAGCTTGCCCTTGGTGATGCCGGTTTCCTGGGCGACCCGGGATTCGATGTCCTCCATGAACACCGACCGCCCGCGCACCTTCAGGCTCGACCCCATCCGGCCGAGCACGAAAACCTCGCCGCGGTGCAGGAATCCGGCGTCGCCGGAATGCAGTGCGCCGTCGAGGATCCGGGTGGACGCGGACTCGGATTCGTCGGAGTAGCCCAGCGCGACCGAATCGCCCATCACCACCATCTCGCCGAGCGTGCCGTCCGGTAGCGGACGACCTTCGTCGTCGACCACGGTGACGGTCGATTCCGGTGTCGAGTAGCCGAGCCCGGTGATCCAGCCCGCGCCCTCGACGCGGTGGGTGTCGTCGAGCAGTCGCTCCTCCAGCACGGTGACCGGCTCGCCGAAACGCAGTGTCGAGGTGTCGATCCGCAGCGCGGTGATCGGACGATGGCGCGCCGACGAGGTCACCATCAGGGTCGACTCCGCCAGCCCGTACGCGAGCGTGTAGGCGCTCATCGAAAAGCCTTGCGGACCGGCGAGTTCGGCGAAGGACTGGAGATCGGCCACCTCGACCGGTTCGGATCCCACGGCCAGCGTGCGCCAACCGGACAGGTCCAGATCGGCGATCTCGGCGGGCGAAACCCGATGTGCCACATAGCCGAGCGCGAACGAAGGCGACGGGGAATGCTGGGCGTGCGCCATCGCGCGCAACCAGCGGACCGGATCGCGGACGAACTGGTCCGGCCGCATCAGGTACAGATCGCCCTGATTGGTGACGGTGGTCAGGAACGCACCGACCAGACCCATATCGTGATAGAGCGGCAGCCACGAGACCATCGCCTCGCCCGGCTCCCACTCGACCAGCGCGGAGATCATCGCGATGTTGTTCGCCAGGTTGTGCCAGCTCACCCGCACCCCGCGCGGAGCAGCGGTGGAGCCAGAGGTGAACTGCAGCAGCGCGCACTCGTCGGGTTCGCCGAAGACCCGTTGCTCGGGTGGGCATTCGGGCAGCGCCGCGGCGTCGATCACCAACGGCTCGTCGGTGCGCCCGGCCGCCGTGGCCGCCTGGCGCACGAGCTGTTCGAACTCGATCGAGGTGACCACCAGTCGCGGCTGCGCCTGGCTCAGGATGCCCGCGATATGCGCGATGATCTGCTCGAGATCGCCGAACATCGGCGGCGCGACCGGCGTGAACACCCCGCCGCACGCCCAGACCGCGTAGAACGCGGCGACGCAGGGAAATCCGGTCGGCATGATCACGCACGCGCCGTCACCACTGCTCATGCCGTGCGCTCGCATCAACGCCGCGATCGACCAGGTCGATTCGGCGAGCTCGGCATAGCTGCGATATTCCCAGCCGTCCGCCTCGTCGGCCAGGTGGATACCCGCCGCCGCGGCCGGGTCGGCTAGCCAATTACGTACGGCGGCAACATCTTTGTCGTCACGCATCGTGGTCATCTCCTTCGGCCAGCACGGTAACGGTGCCATTGGTGCCATCGACCCGGATCCGCATACCGGTCCGTATCACTCTGGTGACGTCTTTGACCTGGACCACCGTGGGCACGCCCAGTTCCCGCGCCACGATCGCCACATGGGTGAGCGGGCTGCCGCGCTCGATGACGAGCGCCGCCGCCGAGGGCAGCGCGGCCACCCAACCGGGATCGGTTCGATAGGCCACCAGGATGCCACCCGCGACGTCGCGCGGCTCGTCCACGACCACCGCGGCTCCCGTCACGATGCCCGAGGCCGACGGCGTGCCGGGCAGCACGGTCCCCGCCGTCGCCGCCGGGGTGTCGGTGACCGGCACCCAACCCTGTTGCGCGAGTTCGGCCCGGCCGAACGCCGAACCGACCGTGACGAAGCGATCCGGCGCCACCAAACCGGCGTCCTTGGCCCGCTGCGCCTTCCGGGCGGCGACGAGCTCACGCATCATGGCGGTATCGGCGCCGTCATAGCACCCGCGCAACTCCTGCACGGTCAAGTAGAACACGTCGGAGAACTCGTCGATCACACCGCGGCCGGCCAGATCACGACCCATCGCCCGGATCATCCGCTTGACCATGCCGAACGCACGGGTCCGGCAGAACCGCAACCGTTCCCGATGCGCCGCGCAACGAGACACCTTGCCGCGCAACCGTTCATAGATCCGACGGCGGAAACCGCGCAGATGGGCGTCCAGGTACTCCTCGGCTTCGTCGCGGTGCCCGAGCGGTGCGTCGGGCAGGGCGCTGCGCAGCATGATGAACAGGCTCGCCGGATCTTCGCGCAGGTCCGGCGTTTCCAGCTTCAGTTCGTCCAGGCTGCGGTATCCGTACCGATCGATATAGGCGTCGACCTTCGCCCGGAAATCCGGATGCTTTGCCAGTGCAGGGTAGATCTGTTCCGGCGCAGTCGAATTCACCAGCGCGGTCAGTTCGGGGTCGACCCGGGCCGCGTCCGCCAGCGCCTTCATCGCCCGGGCCGGTTCCGCGGACTCGACGTCGGCGCCGGGGCCGACTACCGCGTACAGGAACCACTCCGGGGCCTTCGGCAGGAACAGCTTGGTGAGCAGGAACATCAAACCGGTACAGGTCAACAGGATGGCGTCGAGCACCATCAGCGGTCCCCAGCGCTCGACCAGATCGCGGTCCACCTTCCGGTAGGCCGCATAGGCTTCGGCGCCGGAGAGCGCGGTGTAGTCGATCGCGTCGTATTCGTCGTAGACGCGGTAGAAGTCCGTCATGAATTGCTCGACCAGTTCGTCGATGCCGAACAGCCGGCGCAGGTAGGTCACCGTGGTCACGGTCCGCGACCGCAGCCGGGCCAGCGGATTACCGAAGGTGAACGGCCGCAACGTTTTCGCGACATCGTCGGGCAACGGCTCGGCCACACCCAGCGCGGCCTCGAGTACCTTGCGGTTCAGTGGATAGCCCGGCGCGATGCCGACCATCCGATACCAGTGCAGCAGGTTGTAGTACACCCGGCCGTGAAAGTAGCCGAGCAGCACCGGAGTCCACTGGTCGGTTTGGCGTACCTGTGCGCTCGGCACGCGCAGCGAACGCGCGTAACCGTGGTACACCCGGCCGTAGATATCGGCGGCGGTGGTGTAGGTGAGCGGCGAGGTGATGCCGCTGAAACTCTCGATGATGTTGGAGTTGTCCCAGATTCGGCGCTCACCGTCGGGCACCACTTCGCCCGCGCCGCGCAACACCGCGCCGGGTGGCGCACTGGCCAGCGCCGTCGTGATGGGGCGCGCCTGCAGAAACCAGAGCCCCTCGCCGTCGATCGCCCATTCCACGTCCTGCGGCGCGCCGAACTCGACCTCCAATTTCGCGCCCAGTTCGGCGATCTCGGCGATCTCGGCCGCGGTGAGCGCGGACTGTTCGCGTCGAGCGGGCTCGACCGGATCGATCGTGTAACCCTGATCCGCGGTGACCGTGTAGGACTGGTCCTTCTCGCCCAGCACCGTCTCCAGCACCGTGCCCGAACTCTTGTCGACCACCACGGAGTCGGCGTCCACGGCACCGGACACCAGCCCCTCGCCGAGTCCGTAGACCGCGCTGAGCACCAGTTCGTCCCGGGCGCCGCTGATCGGGTTCGCGGTGAACAGAACACCACTGGTCCGCGCCGCGACCAGCCGTTGCAGTACCACCGCGACACCGGCGGCGGGCGGTCGCTTGTTCGCGAACGCGTAGCGCAGCGACCGCTCCGAGAAGGCCGACGCCCAGCAGTCGCGGACCCGGTCCAGCACCGCGTCCAAGCCGTTGACGTTCAGAAATGAGTCGAACTGGCCCGCGTACGAGTGATCCGGGCCGTCCTCGGCGGCCACCGACGAGCGCACCGCAATCGACCCGCTACCGAGCCGCCGATAAGCGTCGGCGATCAGCTCACCGATATCCGGCGGCAACGGTTTCGCAGCGATTTCAGCTCGAAATGTTGCCGCGACGGTGAGCGCGGCATCGAGATCATCGAGTGAAACGATCGTGTCCGCTGTCTGGGCCAGCGCGCTCTCGGCGAGGAACCGGGTGAAGACGTCGGTACCGAGCACGGTCCAGTCCGGGACTCGAAACCCGCACTGCCCCAGGCTATGCAGGCCCCGCGCTTTGCCGCCGCCGAGCTCGGCGATCGTCGCGGTATCGGTCCATGGTCCAAGCACGTGCACGGATTCCTCCCGTCACCCCTGGGTCAGCGCACCGCAGCAAGGCGCTGCGACACGGGCTAGCCGAGCAAAAACAAATAGGGGTTGTTTGGATATATCCGAGAAATCACCGCATTGTTAGCCCACAATCCTAGGTGCTCGGTGCGCCGACCGCACCGCGACCGCTAGGCTACGAGCAGCGTCGGTGGGTTCGGTGAGGATGTGATTCGGGCGGTGAGTTGGACGTTCACTCCGGACGAGTTCGCCCACGTCTGGCGGGAAACCGAGCTCGATCGGCACCCGTATCCGTTGCGGATACTGGAGACCCCGCGTACCGAGAACGAGGCCGATCGCCTGCGCGCGACCCTCGACGAGCGGCTGCCGCCGCGCGCCGACCCGGACCTGAGCGCCTGCCTGCGCATCCTGGCGGCGCCGCAGACCAGGATCGTGGCCATCGGCGGTGCGCACACGCCGGGCAGTGAACTGCGGCTGCTCGCCGCGGCCATCTACGACCGCGCTGTACTCGCCCTGCAGGAGCCGGGCTCGACCCCGGAGTTCGGTGGCCGGATTCGCCTCACCATCGGGCACAGCGGCAAGCTGGGGGCCCGGATCGCCGGTCTGCTGCCCACTACTCCACCGGGACACGAACCCGCGCGCGTCGCGCCCACCGAGGCCGTACGCGACGAGGAAGTGGTGGTCGCCCAGCGCCCCACCGCACCGCGCATCCGCAAGCTGCTGTTGCGGCCCCACTCCGCAGAGGGACACATTCGGATCGAATCCCACCTCGACCAGCCCACGCCCGCGCCGGCCATCCACTACACCTGGATCGACGTCAAAGGCGACGGGCGATACCTGATCAGGGCGGGCAAGGAGGTCCACATCACGCCCGCCTCGGCCGAGCAGATCGCCGCACAATTGCAGAAACGCATTCAGCCGTGACGCCCGGCGGCCCGGCCGAGCATCCGACCAGTGCTGACCGGATGCTCGGCTTCGGGATAGTCTGGGGCGGACCGACCATCTCAGGGGTGTGCGATGACGATCGAGACCAGCCGAGCCGATATCACCCGGTTCAAGCAGGCGGCCCAGGCAGGAACAGTCCAGTTCGATCCGGCTGCGGCGCGGCAATGCGCGCAGATGTACGAGCGGCAGGCCGAACGACTGAGCTACCTGCAACAGCGCCTCGAATCCGCCGCTGAACTCGGCGGATTCGGCGGATTCGTCTCCGCCCAGCAGTTACAGGCCGGCTTCAATCACAAAGCACGCGATGCCGCCGCGTTGCTCGATCACTACATCGAAGCCGCGTACCGGATGAAAGAGGCGTTCTTGATCAGCGGCGGGCTACTCGAAGAAGCCGATGCCGCCAACGCCGCCGCACTGCGCGCCGTCGCCTCCCGGGTGCCGCGATGACCGGCGTCGACCCCGACTACATCAGCTCGATGGAGCACTTCGAGTCGATGCGGCACGAAGAGATCTACGCCAAGGCCCAGCAGATCGACGCCGCGGAGGTGCTGCGCGCGTCGGTCGCGTGGCTGGAGGTGGCGGGCACGCTCAGCACCTCCTTCCCGCTCACCCGCACCAGCACCGATCGGGTGATGAATTCGATGGAGTGGCAAGGCGCCGCGGCCGACGCCGCGTTCGCCAGCACCCGCAGCTTCGCCGCGTCGGTGGACGAGCTCGCCGCGATCATGGGGCAGGTCGGGGCCCGCCTCGGCGGGGTCGCCGCAGCCGCCGAGGCGGTCAAGATCGCCGTCGCGCCGCCCGGTGGTTCCGGGCCGATCGGGACCGTCGCGAAACTCCTGGAGGCCGCGCACGTCATCGACGCGCAGATGGCGGAGGAGGCGCTGCGCCAAGAGGCGGTGCTGGCCATGAACATGGTGTACAAACCGGCGTACAGCACGGCGGGCAAAGCCGTTCCGGCGCTTCCTGCTCCGCCGCAGCTGCCCGGTATCCAGTCGGCGCCGCCGTCACCGAGACAACGTCAAGCACCCCAGTACTTCCCGCAGGACGAGCAGCCGTCGACGCCGCAGGACAGTTACCCGTCCGCGCCGAACGGTCAACCGCAGGTACCGCCGAACGGCGCCCCGTTATCCCCCGAATCACAAGCGCCACAACGCCCTTCGACGCCTCCCGACCCGACACCCGCGCCGCCCACCACCCAATCTCCCTCCCCCACACCGGCTCCGCCGACAACGCAGGCTCCGCCGACCCAGGACGCGCCACCCACCACTCAGGCGCCACCTCCGACAACGCAGCAAGCGCCGCCGCCACCACCCACCACACAGGCGCCGCCGCCCCCGCCGCCGACCCACGAGCCGCCGGCCCCGCCGACCCGCGACGCCCCGCCACCCGCACCCCCGAGCCAACAGGCGCCTCCGCCCCCGGCTCCGGCTCCGGGCCAAACTCCGGCCCCCCTCCCCGACCCCGGCGGCCAACCGGGTGTCACCGGACCCATCCCATCGGAAGACGAGCAGCAACCCCCGTCGACCACCAACCAACCCGGCGTGGTCCCTTCGCAGAAGTAGGCTCCGATCCGCCTGGGCCGCCGCCCATCCCAGCGGCCCAGGGCGGTCGCCACCTCTCACGGCAGCGAACCGACCGGCGCTCCCGCACCCCGTGCGGGTTGTCGCACTCGTTCTGCACAGCCGAAATCGGTGCGGCAGCGCAGAAGTGGTGCGGCAGCGCACGACGGGGTAACCGGCGCAGGAGCTGCGCGGCCGTACACCCTCGGCGTCACGATATCGGCGTGCAGCCTGCTGGCTCAGACCTTTACGAGGTCGTCGGCGTGGATTACCGGGCGTTGCATGGTTTCCGGGAGTTCGGCGGTGGAGTGGCCGAGCATGGTGGTGAGTTCGGTGCTGTCGTAGGCCACGACGCCGCGGGCGACTATGCGATCGTCGGTGGTGACGAGATCGACCACGTCGCCGCCGTAGAAGCGGCCGCGCAGGTCGGTGACGCCTGCGGCCAGCAAGGAGCGGCGGGCCACGACGGCTCGAGCCGCGCCGTCATCGATGAGCAGCGCGCCGCGACTGTCGGCGGCATGCCGGACCCAGAACTTGCGGGCGGACAGGCGAACCGGGCGGGCGGCGAACGCGGTGCCGACCGTGCCGCTGGTCAACGCGGCGTCCGCGGCGGTGGCGGCGGCGAGCAGCACCGGCACGCCCGCGTCCGCGGCCAAGCGGGCGGCGGACAGTTTGGACGCCATGCCGCCGGTGCCCAGCGCGCCACCGCTGCCCGCGATCACCCCGTCCAGGTCGGCGCTGCTGCGCACCTCGGGGATGAAGTTCGCGGCGCCCTTGCGCGGATCGCCGTCGTAGAGGCCCTCGACATCGGAGAGCAGGACGAGCGCGTCGGCGCCGACGAGGTGTGCGACGAGGGCCGCGAGCCGGTCGTTGTCGCCGAAACGGATCTCTTCCGTTGCGACGGTGTCGTTTTCGTTCACCACGGCGATCGCGCCGAGCGAACGCAAGCGGTCCAGGGTCCGCTGTGCGTTGCGGTGGTGCTCGCGGCGCGCGAAATCGTCTGCGCTGAGCAGAACCTGGCCGACGGTGCGGTCGTAGCGCGCGAACGAGGTGCCCCAGGCGTGCGCCAGTGCGAGCTGGCCGACGCTGGCCGCGGCCTGCTTCGTGGCGAGGTCACGCGGCCGGCTGCTGAGCCCGAGCGGTGCGATACCGGCGCCGATGGCGCCCGAGGACACCACCACCACATCGGATCCCGCGCGCATCCGCGCCTCCACCGCGTCGGCGAGCCGGTCGAGCCGCGCGAGGTCGATCCCGCCCTCGAGACTGGTGAGCGCGGAGGAACCGATCTTCACGACCACCCGCCGCGCCGACGCGATCGCCTGTCGCGCCTCGCTCAGCTCCGAATCCACCTCGGTCACACCCGAATTCCCCGTCATAGCCCTCGAACTCCCTGCGCCGCAATCGAATCCACCGACACCGGACCGGTCGCTACTCCTCGTCGTCCTTGACCAGACCGCGGCGCACCCGGGAAGCGTGTTTGCGTTCGGCGGCGCTGATCCGGTTGTCCTGTTCCAGGCGGATATCCGTGCCGCGGCCGGTAGGCACCATGTCGATGCCCGCCGAGATCTGCGGCTCCCACTCGAAGGTCACGTTGCCGATGGTCACCGGGGCCCCCGGCTCCGCACCCTGCTTGACCAGTTCGTCTTCCACACCGAGGCGAGCGAGCCGGTCGGCGAGGTAGCCGACGGCTTCGTCGTTGTCGAACTGGGTCTGCTTGACCCAGCGTTCCGGCTGCGGACCGCGCACGATGAAGCCGCCCGGCTCCTCGGGATCGGCGATGACACTGAACCCGGTCTCGTTGACCGCGATCGGCCGGATCACCGGACGCGCGGGCGCCGCCTTCGGATGCGCCGCCCGATACTGCAGCACCAGGTCGGCGAGCGCGAAGGTCAAGGGCCGCAGACCTTCTCGACTCACGGCCGAGATCTCGAAGACCGGCCAGCCCCGCGCGGTGAACTCCGGGGTGACCATCTCGGCGAGCTCGGCGGCGTCCGGCACGTCGATCTTGTTCAGGATCACCACGCGCGGCCGATCGGCCAGGTCGCCGAGGTCGGCATCGGCGCTGAGCGCCGGTTTGTAGGCAGCGAGTTCGGCTTCGAGCGCGTCCACGTCGGACACCGGATCGCGACCGGGTTCCAGGGTCGCGCAGTCGACGACGTGCGCGAGTACCGCGCACCGTTCCAGATGCCGCAGGAAGTCGAGGCCGAGCCCGCGGCCCTCGCTCGCGCCGGGAATCAGGCCGGGCACGTCGGCGACGGTGAAGGTGGTGTCCCCGCTGAGCACCACGCCGAGGTTCGGCACCAGGGTGGTGAACGGGTAGTCCGCGATCTTCGGCTTGGCCGCCGACAGCACGGACACGAGCGAGGACTTCCCCGCCGACGGGAAGCCGACCAGGCCGACATCGGCCACGGACTTCAATTCGAGGACGAGGTCGCATTCCTCGCCGTCCTCGCCGAGCAGCGCGAAGCCGGGGGCTTTGCGCGCCTTCGAGGCGAGGGCCGCGTTGCCGAGACCGCCGCGGCCGCCGCGGGCCGCGATATAGCGGTTGCCCGCGCCGACGAGGTCCATCAGGACCTTGCCCTCGTTGTCGAGCACCATGGTGCCGTCCGGCACCTTGAGCAGCAGGTCGGTGCCCTGCTTGCCGTCGCGGTTACCACCCTCGCCCGGCTTGCCGTTGCCGGCCTTGGCGTGCGGGTGGAAGTGGAAGTCCAGCAGGGTGTGCACGTTGGAATCGACCTCGAGGATCACATTCCCGCCGTGGCCGCCGTTGCCGCCGTTGGGCCCGCCGAGCGGCATGAACTTCTCGCGGAGCACCGAAGCACACCCGTGTCCGCCCTTGCCTGCGCGCACGTGCAGTACGACACGGTCGATGAACTTGGACATGTGGCGATCATCCTCCTTCAGGACTGGTCGTTGGCTGAGGCTGTGCCGGAAAACGCACGGGCCTGCTGAAAACACAAAACGGGCCAGGGTTTGCGACCCTGACCCGCTCGGCTGTTGTCTGGAGAGGTAAGGCCTAGGCCTCGACCGGCTCCGCGACGACGATGTTGACGGTCTTGCGTCCACGCTTGGTGCCGAACTCGACGGCGCCCGCCGCGAGGGCGAACAGGGTGTCGTCACCGCCACGGCCGACGTTCACGCCGGGGTGGAAGTGGGTGCCACGCTGACGCACCAGGATCTCGCCCGCGTTGACCTTCTGGCCGCCGAAGCGCTTCACGCCGAGTCGCTGGGCGTTGGAATCGCGACCGTTCCGGGAGCTGGATGCACCCTTCTTGTGTGCCATAGCTGAATCTCCTCGGGATGTCTTACTTGATGCCGGTGACCTTGATGACCGTCAGCGGCTGACGGTGACCCTGACGCTTGTGGTAGCCGGTCTTGTTCTTGAACTTGTGGATGCGGATCTTCGGGCCCTTGGTCTGCTCGACGACCTCCGCGGCCACGGAGACCTTGGCCAGCTTGGCGGCGTCGGTGGTCAGGTCTGCCCCGTCGACGACGAGAACCGGATCCAGGGAGACGGCCGTGCCCGGCTTACCCTCGATCTTCTCGACCTTCACCAGGTCACCGACCGCGACCTTGTACTGCTTTCCGCCGGTCTTGACGATCGCGTACGTTGCCATCGGTCGGCTTCCTCCACTCGAATAAGTACAGTCATGTTTCTTCTCGCGGCGCAAGTTCGCGACGCGAGATGTTCTTGGCTGGCTTGCTGCGCGGGGCGTGGTATAACGCCCATCGCCAGGCAGCGACCGACCAAGGTTACCAGAGCACCCCGGCAACGACACAATCCGGCCGTCGGCAGCCCGCGAGCAACTCGACGGCCAGGGGTTTCGGTCCCAGGCAGCCGGGCAGACCGCGGTCTACGCGGCGCGGTGCGCCCCGGCGCAACCGCCCACCGGCAAACGATTCGGCCGGTCGTACCCCGCGGGTGCGACCGGCCGAATCAGGCTGACGGATCAGCTGTTACGACTCTTCCGGCGGCGGCCCCGCGGGACGCCCGACCGCACGCCGTCGCGGCCTGCGCTCCGGCACCACGACCGGGACATCGGCCGTGTAGTCGACGGGGGCCGCGGGCGCATGCTCCGCGGTCGGCAGCACGAACACCGCGCCGCTGCTGTCCGCGGCGGGCGCGGCCACCGAACGGGCCACCCGACGCCGGCGGGTGGTGCGTGGCGCGGGCTCCGGCACGCCGTTGGTCACCGCATGGTTTTCGGCAGTCTTCGGCTCGGTACCCTGCGGCTCCGTGGCCTTCGGCTCAGCGGCGACCGGCTCCGGTGCGACCGGGGCCTGCGCGCGCGACTCGACCTCGACGACCTCCGCCGGTTCGGTCTCCTCGTCCTGCGCGGGCACGGCGACCACGGCCTCGGTGGTGACGGCCTCGGTCACCTCCTCGGCAGCGGTGGCGGGTTCCGGCTCGGACACGGGGGTCTCGACCGCCGATGCCTGCTCAGCGGAATCGACTTCGGCCGCAGCGGTATCGGCCGCGCCCGACTCGGCCTCGACCGCCTTCGGCTCCTCGTGCGCCGCGTCCTCACCGTGGTGCGCCGCCATCGCGAGCGCGACCGGATGGGCCCGCTTGACCGCGATGTCCTCCTCGGACTCCGCAACCGCGGTGCCGTTGGCGGCCGCCACGGGTGCGGCCGGGGCGGCGCCCTTGTCGCGACCGCGACGACGACGCGACCCGGTTTCGCGAGTGCCGCGGCCCGCGCTGTCCTCGCCCGAGGACGGCTCGACGGGGTACGCGTGCACCAGGATGCCGCGGCCATGGCAGTGCTCACACGTGGTGGAGAACGCCTCGACCAGACCGGTGCCCAGCTTCTTCCTGGTCATCTGCACCAGGCCGAGCGAGGTCACCTCGGACACCTGGTGCCGGGTGCGGTCCCGGCCCAACGCCTCGGTCAGCCGGCGCAGCACCAGATCCCGGTTCGACTCGAGCACCATGTCGATGAAGTCGACGACGATCATGCCGCCGATATCGCGCAACCGCATCTGGCGCACGATCTCCTCGGCCGCCTCCAGGTTGTTGCGGGTGACCGTCTCTTCCAGGTTGCTGCCGCCGGCGCCGGTGAACTTGCCGGTGTTCACGTCGACCACGGTCATCGCCTCGGTGCGGTCGATCACCAGGGTGCCGCCCGAGGGCAGCCACACCTTGCGATCGAGCGCCTTGGCGAGCTGCTCGTCGATGCGGTAGGTCTCGAACACGTCGACGCCGTTGTTCTCGTGCCGAGCGACCCGGGCGAGCATCTCCGGCGCGACGGTGCCGATGTACTTCTCGACCGTGCTCCAGGCCCGGTCACCTTCGATGACGAGCTTGGAGAAGTCCTCGTTGAACAGGTCACGGATGACCTTGACCAACAGGTCCGGCTCTTCGTACAGCGTCTTGGGCGCACCGTCGTTCTTGCCCGCGGCGGCCTTCTCGATGGTGCGCCAGGTGGCCTGCAGGCGTTCGACGTCGCGGGCCAGTTCCTCCTCGGCCACGCCTTCGGACGCGGTGCGGATGATCACGCCCGCGTCGTTGGGCACGATGTCGCGCAGGATCTCCTTGAGCCGCTTGCGCTCGGTGTCGGGCAGTTTGCGACTGATACCGGTGGACGTGCCGCCCGGCACGTACACGAGGAAGCGACCGGCCAGGCTGATCTGCGTGGTCAGCCGGGCGCCCTTGTGCCCGACCGGATCCTTCGAGACCTGCACGAGCACCTGATCGCCGGGCTTGAGCGCCTGCTCGATCTTGCGTTCCTTGCCGCCGAGCCCGGCGGCCTCCCAGTTCACCTCGCCCGCGTACAGCACGCCGTTGCGGCCGCGGCCGATGTCGACGAACGCCGCCTCCATGCTGGGCAGCACGTTCTGCACCTTGCCGAGGTAGACGTTGCCCACCATGGACGCGGACCCGGTGCTGGTGACGAAGTGCTCGACCAGGATGTTGTCCTCGAGCACCGCGACCTGCGTCGCGGTCGGATGATCCGGGAACGCCTTCTCGCGCACCACCATCACCCGGTCGACCGCCTCGCGGCGGGCCAGGAACTCCGACTCGGTCAGGATCGGTGGGCGGCGGCGACCGGCCTCGCGGCCGTCGCGCCTGCGCTGGCGCTTGGCCTCCAACCGGGTGGAACCGGTGATGCCCTGCACCTCGTCGACCGTGGTCGCGCGGCTGCGGCTCTTGTTCCGCGGTTCGCGCTCGTGCACCACAGTGTTCGGCGGGTCGTCTTCGGTGACGTCGGTGGCGTCGCCGGAATCACCGGCGACCTTGCGCCGGCGCCGCCGACGCCGGCGGCGGCTGGAACCGTCGCCCGCGTTCTCGTCGTCGTCGGCATCGGCGTTGTCGTCGGCCGTGTCGGTCGACTCCGCGGTGTCGGCGTGCTCGGCGGGCTGCTCGTCGTCGGTATCCGACTCGGCCTCGCCGTCGTTGTCGTTCTCGTCGTCGGCGTCGCTGTGCTGTTCGCCACGACCGCGGCCACGACCCCGGCGGCCCCGCCGCCTGCGGCGCGGCTGATCGTCGGCGTCGTTCTGCTGGTCGGCCTGGTCCTGCTCGTCCTCGACGGTCTCGGGCTCTTCCTCGACCTGCTCGACCACGGGCTCTTCGCGCCGGGTCTCCCGCTCGGTGCGGCGCTTGCGGCGGGCCTGCTCGGCCGCGGCGGCGTCCGGCGGCAGGAACAGCGGGGCCTGCACCACGGCGGCGGACTCGAAGACCACCGGCGCGGCGACGTGCGGCTCTTCCCGGACAGGATGAGTGAACAGCTGGATCGACGGCTGGTGTGCGACCTCGTTCGGCCGCTCGGAGCCGGTCGACCCGACGATCGGGTCCGGTGCGGAGAAGACGAGGCCGCCGTGGCCGCGGCTCGGCGGCGACTCGACGATCTCGGCCTGTTGCTCGGCCGGAGCTGCGGCGGCGGGCGCCGAGGGTTCCGCGGCTGGGGCAGCCGCGGTTTCTTCCGCCGGGGCAGCCGGAGTCTCGGCGACCGGGGTCGCGGTCACCGGGGCGGGGGTCTGCCCCTCCGGCGGGCCGAGCGCGTCGCGGACGGATTCCGCGATCGCCCGGTCGACGTTGGATTGCGCGCTGCGCGCATCAGCTCCCAGCTCGGTGAGCTTGGCCAGGATGCGCTTGCTCGTTACTCCCAGGCGCTTGGCGAGTGCATGAACTCGGATCCGCTCCGGCAATTGTTCCGCATCCTGTGGTGTTGTTCCCGATGGCTCTTGTTCGGCCACGAAGTCTCCTCGGACCCCCGGGCGCGTCCCTCCCGGTAAGGAGTGACGCGGCCGACGCGGGGGCACTGTCCGTTCGCCTCACGCCGCTCGGCGCAAGGTCATCTGGTCTCGCCCCGCATGTCCGGTTATCACCATGTCGATCGTCGGTTCGGCTAACTGGTCACGCGGCGCCTGGCTGTTGGCTGAACTCCACGGTGTGAGCGCTCATCCAGCGTGCCGACGCGAACAGCGGGCCCAGCAACCGGGCCTTTTGTCCGTGGCAGCGATGATCGGCATCGAACCGCGGTGTGTCATCCGGTTGCGATCGTCCCGATCGTCCGCGTACCTGCGCGAACAGTCGGCATCAACAGCAACCGCTTCCAAGTATCCCACACCACGCGCGGCGAGTACGCCGCGGCGCACGTGTCGATGGCCCGGCCGCGGCAGTCGCGCGCGACCGGGCGAGGTCGGCAACTGTCGGTTAAATGCGGAACTCGGGGAACCAGAGAGCAATCTCTCGTTTGGCGGATTCGGGCGAGTCGGACCCGTGCACCAGGTTCTCCTGGGTCTCCAGGGCGAAGTCCCCACGCACGCTGCCGGGCACGGCCTTCTCGACCGGGTCGGTGCCACCGGCGATCTGCCGGAACGCCGCGATGGCGCGCGGCCCCTCCAGGACGGCCGCGACGACCGGGCCGGAGGTGATGAATTCGATCAGGGAGCCGAAGAACGGCTTCTCGGCGTGCTCGGCATAGTGGCCCTTGGCCAAGTCCTCGGACACGTGCTTCAGTTCGAGAGCCGCGATCTTCAGGCCCTTGCGCTCGATGCGTACCAGCACCTCGCCGACGAGGCCACGGGCCACACCGTCCGGCTTGATGAGTACCAACGTCTGCTCAGTCACGGCGACACTCTAACCGGCACCCCCACCGGGTACCGAACCCGCGGTTCCGTCGCGGCCGCGGCGAACCTTCCCCGGGCCCGACTCAGGACGAGCGCGGGAGCCGCTGGCTCGGCAGCAGACCCTTCTCGATCCGGCCGCGCACGTCCGCGCGCAGCACCAGGATGAAGCCCCACACCACGGCGAAGACGATGCCGATGATGCCGATGGACAGATGGATGAAGGTGCCGAGCAGCACCAGAACCTGCAGGCCCAGATTGAACGGCATCGCCCAGGAGCGGCCCTGCAGTCCCGCGCCGAGGAACATCACGAGGGCGAGCACGACGAGGTAGGTGCCCGACCACCAGGTCACCCCGCCGCCGACCGAACCGACGACCGGCAGCGCGAGCAGCACCACGATCGCCTCGAGCACGAGGGTGCCCGCCATGACGCCGCGGAAACCCTTCCACGGGTCCGTGGCGGGCGGTGGCACCGAACCGGTCTCGTCGGTCATGCCGGGTCCTTTCCGAACAGTGCGCGCGTCGCGCCCGCGGTCACCACCGAGCCGGTCACCACGACGCCCGCGCCGGACACCATCTCCCCGGCCTCACCGACCTCTTCGGCGATGGCGATGGCCGACTCCAGCGCGTCCGGCAGGGTCGAGGCGGTGATCACGCGCTCGTCGCCGAAGCGCTGGACCGCGAGATCGGCGAGCACGTCCACGTCCATCGCGCGCGGGGAACCGTTGTTGGTCACGACGATTTCGTCGAACACCGGCTCCAGCGCGCTGAGGATGCCGTCGGCGTCCTTGTCTGCCAGTACCGCGACCACACCGACCAGCTTACGGAAGTCGAACTCCGCGGTGAGGGTGGCCGCGAGGGCCTGCGCGCCCGCGGGATTGTGCGCGGCGTCGATGAAGATGGTCGGCGCGTTGCGCATCCGCTCGAGCCGGCCCGGACTGGTCACGTTCGCGAAACCCGCACGCACGGCGTCGATGTCGAGCTGCCGGTCGGCGCCCGCGCCGAAGAAGGCCTCGACCGCGGCGAGCGCGAGTACCGCGTTGCGCGCCTGGTGCTCGCCGTGCAGCGGCAGGAAGATCTCGTCGTAAACGCCGCCGAGACCCTGTAATTCGAGCTGCTGGCCGCCGACCGCGATCTGGCGGGCGAGCACTCGGAATTCGCCGCCCTCGCGGGCCACCGCGGCGTCGACCTCGACGGCGCGGCGCAGCAGCACGTCCATCGCCTCCGGGTCCTGCTCCGCGATGATCGCGACGGTGTCGCGCGGAATCAGCAGGTCCGGTGCGCGTTTGATGATGCCGGCCTTCTCCCCCGCGATGCTGGTGAGATCGGTGCCGAGAAAGTCGGTGTGGTCCATGCCGATCGGGGTGATCACCGCGATCTGCCCATCGATCACATTGGTGGCGTCCCAGGTGCCGCCCAGGCCGGTCTCCACCACCGCCACATCGATCGGCGCTTCGGCGAACGCGGCGAACGCCATGCCGGTGAGCACCTCGAACTTGCTCATCGGCGGGCCGCCCGCGTCGGCCGACTGCGCGTCGATCATCTCGATGAACGGCACCAGCTCGCGGTAGGTCTCCACGTACTTGGCCGGGCTGATCGGCGCGTTGTCGATGCTGATCCGCTCGGTCGCCAGCTGCAGGTGCGGGCTGGTGATCCGGCCCGTGCGCCGATGCAGCGCGGTGAGCAGGGCGTCGATCATCCTGGTCACCGAGGTCTTGCCGTTGGTGCCCGCCACGTGGATCGCCGGATAGCTGTGCTGGGGCGAGCCGAGCAGATCCATCAGGGTGGCGATCCGGGTGAGCGAGGGCTCGATCTTGGTTTCCGGCCAGCGGGTATCGAGTTCGGCCTCCACCAACGCCATTTCGGCGAGTTCGACCGGCGACGGACCGGAACTCAGCCGCGGCCCCGCCGCCGGGTGCCGCAGTTCGTCGCCGTATTGCGGCTCCGGTTCGTGGTTCATTTGCCGCTCAGTTCCGCGAGCCGGGCGCTGATCCGGGCCACCTCGGCGGTGGCGATCTCCTGCCGCGTCTTGATCTTGGCGACCACCGGCTCCGGCGCCTTGGCGAGGAAGGCCTCGTTGCCGAGTTTGGCCGTGGTGGTGGCCACCTCCTTCTCCGCGACGCCCAGATCCTTTTCCAGTCGGCGTCGTTCGGCATCCAGGTCGACGGCGCCGGAGGTGTCCAGCTCCACCGTGACGGTGGCCGCGCTCAACCGGACCTCCAGCGAGGCGGTCGCCGCGAAATCGGCACCGGGCTCGGTGAGCCGGGCCAGGTTCGCCACCGGCGCGTGCAGGTCGGTCAGCCCGGCCGCGTCGAGACCGTTGAGCTTGGCCGCCACCTTCTGCTTGTCCGCCAGACCCTGGTCGCTGCGGAACCGGCGGATCTCGGTGATGAGTCGCTGGGTGTCCGAAACCCGTTGCGCGGAAACCTGATCGGTCGGCACACCGGTGGCCTGCGGCCAGGCCGCGACCACCAGGGACTCGCCGCCGGTCAGTGCCTGCCACAGCGATTCGGTGACGAACGGGATGACCGGATGCAGCAGCCGCAGCACCGCGTCCAGCACGGTGCCGAGCACCACCCTGGTCGACTCGGCGCGGGTCTCCTCGGCCGCGAACTGCACCTTGGTCAATTCCAGGTACCAGTCACACAATTCGTCCCAGGCGAAGTGGTACAGCGCCTCGCAGGCCTTGCTGAACTCGTAGGCGTCGAAGGCCGAATCCACTTCGGCGCGCACCTGTTCGAGCCGGTCCAGGATCCAGCGGTCGGCATCGGTGAGCGTGGCACGATCCGGCAGCGCCCCGGTGTGCGCGCCGTTCATCAGCGCGAACTTGGTGGCGTTGAACAGCTTCGTCACGAAGCTGCGCGAGGCGAGCGCGTGCTGCTCGCCGACCGCCGCGTCGCTGCCCGGCTGCGCGCCCCGCGCCAGCGTGAAACGCACTGTGTCCGCGCCGTATTCGTTGATCCACACCAGCGGGTCGATGCCATTGCCGCGCGACTTGGACATCTTCTTGCCGTACTGATCGCGGATCAGGCCGTGCAGGAACACATCTTTGAACGGCACCTGACGCGCACCGTTCTTGCCCGCGGTGAGCACCGGGTCGTCGGCCACGAACGTGCCGAACATCATCATCCGGGCCACCCAGAAGAACAGGATGTCGTAGCCGGTGACGAGCACGTTCGTGGGATAGAACTTTTCGAGTTCCGGTGTGGCGTCGGGCCAGCCCAGCGTGGAGAAGGGCCACAGCCCGGAGGAGAACCAGGTGTCGAGCACGTCCGGGTCCTGCACGTAGCCCTCGGGCGCGGTCTCGTCGGGACCGACGCACACCACCTCGCCCTCGGGGCCGTACCAGATCGGGATGCGGTGACCCCACCACAGCTGCCGCGAGATGCACCAGTCGTGCATGTTGTCGACCCAGTCGAACCAGCGCGGCTCGGAGCTGGCCGGGTGAATCACGGTGTCGCCGTTGCGCACCGCGTCACCGGCGGCCTTGGCCAGCGACTCGACCTTGACCCACCACTGCATGGACAGGCGCGGTTCGATCGGCTCACCGCTGCGCTCGGAATGTCCGACGCTGTGCAGGTACGGCCGCTTCTCGGCGACCACCCGGCCCTCGGCGGCGAGCCGCTCGCGCACCGCGACGCGCGCCTCGAAGCGGTCCATGCCGTCGAATTCGGTTCCGGTATCGACGATCCGGCCGCGCTCGTCCATGATGTTCGGCATCGGCAGGCTGTGCCGCACGCCCATCTCGAAGTCGTTCGGGTCGTGCGCCGGCGTGATCTTCACTGCGCCGGAACCGAATTCGGGATCGACGTAGTCGTCGGCGATGATCGGGATCCGCCGGCCGGTGATGGGATGTTCCAGGGTGGTGCCGACCAGCGCCCGGTAGCGCGGGTCTTCCGGGTGCACGGCCACCGCGGTGTCGCCGAGCATCGTCTCGACGCGGGTGGTCGCGACGATCACGTGCGGCTCGTTGTCGTCGAGCGAGCCGTACCGCAGCGAGACCAGCTCGCCTTCCACGTCCTCGTACTTGACCTCGATATCGGAGATGGCGGTGCGCAGCGCGGGCGACCAGTTGACCAGTCGCTCGGCGCGGTAGATCAGCCCGGCGTCGTAGAGCCGCTTGAAGATCGTCTGCACGGCGCGGGACAGGCCGTCGTCGAGGGTGAATCGGTCCCGGCTCCAGTCGACGCCGTCGCCCAGCGCGCGCATCTGCCACTGGATGGCGCCGCCGGATTCGCGCTTCCAGTCCCACACCTTGTCGATGAACAGCTCGCGACCGAAGTCTTCCTTGGTCTTGCCGTCGACGGCCAGCTGCTTCTCCACCACTGTCTGGGTGGAGATTCCGGCGTGGTCCATGCCGGGCAGCCACAGCACCTCGTAGCCCTGCATGCGCTTGCGGCGGGTGAGGGTGTCCATCAGGGTGTGGTCGAGGGCATGGCCGATGTGCAGGTTGCCGGTGACGTTCGGCGGGGGTAGCACGATGGAGTACGGCGGCTTGTCGCTGGTGACGTCCGCCTCGAAATAGCCAGCGGCTACCCAGCGCTCGTACATCGAGGCCTCTACCTCGCCGGGGTTCCAGCTCTTGGGAAGGGCATCGGCACGATTACGTGGATTGTCAGGGGCTGCGCTGGTCACCCGACGATTCTAGTAGTCGGGCTCAACGGATTTCCGCAGGGGCGGGGCTGCGCGCACAAACAAAAAGTAAGGCGGAGTCTTCGGTGGATGAGGGACACCGAAGACTCCGCCTACAACTCATAGCTTACCGTCCCAGCTGGAAGGGTTCCGGAATCCATACGGAATTCTCAGCTTCGGGCGATACCTGCCCGCCTAACCCGTCGAAACGGGCATTTGGGCGGCCGCCAGGGCCAGATCGCCGTTGATGTCGACCGCGGCGGTGTAGCCCGCGCCCGCCGCGACGACCACCTGAGCCGCGGCGTTCGCGACGTTCCCCGCGGCCCAGACCCCGGGCACGCTGGTGCGCCCCGCGGGGTCGGCGACCACCCATCCCTTGTCGTCGAATTCGCAGCCGAGTCCGTGCAGCAGATCGGCCTCCGGCACGAAACGCGGCGCGACGAACAGTGCCGCGCGCGCAACGGTCCGGCCGTCGGTCAGTTCCACTCCGCGCAACGTGCCCTCGACCACCAATCGGGCGACCGTTCCCTCGACGATCCGCACGCCCACCGCGGCGAGCCGCCCGCGCTCGGCGTCGGACAGCTCCATGGTGTGCGGGAACAGCACCACGTCGTCGGACCATTGCGGCAGCAGCAGTGCGAGGTGCAGCACCCGGGGGTCCGCCCCGCCGAGCAGGCCCAGCGGCTGGTCACGCACCTCGTAGCCATGGCAGTACGGGCAGTGCAGCACCTCGGCGCCCCACCGTTCCCGCACGCCGGGCAGCTCGGGCAGTTCATCGCGCAGACCGGTCGCGATCAGCAACCGGCGCGCCGTCAGTACCCGGCCGCTCGCCAATCGGACGGTGAAACCCGCACTGCCCTCGATCTTTTCGGCCTTCGTCACGAAGTCGTCGATCAGCTCGCCCCCGTAGCCCGCGACCTCGGCCGCACCGACGGTCAGCAGTTCGCCCGGCGCCATGCCGTCCCGCGAGAGAAACCCGTGCATGTGCTCGGCGGGCGCGTTACGCGCCGGTCCGCCACGCACCACCGCGACCCGGCGCCGCGACCTGGCCAGCACCAGCGCCGCGGACAGTCCCGCCGCGCCCCCGCCGACCACCACTACCTCGTA
>NZ_BAUA01000118.1 GCF_000710915.1 Nocardia brasiliensis IFM 10847
CCGACGTCCGCTACCCGACCGGACGGCGTCGGGCGCGCCCGCGCCGGGCCTTCCCGATCGTGTTGACCCAGTCGGCCTACGGGAAGGACAGCGCCGGGCTCATGCGGTTGCTGTCCTACGAGGGGCTCGGTCCGCTCCTGGAGAACGCGTTGCCGAGTGTCATCGACGTCGCGAAGCAGATCAGCGATGCCGCGGGTTACGGCGACTACTTCGTCAAACGGGGCTACATCAGCGTGGTCGTCGATATCCGCGGCACCGGCTCGTCCAACGGTCAGTGGAGCATCCTGCAACCGCAAGAGCGCGAAGACGCCGAGCGCGTGATCCAGTGGGCGGCCGGGCTGCCCGGTTCGACCGGCGAGGTCGGACTGTGGGGACTGTCCTACCTCGGGATGAGCGAACTGTTCGCGGCCGGTGTGCTGGCACCGGATTCGCCGGTCAAGGCGATGTTCCCGCTGATGGCGGGCAATCACGCGTTCCAGGACCTGCTCGGGCACGACGGTTTCTACAACATCGCGTTCCTCGCCTCGATGCTGCAATTCCCGATCACCGTGCTGCCGCAGCTCGATCCGATCCTCGGGTTGTATCGCGAGCCCGGCAAGATGGCCGGTGTTTTCGTCGATCACTTGCTCGCGCACTTGCGCGCCGAGGGCACCTGGCCGTCGGTGCTCAACGCGCTGGTCGACGGCGACCGGGCGTACAACGGCCCGTATTGGGAAGCCCGGGCGATCGACAATGTGCTGGACCGGATCGGATCCAACGGGATTCCGACCTACCTGGTCGGCGGGCAGTACGACCTGCTGCAGGACGGCACGCCGCGGACCTTCGCCGGATTGCAGAACGCCTACGCGGGCCGCTCGCACCACGGCCCGATGCCCGCCGACGCGCCGTCCAGCGGCCGCTTCCAAATGCTCACCGGCCCTTGGTTCCACGTCCAGCCGGGCGTGCAGCGCAACGCGGACATCGACATGCACGCCATCCAACTGGCGTGGTTCGATCGGTGGCTGAAGAACGACCACAACGGCATCGATGAGACCGCGACGCCGCTGCACGCGATCGATATCAACGGCAACGTGATCGAGAGCGCCACCTATCCGGTCCGCGAAACGCCCACGCAGCACCTCTATCTGGCGGAGGGTGGTCGGCTGACTACGGAACACCCTGGGGCCCAGACGGGTTCGGACCAAGTGTGGTTCAGCCCGGTCAATGGCGGCACCATCTGCAATGCCTCGTTCTCCCGCAACTTCTCCGGCGTCTACGAGCTGCTGACCACGCTGGCCGGGATCGACGATCCGTGCGCGCAGTTCCCCGCGCACCCGGATATCCCAGGGCTGCTGGACAATCCGCAGTACACGACCGAGCCGTTCACCGAACCGACCGTGCTCGCCGGGCCGATCGGCGCCACGCTCTTCGCCACCTCGAACACGCCCGCCGCGGCATTCAGCGTGACCGTGCAGGACATCGCGCCGGACGGCACCGTCTTCGCGCTCACCGACGGGCAGCTCGCCGGGAACTTCCGGGCGCTGGACGAGGAGCGCACCTGGCGGGCCGCGGACGGCAGCGTGCTCGGCGCGTTCCACCCAGGTACCCGGGAGTCGCTGCTGCCGGTGGTGCCGGGGCAGGTGACCGAGTACGACGTGAAGGTGCGCCCGGCGTTCCACGTGTTCCAGCCCGGTCATCGGTTGCAGGTGACGATCGCCACCGGTGACGCGCCGACGCACATCTTCAACCCGAAGGACTACCCGGCGCTGCTCGGCGGTGTGTACGACATCCAGCGCACCGCGCACGCCGCGTCCTTCCTCACGCTGCCGCTGGCAGGGGTGTCACAGCTGCGGCGCTGAGTGCTCGGTGCGTTGGCCGCGGGGTGCTCGGTGCGCCGGCCGCGGAGTGCTCGGTGCGGTGGGCCCGGAGTGCTCGGCTTGGCATCGCCACGCCGGAATCTCTACGGTCGGCGGGGTGCCTGTGATCAGATTGTCCGCGTGCCAAGTGAAACTGCAGGTCGCGTGCGAGGCGGTGTGAGATGACGGGACCGACCGACCGCCCGCAACGGTGGAACCGCCTGCTGGAACTGCTCGCCGAATCCGGGCGGCTCTCGGTGGAGGAGGCCGCCGAGCGACTCGGCGTGTCCTCGGCGACCGTGCGCCGCGACTTCACCGCGCTGGCCGAGCAGCAGCTGGCCACCAGGACGCACGGCGGTGTGGTCGCGACCTCGGTGGCCTACGACCTGCCCGCCCGCTACCGCCAGACCGGCGGCGAGGCCAAACAGCGCATCGCCGAACATGCTGCGTCCCTGGTGGATCCGCGCGCGGTGATCG
The DNA here is from genome assembly GCF_000710915.1 of Nocardia brasiliensis IFM 10847. Classification (GTDB taxonomy): domain Bacteria; phylum Actinomycetota; class Actinomycetes; order Mycobacteriales; family Mycobacteriaceae; genus Nocardia; species Nocardia brasiliensis_A. Next base: position 2,313 of record NZ_BAUA01000118.1, read on the forward strand.
CGATGAACGGCGGCACCACGACCACCGCGGTGGCGCGGGCCCTGGCCGGGCGCACCGATCTGGGCATCACCGGTGACGAGCAGCTGACCATCGTCACCAACGCGCTCAACATCGCGGGGGAGATGGTGCTGCGCCCGCATATGCGCACGGTCGTGCTCGGCGGCGTGGCCCGCCGCGAGTCCTACGAACTGCACGGCCCCCTCGCCGAACGCGCGCTCGCCGAACTGCGGCTGGACGAGCTGATCCTCGGTGTCAACGCGATCTCGGCCGAGGGCGGCGCCCAGTGCCGGCATATCGATGAGGCGGGCGTGACCACCGAAATGGTGCGCCGTTCCCGCCACGTCATGGTGGTGGCCACCGCGGACAAACTGGAACGCACCGCGCTGGCCCGGATCTGCAGCATCGAGCAGGTGCAGGCGCTGGTCACCGACACCGACGCCGATCCGATGGCGGTCGCGGCGATCCGCTCGGCGGGAGTGCGCGTCGACGTGGTGTGACCCTTCGATCCCCAGACGAACAGCCCGGTGCGCCCATCGTGCCGGGCTGTTCGCCTGTCCGGGTGCCGGGGTGTGCGGTGGTGGCTGATGCCCGTTGACTGGGTCGCTGTGTCTCACTACTGTGAGTGGGACAACACGTCCCATGTGAGTGGTAGGGGGCCTGCTATGGCCGAGGTCGAGACCGTCGATTCCGTCGCAGACAAGACGCTGCACCCACCACGCTGGGCGCCGACCTTCATCCGGTGGCACCACACGCGGATCGGCTGGCGCGAGTCGATCAAGCTGTCGCTGGGCATCCTGCCGCGGGTGCGCGACCATACGGTGCTCGACTACGTGACCGCGTTTCCAGGCGAAGACGACGTGATCGTCGCGCGGGTGCCCTTCAAGAAGTTCGTCGTGGTGCGCAGCCCCGAACTGGCGCGCCATGTCCTGGTGTCGAACCAGAGCAACTACACCAAGAGTCCCGACTACGACATGCTCGCGGTGGCGTTCGGCCGCGGACTGGTCACCGACCTGAACGATGCGCTGTGGCAACGGAATCGACGGCTGGTGCAGCCGATCTTCGCCAAGCGCAACGTCGACGGCTTCGCGCCGGTGATGGTCGAGGCCGCCGCCGACGCGGTGGCTCGGATCCGGGGGCTGGCGCAGGGCGACGGCATCGTCGACGTCAACGCCGAAATGAACCGGCTCACTTTGGACATCACGTCGCGCACGATGTTCGGCACCGATATCACCGGGCCCATGTCCGAAGTCACGCTGTACCGGTTGCTGCGGTTCTTCGGCCGCGGTTTCATGACCAACGCCAGTTATCCGATCCATTCCGTCGGGACCTGGCTGGACCGGCACGGCAGGCACCGCACCGAGGCCGGGAACTCGCGGCTGCCGATGCGCATCATGCGGGCGGCGGGCTGGGTGATCGAGCCGCGCAGCATGCGCGATCTGCGCCACGCCGAGCAGGTCGTCGACGGGTTGATCGCCGACCACCGCAACGGCCGGATCGACCGCAAGGACAACCTGCTCGCCGCGCTGATCGACGCCGCCGATCCGGAAACCGGCTACAAGTATTCCGATCAGGAGATCCACGACGAGCTGATGACGTTCATCGGCGCGGGCATGGAGACCACCGCGACCGCGCTGAGCTGGGTGTGGCAGCTGCTGTCCGAACACCCCGAGGCCAGGGCCCGGCTGCGCGACGAGGTCACCGCGGTACTGGGCGGACGCCCCGCGACGGCCGCCGACCTGGACCGGCTGCCGTGGACCCAGGCCGTCGTCGCCGAGACCATGCGACTGCTGCCGCCCGTCGTCGGCCTGGCGCGCACCGCGAAAGAGCAGGATGTGCTGGGCGGCTACCTGATCGAGCCCGGTACCACCGTGATCACCCTGATCCACGGCGCGCACCACAGCACCCGGGTGTGGGACCGGCCGGACGAATTCGACCCGAGCCGGTACCTGCCGGAAAACGTCGAGCGCGAACACAAACGGGCGACCATGCCGTTCGGCGCGGGCAAACGGATGTGTGTCGCTTCGGGTTTCGCGAATATGGAGGCCGCGCTGGTGGTCGCGACCTTCGCGCAGCACCTGGAGTTCGACGCGGTGTCGGACAAGCGGATCCGTCGGCAGAACTCGTTCACCGGCGGGCCCGACGGGCCGCTGCCCATGCGTCCGCGGTTCCTGCCGGAACCGGAGCGGGCGGACACCGCCGTATAGTCGGACTGGTGAAACCGCCCGCCAGCATGCGTACCCATCGCAGGCGCGGGGGCGGACAGCGCTGGCGTGAGCACAACTCGAACCGCCAGGCGCAGATCCTCGAGGCGGCCGTGGCGCTGATCGAGGACAACGATCCACACGTCGAGGTTTCCATCCAGCAGATCGCCGAGCGCGCCGGTCTGGCCCGCTCGGTGGTCTACCGGCAGTTCGACAATCGGGACGATCTGGACTCCCGGGTGCGTGAGTACATCCTCGAGAAATACGTGGCCGAGGTCGAGGCGGTGCTCGTGCTCGACCCGGCCAAGACGCTCGAGCAGATCATCTTCGAGGCGATGCGCACCGTGGTGCACTGGGCGGCGGCGCATCCGAAGCTGTATCAGTACGGCCAGAGCGGTTCGGTGCACGGGCACGCGGCGGGCGAGACCAGCCTCACCATCGGCAGGCACCGGGTCGCGGAAACGCTGTGGGAGAAGTTCGCCGCGGGCAGCGCGCTGCTCGGCATCGAGGTCGCCGAGTATCGGCCGGTGGTGTACGGGGTGGTCGGGCTGGTCGAGGGCATCGTCACGCAGTACATCGGTACACCGGCCGCCGAACGCCCCGACCAGGAGACCATCGCCCGGCTGCTCACCGCATCGGCCTGGCATCTCTACGCGGGCCACGCCGCCGACCGCGGATATCACTTCGAGCGCACGGCCACCATCTCCGAAACCTTCGCGGCCGTCCTCGCCGCCCGCGCGGACTGAATTCAGCCGCGCCCCTTCTGTTTTCCCGCACCCACTGACTTCTGCGGAACGGGTGCGGGAAGCCGGAAAGGGCGCGGCTGTGGCTCACTGGCAGCACGACTCCGCGGCCGGCTCGGTCGCCGGCTTGACGGCCTTGATGATCGCCGAATGCATGCCCTCGGCCACCTCGTGGGTGGGGGTCAGCTCGATCTCGGTGAAACCTGCCGCGCCCAAGTGGTTTCGGTATTCGGTGAACGAGAGCGCGCCGGCGATGCAGCCGACGTAGTCGCCCCGTTCGGCGCGCTGCTCGGGGGTGAGCTCGTCCGCGGCGACGACGTCGGCGATGCCGATGCGGCCGCCGGGCGCGAGCACACGCGCCATCTCGGCGAACACCGCGGGTTTGTCGACCGACAGATTGATCACGCAGTTGGAGATCACCACGTCGATGCTGTTGGCGGGCAAGGGGATCGACTCGATGTGTCCCTTCAGGAACTCCACGTTCGACACCTCGGCCTGCGCGGCGTTCGCCAGCGCGAGCGCCAGCATCTCCTCGGTCATGTCCAGGCCGTAGGCCTTGCCGGTGGGGCCGACTCGGCGGGCGGAGAGCAGCACGTCGATGCCGCCGCCCGAGCCCAGATCCAGCACCCGTTCGCCCGCCTGGAGTTCGGCGACCGCGGTCGGGTTGCCGCAGCCCAGCGACGCGGCCGCGGCCTGAACGGGCAGCTGGTCCCGGTCGGTCGCGCCGTACAGGCTCGCGCCGAAATGCTGGTCGACGGCGATCGGGTCGGCGCCGCAACAGTCCTCGGCGACCCCACCGGTGGTCACCGTCTGCGCGGCCTGGGCGTAGCGGGCACGCACGGTTTCCCGGAGTTCCTCGCGTTGATCGGTCATGACATCACTTCCTGACTGGTCGGAGCCGAGCGAAGAACAGGCCTTCGACCGGGTTGTATCGATATCTATCGATGCAACATTGCGCCCTTGGATTGAGTTCTGTCAATATAGATGTGTGTCGAAACAGGATCTGCCGGTGTACGCCTCCGCCGATTGCTGCGCCTCGCTGACCTCGCCGCTGAGTCAGGCGACCGCGGTCGAGCTGGCCGGGGCGTTCAAAGCGCTGGCCGACCCGGTCCGGCTGCGCCTGCTGTCCCTGATCACGGCCCGGGCAGGCGAGGAGGTCTGCGTCTGCGAACTCACGCCGCAGTTCGACCTGTCCCAGCCCACCATCTCCCACCACCTGAAGGTGCTGCGCGAAGCGGGCCTGATCGACTGCGAACGCCGCGGCACCTGGGTCTACTACTGGGTGATTCCCGCAGCCCTACAACAACTTTCCGGCGTCTTGCGCCCTACCGAAGACGCCCGGGTACCGGCACGCCCCTAACCGAATCGGCGGCAAAGCTGCCCGCAGCGCAAGCCGCGGGTCATGGGATCGTCAGCCCCGTCACTGACACCGCCCAGCGCTGCCGCACCGTCCTCTGCATGGCGAAAGTGCTCCTCCAAAGGCGGATCACCAGTACCCCCGGCGTCGGCGCGGCGATTCATCCACGAAGGTCCTCAATGGCGACGCGGAGTGTGTTCGGCCGGATGGCACCAATGCCGCGCGTCACCGCTACGAAATCTATGGTCTGGTCAGATCGGCTCGCGGACTTTCCGGCCGGGGTGACGAACGCGGCTGCTACAACTGAGCCGACGCGACCGGTACAGGGGCCGGTGCGGTGGTGGGGCGCATGCTGCGCATCCAGACGACGAAACCCCAGGCGACGAAGCCCGCGTAGACGAAGTACAGGGTGGCCGAGGGGTAGTAGCCCGCTTTCACCAGCAGCGGGATGCCGACGATGTCGACGGCGATCCAGATCAGCCAGAACTCGGCGAGGCCGCGGGCCATGCCGTAGGTGGCCAGCACCGATCCGGTGAAGATCCAGGCCTCCGCCCACGGACCATAGGAGCCGATCGCGGCGAACAGCTGCGCGAACGCGGCGGTGCCGACGAGCATCGCCGCTACCAGCACCAGACGTTCCCGATTGCTCGCCCAGCGTGGATCGACGCCGCGGTGCTCCAGGCCGGTCTCGATCTTGGCGTGCCGATACCAGCTCCACCAGCCGTACACGCTGACCGCGATGAACATCAGCTGCCGCCCGGCCTGTCCCGCCATGTTCAGATGCTGCGGGGTGTTGAAGACTCCGCCGACGAATACGGTGAACAGCAGCGTGTTCCCCGCGATGCCGATCGGCCACGCCCACACCCGCCGCCGCATCCCGCCGATCGCGGAGGCGAGGCCGAATCCGTTGCCGATCACTTCGCGCCAGAGGATCTCCGAGCCGGCGATGTGCAGCTTGGCGTCGAGCAGCGTGAGGAGCGGGTTCACCTGTCGTACAACCAGCGCGAGGACCGATCCCATCCACGGCCCGGATATCGGCTCGCGCGGATTCGAATCACGGCCGGGGTCCGCGCGCGTGCAAAACGACCGGGAGCGCCGACGGCGAGAGCACGAAATCGTTGTTCGACGCGCGCACCCGGTACTTCGGGTCCGGCTCGGGCCGCCAGCGGGCGAGCAGCGCCGCCGAGGCCAAGGTGATCTCCAGCAACGCGAAGTGGTCGCCGAGGCAGCGCCGCCTGCCGACGCCGAAGGACAGATTGGCCTTCTTGTCGATATCGCCGGCGCGCTCGGGCGACCAGCGCTCGGGATCGAAGGTGTCCGGGTCGGCGAAATAGCGGCTGTCGTGCTGAACCATGTAGGGGCTGAACATGATTGCCGCGCCGTCGGGGATGGTGAGCCCGCCGATGGTGATGTCGCCGTCGGCGGTGCCCGCGCTGATCCACGGACCCCAGAACCGGAGTACCTCTGCCACCACCTGTTTCAGGTACGGCAGCGCGTTGATGTGTTCGGCGCGCACCGGACCGGCGCCTACCACGGCGTCGAGTTCCGCGTACAGGCGCTCGGCGATCTCGGGCCGGTGCATCACCTCGTGCCACAGCCACCCGGTCAGCGACGCCATCGAGCCGACACCGCCGGCCAGCATCAGGATGGCCTCGTCGATGATGTGTTCGTCGGACAGCCGCGCGCCGGTCTCGCTGTCGGTGTGCCGGATCAGCGCCGACACCACATCGTGGAAGTCCTCGTCGCGGCGGCGGTATTCGGCCACCACCTCGCCGATCGCGCCACGCAGGTGCCGGGCCTTGCGCCGCCACCGCCAGTTGGCGAGCAGGCGGAGCCGGCGCAGCTGCGGCGGCAGGGCGGTGCGCAGGATGACCTGGCTGAGCAGCCACGGCACGTTGTCCCGGATCTCGCGGCGCGCGGCGTCGCTGAATTCGGCGGTGAACAGGGTCGAGGACACGGTGTCGAGCACCAGGCCGTGCGCCTCTTTCATCAGATTCACCCGCCCGCCCGCGGGCAGCCCGGCCGACCACCGCTCCGCGATGTCGGCGGCCGCCCTGGTGTACTCGGCGAGCCTGCTCTGCCGCAGTGCGGGCGCGATCATGCGGCGGCGCAGCTTGTGCTCCGCGCCGCGCAGCACGTTCACCGAGCCGCCCGCGATGTCCTTGATCGCCTCGCGCAGGTCTTCCCGGTTGAGTTCGCCGTCGCCGAGCCCGGCCTCGCGGACCAGGTCCGGCGTGGTCAGCAGATAGCCGGTCTGGTTGCCGAAGTAGATGCGCACGATCGGCCCGAGCGCGGGCAGCGACGTGACGAAACCCGGCGCGTCGCGCAAAGCGCGCAGACCGTGCCCTACCAGCGGGAGCCGGCCCGGTGCGGTGGGTACCTCCGCCAGCGAACGCGGTAGCACCATTTCGGGTGGGTAGTCCGTCGGCTCGGCAGTGTGCACAATTGCACGGTACCTACGCGAACGCTTTGCTGTAGAGCCCACAGTTCTCCCGACTGCCCATCGCACGCGGAAAGAAGCGCCCTTGAGAATCGCGATCCCACTGACCGGAACCCGTGGTGACGTCCAGCCGGTGGTGGCGCTCGGGCTCGAATTGCGCCGGCGCGGCCACGACGTGCTGCTCGGTGCGCCGCCCAACCTGGTCGACTTCGTCACCGACGCCGGGCTGGCCGCGGTGCCGTGCGGTCCGGACGTGCAGCAGCTCTACAGCTCGGACGAGGGCCAGCGGGCGTTGGCGGCGGGTAACACGCTGCGGCTCATGCAGATGGTGGCCAAGCAGATGTCCGGCTACGCCCAGCAGATGAACCAGGAGGTCATCGAGGTCTGTGCGGGCGCGGACCTGATCGTCGCCAGCACCGTCACCGAGGACCGCGCGAGTTCGGTCGCCGAGGCGATGGGGGTGCCGCTGGTGAGCCTGCACTATTTCCCGTGCCGCAGCACCGGGGTGTATCCGTTCCCGGGTGCGCTTCCGCCGCACTGGAATCCGCCCGCGCTGGTCAACCGGGCCACCTGGGCGCTGGCCGAGAATCTGCGGCGCGTGGTGTTCATGCGCTACCTCAACGATCTGCGCACGACGCTGGGCCTGCCCAAATCGCGGGCGAGTACGGCCGCGGTGCTGGACCGCGCGCAGGTGCCGGAGATTCAGATCTACGACCCCGCACTGGTGCCGGGTCTGCCGCAGGAATGGGGCGCGCGCAGGCCGTTCACCGGCTTCCTCACCCTCGACGAGGCGACCAGGGCCGCGGTCGGTGACCTGGCGGGCGATCACGCGAGCATCCTGTCCTGGATCGAGGCGGGCGAGGCGCCGGTGTTCTTCGGGTTCGGCAGTATGCCGATCCGGGATACCGCCGCCGTGCTCGCCATGGCCACCGAGGTCGCCGCCCGGCTCGGCGTGCGCGCGCTGGTGAGCGCGGGCTGGAGCGACCTCGATGTCGCGGCGGCACAAGCCGGTCCGGAGGTGAAGGTGGTCGGTCCGTTCGCGCACGACGTGGTCTTCCCGCACTGCGCCGCGGCCGTGCATCACGGCGGCATCGGCACGCTGTTCGAGAGCCTGCGCGCGGGCCTGCCGACCCTGGTGTGCTCGGTGTCGTTCGAGCAGCCGATGTGGGGTGGTCAGGTCGAACGGCTCGGTGTCGGTGCGCATCTGAAGTTCACCCAGCTCACCACGGGCCGCCTCGAACAGGGCGTGGCCGCCCTGCTCACTCCCGAACGCCGTTCCCGGGCCGCGGAATTCGCGCGCACCCTGCGCACCGAGGGGGCGAGCGCCTACGCCGCGGACCTGGTCGAGGCTGCTGCCCGGTGACCAACCACGTGCTGGCGGACACCGTCGTCATGTTCCGGCGCTGTGCCAGGCACACCCTGCGCAGCAGGGACACGCTGGTGATCTCGATGCTCATGCCGGTGCTCGTCATGCTGCTGTTCACCTATGTGTTCGGCGGGGCGATCGATGTCGGCGGCCCGTACCTCGACTACGTCGTGCCGGGAATTATGCTGCTGTGCACCGGATTCGGTTCCTCGATCACCGCGACGAGCGTATCCACCGATATGACGCGGGGCAGCATCGACCGCTTTCGCACGCTGCCGATGTTCCGGCAGGCGGTGCTCGCCGGACATGTCGCGGAGAGCGTGGTCCGGAATCTGGCGGCCATCGCGATCGCGGTGGGTGTGGCGCTCGTCCTCGGCTACCGACCGCAGGCGGGGCTCGGCGGTTGGCTCGCGGCGCTCGGCGTGATCACCCTGTTCGTCCTGGCGATCTCCTGGATCGCGGTGGCGCTAGGGCTGGTCGCCAAGAATCCCGAGGCGGCGGGCGGGCTCACCTACGCGATCATGTTCATCCCCTACATCAGCAGCGCGTTCGTGCAGACCGCGACGATGCCGCACTGGTTGCGCGGTTTCGCCGAGTACCAGCCGGCCACGCCGGTGCTGGAAACCGTGCGCGGACTGCTGAACGCCACCGGTGCCGGGCACCACGCGGTGCTCGCCGTGGCGTGGTGTGTGGGGCTGGCCGCGTTCGGATTCGCCTGGGCCGGTGTGGTGTTCGGGCGGTTGTCCCGGCACTGAACCAGGTTGGTCGGTGGGCCGGGCTACTCTGAGCGTCGTTGCCAGCGCACCTGCTCGACCCTCGGAGGACCCAGATGACCGTGCTGCCGGATCGGCCGAACACCGCCCTGCTGGTGATCGACGTGCAGAACGGCGTGGTGGCCGAGGCGTACCGGCGCGACGCCGTCCTCGCCAACATCGCCACGGTGATCGGCAAGGCCCGCGCCGCCGGGGTGCCGGTCGTGTGGATCCAGCACAGCGCCGATGACCTGGTGCCGGGCACCGAGGCCTGGGAATACGTGCCGGAACTGGTCCGGGAAGAGTCGGAGCCCTTGGTGCACAAGCGTTTCGGTGACTCCTTCGAGGAAACCGAGCTGGCCGGGCTGCTGGCGCGGGCCGGGGTCGGCAAGCTGGTGGTGACCGGCGCCGAGACCGACGCCTGCGTGCGCTCCACCATCCACGGCGCGTTCACCCGCGGCTACGACGTGACCCTGGTCGGCGACGGCCACACCACCTTCGACAAGAGCGAGTGGGGCGCGCCCGCACCCGAGGCGGTCATCGCACACACCAACCTGTACTGGCAGTACCAGCGGGCGCCGGGCCGCACGGCCGCGGTCACCAGCGCCGACGAAACGACCTTCGAGGGCTGAGTCCGCCTGTGACACATTCGACTGACCTGCGCGCGGGGCGGCGGATTGTGCGCGGGACGACGGAATGCTCGCGGCGGGCACTCGGCCCGGGCCGGAAATTCGGGTCCGGCCCCGGCTGCGCGTAACGATTGCGAAATCTGGGGTCGCGATTCGCAATGTCCGTGCAACGGGCTCCTTCTAGGGTGACCTTCATGAGGGAGCGCAGTACACGAAATATCGGCGGGGCCGGGTCATGACCACCGCGAACGAAACCACCGGAGGCACCGGCATCCACATCAGCGGGTTGACCAAGACCTTCCGGGTGGGCCGCAAGACCGTGCAGGCGCTGGATTCGGTGGATCTGCACACCGAACAGGGGACCTTCCTGTCGTTGCTCGGCCCCTCGGGCTGCGGCAAGTCGACGGTGCTGCGCATCCTGGCCGGTCTGGAGACGCCGACCGCGGGCAAAACCCTGATCGACGGCCAGACACCCGCCGAACTGGTGGGGCGGCACGAACTCGGCATCGCCTTCCAGGATTCGGCCCTGCTGCCGTGGCGTTCGGTGGAGTCGAACATCAAGCTGCCCCTGCAGGTCGCGGGCCTGCAGCCGGACCCGGGCCTGATCGCCGATCTGATCCAGCTGGTGGGGCTGGACGGGTTCGAGAAGGCCAAGCCCGCGCAGCTGTCCGGCGGTATGCGCCAACGTGTTTCGATCGCCCGGGCGCTGGTGGTGAAGCCGACCGTGCTGCTGCTGGACGAGCCCTTCGGCGCGCTCGACGATATGACCAGGCAGCGGCTCAACCTGGAACTGCTGCGGATCTGGACGGAGAAGCCCGCGACCACGCTGATGGTCACGCACGGCATCGCCGAGGCGGTGTTCCTCTCCGATGTGGTCGCGGTGATGAGCCCGCGGCCGGGGCGGGTGCTGGAACTGGTGGAGATCGATCTGCCGCGCCCGCGCACCCCGGAGATGATGCGGACCCCCGAATTCCACCGGTTGCACGACTACCTGTCCGAGCTGCTGTTCGGGAAGTCCGGCACGGGCGGGGCGCTCGGCAGCGCGGCCGGCGCCGCGAGCACCGGCGGTGGCGCGTGAGCGGCCGGCGAGCGCGCGGAGGGCGGGCATGAAACGGATCGGTGGCCTGCTCGGCGTCGCCGGGCTGATCGGCGTGTGGTGGCTGCTCGCGGCGCTCGGCGTCGCGGGCGGCACGGTGCCGAGTCCGTGGACGGTGGTGCACACCATGTACACCGACGGCTGGGGACTGTACGGACCCAATTTCCGGATCACCGCGCTCGGCGCGTTGCAAGGTTTCGTGTGGGGCAACGGGCTCGCCATCGCGCTGGCCATCCTGATCATGCTGATCCCGCAGATCGAATCGCTGGCCACCCAGCTGGCGATCCTGAGCTACTGCACCCCGCTGCTCGCGCTGGGCCCGATCATCCTGGTGGTGTTCGGCGGGCGCACGCCGACGGTGTTCCTCGCGGCGATGTACTGCTTCTTCACCACCATGGTCGGCACCGTGACCGGTCTGCGTTCCGCCGATCGGACCAGCCTGGATCTGGTGCGCGCGTACGGCGGCGGCCGGTGGCAGCAGCTGTATCGGGTGCAGTTGATCTCGGCGCTGCCGAATACCTTCGCGGCGTTGAAGATCGCCGCGCCCTCGGCGGTGCTCGGCGCGATCATCGGCGAATATCTCGGCGGTGTCGACAGCGGTATCGGCGTCGCGTTGACTGCCGCGCAGACCGCCTACAACGTGCCGCGCACCTGGGGCATGGCGCTGGCCGCGGCCGCGCTGGCCGGGCTCGGTTACGCCGTGGTCGCGCTCGGCGCGCGGCTGGTCGCCCCGTGGACTGCGCAGGAGGCGCGATGAAAGTACTGCTGCGGCTCGGGCGGTTCCTGTTCCCGCTGGTCACCTCGTTGATCCTGATGCTGCTCATCTGGTACGTCTTCTTGCAGGCGTTCCCGCAGGTCGGCCCGCGCGTGGGGAAGTCACCCGAAGACATCTGGCGCTATCTGGTGACCTCGCCGGGCGCGAGCAGCGCCCGCGCGACGATCCTGGACGACCTGCAGATCACCCTGCGCGACGCGGCGATCGGGTTCGGCTTCGGCATGCTGGCCGCGGTGGTGGTGGCCGCGCTGTTCGTGTCGTTCGCGGCGGTGGAGCAGACCTTTCTGCCGGTGGCGATGATCCTGCGCTCGGTACCGCTGGTGGTGCTCGCGCCGATCATCGTGCTGGTGTTCGGGCGCGGGCTCGGCGGGGTCACCGTGCTCACCGCCATCGTGGTGTTCTTCCCGGCGCTGGTGATGATCATGGCGGGGCTGCGCAACGCTCCGCGCCAAGCGATGGATCTGGTCGCCGCCTACGGCGGGTCCAAGTGGACCGGTCTACGGCTGGTCGCGGTGCCCGCCGCGCTGCCCTCGGTGTTCGCCGCGGCCCGCATCTCGGTGCCGGGCGCACTGATCGGTGCGCTGCTCGGCGAGTGGCTCGGCAGCGGAACGGGGTTGGGCGCCAGCCTGATCCGGGCCATTCCGACCTTCCAGTACAACCAGCTGTGGGCCTCGATCGTGATCGTCACGATCGTCTCGGTGGTGCTGTACGCCATCGTCGGCGTGATCGAGAATCTCGTGCTCGCGCGCTTCGGCGCCGACGCGGGACGATCCTGAACGGCCGGTTCGCTGAACAAGACAAAATTCCCGAAATTCCGTGCTCGGAACGTCAAAGCAAAGAAAATGAAACGCGATCGACCTAGATTCACCGCATGACACCCGCACAGCGTTCCTCGTTCGGGCCGGCACTGAATCGACGGTCTCTGCTCCGCTACTCCGCGCTGGCCGGCGCCGCACTCGGCGGCGCGGGCCTGCTCGCCGCCTGTGGCGACAATGCCGCCGACTCGTCGGGCGGTTCCACCCCGGACGGCTCCAAATACGGCACGGTGGCGGTACAGCTGTCCTGGCTGAAGAACATCGAGTTCGCCGGTGAATACTTCGCCGACTCGAAGGGCTACTTCAAGGAGGCGGGCTTCGGTTCGGTCAACCTGATCGCCGGCGGTGCGGCGAGCACCTCGGTCGAGGCCGGACTCGACACCGGCAAGATCTGGCTCGGCCTGTCCGCGCCGCAGACCACCGCCAAGGCGGTGCTGGAGGGGCTGCCCGCGAAGATCATCGCGACCACCTACCAGAAGAACCCCTTCGCGATCGTGAGCTCGGCGGCCAAGCCGATCAAGACCCCCGCGGACATGAAGGGCCGCAAGATCGGCGTGCAGGACACCAACCAGCTGATCTTCAACGCGCTGCTGACCGCCAACGGCCTGAAGCCCAGTGATGTCACCATCGTGCCCGCGCAGTTCGATCCGACGCCGCTGGCCAACGGCGAGGTCGACGGCTGGGTCAGCTACGTGACCAACGAACCGATCACGTTGACCGCCAAGGGATTCGCGAACACGCACTTCCTGTTCGCCGACTACAACCTGCCGCTGGTGGCCGAGACGCTCACGGTCAAGCAGGCGACCATCGACAAGGAGCGCGACAAGCTCAAGGCCTTCCTGGTCGCCGAGATCAAGGGCTGGAAGGACGCGGTGGCGAACCCGGCCGAATCGGCCAGGCTCGCGGTCGAGGTGTACGGCAAGGACCAGAAGCTCGACCTGGACGAGCAGACGAAAGAGGCGGTGGCACAGAACGATCTGGTCGTCTCGCCCGACACGGCCGCCAACGGCCTGTTGAGCATGACCGACAACTTGATCGAGCAGAACATCGCCGCGCTGCGGCTCGCCGATCTCGACATCAAGGCCGACCAGCTGTTCGACCTGTCCGTGCTGCGTGAGGTCTTCGCGGAGAATCCGGGCCTGAAAGGCTGAGCGCCCCAGGCTAACTACCCAGCCCCACCGCCGTTTTCAGCGGTGGGGACTGGCTAGGGGTGTGCAGCGAATGCCGCCCCGTCTGCTCGGTTCTGGCGGCGAGTAGTTCGGCGGCGATGGCGACGGCGATCTCGGGCGCGGTGCGCGCCCCGACGTCGAGTCCGGCCGGAGAATGCAGACGGGCGAGCGTTGCTTCGTCGAAGCCGCCCGCCCGCAGGTCTTCCATGCGTCGCGTGTGCACGGTGGGCGAACCCATCGCGCCGAGATAGCCTAGCTGGGGTAGTCGCAGCGCGACGGTCAGCAGCGGGATCTCGAACTTCGGATCGTGCGAGGTGACCACAATGCCGGTGTCGCCGTCGATTTCGCCCGCCGCGGCCAGCGTGTTCAGGTAGCGGTGTGGCCAGTCCACGACCACCTCGGCACCGGGGAACTTCTCCGGTTGCGCGAAGGTCTCCCGGGAATCGCAGATGGTGACGCGGTAGCCGAGGAACTTGGCCTGCACGGTCAGGGCCGCGGCAAAAGAGTTGGCGCCGAAGATGATCAGGCGCGGCGGCGGCGCGAACGAGGAGACGAACACGTCCGAATCCGGCAGCGCGAGCAGTTCGGTGTTGTGCCGTTTGTCGGTGACCAGGTGCTGGCCGATGAGATCGGCGTCGGAGTTCCACACCACGGTGAAGACGGTGATCCGCCGGTGCGCCCTGATCTCGGCCGCGACGAGCGGGAACTCCGGAAAGTCCCTGCGCGAGAACGGTTCGGTGAACACATCCATCATGCCGTCACGGTCCGCACCGCCCGCGATACCGGTAGCCACGCCGTAGCGGTGCATCGCGCGCCGGCCGGTACGCGCCGCCTGTAATACCGCCTCGTAGGCGATCTCCTCCAGACCGCCGTCGGTCACCGCGCCGTAGACGCCGCCCTCCGGATCGACCAGCATCGCCGAGCCGATCGGCAACGGGGCAGAACCCATCGTGCGCACGATGGTGGCCAGTCCTCCGGTCCGCCCGGAATGCCACACCCGCAGTAGGTCATCGACGATGTCCCGCATGAGCTCGCTCCGATCACCGTGCGGACGAGGCCGGGTAATCATGATCGACGCCCGTCGCCAAATCGTCGCACGTGACGCACACCATATCTGCCCGGCCCGCCAAATAGGTGCGCGCGCCCGAATCTCCTACGGCCTCCTGACATATCGAGGTCCAGTGGTTGTGTGCGAGCACAACGGGATGCCCCGGTGTGTTGTGGAACACAGCACGGGCGAGGCCGCTCGGCGCCGCGAAAGCCGCGGCAGTGACCCGGGCGATCACCGCCGCACCGACATCGGGGGTATCCACCGGCATGATCGCGGCGTAGCGCACCGGGGTGCGCGCGGCGGCGATCAGGCCGGCCCGGACCGAGGCGCCGAGTCCGGTGGCCCAGTCCGCCGCCCAGACGGCGACGGCATCGGCGGGCAGGTGCACGGCCGCCGGATCGGGACCGGTCGCGCCGAGGACGACGATCACCGGATCGCAGCCGCCGTCGCGGAGCGCGGCCACCGCGCCGCGCAGCCAGGCACCACCCTCGGCCAGCGCTTTCGGCTTGCCGTAGCGCGTTCCGGCCCCCGCGGCGAGCACGATGCCCGCACAGCCGGGCGCGGGAACCGGACGATCGGGTAGAGCCATGCCACGACGGTATCTCGGAACCGTCGCCGGCGCGTGCCGCAAGAGTGCTGCTCGGCGGCGGAAACGCCAGGTTTCCAGGCGGCGACACGCCGGTCGTCCGGTGGCGCTCTCCGGTGGCGGCCGGGCGGGTCGTATTCGATGCTGGTCCGATGACAGACGACGCGGACGGCCTCGACCGATTCGACGCTATGCCCCAGGACGCGGCCGTCGAGGCGTTGCTTGCCTGTTGCTCGTCGCCGCAGTGGGCGCGCGCGTTGGCCGCCGGACGGCCATACTCGAGTGTCGGCGCCGTGCTCGATACCGCCGACACCGTGCTCGCCGGGCTGCCCGAAGCCGAGATCGACCGGGCGCTCGCCGGGCATCCGCGGATCGGTGAGCGGCCGCATTCGGCGGCTTCGGCGCGAGAGCAGGCCGGGGTGGCCGGCGCACCGGACGAGGTGCACGCGGCGCTCGCGGCGGGTAACCGGGCCTACGAGCAGCGGTTCGGTTACCGGTACCTGGTGTGCGCGAGCGGGAGGACCGGCAGCGAGCTGCTCGCGCTGCTGCAAGACCGGCTGCACAACGATGTCGAGACCGAAAGGCGGGTCATGCGAACAGAATTGGCGAAGATCAATCGGCTCCGGTTGCGCGCGCTGCTCACGGCGGCGGCATGAGCACGCTGAGCACCCACGTGCTGGACGCGATGCGCGGCACGCCCGCGGCCGGTATCACCGTGACCCTGTACGGCGATGCCGGGCAACTGGATTCGAGCAGCACCGACGCCGACGGCCGGATCGCCGGACTGGGTGGTGAGTTGACGGCGGGGACCTATCGGCTGGTCTTCGACACCGGAGCCTACTTCGCCGCACAGCAGGTCGAGACGTTCTACCCCGAGGTCTGCGTGAGTTTCGCCGTCACCGCGGCGCGCCACTATCACGTCCCGTTGTTGTTGTCGCCGTTCGCCTTTTCCACCTATCGAGGGAGCTGAATCCAGCATGGAGTTGACCGGGCCGATCGTGCTCACCGACCACCGATACGGCAAGGCCGAGAACCGCGTGGTGCGGATCCGGCGGGAGACGGCGCGGCACGAGATCCGCGATGTGAACGTGTCCACCGTACTGCGCGGCGACTTCGCCGACGCCTACGCCGGTGACCAGCGCAAGGTGCTGCCCACCGACACCCAGAAGCAGACCGCGTTCGCCTACGCGAAACAGCCTGGGCTACAGACGATCGAGGACTACGGGCTGGCCTTGGCCGGTCACTTCGTCGACGATATCGAGCCGGTGTCCAGCGCCCGGATCGAGATCGACGAGTACGGCTGGCAGCGGGTGACGGTCGACGGCCGCGAACACGATCACACCTGGGTGCGGCAGGGCCCGGAGGTGCGCACGGCGGCGATCACGGTGGCGGGCACGGGCGCCGACCGGCAGGCGTGGGTGATCGGCGGCGTGAAGGACCTGACCATCCTCAAGTCGACCGGGTCCGAGTTCGCCGACTTCCTCAGCGACGAATTCACCGTGCTGGCCCCGACCCACGATCGGATGCTGGCCACCACCCTCGTCGTCGCGTGGCGCTTCGCGGCGACCACCGGCATCGCCTGGGACGACGTGTACGCGGGCATTCGCGCGCGACTGGTCGAGACCTTCGCGACCCACCATTCGAAGGCGTTGCAGCAGACCCTGTTCGAGATGGGCAAGGCCGCGCTGCAGGCCTACCCGGTGCTCGCCGAGATCCGGCTCGCCGCGCCGAACAAGCACCACTTCGACTACGACCTGGCGCGATTCGGCATCGAGAACAACGGCGAGGTCTACTACGCGGCGGACCGGCCGTACGGCCTGATCCATGCGACCCTGCAGCGCGCCGACGCACCGGAGGCAGGCCCCGCATGGTTGCCGTGACCGTCCTCGAGAACTGTGCCGTCGCCACCGTCGACCCGGCGGGCACCGAATACCGCCACGGTCATGTGGTGGTGCGCGGCAACCGGATCGAGGCGGCCGGGCCGGGAGCGGCCCCGCCGGTGGATCATTCGGCACACCGCATCGACGGCCGAGGCTGCGTGCTCACCCCCGGTCTGGTGAATACCCATCACCATCTCTATCAGTGGATCACCCGCGGTCTGGCCGCGGACAACACGCTGTTCGAATGGCTCACCACGCTCTACCCCATCTGGGCAGGTATCGACGAGGACGCGGTGCGGGTGGCGGCGACCGGCGGGCTGGCCGCGTTGGCGCGCACCGGATGCACCACCAGCACCGACCATCACTACGTCTTCCCGCGCGAGGGCGGCGACGTGCTCGGCGCGGAGATCGCGGCCGCCGCCGAGGTCGGCCTGCGGTTCCACCCGTGCCGCGGCTCGATGGATCTGGGGCAGAGCGCCGGTGGTCTGCCGCCGGATCACGTGGTGCAGCCGCTCGACACCATCCTGGCCGACAGTGCGGACGCCGTTGCCCGCCATCATGATCCGTCGTTCGACTCGATGCTGCGCATCGCGCTCGCGCCCTGCTCGCCGTTCTCGGTGAGCTCCGAGCTGCTCCGGGAATCCGCCGTGCTGGCCCGCGAGCTGGGTGTCCGGTTGCACACGCACGTCGCCGAGACGATCGACGAACAGGACTACTGCGCGCAGACATTCGGCTGTACTCCCGCCGAGTACATGGCGCAGCTCGGCTGGGTCGGCTCGGACGTGTGGTGGGCGCACGCCATCCATCTGGACGACACCGCCATCGCCGCGATGGCGAAAACCGGTACCGGCGTTGCCCATTGCCCGACTTCCAACGCGCGCATCGGCGCGGGCGTGGCGCGCACCGCCGATCTGGTGCGGGCGGGTGTGCCGGTCGGCCTCGGCGTGGACGGCGCGGCGAGCAACGAAGCGAGCTCGATGCTCGAGGAACCGCGCAACGCGCTCTTCTTCGCGCGAAATCGCGGCGGCCCCCGCGCCATGACGACCCGAACAGCGTTGGCGCTGGCCACGATCGGCGGCGCCCGCGTGCTCGGGCGGGCCGCCGAGATCGGCTCGATCGAGCCCGGCAAACTCGCCGATCTCGCCCTGTGGCGGCTCGACACCCCCGCCCACGCGGGCATCGACGATCCGGTGACCGCCCTCGTGCTGGGCGCGGCGCCACCCCTCGCGGCGCTGCTGGTGAACGGCCGTGAGGTGGTGCGCGACGGCAGACTGGTCACGGTCGACGAGGACGCCGTCGGCGCGGCGGTCGCCGCCGCGCAGGCCGCGCTGGTCGCGAAGGCGGGGTAGCGGGCGGTGGCCCTCAGCCACAGCGGCGGGCCACCAGCAATGCCAAAGTATCTGCGCAGGCGCGCATTTCGCTGATCAGCACGTGGTGCTCGGTGTCCGGGCCCGCGCCGCGCGGTCCGAACAAGCAGCATTCGATGCCCGCACGGCTCAGGTGCGTGGTCTCGTTGCCGCAGTAGGAGTGGGGCAGCGCGAGGTCACGGTCCTGCACCCGGAAATCCGAGACCTGGGGGAGCAGTTCGGCGATATCGCGGACCACGGCGAATTCGTGGACCCCGGCGGTGCGGGTGATCACCCGGCGTACCGAATAGGGTTCGGGTACTACGGCGGCGTCGGCGGTGAGCCCGCTGCGCAGTGCGTGCCTGGTGCCGGCGCCGTCTTGCAACTCGCCGACGACGAACTCGAGCAGTAGCGGGCGGCGCAGGGCAATACCGCTGCGGCGCACCATGATCGCGGCGCCGAGGATGGCGGCGAGGCCGCTCTTCATATCGTGCAGGCCCGCGCCGTACAGCCGGTCGCCGTCGCGGCGTGCGGTGAACGGCGTCCGCAGTTGGTCGTGGCCGAGCGGTTCCATGTCGAGGTGCCCGTTGAGCAGCAGCGCGGGTGTCCCGGTTTCCGGGCCGAGCCGGGCGATCGTCTGCAGGCGACCGGGTTGTACCTCTTGGTGGTAGGCGTAAATATCGTTGCGGAGCAGGGTGTTACGGACATGCACCGCCAGCGGCGTCTCTTGCCCGGTGACCGAGGCAATGGCGGTGAGCCCGGCGGCCAGCCGCACGAGCTCGGCCTCGGGGAGCAGGCGGGACAACTGGTCGACGAAGGTCGTCGTCGAACTAGGCACGCCGCCGGAATCCGATCAGCAGAACGTCGCATAACCCGGCGCCCGCGGCGGGATCGGTCACGGTGATCGGCGAGGTGTAGTGCAGCACCCGCGCATTGTCGAAAACGTAAGAGTCGAGCGGATCTTCGAGCACGAAGCTGCGTAATCCGCGGTCCGGGTCGTAGCGGTCGTAGATGGCGCAGACGCCGCCGCTGACATTGGTTCGCCGGATCAGATGCGCGGAACCCGCGATCAGGCCGTCGCGGTGCTTGCCCTCCGGCGCCGGACCCGCCGGCGCGATCAGGCGCAGGTATTGGGCGTCGACCAGGCAGTCCGGGGTGGCCGCAGCGGAGAGCACCCGGTGCGCGGTGAGCAACCGCGCCACCGCGGTGGCGATCTGCTTGGCCGGCTCGGTCGCCGGATGCTCCGGCGGGATCAATGTGAAGCGGCGGGCTATGCCGTCCGCCACCGGATCGACCTGTTCGGATTGCCCACACGGCGGCTGATCGATCGCGGTGAAGGCGGCGGGGCCGTCCGTGGTCAGGCGGGTCAGGTCGAGCCGGAAGCATTGGCAGGCGCGCCGCCGATACTGCTCGCCGTCGGGCAGCCGGTGGTCGAGTTCGGTGTAGTCCCGGACCGTGCGCCGCAGGACGTGCAGATCGGGGCCGGAAAGCGGGAAATCGGCCGCGGTCATCAGCCAGGAGGACGGCGGCTCCGCGTCGGGCGTGGCCGGCAGCTCTCGGTCGGCAGACGCCGTCCGCTGATCGATGTTTATCGGTGGCCCTTCCGCGTCAGGACATGGCGGGCCACAGCTGGGCTGCGGGCCACGCATATCGGTGAGGGATGGCCCGTCGGCGGCGTGGGAAATATCACATCGAGCGAGCCGCGATGGACATTAATCACGCCGCTGCCCGGTGTCGAGTGTGCACCGGGCACGAACTTGCGTGTCGAGGCCGCCAGCACCGGGGCGTGCTGAGTAAGTCCTGTTCAGAGGGTATGCGAGATACTGGAACAGTGCCGCCTCTGACTGATCTCGGGCGGACCGGGTGGACACCTGACGGTGCGCGGTCGGCCGGGCGAGCCGTGGCCGGTCGCCGACCGCGGCGGATCGACGGGGTAACGGCCGCGCAATCCGGCGCGGAGTTTGCGCAACATCGTGGCAACTCCGCGCTTCTAGGGTGGGCGGCAGCGGCAGTGGAGTGAGGTGAGAGGTGGACCTGGACACGATCCGGGAAGTGCTGGTGGCGCGGGAACGGGCGGACCTGGGGGCGCTGAGTGCTTCGTGCGCGGTGCTGGCGGGTGGGACATTCCTGTTCGCCGAGCCACAGGACCGGCTCGACCGGCTGGTCGACATCACCGCCCTCGGCTGGCCCGCGGTGACCGTGGTGGCGCAGGGGCTGGAGATCGCGGCCACCTGCACGCTGGCGGAACTGGCCGGTGCGGGACCGGGGCGTGAACTCGGCATGCCGGTGTTTCGCGAGGATTGGCCGGGGACAAGGCTTTTCGCGCAAGGATGCCGGGCTTTGCTCGCATCGCACAAGATCTGGCGGACCGCGACCGTCGGGGGAAATATCTGTTCGTCGCTGCCCGCCGGTGGTGTGCTCGCGGCCCTGACCGCGCTCGACGGCGTGGCATTGCTCTGGGGCCCGGACGGGGTGGACCGGCGGATTCCGTTGCGGGAGTTCGTGCTCGGCCCCGAGCGCAATGTGCTGTTGCCCGGTGAGGTGTTGCGATCGGTAACTGTTCCGACGGCAAGCTTGCGGGCGCGCACGAGTTTCCGGAAGATCGCGCTCGCGCCGCTGGGGCGTTCCGGCGCGGTCGTGATGGGGCGGCGTGATCCGGACGGCCGGTGCGCGATCACCGTGAGTGCGGCTACGGTCCGGCCGATCGTGCTGGACTTCGGTGACGTGCCCAGCACGGCCGAGGTCGACGCATCGGTCGCGGGACTCGATCCGCTGCTCTGGTTCGACGACCCGCACGGTGCGCCTGATTGGCGGGCGCACGTCACCGGACTGCTCGCCCGCGAGGTCGCCGCCGAGCTACAGCTCGCACAGGATCCACTATGAGACTCGAAATCGACGGCAGGGCGGTCGAAGTCGACCCCCGTCCGGGGCAATGCCTGCGCACCCTGCTTCGCGAACAGGGCACCTTCGCTGTCAAAAAAGGCTGTGACACAGGCGATTGCGGCGCCTGCACGGTCCAGCTCGATGGTGTCCCCGTGCACTCCTGCCTCATTCCGGCCCACCGCGCCGCCGACCGCACGGTCACCACCGCCGCCGGTCTCGGCACCGCGGCGGACCCCCACCCGGTCCAGCGCCGCTTCGTCGAGCACGCCGCCTTCCAATGCGGATTCTGCACCGCGGGAATGGTCGTGACGGCCGCAGGACTCGGCCTCGCCGGAGCCACACCGTGCGGGCGGACCGGTGCCGAGATCGCCGAGCTGATGAAGGGAAACCTGTGCCGCTGCACGGGCTACCGCGCCATCGCGGACGCACTCGCCTTTGCCCCGGCGGTCGAGACCGACATCGCCGACGCACGGCCTCACGCTGCCGTCGTCGGCGCACAACATGGTTCGGTGGCACCGGAGGCCGGACCGCAACAGTGTGCTGGGTCTGTGGCGTGTGAACGATCTGCCGACGCAACCGCCGCGGGGGCGGCGCAGAGCCGTGCCGGGTCACGGGTCGCGCCCTGCGCAGGGTCGTCGACGGGAGCTGACGTCGGGGTAGCCGATGGGACGGACCAGGTTTTCACCGGTAGCGACCGATACCGGGCCGAAAGGGGCCACGGCCTGACTCCCGAGCAGACGCGCGGTGACTTGCCCGGGGCCGGGTGGGTGGGGAGTGGCGTCGGTGCGCCCGCCGGTCCGCGGATCGTGCGTGGGGGCGAGGCGTTCACGTTCGATGTCGCGCCCGGTGATGAGATGGAGTCCGCCGCGTCGGACCGGATTCCGACTGGTGTGGGGGCGGTTTCGCCGCCGAGCGCGCCGTTGCACCTCGCGGTCTTGCCGAGTCCGCACGCGCACGCGCGCATTCTGTCCATCGAGACGGCCGCCGCCGCGGCGGTGCCCGGGGTGCGGGCGGTGCTCACCTATGCGGACGCACCGGAGGTGGCGTTCTCCACGGCCCGGCACGAGTTGCGGGCCGACGATCCGGATGACACGTATGTGCTCGACCGGACGGTGCGGTTCGTGGGGCAGCGGGTGGCGGCGGTGGTCGCGGACAGCCTCGCGGCCGCGCGCGCGGGCTGCCGGGCGCTGGAGGTGACATACGAGGTGCTGCCCGCGGTGTTCGAGCCGGCGGCGGCACTGCTGCCCGACGCACCGAAACTGCATGCGGAGAAACCGGATTCGGCACGCATCGCGGACCCGCGCCGCAATCTGATCGCCGAGGTGCACGGCGAGGTCGGCGATACCGCGGCGGGGCTCGCGGCGGCGGCGAAAGTGGTCAGCGGCGTATGGCATTCGCCGCGCGGGCAGCACGTGCACCTGGAAACCCACGGCGGCGTCGGCTGGCTCGATGCCGACGGCAGGCTGGTCGTCCGGTGCAGCACCCAGGTGCCGTTCCTGGTGCGCGACGAGCTGTGCCAGATCTTCGGCCTGCGCAAGGACCGGGTGCGGGTGTTCGCCACCCGGGTCGGCGGCGGCTTCGGCGCGAAGCAGGAAATGCTCGCCGAGGACCTCATCGCGTTGGCGGTGCTGCGTACCGGCCGCCCGGTGCAGTACGAGTTCACCCGTGGCGACGAATTCACCGCGGCCACCTGCCGCCATCCGATGCGGGTCGCGGTCACCGCGGGCGCCGGCGCCGACGGCGTGCTCACCGCGCTGACGGTGGACGTGCTCGCCGACGGCGGCGCGTACGGCAATCACAGTGCGGGCGTGATGTTCCACGGCGTCGGCGAATCGATCGGCGTCTACCGTTGCGCCAATAAGCGGGTGGACGCACAAGCTGTGTACACCAACAACATTCCGTCCGGCGCCTTCCGCGGCTACGGGCTCGGCCAGGTGATATTCGGGATCGAGTCCGCGCTCGACGACCTGGCGCGCGCCCTCGGGATAGACCCGTTCGAGTTCCGCCGGCGCAATGTGGTGCGGCCGGGCGACGCGTTCGTCGGCGCCGAGGTGGACGAGAGCGACCTGACCTTCGGCAGCTACGGCCTCGATCAGTGCATCGATCTGGCCGAGCGAGCACTGTTGCGCGGCAACGACGTTGCCGCACCGGATCCGAGCTGGCGAGTCGGCACCGGCATGGCGGTGTCCATGATCGCGACCATTCCGCCGCGCGGCCACCGCGCCGACGCGACGGCCACCCTGCTGCCGGACGGCCGCTACGAGATCCGGGTCGGTACCGCGGAATTCGGCAACGGCACCAGCACGGTGCACGCGCAACTCGCGGCGTCCGCGCTGGAAACCACGGTGTCGCGCATCGTGCTCCGGCAGTCCGACACCGACCTGGTCGGCCACGACACCGGCGCGTTCGGCTCCACCGGGATCGTGGTCGCGGGCAAGGCGACCTATGCCGCGGCCTCGGAGCTGCGCAGGCTGCTGCTCGGGCGGGCGGCGAAACTGGCCGGGCTGCCCGAACACGACTGCGTGCTGGAGGCCGCGGGCGTCCGGTGTGCGGACCAGTTCTTCGACGCGGCGGCGCTGCTGGCCGACGGCCCGTTGACCGCGCACGGGGAGCACGCGGGCAGCCCCCGTTCGGTGAGTTTCAACGTGCACGCCTTCCGGGTCGCGGTGCGGCCGGACACGGGCGCGATCCGTATCCTGCAGTCCGTCCAGGCCGCCGACGCGGGGACCGTGCTCAATCCGGTGCAGTGCCGCGGTCAGGTCGAGGGTGGCGTCGCGCAGGCGCTCGGCACCGCGCTGTACGAGGACATGCGCAGCGCGCAGGGACTGGTCACCACACAGTCGCTGCGCCACTATCACATCCCGCAGTTCGCGGACGTGCCGCGGACCGAGGTGTATTTCGCCGATACCGCCGATGCGCTGGGCCCGCTCGGCGCGAAGTCGATGAGCGAGTCCCCCTACAACCCGGTCGCCCCTGCGCTGGCGAACGCGATACGCGATGCTGTCGGGGTGCGGCCGGACCGGCTGCCGATGACCGCCGACCGTATCTGGCGGGCCATGCAGGAAGGAGGACCACGGTGAAACTGTTGCCGGAAAATGTCCGAGCGCGGATCGATGCGATGCTCGACACCGTCGACAGCGAGTTGCGCACGCGCTATCCGGGACCGGACGCCAGGGCGCAGCCGATCCATGTCGCGTATGTCCCCGCGGACCGGATCGCCGAGGACACCCCCGGTGTGTGGGGCGCGGCGGCCGTCGACCTGCTGGACGAGCACGCCGCCCTGCTGACCGAGCTGGACGCGACCGGCTCGCTGCCCGATGTGCGCAAACGGCTCGAGCAGGATCCGATCCAGGATCTGCGCATCGATTTCGAGGACGGCTACGGGTTCCGCGCCGACGACGAGGAGGACAAGGCGGCCCACGAGGCGGGCTCGGTGCTGGCCGCCTGGGCACAGCGGGCCGATCGCCCGCGCAGCTTCGGCATCCGGACGAAGGGCCTCGCCGCGGCGGAGCGCGGTCGCACGCTGCGCACGCTCGAGTTGGTGCTGGCCGCGATGGGTGAGGTGCCCGCGGGATTCGTGTTCACCGTGCCCAAGATCCGTGCGGCGGAACAGGTTCGGGCGCTGGCCGCGCTGTGCGAGGGCTTGGAGAGCGGTTACGGCCTCGCCGCGGGGGCACTGCGGTTCGAATTGCAGATCGAGAGCCCGCAGGCGATCATCGCCGCGGACGGCACCGCGCCCATCGCGCGGATGCTCGGCCTGGCCGAGGGGCGGTGCAGCGCACTGCATTTCGGCACCTACGACTACACCGCCGCGTGCGGCGTCGCGGCCCCGGATCAGGCGCTCGATCACCCGGCCGCCGACTACGCGAAGGCCGTCATGCAGGTGGCCGTCGCGCAGACCGGGGTCTGGGTGTGCGACGGCTCCACCCAGATCGTGCCCGATGCCGCGCCGGAGGCCGCGCTGCGCAACCATCACCGCCTGGTCGGCCGGGCGCTGCGGCGCGGCTACTACCAGGGCTGGGACATGCATCCGGGCCACCTGGTCACCCGCTGGCTGGCGACCTACGACTTCTTCCGGCAGGCGATCGAGGTGGCCGTGCCGCGGTTGCAGGCCTACCTCGACCGGCGCTCGGGCGGCGTCATGGACGAGCCGGCCACCGCGGAAGCCTTGGCCGCCACCGTGTTACGCGGACTCGACTGCGGGGCTCGCACCCCGGCGGAACTGACCGCCCGCGCACCCGAGCTGACCACGGCGGTGCTGCGTGCCCTGGTCACTCGCGCGCCGCTGCCGAAGGAGACCCGATGACCGACGCGGACTTCACCCTGCTGCCCGACCTGGCGGTGCGCCCGCTGGGCGGCTCGGTGATCTGGGCGAACGACGAATTCTTCGCGGAGAAGGAGAATTTGATCAATCCGGGTCC
Source organism: Nocardia brasiliensis IFM 10847 (assembly GCF_000710915.1). GTDB lineage: Bacteria > Actinomycetota > Actinomycetes > Mycobacteriales > Mycobacteriaceae > Nocardia > Nocardia brasiliensis_A. The sequence continues at coordinate 27,823 of NZ_BAUA01000118.1, forward strand.
GGCCGACTACCAGACCTCGACGTTCGGGCACAAGGGTCAGGTCTACGACGGCTGGGAAACCCGCAGGCACCGTGGCCGGCCCGGCGACGATTCGGCCATCGTGCGGCTCGGTGTGCCCGGCGTGATCCGCGGCATCGTGGTGGACACCGCCTGGTTCAAGGGCAACTACCCGCCGGCGGTATCGGTGTCCGCGCTGGAGGTGCAGGACTATCCGACCGCGGAAAGCATTGCCGCCCGCGAGGACTGGGTGACGCTGGTCGATCGCGCCCCCGTCGCCGGGGACAGCCGTAACCCGTTCGCCGTCGCGAGCGAACGACGGTGGACGCACGTGAAGCTCACCATGCATCCCGACGGCGGGGTGGCACGGCTGCGGGTGCACGGCGAAGGCAGTCCCGATCCCCGCTTGCTCGGCCTCGGCCCGCTCGATCTGGCGGCACTGGAAAACGGTGCGCTGGTGCTGGATTGCTCTAACCGCTTCTACAGCTCGCCGAATCAACTGTTGTATCCCGGCCTGGCCCGGCGGATGGGGGACGGCTGGGAGACCGCGCGGCGTCGCGACGACGGCAACGACTGGGTGCGGATCCGGCTGGCCGGTCCCGGTCTGATCCGGTTGGCCGAGATCGACACCTCGTATTTCCTCGGCAACAGTCCGGGCGCGGCTCGGCTCACCGGGCGCACCAACGACGGCACCGAGCTCGAATTGCTGCCGCGCACCGACCTTTTGCCCGACACCAGGCATCAGTTCGCGATCGCGCCGATGGCGGCGTCGGTGGAGGAGGTCCGCCTCGACATCTATCCCGACGGCGGTCTGGCCCGGCTGCGCCTCTACGGGGAGCTGGGCGGGTGAACCGGGAATTCGTCGGGTACGGCCCGACGCCGCCGGACCCGCAGTGGCCCGGCGGCGCGCGGCTGGCCGTCCAGTTCGTGCTGAACTACGAGGAGGGCGGGGAGAACAATGTCCTCGACGGCGACCCGCACTCGGAGACCTTCCTCTCGGAAATGACTCCGGCGCAGGCGTTTCCGAATCGGCACATGAGCATGGAGTCGCTCTACGAGTACGGATCGCGGGCCGGGCTGTGGCGGGTGCTGCGGGCGTTCGAACGGCGCGGGTTGCCGTTGACCATCTTCGCGGTCGCGCGGGCTTTGCAGCGAAATCCGGAGGCGGTGTCGGCTTTTCGCGAGCTCGGGCACGAGATCGCCGGGCACGGCCTGCGCTGGCAGTCCTACCAGCTGGTCGACCGGGACACCGAGCGGGCGCATCTGGCCGAGGCGGTGCGCATCCTCACCGAACTCACCGGGGCCGCCCCGCTCGGCTGGTACACCGGGCGGGATTCGCCGAACACCCGTGAGCTGGTGGTCGAGCACGGCGGTTTCGTCTACGACTCCGATTCCTACGCCGACGACCTGCCCTACTGGGTCACCGTGCACGGGACGGACCAGTTGGTGGTGCCGTACACGCTGGACACCAACGACATGCGGTTCGCCTCGCCTGCCGGTTTCCCGACCGGCGAGCAGTTCTTCGCGCACCTGCGCGACGCCTTCGACGTGCTGTATCGCGAAGGCGCGGAAGGCAATCCGAAAATGCTGTCGGTGGGCCTGCACTGCCGCATCGTCGGCCGTCCCGCGCGCATGGCCGCCCTGGAACGCTTCCTCGAGCACGTGCAGTCCCACGACAAGGTCTGGATCGCCCGCCGCATCGAGATCGCCGAGCACTGGCGCCGGGTGCACCCCGCGCGGGTCCACTGAGCGCCGCCGCCACCCTGGCCGGAACCGGCGCGGCACCCCTGCCGCTCGAACCGCATACGCCGGTGGCGACCGAGTCGGTCGCGGGCAGCTGCGGTGGTATCACCGAGCCGTTCGCGGCGCTGGTCTGCGCGCTCAGCAGCCTGTCCGGCAACCAGGGCCCCGGTTTTCCGTGATCGGTGGTGCCGTGGCCGCTCGACGAGCGGCCACGGCACGCGGCTCAGCCGAACAGTCGTGCCACGAATGGCAGCGAATCCGGCAGTGAGGCGTTCACGGTGCCGCTGTGATCCTCAGGGTAGGTGTGCAGCTGGACCGGCTGCCCGTTCGCCTGCAGTACGGCGGCGAAGCGCAGCGTCTCCGGCGTGATCACATCGGTGTCGCGCAGGCCCTGGCCGAGGAAGATCGGCTTGTCGTAACCGGATTCGGGCAGGCCGAGGTAGCGGCTCAGCAGCCCGTGCAGGTCGGGGATCTGCGCGAGCGGCTTGCTGAACAGATCGCCCACGATCACGCGATTCGCGCCCAGTTCGTCGCCGAGCGGCAGCAGGCACTCGGTCCGGGCCGTGGACAGCCACGCGCGGCCCGCGTCGGTCAGGTAGGACTCGATGTCCAGCTCGGGGAACGTGGTGCGCAGTCCGTTGAGGATGTAGAGCACGTACGCGGTGGTGTGCGGGCTGAGTTTCACCGGCGGCACGTGCGGGCCGAGCGGCAGCAGAATGTCTTCGATATAGGCGGGCGTGCCGGTGCCCACCGCGCCGCGATAATCGAGTTCCGGCCCGCCGAATTCGGTGGCATAGCGCGCGGTGAAGATCGCGGCGCCCGCGCCCTGGGATTGCCCGACCACCGCCCATTTCTTCGACAGCGACGAATAGTGTCCCGTTGCGGCTTTGACCGCGTCCACGACGTTGTGCGCCTCGACCACCCCGTCGAGATACGGGTGCTCGCCCGGCGTGCCGAGCCCGGCGTAGTCGGCGGCAACTATCGCGTAACCCTGGCTCAGCCAGGTGCCCAGGTAGGCCCAGTCGCGTTCGACCGCGCTCGGCCCCGCGACGCTGTACGCGCAGTCGTCGCCGATCCCGACGGTGCCGTGCGCCCAGGCGATGACCGGCCAGCCGCCCGCGGGCGGCGCGCCCGGCGGGAAGTAGACGGCCGCGCTCGCGGTGGTCGGCACGTCGTTCGCGGTGGTCGAGCTGTACAGAATGCGACTCGACTGGGCCGCGCCCGGCGGCGTCGCGGCCGGGGACAGCGCGCCGGCCGATTCGACGGTGCCGACCGGCGTCGCCGCCGCGGTGGGCAGATTCAGCAGGCTGAAGGCGCAGGCGAGGGTGACCGCCGCGGCGATGACCGGTTTCCGCATGAGGGCTCCTGGGTCCGAGGTGCGGGCTGCCTTCCGCGGGCAGCCGGACGTACGTCCAGGCCGAGTCTGCCCGACCCCACGCGCTCGGCCCAGGCGCGGGTGGCGTGGGCCACACCTACGGCACCCGCCCCGGCTTGTGAACGTCCTCACAAACCGGAATGCGCGCGGGGGTCGATGAGTGACGACCGGTCGAGGCCAAACAGTACGGGCGTTACGCTAAAACCGCACGTCAGGGCTACCGGCGGGTAGGTTCCACCTTTGCAATTCACAGGCAAATTTTGCAAAGTTAGCAAACCAGTGTGGAAACCTAGCTGAGATTCACATTAGCAACAGGTAGACGGCCATTTCGCATTGTGCAATCGTGTGGAAGTACACCCCATGGGCCTAGCAAGCCTGCAAATTGCCGCTCCAGCAGTTCGAGTCGTTTATCCGCTCGGCCGTGGGGCACATCGACCTAAACGAGGAAGTGGAGTCAGAGATGTCGAACGCCGGCACCCCGAAGACCGCTGCGGAAATCCAGCAGGATTGGGACACCAACCCGCGCTGGAAGGGCGTCACCCGTAACTACACCGCGGAGCAGGTGTCGAAGCTCCAGGGCACCGTCGTCGAAGAGGCCACTCTCGCCCGCCGCGGTTCGGAGATCCTCTGGGATCTGGTGAACAACGAGGACTACATCAACTCGCTCGGCGCCCTCACCGGTAACCAGGCGGTCCAGCAGGTCCGCGCCGGCCTGAAGGCCATCTACCTGTCCGGTTGGCAGGTCGCCGGTGACGCGAACCTGTCCGGCCACACCTACCCGGACCAGTCGCTGTACCCGGCCAACTCGGTGCCGTCGGTGGTGCGCCGCATCAACAACGCGCTGCTGCGCGCCGACGAGATCGCCAAGGTCGAGGGTGACGACTCGGTCAAGAACTGGCTGGCCCCGATCGTCGCCGACGCCGAAGCCGGCTTCGGTGGCGCGCTGAACGCCTACGAGCTGCAGAAGGCCATGATCGCCGCCGGCGCCGCCGGTGTGCACTGGGAAGACCAGCTGGCCTCGGAGAAGAAGTGCGGCCACCTCGGTGGCAAGGTGCTGATCCCCACCCAGCAGCACATCCGCACCCTGACCTCCGCGCGCCTGGCCGCCGACGTCGCCGACGTGCCCTCGGTGATCATCGCCCGCACCGACGCCGAGGCCGCCACGCTGATCACCTCGGACGTGGACGAGCGCGACCGTGAGTTCCTGGACGGCACCCGCACCGCCGAGGGCTTCTTCGGCGTGAAGAACGGCATCGAGCCCTGCATCGCGCGGGCCAAGGCCTACGCCCCGTACGCCGACCTCATCTGGATGGAGACCGGCGTGCCGGACCTCGAGGTCGCGCGCAAGTTCGCCGAGGCCGTCCGTGGCGAGTTCCCGGACCAGCTGCTGGCCTACAACTGCTCGCCGTCCTTCAACTGGAAGGCGCACCTGGACGACGCGACCATCGCGAAGTTCCAGCGTGAGCTCGGCGCGATGGGCTTCAAGTTCCAGTTCATCACCCTGGCCGGCTTCCACTCGCTCAACTACGGCATGTTCGACCTGGCCTACGGCTACGCCCGCGAGGGCATGACCGCCTTCGTCGACCTGCAGGAGCGCGAGTTCAAGGCCGCTTCCGAGCGTGGCTTCACCGCCATCAAGCACCAGCGTGAGGTCGGCGCCGGCTACTTCGACACCATCGCCACCACCGTCGACCCGAACACCAGCACCGCTGCGCTGAAGGGCTCGACCGAAGAGGGCCAGTTCCACTGAGCCGAGGTTTCGCCTAGGGAATGAGGTTCCCGACGTGAATACCCACATCCCCCATTAGGGGTGTACCGCCCTCCCCGCTGAACAGCCCCAGCGGGGAGGGCATCCCTATACCTTGGACGATCGAGAGGCCGCTCGCACCAGAGCACACCCTCTCCAGCCACCGACTAGCCAGACCAACAGCAGGAGCGGGACGTGAGCAGCGAGAAGATTCAACGCGTCGGCATCATCGGCGCCGGACAGATGGGTGCCGGAATCGCGGAGGTGTGCGCCCGGGCGCACGTCGACGTGCTCGTCTACGAGCAGACCCGGGAACTGGCCGCCGCCGGCCGCGCCCGCATTCTGCGCTCCCTCGACCGCGGCGTCAGCAGCGGCAAGATCACCGAGCGCGAGCGCGAACAGGCCGCTTGGCGCCTGCGGTTCACCTCCGACCTCAACGACTTCGCCGACCGCCAGCTGGTGGTCGAGGCGGTGCTCGAGGACGAGAAGGTGAAGACCGCCATCTTCGCCGAGCTCGACAAGGTCGTCACCGACCCGTCGGCCGTGCTGGCCTCCAACACCTCCTCCATCCCGATCATGAAGATCGCGGTCGCCACCACCCAGCCCGAGCGGGTCGTCGGCATGCACTTCTTCAACCCGGTCCCGGTGCTGCCGCTGGTCGAGCTGGTCACCACGCTGAAGACCAGCGAGGCCGTGTCCAAGCGGGCCGAGGCGTTCGCCGGCGAGGTGCTCGACAAGCAGGTCGTGCGCTCCGCCGATCGCTCCGGCTTCGTGGTGAACGCGCTGCTGGTGCCGTACCTGCTCTCGGCCATCCGGATGGTCGAGTCCGGTTTCGCCACCAAGGACGACGTGGACAAGGCCATGGTGCTCGGTTGTGCGCACCCCATGGGTCCGCTCGCGCTGACCGACCTGGTCGGCCTGGACACCGTGAAGTCGATCGCCGACTCGATGTACGAGGAATTCAAGGAGCCGCTGTACTCCGCTCCGCCGCTGCTCATGCGTATGGTCGAAGCTGGGTTGCTCGGCAAGAAGACCGGCGCGGGCTTCTACCAGTACAACCGAGCCTGAGCTCTTTCGATCCAACCCCAGGCGCATTAGCGTGCGGCGTCCATTCCAGGCAATGGGCGCCGCGCAGCCATCGAAGGGAGCAGCGCGCTCATGGTGAACGTGACCGACGGCTACGGGTCGAGCATCCTCGGCTATCCGCGGATCGGGCCGCATCGAGAACTCAAGCGGGCCCTCGAGGCCTATTGGCGCGGTGCGCTCGACCGCGACGAACTGCTCGCGGTGGGCCGTGACATCCAAGAACGGCAGTTCAACGAGCTGGCCGCGACCGGGCTGACCCAGGTGCCGGGCAATACCTTCTCCTTCTACGACCACGTGCTGGACAACGCCCTGTTGTTCGGCGCGGTGCCCAAGCGGTTCGAACCGTACCGCGACGAGATGGACCCGCTGGACTTCTATTTCCTGATGGCACGCGGTCGTCCCGACCTCCCGCCGCTGGAACTGGTCCGGTTCTTCGGCACGAACTACCACTACCGGCAGCCGGAATTGGAAGCGGGGACCGAATTCTCGCTGCATCCCGAGGCGCTGCTCGACGAATTCGACCGGGCCAAGGCGCAGCACATCGAGTTGCGCCCGGTGGTGCTCGGCCCGCTGTCGCTGCTGCTGTTGTCCAAGGCGGGGCAGACGCCGGGCCAGGACGAATTCGATACGGTCAGCTTGCTGGACAAGCTGCTGCCGGTGTACGAACAGCTCTTCGAGATCCTCGCCAAGCGCGGCGCGACCTGCGTGCAGCTCGACGAGCCCGCGTTCACCAGTGAGCGCACCCCCGCCGAGCTGGCCGCGTTCGAGCGGGCCTACCAACGGCTGGCGAAGGCGCCGTTGCGCCCGCGGATGCTGGTGACCGGGCAGTACGGCGATTTCGGTGAGGCGCTGCGCATCCTGGCTGCCAGCAATGTGGAGGCGATCGGGCTCGACCTGGCCAGCTACCGCATCCGGCCCGACGACCTGGCGGCGATCCCGGGTATTCGCCGGAAGCGGTTGTACGCCGGTGTGATCAGCGGCCGCAACGTGTGGCGCGCCGACCGCTACGTGACGCTGGAATACCTGAACCAGCTCGCGCAGGTGTGCCCCGACCTGGTGGTCTCGACCGGCACGACGCTGCTGCACGTGCCCTACGACCTGCTCATCGAGTACGACATCCCCGGCAACGTGGCCGACCGGCTCGCCTTCGCGAAACAGAAGGTGGGCGAGGTGGTTTCGCTCGCCAAGGCGCTCACCGAGGGCCCGTCGGACAAGTGGCGCAAGCGGCCGACCGAGGTGCACTTCAAGCAGAAGCACGCGGTGCGGCAACGGGTTTACGCGGTGACGCCGGAAATGCGTTCGCGCGAACCGTACGAGGTGCGCAAGGAGGCACAGCAGGCCAGGCTGAACCTGCCGCCGGTGCCCGCGACGACGCTGGGTTCGTTCCCGCAGACCACCGCGGTCCGGCAGGCGCGCCACGAACTCGGTCAGGGCCGGCTGTCCTACGACGACTACCGCAAACGGATCGAAGCCGAGATCGAGTCGACCATCCGGTTGCAGGAAGACATCGGGCTAGACGTGCTGGTGCACGGCGAGCACGAGCGCAACGACATGATCCAGTACTTCGCCGAGCTGCTCGACGGCTTCGCGACCACCCACTTCGGCTGGGTGCAGGTGTACGGATCCCGTTGTGTGCGACCGCCGATCATCTACGGTGACGTGTCGCGGCCCGCGCCGATGTCGGTGGAGTGGATCAGCTACGCGCAGTCGCTGACCGACAAGCCGGTCAAGGGCATGGTGACCGGACCGGTCACCATGATCGCGCGCTCGTTCGTCCGGCAGGATCAGCCGCTGCACGAGACCGCGGACCAGGTGGCGCTCGCCATCCGGGACGAACTCGCGGACCTGGAGAAGGCGGGCATCGCGATCATCCAGGTCGACGAGCCCGCGATCCGGGAGATGCTGCCGCTGCGTCCCGAGGGGCGCCCGGAGTACCTGCGCTGGGCGGTCGGCGCGTTCCGGCTGGCCACCTCCGGGGTCAAGCCGGACACCCAGATCCATACGCACATCGGCTATTCCGGCCGGGCCGAGGTGGTCGACGCGATCGAGGAACTGGACGCCGACGTCACCGCGATCGTCGCGACCCGGTCGATCGAATGGGTGGTCAACGCGCTCGAGGCGGACAGCGGCACCGATCACGGCCTGAGTCACGGTGTCGGTCCCGGTGTCTACGAGAGCCGGTCGGCCCGCATCCCGGACATCGACGAGCTCGACGAATTGCTCACCGCTGCAGCGAAAGCCATCACGCCCGAACGACTATGGGCGAATCCGGACGGTGGTTTGAAGACCCGGCACTACTGGCAACTGGAGCCGTCGCTGCGCAACCTGGTCGCGGCAGCCCGCCGAGTCCGTCGCCGCGCACTCGCCGCCGAATAACCGAAAACGTTGCGCCGCCCTCTGTTCCGACAGGGGGCGGCCTTCGTTCGCCGACGCCCGACTCGACTCAGTCCGCGCCGAGATCCCAAAGCCGCACAGCATCGCCGCCGAGGGCGAGCAACGGGCGGGCCGGGCTGAACGCCAGCGACTGCACAGCGCCCACCTCGCCAGAACGAGCGGCTACCGCACGGCCGGTGCGCACATCGCGGAGCAACACGTTCTGATCGTCGCCGCCGCTGGCCAGCACGGTGCCGTCCGGGCTGAACGTCACGGTGCGCACCCAGTCCGTGTGGCCCGGCCAAGGGTCGCCGATCCGTCGGCGGGTGCGCAGATCCCACAGCCAGACCGTGCTGTTCCAGTGACCGCTGGCCAGCAGGGTGCCGTCGGGGCTGAACGCCAGATCGCTGACATAGGTGCCGAGGCCGGTGAGCCGCCCCGGTTCCGGGCGACGGGTGGCGACGTTCCACAGGCCGATGGTGAATCCGACTCCGCCCGCGGCGATCAGCGTGCCGCTCGGCTGGCAGGCCACGGCGTGTATCGCGTCGTCGCCGGTCACCGGCGGTGCGAACAGCGCCCCGTTGCCGACGTTCCAGACCCGCAGCGATTTGTCGCTGCTGCCGGTGACCAGGAGGCTGCCGTCGGGACTGAATGCCACGGACTGCACCCAGTCGGTGTGTCCGGTAAGCGGTGGCCCGACGGGCCGCCGGGTGCGGGCATCCCACAGCCGCGCTGTGTGATCCCAACTGCCCGTGGCGATCAGCGTGCCGTCCGGGCTGAATGCCACCGCCGCGACATTCTCCCGATGACCGGTCAGCGGTCTGCCGACGGAGCGCCGGGTGCGCGGATCCCACAGGTCGACGGTGTCTGCGTTCGGAACGGCGAGCAGGGCCCCGTCCGGACTGAAGGCGAGGGACCACACATTCCCGGTGTCGCACAACAGCTCCAGCGGAACATCGGAGGTCTGAGCGCGCGTGGCGAGCTCGACCGCTGAGCGCGGTGCGGGAGAACCGCCGCGGCCGGTGCGGTCTTCGAGTCGCCTGGTGGGCGGAAGTGGTTGCCGGACCACGGTTTCCCGCTGGGCGTAGGCCAGGATCTGATCGGCCGCGATGGCCATGGCCGTGCAGCTCGGATACCGGTCACCGGGGTCCTTGGCCATGGCGGTGGCGATGACGTCGTCGAATCCCGGGGGCAGGCCGGGCTGGAGCGCTGTCGGTCTGGGCGGGGCGTCGTTCAGGTGCGCGCTGATCACCGCCGCTTGGTTGGTGCGCTCGAAAGGTGTTCGGCCGGTGAGGAGTTGGTACAGCGTGCAGCCGAGAGAATAGATATCGGCACGCTGGTCGCCCGGCTCGCCACGAAAGCGTTCGGGCGCGGTGTAGGCGATGCTCGCAGTGAGGCCGGACAGGGTGACGGTGTCGTCGAGCGTGCGCGCGATGCCGAAATCGGTGATCAGCGCCCGCTCCACGCCCTCGCCGTCCCGGGCGACCAGCAGGTTGGCGGGCTTGATGTCCCGGTGCAGCACACCTTGGCGGTGCGCGTAGTCGAGTCCCTGTGCGGCCTCGGCGATCAGGCGGGTCGCGCGGGGGGCGGGCAGCCGGCCCGCTGCGGCGAGGAGCTCGTTCGCATCGCCGCCGTCGACGTATTTCATCGATAGCCAGAGGTTTTCGTCGCCGGGACCGCTGCGGTCGTAGACCGGCACGATATTCGCGTGATCCAGCCTGCTGGCCAGCGCGGCCTCGCGCTCGAAACGCGCCCGGACCCGCACGTCGGCGCTGAGCGCGTCACTGAGCACCTTCAACGCGACCTGCCGGTCGAGCCGGGGATGCCCGGCCAGATAGACGACCCCCATGCCGCCGGCACCGAGCAGACGCCGAATCGTGTAGCCCGCGAACATCGAACCCGGCTGCAACCGCACCACGGCCAACCTTTCTCGACTGCCGAACCGGGAGCAAGAATACGCCGGGTGAGCGGGGTGGCGCGGTGCTATCGCAGCTGGTCGGACCTTTGCCGATCGACGCACGGGGTCGGATGCGCCGGCTCAGTGGTTCAGGGCGGCGACGACGAACATGAGGGCGGCGCCGAGGACGGTACAGGCCAGGGTGAGGCGGGACGGGTGTACGGCGTGCGCCTCGGGCAGGATGTCGGCGGTGGCGAGGTAGAGCAGGAAGCCGCTGAAGTAGCCGAGATAGAGGCCGACCATGCCCTCGGGCACATGGATGAGCGTGCCGACCACCGCGCCGATCACCGGTGCGATGGCGTCGAGTCCGAGCAGGGTGAGTGCGCGTTTGCGGGCGTTGCCGTAGAGCGTCGAGATGGTGAAAGTGTTGAAACCGTCGGCGAAGTCGTGCGAGATGACGGCGATGGCCACCGCCGCACCGACGGTGGCGCCCGCCTGGAAGCCGAGCCCGATACCGAGTCCGTCCAAGAAGCTGTGGAAGATCAGTCCGGCCGCGGCGAGCACGCCGACCGACTCGAAACCGTGTGTGTGCGTGCCGAATTCCTGTTCGTGGCCGGTATGGATGGCCACCGCGCGCTCGATGACGTGGATGGTGAGGAAGCCGCCGACGGCGGCGATCAGCACGGCGGGCACGCCGAGCACATCCTGCTCGGATTGTTCCAGGGCCTCGGGGATCAGATCGAAGAACACCACGCCGAGCATCACGCCCGCGGCGAGCCCGAGCACCAGGTGTCTGCGGTCGCCGATGCGGACCGCGACGAATCCGCCGACCAGCGTGGAGCACATGGAAACCAGCGCCAGCAGAATCGCCATCGCACCAGCATGGGCGATCGGTCGCGGCGCGCCCGGCATCTCCGATCGGCGAGTTCGTCACCCGGTTGGTCGGCCACGGTGCATCCCGCCGACAAGCGGTTCGGCGCGCGACTACGCGCCTTTCGAACGATCGGTGCCGGTGAAACGGATGGTCAGCTGCCGGGCCCACTTTCGGTGCGGCTTGGGCGGCGGCGGGGGCAGCGGCGCGTCCAGGTCGACATCGGTCTGCACTTCGTAGCGCCGGATGTAGGCCCCGGCGAAAGCCTGAACCGTCGCGGTGACCGGAATAGCGAGCAGCGCACCGGTCGCGCCGAGCAGAGCGGCGCCCGCCAGCACCGCGCCGAAGGCGACGGCCGGATGCATGTCCAGCGTGGTCGCGGTGATTCTCGGTTGCAGCACATAGTTTTCGAACTGCTGGTAGAGGACGATGAAGCCGAGGATCCACAGCGCGTCCGACGGTCCGTGCACCAGCGCCACGATGACCGGTAGTGCGCCCGCGAGGTAGGTGCCGACCGTCGGGATGAACTGCGACACCACGCCCACCCACAGCGCGAGCGCGAACGCCGAGGGCACGTCGAGCACCCGCAACGCCACGTAGTGCGCCAAAGTCGAAGCGAGCGCGAGCAATCCGCGCGAGTAGATGTAGCCGCCGGTCTTCTGCACGGCGATATCCCAGGCGCGCAGCACGTGCAGCTGCTTGCGCGGCGGCAGCAGCGAGCACACGGCGTTGCGGAACCGCGGGCCGTCGGCGGCGAAGTAGTACGTGAACAGCAGCACCCCGAGCGACTGGAACACCACGCTCACCGCTTTCGTGCTGATGTCCCAGGCGTTTCCGGCCGCGCCCTCGAGGTACTTGCTCCAGTTGCTGGTGTACTTCTCGAGGTCGGTGCCGGATATGTGGGTGTGGAAGGTCCGATTGACCCAGTCGATGCCTTGATCGGCGTACTCCGGCGCGTTGTTGACCAGGGTGGTGATCTGGTCGATCAGCAGCGAGCCGAGCGTCCAGAAGAACGCGACGACCACCGAGATCAGGACGAGGAAGACCACCCCTGTCGCGAGTCCGCGCTTCATGCCGCGGCGCGCGAGCCAGTTCACCGCGGGCTCGATGGCGAAGGCCAGGAACAGCGAGACCAGCACGATGGTGAGCAAGCCTTGCAACCGGGTCAGCGCCCAGAATCCCGCGAAGAGTCCGGCCACCGTGGCCGCGGCGAGCAGGAACGCGCGCAGCAGCCACGGCGGCGGCGTGGACGTCATCTCCGCGGTGACCACGGCCTCGCCGGGCGCTACCGGGGCCTGCGCGTCCGAGGGCGCTGGCGCGTTGTCGTCTTCTTCCGAGGCCACATCGCAAACGTACCCATACCGGACCGTCTCACCGCGTTATCGCCGGTACGGATACCTCGCGGCTCACATGGTCGAGACGTCGATGACGAACCGGTACCGGACGTCGCTGGCCACCACCCGGTCGTAGGCGCCGTCGATCTCGTCGGCGGAGATCACCTCGATCTCCGCGCCGATGCCGTGGGCGGCGCAGAAGTCCAGCATCTCCTGGGTCTGCGCGATACCGCCGATCGTCGAACCGGCCAGCGAGCGGCGCAGCCCGGTGAGGGTGAACGGCTTGATGCTCATCGGGTTCTCCGGCAGGCCGAGGATCACCAGCGTGCCGTCGAGCTTCAGCATCCTCAGGTAGGAGTCGATCGGCAGGTCCGCCGAGACGGTGTTGAGGATCAAGTCGAATTGGCCGCGCAGGTCGCGGAAGGTCTGCTTGTCGCTGGTGGCGTAGTAGTGGCTCGCGCCGAACAGCTTGCCGTCCTCCTGTTTGCTCAGCGAGTGGCTGAGCACGGTCACCTCGGCGCCCAGCGCCGCGGCGATCTTCACCCCGACGTGACCGAGCCCGCCCATGCCGATGATGGCCACCTTCTTGCCCGGCCCGGCGTTCCAGTGCCGCAGCGGCGAGAACAGGGTGACGCCCGCGCAGAGCAGCGGGGCCGCCGCGTCGAGCCCGATGCCCTCGGGAATGCCGACGACGAAGTTCTCGGTCACCACGATCTGGGTGGAGTAGCCGCCGAGGGTGTATCCGCCGGGCTGTACCGACTCCTCGACAGGCGTGTTGTAGGTCATGGTGGCGCCGCGGACGCAGTACTGCTCCTCGTCGGCCAGACACGGGCCGCAGACGCCGCACGAGTCGACCATGCAGCCGACCCCGACACGATCGCCCACCTGGTATTTGCGCACCGCGGAGCCGACCGCGGCGACCAGGCCCGCGATCTCGTGGCCGGGCACGCAGGGGTACTTCGTACCGCCCCACTCGCCGCGTGCGGTGTGGATGTCGGAGTGGCAGATGCCCGCGTATTTGATGTCGATCAGCACATCGTGCGGGCCCAGCTCCCGGCGTTCGATGGTCTGCTTCTCGAACGAGCCATCGGGTGCGGATATCGCGTATGCGGCTGCTGTCGTCATGCATACATGCCTACCGTCGCATGCGCCCGGTTGCCAACCATGACAGGTAAACAGTTCCGTACGGCGGCGGCTCGCAGAGTCGTCGATAGCCCCCGGACATGATCATCGCCAGCCACAATGGAATGCGCAGGTGGACCGAGCGGAGAGCGATGAGCGAACAACGGTATGGGGGCCGCGCGTTGGCGACGATCGTCGCCGCGCTGCTCGCGGTGGCCGGATTCCTCGGCTATCGAGGCGAACTGCCCGGCTGGCCGCCGGGTACGGCCGAGATCGCCGCGCCGGTCGAGCTACCGCCGCCGCTCGATCCGGTCGCGGTCGCCGCCGCCGTCGACCCGGCGCTGGTCGACATCAGCGCGTCGATGCGGCCGTTCGGGCTCGGCGCGGCCGGGTCGGGCATCGTGCTCACCGCCGATGGCCAGGTGCTGACCAGTCATCACGTGGTCAAGGGAGCCGACACGGTGACGGCGACCGATGTCGGCAACGGCCGCACCTACGACGCGATGGTGCTCGGTTACGACGCCGCCGCCGATATCGCGCTGCTCGCGCTCTCCGGCGCCGCCGACCTGGCGACGGCCCGCATCGGCAACTCGGCCGAATTGCACGTGCACGACGAGGTATTGGCGATCGGCAACGCGGGCGGCATCGGCGGCACGCCGACCGCCATCCAGGGCACGCTCACCGATCTGGACAGCACCATCGTCGCGCTCAACTCCGCCGATCTGTCCCGCAAGCCGCTCACCGGCATGCTCGAGGTGGCCGCCGCGGTGAGCTCCGGGCAGTCCGGCGGCGCGCTGGCCGACCGGCACGGCGCGGTGGTCGGGGTGATCGCGGCCGCCTCCGGTGATCCGGCGCGTGCCGGGGGCAGGCCGCCGAACGGATACGCGGTGCCGATCGACACCGCGATGCAGGTGGTGCGGCAGATCCGTTCCGGCGTGCCCACCGACACCGTGCACATCGGGCCGACCGCGACTCTCGGCGTGCTGACCTCCGACGCGAAACCCGTTGGGGCACGGATCGATCTGGCCATCTACGGGCTGCCCGCCCACGCGGCCGGGCTGACTCACGGCGAGGTGATCACGTCGGTGGACGGTCGCGCGATCACCTCGGCTCGCGCCCTGCACTCGGCGATCAACGTGCGCAAACCCGACGACGCGATTCAGCTCGACGTGACCGACACCGGCGGCAACCGCCGCACGGTGACCGTCGTGCTCGCCCGCGGCACCCCCAACTAGCCGATCAGAACAGCGACAGCCAGTAGTCCTGGAAGCGCAGGAAGATCAGCAGCAGCACCACCGCGTAGAACAGCGCGACGATGGTCCACCGCCATTCCGCGAGCACCCGCAGCGGACCGCGTGAGCCGCCCCAGAGCTGATCGGTGACCACCGCGAGCAGTGGCGTGATGATCGCCCACACCACCATGCAGTACGGGCAGAGCGCGTTGATCCGGTACAGGCTCTGGAAGATCAACCAGCAGACGAAGCCGACACCGAGCAGCGTGCCCAGCCACAGCCCGCCCCAGATCCAGCGCGGCAACCCCACCCCGGCCACCGAGAGCACCCCGAGGGTGACCACCACCGAGAAGGCCGCGATGCCGATGATCGGGTTGGGGAACCCGAACGCCGCGGCCTGGTCGGTCACCATCACCGAGCCACAGGACAGGATCGGATTGATGCTGCACGACGGGGTGTAACCCGGTTCGGTGAACAGCTTGAACCGTTCGATGGTCAGCGCCATCGAGGCCAGCCAGCCGGCCAGCCCGCCCAGGAGCAGTACCCAGGCGGCCCGGGGCGGGGCGGTGATCACTGCGCCGCGGCGGCGGCGATCACAGGACCGAGACCGCCGGGCCCGAAGATCTCCTGACTCGACTCGACCTGCTTGCCGTTGACGAACACCGACGGGGTCGACTTGATGCCGCTCTTCAGCACGTCATCGGTGCGGGCCTGGATGTACTTGTCGTACTTCACATCCGTGATGCAGTTCGCCACCGCGTCGGGATAGCCCGCGTCCTTGGCGATCTGGACCAGCTTGTCGTTGGGCAAGCCCGCGCCGCCTTCCGGCGGCTGCTGGGCGAACATCGAGGACACCCAGGCCTGGTACTTGGTCGGGTCCGCCTCGGCCACGCAGTACGAGGCGTTCGCCGCGCGGGTCGAGTAGCGGGTGGTGGACGCCTTGTCCAAGAAGGCGATCACGTCGTATTCGACCGCGGCCGTGCCGTTGTTCACCGCGTCGGCGAGCACCTGGGCGTTCGCGCCCTCGAAGCCCTTGCACGCAGGGCACTGCAGGTCGGCGACGACCCGCACGGTGACCTTCGCGTTCGGCTTGCCGATGCGCACCGCCCCGTTGTCGGTGATGGTGCCGGTGACCCCGTCCGGGGATGCGTTGGCGGCCGCCGGAATCGAGGGGGTGGGGCCGGGATCGTCCTTGCGGGCCTTCTTCACCGCGACACCGATGCCGATCGCGGCGATCAGGCCGATCAGCACGGCGGCCACGGCCACCTGGATGAAGATCTTGCGATTGCGGTCGGCGCGATTCGCCGCCAGCAACGGATTCTTCTTCCCACCCGGGTTCTTGCTCACCGTGCGTTCACCACGCCTTTCGCTCGACTGCCGGTACCTGCCGCCACGATGGTAGAGCGCGAACTCGTCCCCGTGTGGTCGGGCCACGGCCCACATCATCGTGAACGAACCTGAGAGATTCCGAAATATCGGGCACTGGCGACGCCGAAAAATCCGTGTGGGTATTCGGGAGTTCCGGTCGAGAATGGTGGGATGACTGCTCTCGGTGCTGTGTTTCGTCCGCAAAATCCGCCGGAACGGCTGCGTGCCGTCACCCGGGTCGCCGAGGAATCGGGGCTGGCACAACTGTGGCTGTGGGAGGACTGTTTCTTCGAGAGCGGTATCGCCAGTGCGGCGGCCGCTCTCGCGTGGACCGAGCGACTGCACATCGGCATCGGGCTGCTGCCGGTGCCGCTGCGCAATGTGGCGTTGACCGCGATGGAAGCCGCGACGCTGCACCGGTTGTTCCCCGAGCGGGTACTGCTCGGCGTCGGGCACGGCGTGCTGGACTGGATGGGTCAGGTGGGCGCGCGGGTCGAGTCGCCGGTGACGTTGCTGGCCGAGTACCTGGACGCGTTGCGCGCCCTGCTCGCGGGCCAGCGGGTCACCACCTCGGGACGTTATGTGCAGCTCGAGGATGTGGCCCTGGACTGGCCGCCACTGGCGCCGCCGCGCATCTACGCGGGAGCCAGGGGGCCGCGCTCGATCCGGCTGTGCGGGTCGCATGCCGATGGGACGCTGCTGGATTCGATCGCGGGCCCGGACAGCGTGCGGGCCGCTCGGGCGTTGATCGACGAAGGCCGGGCCGCGGCGGGCCGCACCGACCGGCATGTGGTGGTGGCGAACCTGCTCGCGGTGACCGGCCCGGACGCGGCGGCGCGGCTCGCGCACGTCCAAGCCACCACGACACCGCCGCTGGCCGGTGTCGCCGGTGACGCGCAGGCGGTCGCGGACGCGGTCCGCGCGCTGGCCGAGGCGGGCGCCGACACCGTGGTGATCCAGCCGACCGGAGACGAGCCGGATCCCGAAGGCTTCGTTCGCTTTGTCGCCGAACAGGTTCGCCCGCTCATCTAGTGCTCAGGCTTTGTCGAGTCGCCGCTTCTGCTCCTCGACGTCGAACTGCGCGGCGGGCCACTCGAGGTCGAGCCGCTCCAGGGCGTCGATGAGCAGTTCGGTGACGGCGAGCCGGGAGAACCACTTGCGATCGGCGGGCACCACGTGCCACGGCGCGTACTCGGTGGACGTGCGATCCAGCATCGCCTGGTACGCCTCCTGATAGGCGGGCCAGTAGCCGCGCTCATCGATATCGGAGGGGTTGAACTTCCAGTACTTGTCCGGCCGGTCCAGCCGTTCGCGCAGCCGCTTCTTCTGCTCGTCCAGCGAGACGAACATCGCCACCTTGACCACCGTGGTGCCCTCGTCGACGAGTTCCCGCTCGAAGGCGTTGATCTCGTCGTAGCGCGGTTCCCATTCCTTTTTCGACACCAGGTTGTGCACCCGGACCACCAGCACGTCCTCGTAGTGCGAGCGATCGAACACGCCGAGCTGGCCGCCGCGCGGCAGCGCGTTGCGGATCCGCCACAGGTAGTGGTGGCGCTTCTCCTCCTCGGTCGGCACGCCGAACGCGTGGTGGTCCACACCCTGCGGATCGACCGAACCGATCACGTGCCGGACGATGCCGCCCTTGCCCGCGGTGTCCATGCCCTGCAGCACCAGCAGCACACTGCGCAGGTCGCCGGAGCGCCCGTTGGCATAGAGCCGTTCCTGCAGCGCGGACAGCACCGTGGTGCGTTCGGCCAGCAGGTCCAGCCCCGCTGCCTTGTCACCGGCGAAGCCCGGTGTCGCGGAGGTGTCCAGCTCGGCGATCTGTAAGCCGTCGGCCTGCAGCGCTTCGGTAGCCGGAACGGACCAGCCCTTCTTAGCCATGCACTACAGCTAACCAGGTGCGCGCCGCGCGGGTCGGTGCGACGGCGCAGCGTGTCACCCCCGGATATGGGCGAGCGCGACGAGTTGCGCGGCGAAATCCTCGTCCGAGACCGGAGTGAGGATGAGGTCCTGCGAGGTGGTCAGCAGGTAGCGGCCGTCGCCGGTGAAATCGAGCCAGGTGCGATGGCGGGTGGGCGGCGACATCGGATTGTCGGGTTCGACGGTGACGGTCAGGAAGCCCCGCCCGTCGACCGGCTTGCGCAGCGTGTGCCGGAAGCGGGCGGCGCCACGCTGTCCGTTGGCGCCGAACGGTTCGGTGCGTTCCTGGCCGAGCACCGCGTCCTGGGGCTCGCGCATGGTGCCGAGTTTCCCCGCGCGGGCCGGGCCGATGATCTGCACCAGACGCTCGCCCACCGCACGGGCGTGGCACATCAGCACCGTGACCTTCTCCGGGGTGGCGACCAGGATGCCCGCGTGATTGTGCACCACCGCGGCGAAGGCCAGGATGCGTTCGGTATCGGCGCCGGAACCGTTGCGCGGCGGGGTGTTCCGTTCCCCGGACAGGGTGAGGGTGGTGGCGTCGGTGCGGCCGCACAGCATGAGCGCGGCGGCCAGGTCCGGGTCGGCCTGCCGGGCGAAGCGCTGCGGCAGACGCAGTGCGGCGTACTCGGATTCGGTGCGCACGGTGGCCGCGGGCACCATGTTGACCGGATACGGCCTGCGATCCAGACCCGTCTCGTTTTCCCAGACATGCGAGAACTCGTCCGGGGTCAGCACCCATTTCACCGCGCGCCGCCCCCGTCGCCGGCCGGTCGCGGTCCGTCGGGCGGGGCGAGGAATTGGGGCACGCAGTCGCCGGAGGCGGGCATGGTCGGCGCGTAGACGTAGGTCATCGTGTCCCGGACATCGGCCTCGACATCGGCGGCGGCGCTGTCGTGCGCCATCCGCCGCTTGCCGCCGTAGACGGCCTCGGCGGCCGGATCGTCCAGCGGCCGATACGGTTCGGGCGGCGGGATCGCGCTCCGAATGGTCTGCGCGGCATCAGCGTTCAGTTCCATCAGCCGCGCCACCGCACGGCAGACGTCCTGTGCCTCGATCCCGGTGCGGACGAACTCCCGGGTGGCGCGCAGCGCGGCGTCGGCGGTCTGGCCCGACCAGCGGGCGAATTCGCGGTTGGCGGCATCGGAGAAGGCCTGGAACGCCTCGGCCAACGCGCCGGCGTTCGCCAGCCAGGCCGCGGCGACCTGGCCGAGCGCGGCCGGGTTCAGCGGCTCGCGGGCCAGCTCCCAGATCTCCTGGTGGGTATAGGAACCGAACAACTCCCGATCCGCCGCGTACGCGGGATCGGTTGCGCCGGTGCGTAACCCGGCGAGCTCCTGGCGGATGAGCGCGGCGACGGCCCGGGCTGCGGAGTCTGCCATCGCTTCAGTTCCCTGCTGCTCTCATCGCGATTCCAGATGCGCGGTGACCACCGCGAGCGCGGCACGGTGCGCCGCCTCCGCGTCGGCGAAGCGTTTGCCCGCGGCCAGATACGCGGCCTTGAACAGCAGCGCCGTCTCCTGAAAGGCCGCGAGCGTGTCCAGGTACTGCCTGCCCTTGTCGCGGAAGCCGCGGGTGAGGCCGTGGCCGGTGGGCAGGTTCGGGAAGCCCGTCACTTCGGTCACCAGATGGCCGGTGGTCATGGCGCGGCGTAGGTCCTCGACGAGCTTGTCGCATGCGGCAGCGAGGTTTTCGGCAACCTCGGCGTCCAACTCGAAGGGCTTGCCCGTGCCGCCGGTGGCCGCCGCGTACAGCAGCCGTGCCGTTCCCTGCCCGGTATCCGGTACCGCCATGTGGGAACCCCCTCTGTTCGGTCCACTGCCTGCCGCGGTATTGGATGGGCACTCTACCGGTCGGTAAGGCGCGGCGGGCGCGCCTTCGGCGGCTGTGACCAGGGGCACGATTGCCGGCCGGCGGCGGTGCGCGCAGCGTCGCGGCCGGCCCGTGACAGGTCCGTATGCTGGCTGGATGGGCGCGCTGGCGGGCACTTTGGTGACGGTCGCCGAGGATCTGGACTCGGTGACGACGGTGGGGCGTGAGGACGACCCCGCCGCGGCGGGCTCGACCCGCGCGGCGGTCGACGCGGTGTGGGAGTCCGTGCGCGACTGGTACCGGATGGGCACCACCCCGGCCATCCAGCTCTGCCTGCGGCGCGACGGCAAGATCGTGCTGAACCGCGCCATCGGGCACGGCTGGGGGAACGCGCCGGGCGACGCGCCCGACGCGGTGCAGGTGCTCGCCACGCCGGACAGCCCGTTCTGCGGGTTCTCGACCGCGAAGGGGGTCGCGGCCGCGGTGATGTGCATGCTCGCCGAACAGGGCGCGTTCGGCCTGGACGAGCCGGTATGCGCCTACATTCCGGAGTTCGCGGCCAACGGCAAGGATCGGATCACCATCGGTGACGTGCTGTCGCATTCGGCGGGCGTGCCGTTCATCACCCCGCCCTACAAGGGTTTTCAGCTCATCGTCGACGAAGATCTGGCGGTGCGCGCGCTGACCGATCTGGTGCCCAGTTGGCCGACCGGCCGCTTCCGGATCTATCACGCGATGACCGGCGGGCTCATCCAGCGGTTGCTCGTGCAGCGGGCGACCGGCAAACGGATGCGCGAGCACCTGGCCGAGCAGGTGCTGGACCCGCTCGGGTTCCGGTGGACCAATTTCGGCGTCGACGCCGCCGAGGTCGACCAGGTCGTGCCGAGCGTGCAGACCGGTCCCGGACCTTCGCGGGTGTCGAAGTTCCTGGCGCGCAAGGCCCTCGGCGGCGGCATGGGCAAAGCGGTCTCCGATGCGGGCACGCGGGCGCTGCTCACCGCGGAGCTGCCCTCCGGCAACCTGGTCACCACGGCGGCCGAGCTGTCGCGCTTCTACGAAATCCTCGCGCGCGGCGGCGAATTGGACGGGATCCGGATCATGCGGCCCGAGACCGTGCGCGCCGCGGTACAACCGGCGAAATGGCTGCCCGGTCTCGCCGGCCGCGTCAGCCGGGCCGGGTACGAACTGGGCGGTCGCAGATCGAAGTTCGGCCGCGACACCCGCGCGCACTTCGGCCGCAGCGGCCTCACCACCCAGTACGGCTGGGCCGACCCGGCACGTGGGCTCGCCGGGGCCGTGCTCACCAGCGGCAAGGCGACCACCGACACCGACCGTCCGTGGCGGCTGGTCGCCCAGATCTCCGACACCTTCCCGCCGGTGCGCTGAGGCCGGTCCCGCAGCGCTCACCGAATGAGAGCAAAGGGATATAGGCTGAGGCAACGGCGTGAAAGTAACTGGTATGTATCGAATTCGAGCGTTCGGCCGATAGGGGAGCGGGGGTGCGGTATGCGCGCCTGTGCTCGAAATGGAGGTCGAACATGGTGAATCCGGGAAGAAGTAGCCGCAAGTTCCGGCGACTGGTCCTGCTGACAGTTGTCATCGGAGCCTCGGCCCTCGCGCCGGTGGCGGCCTTCGCGGCCCCGGACACGACCGCGCCCGCTGCGCCCACCACCGCCGCGCCGGTCACCCCGGCCCCGCCGGTGACACCCCCGCCGACCAACTCGCCCGCACCGACGACCCCGCCGCCCACCACGGCGCCCAAGCCGCCGGCCGATCCGTACGGTCCCGACGGCTACGACTCCTCCGGTTACGACCGGTTCGGGTATGACCGATTCGGTTACGACCGCGACGGATTCGACCGCTCCGGGCTGGACCGCTGGGGTAACGACCGGTCCGGCTACGGCCGCGACGGTTTCAACGACGAGGGCTTCGACCGTTCCGGCTTCGACCGTTCAGGTTATGACCGGTGGGGTTACGACCGATCCGGCTACAACCACAACGGATTCGACCGGTGGGGTTATGACCGCTGGGGATACACCGCACAGGGCTGCGCCCGTTCCGGGGAGGACAAGCCGGATGCCGATCACGCCGCCTGCGAAGCGCGACGGCAGCGTCCGCCCACCGGCAGTGCTTCCTGAGTGTCGTTGACCTGGCTGCCCTTTCGCAGTCGGGGCCGGGGTAGGTGATCGTCCGGGTTCAGCCCGCGCAGAAGGCCGCGTCGAGCACGCTGTTCATCGCCGCCTGATACATCACGGTGGTGAGCGGATCGGGCAGCAGGTTCATGCTGAGCGTGACGGCGCGGGTCGGCGTGGCGGCGTTGACGACCAAGAA
This sequence comes from Nocardia brasiliensis IFM 10847, assembly GCF_000710915.1. Classification (GTDB taxonomy): domain Bacteria; phylum Actinomycetota; class Actinomycetes; order Mycobacteriales; family Mycobacteriaceae; genus Nocardia; species Nocardia brasiliensis_A. Next base: position 50,034 of record NZ_BAUA01000118.1, read on the forward strand.
GCCGTTCATCGCGCCGCCGTGGCTCCAGATCTCCATCCCGCAGGCGTTGATCCGGCGGAACAGCCCGAGACCGAAATCGGCGTCGCGGAGCGGGTCGCCGGAGGGCACGGTGCGCTGCATCTGCGCCAGCTGCGCGGGCGGCAACAGTTCGCCGGACAGCAGGGCCATGAAGAACCGGCCGAGGTCGGCGCCGGTGGCGACCATCGCGCCGTCGGCCAGTCCCCAGCCCGGATCGATATCGGTGATGTCCACCAGCGCGCCGTCGAAGGCGTGGTATCCGCGCGGATGCGGCGCGCGAATCACGTGCTCCAGCGGGAACAATGGCCAGTAGGTGTCGCGCAGGCCGAGCGGGATGATGATCCGCCGGGTGACCTCGACCCCCACCGGTACCCCCATGACGCGTTCGATCAACTCGCCCGCCAGCAGGAAATCCGTATTGGAATAGCCGGAACTGGTGCGCGGGGCGAAGACCGCGGGCTGATCGAGACCGAGCCGGATCAGCTCCGCGGCCGGTCGCGGACGCTGCAATCGGTCGACCGAGGTCAGATCCAGGTAGGCCAGGTAGTCGGGTATCCCACTGGTGTGCTGCAACAGATCTCGCACGGTGATCTGGTGCCCGTCGCCGCCGGGACCGTTGACCACTCCCGGCAGGTACTGCTCGATCGGCGCGTCCAGCTCGACCCTGCCCTCTGCGGCGAGCTGCAACACCACCGTCGCCACGAAGGTCTTGGTATTGCTGGCGATCCGCACCTGCGCGTTGTCCGGGAACGGCGCGCCGGTGGCCAGATCGCCTACGCCGCTGTCGATCTGCGCGTTCGCGTCGGCGCCGCGCACCACCAGCTGGGCGCCGGGCACACCGATGGACCGGATCAGCAGATCGAGGTCGGCCTGCAATCCCACCGGGGCGGAGCCGGGTTCGGCGACCGCGACCCCCGCCCCGGCGAACGTCGACATCGTCACCGCCGCAACTACGGCGGCCGTCAGCCAGGAATACCGCACCAGATCTCCACTCCGTCGCCCGTGACCCCTTACCGGTATCTCGTCCGACGGGGCAACCGTTTACGCCCCAGGAGATTTCGTGCGGCCTGCGGCTCAGGCGGTTTCGACCTCGATGGTCATGCCCGCGCCGCGCAGGCGCTCGGTGAGCGCGTCGCCCATGGCCGCGCCCGGGGTGAGGATGCCCGCGAGTTCCGGCTGGTTCGCGGTGTCGAAGGCCAGGCACAGCCCGCTCTCCCCGAGCAGCACCGCGGTCGCCTTATAGCCGGGATCGCCCTGGCCGGCGAAGGTCGCGACGTACCTCGCGCCGGAGGAGGTGCGGGTGAACGTCTTCATGGTGAACCAGCCGCTGTCCCTGGCCTTTTCGCTGGGGCCGGTACCGGGCTTGGGCAGCACGCGGTCGAGCAGCTTGCGGCCCACCGCCACCCGGGACAGCACCGCGCCCGCGGCCATGCCCGCGACGATGCCGCCCGCCAGGCCGGCCGCGACCAGCGGCGCCGCGGGCGACTTGCCCGCGCTCATCACCTCGCGGTAGCGGAAGTTCTTGCCGTACACCCAGCCGAGCAGGCCGTTGGTGCGGCGGACGATCTTGGTGTTGTGCGACGCCATGACGAAGGTGCTCACCCAGCCGTCCAGGCTCGGGTCGATGGCGCTGGCGCGCGAGAGGGCCTGGTCGGTCTGGCGGCCGACATCGGGGTCCATCGACTTGTCGGGGCTGAGTGAATACGGGTGGCTCAGCACGGCCCCCTTCTTCGGGTCGGCGGCGATCGCCTCCATCATCGCCCGGCCGGAATCGATGGTGCCGCCGCTGACCCCGCCCTTGAGCCAGGCGACCAGCGTCGTCTCCTCCAGCTCACCGGTGTTGTCCGCGACCGAGCGCCGGTACAGCTGGTAGACGCTCAGGTCCGACGGAATCGAGTCGTAGCCACAGGAATTCACGATCTTCGCGCCGGTCTGCGCGGCCTGCTCGTGGTACTGGTCGATCGCGTCGCGGATGAACAGCGGCTCGCCGGTGAGGTCGGCGTAGTGCGTGCCCGCCTTCGCGCAGGCGGCGACCAGCGGCAGGCCGTAGCGCAGGTACGGCCCGACCGTGGTGACGACGACCTTGGTCTGCGCGGCGAGTGCGTCGAGCGCGGACTGATCGCTGGAATCGGCCACCACCAGACCCCAGCCCGCGGCGGGCGGGCCGAGTTCGTCGCGCACCTTGGTCAGCTTGTCCAGCGAGCGACCGGCGAGCGCGATGCGCGCGGATTCCGGTGCGGCGGTGAGCAGGTACTGCGCGGTGAGCTTGCCGACGAAGCCGGTCGCGCCGAACAGGACCAGGTCGAATTCTCGAGTGTCTGCCATTGTCTTCCGTTCTGCGGGTTCAGGCCTGGGGACGGGCGGCCTTGGTGGGCTTGGCGGCCTTGGCGGCCTTGGTGCGCGACTTCTTCGGCGCGACCGGCGGATGATCGGCCAGCCAGACATGGTGCGCCTGACCGAGTTCGGTGACCGGCGGCTCGTTGTAGAGCCATTCCCGGGAAATGCGATGCCAATTCGCGGTGCAGCCCAGCTGGCCGAGCATGCCGAAGGTGAGGAAATCGGCCCGGCGGGAGAACAGGTGCTCCGGCGGCAGGTTCTGCTGCTTCATCCCGGCGAACTCGCTGGCCCGCGGGTCGACCGCGAGCAGGAAAGCGCCGCTGGCCAATTCGGGGGTGATCGTCAGATCCTCGTCGATCAAACACCATTCGGACGCGGCCAGCACGTATTCCAGGCACTCCTCGGCGCCGATCTCGTCCGGCGAATCGATCACACCGCGCTCGATCATCAACTGGCGCAGGTCTTCCGCGCGATCCTCCGCGGCCGCGCGCAGACAGGTCAGCTCGAACTGCACGTGGTCGGCGTCCATCCGGTTGAACAACCCGAAGTCGAGGAACCCGACCCGGCCGTCCGCGGCGAGCAGCACATTGCCCGGGTGCGGGTCGCCGCAGAACTCGTTGAAGGTGAACAGCGAACCGACGTAGAAGCGGTAGATGATCTCACCGATCCGGTCGCGCTCGGCGTCGGGCAGCTGGCGGATCTCCTCGAAGCCCTTGCCCGCCACGTATTCGCTGACGAGCACGCGGGTGGTGCTGAGCTCCGGCATCGAGCGGGGCACCACGATGAACGGATGCCCGGCGTAGAGCTCGGCGATCTGCAACTGGGTGTTCGCCTCGGCCTGGTAGTCGAGCTCGCTCTCCATATTGAGCCGCAACTCGTCGAGCACGGCCGGGGTCACCCACGGCATCGCCGATTGCAGCACCCGGCGGAACATGGCCAGGTTCTTCAGGTCCGCGCGCACGGCGGCGTCGATCCCGGGGTACTGCACTTTCACCGCGACCTGGCGACCGTCGCGCAACCGGGCGCGGTAGACCTGGCCGATCGAGGCGGCGGCGATCGGCTCGGCCTCGAACTCGGCGAAGATCGCGTCCAGCGGCTGACCGAAATCGTCCTCGATCACCTGGCGCATCGATTCGAAGGACACCGACGGCGCCGCGTTGCGCAGCACCGCCAGTCGTTTCTGGAAGCGCTCGCGATGGTCCTCCGGCACCAGATCGAGATCGAGCACCGACATCATCTGCCCGAGCTTCATCGCGACGCCCTTCATGGTGCCGAGCACCATGACCACCTGCTCGGTGGTGCGAATCATCGACTCCTCGGCCATCTTCGCGCGCACCGCCTCGGATCTGCCGCGCATCGACAGCCGCGCGCGTTGCGTGCGGATCACCGAGCTGGCTGCGACGGCACCGAGCTTGGTGCCACGAGCAAGCCGCGAGGTCGGTACTTGCTTCGCCATCGAGGTACCTCCATTGGTGCCGGCGCGCGGGGCGGTGACGCAGCGCACTCGGCGCACCGCTCGGGTTCAGAGTAGCCAACCGCACGGCGTTGTCGAGCCCTGTGTCACACTTTTGCTAGCACCCCAGCTAGCGCCGTGCCCAGGAACTTCCGCGCTCGTTCGGGCACGCCGCTAGCACCCGGAACTCGGACGTGCGATCAGTTTTCCGCGTCGGCGCCCGGCGTAGGCAGCACATGCGGCTGCGCGTTGAAGATCTCCCGCGAACCGTTGGCGCGCGCCATCCCGTCGATGGCGCTCCAGGTCATCATGGTGAGGTAGTCGATCACTTCCTCGCGCGACATCGACTTGTTCGTGGTCCACCAGTGCGTGGCCAGCTGGATGCCGCCGACCAGCACGTAGGACCACAGCATCGCGCCGTCGGTCTGGATGCCCTTGGCCGACGCGCGGTCGATGATGACCGCGGCGACCACCTCGGCGAACAGCTTCTCGAACTCGGCGAGCGAGGACGGATCCGAGCCGTTGCCCATGATGAAGCGATAGACCTCGGGGTCCTCGTCCACCGTGCCGACATACTCCGCCAGCGCCGAGCGAACCAGCTGGTACTCGTCCGCGTCGAGGCTGATCGCGCCGTACACCCGCGGCATCAGCGTGGTCTCGATGAACCGCTGCATGGTCGCGTGGACCAGGTCGTTCTTGTCGGAGAAGTAGCGGTAGAGCACAGTTTTGGAGACGCCGATCTCGGCGGCGATCTCGTCCATCCCCGCGTTGCTGCCACGGGCTCGCACAGCGGCCAGGGTGCCGTCGACGAGCTCCTCGCGGCGATCGATCTTGTGCTGGCGCCATCGGCGTTTGCGGCCGTCCGTTCGGCCGGTGCGCACCGCCGCCGGTCGGTCGGCGATCTCGCCGACGTCGACAAGGTCATCGGTGGACAGCGTGGGCTCCCTTGTTAGTCGGATTCTCCGTGCGCCTCAAGCTTAGGTCCCGGCAGGCGGTGATATGCGCGTTTGGGTCCCAGTGCGACGGGTTGCACAACTTCTGTGCCTGCGGCGCTGTGCCGGGTATGCACAGCAGAATGGAGGACATGGAGAAAGCTCCCGGCAACATCGCGGTGGTGGAGGCGGCCCCGGCGCCGCCCGCGGCCGCGCCTCTCGGCTTCGCCGCCGTCCTCGACGAGGCGGGGAAACGGCGGGATCTGTGGCGGATGAAAGCGCTCGCCACCGGGCTGCTCGCCACGGCGACGGCGATCTATCTGTTCTGTCGCTGGCTCGAATCGCGCGGTTCGGGCGGGGACTGGGTCGGCTACGTACGGGCCGCGTCGGAGGCGGGCATGGTCGGCGCGCTGGCCGACTGGTTCGCCGTCACCGCGCTGTTCCGGCATCCGCTCGGCCTGCCCATCCCGCACACCGCGATCATCCGGAAGAAGAAGGATCAGCTCGGCGAGAGCCTCGGCGCGTTCGTCGGCACCAACTTCCTCTCCCCGGAAGTGGTTTCGGCGAAGGTCAATTCGGCGCAGATCTCCTGGCGGGTCGGGCGCTGGATGGCCGATCCCGGGCACGCCGCCCGGGTTGCGCAGGAGAGTTCCACCCTGCTGCGCGCGGTGGTCGGCGTGCTGCGCGACGAGGACGTGGAACAGATCATCGACCAGACCATCGTGAAGCGGATCGCCGAACCGCTCTGGGGTCCGCCGATCGGCCGGGTGCTCGCCGAACTGCTGGCCGACAACCGGCAACTCGCGCTGCTCGATCTGCTCGCCGAGCGCGCGCACCAGTGGGCGCTCGGCTCGCAGGAGACGATCGATCGGATCGTGCTGCGCGACGCGCCGCAGTGGGCGCCGAAGTTCGTCAACATCTTGCTGTCCGAGCGGATCTATCGGGAACTGGTCGAGTTCACCTGGAAGGTGCGCTCGAATCCGGAGCACGAGGTGCGGCTGGCGGCGAATCGTTTTCTCGAGGAATTCGCCGACGATCTCCAGCACGACGACGCCATGATCAAAAAGGCGGAGCGGATCAAGGCGCAGATCATGGGCCGCGAGGAAATCACCGGAATGGCCGAGGCGACCTGGCGCGCGGCCAAACGGTTGATCTTGGAATCGGCCGACGATCCGAACAGCACATTGCGGCGTAAGGTCGGCGAGAATGTGCGGCAACTCGGCGAGCGGTTGCGCGACGACGCCGACATGCGTGCCAAAGTGGACGGGTGGATCGACCGCGGGGCAAGGTATCTCGTGGAGAACTACGCCGGGGAGATCTCGACGCTGGTCACCGATACGGTTGCCAGGTGGGATGCCGATGAGGCGAGTAAGAAGATCGAATTGCAGGTCGGTCGTGACCTGCAATTCATTCGGATCAACGGAACGGTCGTGGGTTCGCTTGCGGGCCTGGCGATCTACACGATCTCGCAGCTGATGTTCGGCGGCTGAGCGACAGCCGCGCCGAATGTTTGCCGAGAGGGTGCTAGCAGACTGCTTGCAATAGTTAGCACCCTGACCTAGAATTGAACCCGTACAACCGCCAGAAGGTGAGTGATGGCAGACCAGCCCGAGGTTTCCGCCGAGTACCCCGAAGGTGCGGCCGAGCAATCGGCCGGCGTCGGAGAAAAAGCGGCGCGCGTCGTGCACGCGGCGCATGACATCGGAGGCTTCATCAGGGCACAGCGAGAGGCCGCGCAAGTCTCGCTGCGCCAGCTCGCCACCCTTGCGGGAGTGAGCAATCCGTACCTCAGTCAGATCGAGCGCGGGTTGCGCAATCCGTCCGCCGAGGTACTCGCGCAGATCGCCAAAGCCCTGCGGGTGTCTTCGGAGGTGTTGTACGTCCGGGCCGGCTATCTCGAACAGCGGGCACACAGCCCGGTTCGCGATGCCCTGCTTGCCGATACGTCGATCAGCGAACGGCAGAAGCAGGTGCTGCTCGAGATCTATGAATCGTTTCGCCGGGAAAACGGAGGGAACGAGCCCGGGGGGGAAGGGGACAGCGCCGTTCCACGCACGAATACCGAAACTCCGCCACGCCAGGAGCACGAAACACCATGACAGACAAGACCAATCCCACCGTGACCAAGCCGCTGCTCGCCACCGTCGGCGCGGGCGACGCGCTCTACACCGCCGTCACCGATGTCGTCACCCAGGTGCGTGAGCGCGCCGCAGCCACCGACGTCTCCGCCCGGGTCGAGGAGGCGCGCGAGCGCTTCGCCAACGTGCCCGCCGACGTGCAGGCCCAGTTCGAGACCCTGCGCGAGCGCCTGGCTGGACTGCCCTCGGAGCTGCCGGAGGACCTCGCCGAGCTGCGCGAGAAGTTCACCCCCGAGGAGCTGCGCGCGCTGGCCGACAAGTACTACCACCAGGTGCTCGACCTTTACGCCGATCTCGCCGTGCGCGGTGAGGAGACGGTCGAGCGGCTGCGCACGAACCACCTGGTCGAGGAGCAGATCGAGCGCGTCAAGCCGCTCTACACCGACGCCGTCACTCGCGCCGAGGACGTGCTGGGCCGGGTCAACGGCTTGCTCGGCCGTCCGGCCAAGGTCGAGGACGAGGCCGTCGCGCCGGTCGTCGACGCCGAGGTCGTCACGGTGACCACCGAGACCGCCCCGGCCGCCGCCGAGGAGCCCGCCGCGCCGGTCGCCAAGGCGCCCGCCGCCAAGAAGGCCCCGGCCAAGAAGGTCGCGCCCGCCAAGAAGGCGGCGCCGAAGAAGGCGTGACAACGCCCCGTCGCCTGCCGCACGGAGGGTTGATTCCGTAGGGCCGCAAGGTGATTGAAGATCGATGAGGCAACGCCCCCGCACACCCTGAGGTGCGGGGGCGTTGCTCGTATGATGGGTGAGGTGAATATGGTGCACGGATTGACCGGGATGATCCTGCTCGTGCTGTGGCTTGCGGCACTAGGCGCGACGATCTTTGCGCTGATTCATGCCGTGCGGCAGCGGCCCGACGCGTTCACCGCGGTAGACAAGCTGACCAAGCCGATCTGGCTGGCCATCCTCGGCGTCGCGGTACTGCTGTTGCTGCTCTCGCCCGCGGGTCTGGGCCTGCTCTCGTTCGCCGCGATCATCGCGACCGGCGTCTACCTGGCCGATGTGCGGCCCAAGGTGGACGAGATCCAGCGCGGTCCGCGCTGGTGAGCCTGCGCGGCAGCGCCGCGATTTTCGCCGGTCGAGCAGTTCCGGCCGCGAATAATCGATAACTTTTTGCGTGCTTGCACTAGCAAGCGGCACGGATCGGAGTTACTGTATCGAGCAGTAACACAAAGGAGTGTCCGATGCGTGCAATGCTGCCGTCTGCGTTGGCGAACTTCCCGGGACAGATTCGGGGGGCGCTCGACGCGCACCGTGCGAGCCTGCGTTCGCGTACCTACGCGACCGCGGCGTTCAACCCGCCGACCGTCCCGCACGAGGAGATCCCCGTCGTCACCCGCGACGGCGCCCGGCTGCGGGTGCTCGCCTACGGCGCCGCCGATCGCCCGGTCGTCGTGCTGGTGCACGGGTGGACCTGCAGCATCGAATATTGGAACGCCCAGATCAATGCCTTCGCCGGCGAGTACCGGGTGATCGCCTTCGACCTGCGCAGTCACGGCGAGAGCGAATCGGGCTCCAGCCCGCTGACCATGGACCTGCTCGCCGACGACCTGGCCGACGTGCTCGACGCGGCCCTGCGGCCCGGCCAGCGGGCCGTGCTGGTCGGCCACAGCCTCGGCGGGATGACCCTGCAGGCGTGGGCCGGGCGCTACCCCGAGCGCGTCGCCAAGCAGGCCCTCGCGGTGCTGCTGAACAACAGCGCGCCCGATCGGCTGGTCCTCGAGACCACGGTGGTGCCGCTGCTGAACCGGCCCATGCGACTGCTGCAGCTGAAAGTGCCGCTGCCCTTCCTGCTCGGCAGCCTCGGCCTCGGCACGCCGATCGTCTTCCCGCCCATCGCGCCGGTGCGCTGGTTGTTCGCGCGTCAGGTGATGAGCACCGCGGCCAAGGGCGACGTGCTCGACTACGGCATGAACATCGTGCGCGGCTGCCGCGCCTGGGTCCGGGCCGAGTTCGGCAAACTGCTCGCGCACATGGACGTCGGCGAATCCGCGCGCAACCTGGTGGTGCCGACCACCGTGATCGCGGGCGAATTCGACGACCTGACCCCGGTGGTGCATTCGCAGCGCATCGCCGAAATGGTCCGGGAGACCGGCACATTGGCGCGGTACGTGGTGCTGTCCACCGGCCATCTGGGCAACGTCGAGGCCTACGAGAAGTTCAACGACGAACTGCGCCACATCCTCGAATCCGCGCGTCAGCGCGTCGAGCTCGCGGGCTGAGCGGCGGTCCCCGTCGTCAGCTGAAGACGACGGTGCGCTTGCCGTGCACCAGGACTCGTCCCTCCAGGTGCCAGCGCAGTCCGCGGGCCAGCACGACGCGTTCGATATCGCGGCCCTGCCGGACCATGTCGCGCACGTCGTCGGCGTGATCGATGCGGCTGACGTCCTGCTCGATGATCGGGCCCGCGTCCAATTCCGCCGTGACGTAGTGGCAGGTGGCGCCGATCAGCTTCACCCCGCGCGCGAAAGCCTGGTGATACGGACGGGCGCCGACGAAGGACGGCAGGAAGCTGTGGTGGATGTTGATCGCCTTACCCGCCCAGTGCGCGCACAGTTCCGGCGGCAGCACCTGCATGAAACGGGCCAGCACCACCGCGTCCGGATCGTACGCGTCGACCAGCGCGCGCACTTGCGCGAACGCCGGTCCGCGCTCGGCCGGGTCCTTCGGGAACGGCACGTGATGGAACTTCACGCCGTGCGCTTCGGTCAGTCCGGCCAGATCGGGATGGTTGCCGATCACCGCCTCGATCGTCGCGGGCAGCTCGCCGCTCACCGCGCGCCCGAGCAGATCGTGCAGGCAGTGCCCGTCTTTGCTGACCAGCAGCACGGCCCGGCGGCGGGCGCCCGAATCGAGTAACTGCCACTCGGTCTCGGGCCCGAGCCGCGCGGCAACTTCGGCGAACCGGTCCCGCAACTCCGCGAGCCCGAACGGCACCGTCGCCGCCTTGATCGCCTGCCGGGTGAAGAACCAGCCGGTGTCGGTATCCGAGTGGTACCCCGCCTCCACGATCGACCCGCCGAACCCGGCGATGAACGAGGTGATCCCGGCGATGATGCCCGGGCGGTCCGGGCAGCCGAGGGTCAGCACGAACCGGCGGTCATCGGAGGTGGGGAGGGTGGAACTCATCCCCTGATGCTATTGGCCGCGTGGCCGCGGCGTGGTTCGCGGCCCCGTGTTTCAGCATCGCGGAGCGATTCAGTGAGGGGTCGCGAACGGTCGCTCGTCGGGCTCGCTCCGTGGTGTGGCGTCAGGTGGTGATCTCGCCCGCCGAAGGCGCGGTCAAAGGTCGTAGAAGGGTTCCGGGTAGCGGAATTCGCCGGTGATCTGCGAGTCGTAGGCGCTGAGCGGTCGGACCTGGAAGTGCGAGACCCAGGATGGGTCGTCGGGGGTGATGCCGAGCCGGGCGGCGGGGACGAAGCCGAAGCGCGGGTAGTAGTCCAGGTGGCCGAGCAGACAGACCAGTGGTTCGTCGAGCGCGTCCGCGGCCCCGAGGACGGCGTGCATCAGCGCCGCGCCGACCCCGCTGCCCTGGTGCTCGGCGAGCACACCGATCGGGCCCAGTGCCAATGCCGGGAACGGGCCGACCGCGGCCCGGGTCAGGCAGACGTGACCGACCACGGTGTCGTACTCCACCGCGACCATCGAGAGGGTGGGTATCCAGCCCGCATCGCTGCGCAGCCGGGCGACCAGGTCGACCTCGGGCGGTTCGGCGTCCGGCGGTGCAGCCGGGTCGCGGTCCGCGGCCTGCGGTCCGAACGCACTGCGATGGACGGCCGCAATCGCCGCGATGTCGTCGGCGCGTTCGCGACGGATCAGCACGGTGTTGTCTCCTCCCGAACCAAGTAGAGCCCCATCCGCACACGTTAACCAGTCGGCCGCCGCGTCACTACCGTCGATCCGGCACCAGTACGAGTGTGCGGGAAGTGTCGCCAGGCGCGCAACGGAATTCGCCACCGGTGTGCCAGACTCTCGGGCCATGGCTAGTTCCGCGTCACCGACCAGGGCCGAAGTGGCCGCCATGATCGATCACACGCTGCTGGCGCCGGGGGCGACCCCCGCCGACGTCGCCGCGCTGATCGACGAAGCCCGCGAACTGGGGGTGCTGGCGATCTGCGTGTCGCCGTCGATGCTGCCGGTGCGGGCGCCGGGGCTGGTGCTGGCCACCGTCGCCGGATTCCCTTCGGGCAAACACCATTCGCTGGTCAAGGGCGCGGAGGCGCGGCTGGCCGTGGATCAGGGTGCGGCCGAGGTGGACATGGTGATCGATGTCGGCGCCGCGCTGGCGGGCGAATACAACGCGGTCCTCGCCGATATCGTCACGGTGCGCGAGGCGATCGGCGACCGGGCGGTGCTGAAGGTGATCATCGAGGCGGCCGCGCTGCCGGACGCCGCGATCGTCGAGGTGTGCCGGGCCGCCGAACGCGCGGGCGCGGATTTCGTGAAGACCTCCACCGGCTTTCATCCCGCGGGCGGCGCCAGTGTGCACGCCGTCGAGCTGATGGCGGCGACCGTCGGCGGGCGGCTCGGCGTCAAGGCCAGCGGCGGTATCCGCACCGCCGAGGCCGCGGCGGAGCTGATCGCGGCGGGCGCGACGCGACTCGGATTGTCGAAATCGCGCGAAGTGCTGGCAGGCTTTTCGGCCTGAGCGGACCACGGCCGGCCGCGCGCCAGACGATTTCGGCCCCCAGCGGGTAGAAGTCGTTGACGCTCGGCCGCTTTCATCCGGTCATGCGCAGGTGGCGTTGCTGTCGCCGGTCGCGGCGGGCAGTTCGGCGCGGGTGCCGGCGAGCTTGACCGCGATGCCGTTGTCGGTGACCTTCACCTCGGTCGGCCGCATGTTGTACGGGTAGCTCTGCAGGCTCTGCGTGAACACCTCGACGATGCCCTGCACGAGGTCGGTCGGCAGGCCCATGCCGAGCAGCTGGGCCGACATCGTCTCCACCTCGATGACGCCGTTCTTGATCACCGGCTGCACCTGCAATTGGGCCAGCCCGCCGAGCACGTCCAGCGACAGCATGTCCGAACCCGGCGTCGACCGGACGCCGCTGACCAGGTTGCCCAGCGTCTGCCGGATGCCGTCGTTGCTCCAGGTGACCTCGGCCGACGAACTGCCGATGGCGCCGCCGCCGCGCCCGTTGTCCACGACCTCGACATCGTGGAATTCGGCGTGCACCACCATGCCGACGGCGGGACCGAACTTGGTGTCGTCACTGTCCACTGTCACAGTGGGCACCTTGCCGTCGATCCAGGTGATCAGCATCGGTTTGAAGCCGAAGCCGACATCGATCTTCGACCCCATCTCCTTCTCGAATTGCGTACTGATGCAGCGGGACACGGTGTGCCGGGCGTACGCCTCGCCGCCGACCAGCACCGTGGCCAGCAGGATCGCCACCACGGTCAGGGCGATCAGCAGGGTCCGCCGGTTGATCGTCGAGCTGGACGGAGACTTGGTATTCATGCGGCCGATTCTTCCGCACATTTCTGTGCCGTCTCTGAGGGGTCTTTGAGGGCTTCGATTGTGACATCTGACACAAGAATCGGGCGTAGCCTGATGCACATGGCTGGCGATGCGGTGGGCCGCGCTCTCGGATCCGCGGAACACGGCTGGCGTGTGCTGCGGCGATTGGCCGGTCGGCACGCCGGGTTCTTCACCACCCGGCAGGTGTTGCGCACCGGCTGCGAGGCGCAGGTCCGGGCCGGTCTCGGGGCGGGCACCGTGACCAGGGCCGGGGTCGGCATGCTGCGGCTGGCGGAATGGCCGACCGGTCCGCTCGACGAATACGCCATGTGGGCGGCCTGGTTCGACGGGGCCGCCGCGGTCTCCCACCACAGCGCCGCCGACCTGCACGGCATCGGCAGGCTGCGGCCCCGGTTCCTGCACCTGTCGGTGGGGGCAGGCCGGCCGCCGGTGACGCCGCGGCTGGTGGTGCTGCGCCGCTCGCTGATCGGCGCGGAGATCGAGTCCGCGGGGCCCTTCCTGGTCACCACGCCGCTGCGCACGGTGCTCGACCTCGCCGAAAGCGATATCGGCCAGACCGCCCTGGACGAGGTGATCGGCGACGCCGTCGCCATCAGCCGCTGCACCGCTGACGAAATACGTTTGGCCAGTGCGCAATTGACAGCCCGAGCGGTCGAACGGGTGCACCGGGCGCTGTCCGGGGCGTAGCGATCGCGGTGACCCGTTGTCGGTCAGGCGATTCCGGGATTCGGCGCGACCGTTTCCCACGGGACCGAGAGCACGCAGTCACGCATGCGCCGCCGATAGATTCGAATCGGAAAGCCTTCTCGGCGTAGCGATTCGGCGGCGGCGCGCCAGCGCACCCGCGGACCGTACGGTGCCAGGGGCGCGGCGTGCGCCCAGGCGCGGTCGGCCGCCGTGAGCAGAGCGTGGATCGGCTCGCCCGGAATATTGCGGTGGATCAACGCTTTCGGCAGGCGTTCGGCGATATCGGACGGCTGCTCGACGGTGAACGGATCCCACGCCAGGGTGAGCGAGCGCGGCCCGGCGCGGTCCAGCAGCACCCAGGCGCAGCGGCGGCCCAGCTCGTCGCAGGTGCCGTCGACGAGCAGGCCGTCCGGTGCCAGACCGGACCGGATGGTCGCCCACGCCTCGGGCACCGCCGCCTCCGGATACTGCCGCAGCACATTGAACGCCCGCACCAGAACCGGTCGCAGCCCGGCCAATTCGAACCCGCCGCGGGCGAAGGTGACGCCGTCCCGCCCGGGCACCACTCGCTCCGGATCGATCTCCAGCCCGACCACTCGGACATCGGCGCGCACTGTACGCAACCGCGTCGCCAGCTCCAGCGTGGTCCACGGGCTCGCCCCGTAGCCGAGATCGACCACCAGCGGATCGGGGGCCGCCAGCAGCCGGGCGGTGACCAGTTCGTCGTGCACCAGCCAGCGGTCGCTGCGGCGCAGCCGATTCACCCCGGTGGTGCCGCGGGTGATGGTGCCGACCGGTTTGCTCAGCTGGTCGGGTGATTTTCGTCGAGCCACTGCACCGTGAATTCGGCCTCGGCGCGGAACAGATCCACCAGGTTCACCAGCATCAGCTGCTCGAGGCGCGGACCGACCATCGGGATGAACACCTTCGCCTCCGAGGAGAACCGCATGGTGCAGCCGGTGTCGGTGGGGAACAGCCGGATGGTGCCGCCCAGGCTGCCCGGCCCCGCCGGGATGCTGGCCGAGTACTTGCCGACGATCTCCTCGTCGCCGAACGGACCCCAGCTCTCCTTGCGGGTGATCACCATGTCCTTGCGCATCACGGCCTGCGCGATTTCCGGCAGCATCTCGCGCGGCAGAATGTGGTGCAGCACGATATCGATCCCGCTGTCACCGCCCTCCAGCGAGGCGACCTCGTTACCCGGGGAATACTTCAGCATCTCCGCCATCCGCGCGTCCCAATAGTCGCGGTTCGACAGCGCCGCATACAGCTCTTTGGTGGTGTGCAGCGGGTAGCGAGCGGAGTAATCCAGTCGACGGGCCATGAGGGGACAGATTACTGGAGGTGTTTTCGGCCGCGTGGCCGCGGCGTGGTTCGCGGCCCCTCAGCTCAGCATCGCGGAGCGATTCGATGAGGGGCGGCGGTCGGGCGACGGGTGGGCCGTGTGTCTCAGGTCAGCTGAGGTCGACCGTCAACGACCTTGCGGCCGTTACGGACCGGTCGATCAGTGCGACTCGAGCCAGGTGTTGGTGAACTCTTCTTCGTTCTTCAGGACCTCGGTGAGGTGTTCGGCGATCGCGTTCTCGATCTTGCCGCCGAACAGCGGGATCTTGACCTCGATGGTGCCGTTGGCGGCGGCGGTGGAGCCCGCGCCGTCATCGGTGAGGGTGATGGTGCCGCGCACCTCGGCGGGCGCGCCCTCGACGGTGGCCTGGAAGGTGGCGTTGTCGCCCGTCCAGGTCTCGACGCGGGGGATGATCAGGTCGCCGGGGCGCACCGCGGTGATCGCGGCGGGCAGCAGTTCGGCGGCGATGGCCTGCACCAGGTGGATGCGGATCTGGTCGCCGTCGACGGTCACCGAGTCGAGCCGGGCGTTCGGCCCGCCGACCTCGGCGACCCGGTCTTTCCAGTACTGGTCGTTCGCGAAAGCCGCGCGCACGGCGGCAGCGGGGTGCGAGTAGCGGGCCGTGTACGCCAGCGGTGTAGCCATGGTCGGACACGCTACCGTCTGCCTGTGCGAACTTCACGTGTGGTGCCGTCGGATGTGCTGGCTGCCACGGGCGCTCGGATCCGCGTCGCGGTGCCGTTGGCGGAGCTGACCACGTTACGGGTCGGCGGGCCCGCCACGGTCGCCGAATGCCGCAGCACCGACTCGCTGGTCGCGACGGTGCGCGCGCTCGACGCGGCGGGTGTGCCGGTGCTGCTGCTCGCGGGCGGCTCCAACCTGCTGATCAGCGACGCGGGCTTCGACGGCGTGGTGGTGCGGGTCGCCACCGACGGCGTCGAGCTGGGCGCGGACGGGGTGGTCGCCGAGGCGGGCGCGAACTGGGACGCGGTGGTGGCGGCGACGGTCGCGGCCGGCCTCGGCGGGCTCGAATGTCTGTCCGGCATCCCGGGTTCGGCGGGTGCGACCCCGGTGCAGAATGTCGGCGCCTACGGGGCCGAGGTGGCGCAACTGCTGCGCCGGGTCCAGCTGCTGGATCGGGCGAGCGGCGCGATCCGCTGGGTCACGCCCGACGAACTCGGCTTCGGCTACCGCACCAGCGTGCTCAAGCATCGCGACGACGCCGTGGTGCTCGCGGTCGATTTCGCGCTCGACCCGAAGGGGATGAGCGCGCCGCTGCGCTACGGCGAGCTCGCGACGCGGCTGGGCGCCGCCGACGGCGAGTCGCGCCCTGCGGCCGAGGTCCGCGACGCGGTGCTGGGTCTGCGGGCGGGCAAGGGCATGGTGCTCGATCCGGCCGATCACGACACCTGGAGTGCCGGTTCCTTCTTCACCAATCCGGTGGTCGCCGCCGACCGGGTGCCCGCGGTGCGGGCCGCGATCGCGGCCCATGTGGGTGAGGTCACGGTGCCGACTTATCCGGCGCCCGACGGCGTCAAGTTCTCCGCGGGCTGGCTCATCGAACGGGCCGGGTTCGCGAAGGGGTTCCCGGGCTCCGGCGCCCCGGCCCGGCTGTCCACGAAACACACGCTCGCGCTGACGAATCGGGGCGCGGCGACCGCTGCGGATCTGGTGGAGCTGGCCCGGACCGTGCGCGACGGCGTGGCCGAACGGTTCGGCATCCGCCTGGAGCCGGAGCCGGTCACGGTGGGCGTCGAGCTGTGACGCGATGAAACGGACACCACACGCTTCGCTGGACGGTCGACCGAATCGGCCCGCGTAAATTCGAAGAAGTGAACAACCGTCCAGTGATCCGCAGACCGGTGGCCGCCGTGGCGGCCGTGCTGTTCGTCGTGGTCGCCTTGGTGGCCGGATGCGCCGGCGACAACGGCGGCAGCCAGAACGCGGCGCGCGACCCCGGCCCGGTCGCCAAGGTCACCCTGGCGCCGGAGAACGACGCAAAGAGCGTCAACCCGACCGCGCCGGTCTCGGTCACCATCACCGACGGAACGATCGATCAGGTCGCGCTCACGAACGCGAGCGGCAAACAGGTCGCGGGCGAGTTCTCGCCGGACAAGCGCAGCTACAAGATCACCGAGCCGCTCGGCTACGACGCGACCTACACCTGGTCGGGCACCGCGATCGGCACCGATCGCAAGCCGATCCCGATCGACGGCAAGTTCAGCACGCTCGCGCCGAAGAACACCGTCCCGGCGACCATCAACATCGCCGACAACCAGGAGGTCGGCATCGCCGCCCCGATCATCCTGCAGTTCAAGGCGCCGGTGCAGAACAAGGCCGCGGTGGAGAAGGCACTCAGCATCACCACCGATCCGCCCACCGAGGGCGCGTGGGCCTGGTTCCCCGACGACAACGGTTCGCGCGTGCACTGGCGGCCGAAGGACTACTGGACGCCGGGTACCACGGTGCAGGTCTCGGCGAAGCTGTACGGCCTCGACCTCGGCGGCGGCAATTACGGCTACACCGACCTGACCACGGATTTCCGGATCGGCCGCAGCCAGATCGTGAAGGCCAACGCGCCCAGCCATCGCATGCAGGTGGTCCGCGACGGCAAGACCGTGTTCGATTTCGCGGTCAGCTACGGCGAGGGCAACGAGCCGCGCAACGTGACCCGCTCGGGTTTGCACGTGGTCACCGAGAAGTACGAAGACTTCATGATGTCGAATCCGCCCTTCTACACCAACGTGCGCGAACGCTGGGCGGTGCGCATCTCCAACAACGGCGAATTCATCCACGCCAACCCGGAATCGCTGTCCGCCCAAGGGTCTTCGAACGTCACCAACGGCTGCATCAATCTCTCGCCCGCCGACGCGCAGGCCTACTTCCCGACGGCGCTCTACGGCGACCCGGTCGAGGTCACGGGCACCTCGATCCAGCTTTCCGCCGCCGACGGTGACCTCTACGACTGGACCATCGACTGGGCGACCTGGAAAACCATGTCCGCCCTGGACGGCTCCACCTCGGTCGTTTCGGCCACCCCGGTCGCGCCCGGTCCGCCCCGCTGACCGAACGCGGTCAGCGCCGCCCGGCGGTCTCGCCGTCGACCTCGGCCTCGACGGCGCGATCGGCCGCGCGCTGTTTGCGGACCTCGTCGTGGCGCTCGGCGAGCAGGTCGCGGATCTCGATGAGCAGTTCGGTCTCGGTGGGCTCGGCGGCTTTGGTGGTGCCGAACCGGTTCTTGATGGTCTTCATCGGCACCATCAGCACGAAGTAGAGCACCGCGGCGACGACGACGAAGTTGATGAAGGCCGTGATGATAGGGCCGATCTGAATGAACGTCGCGGGTTTGCCGGCGATCAACTGGACGCCCAGTCCCAGCTCATTCGTGCTGCCGAAAACGGCGAGCAGGGGGTTGATGACGCCCTTGGTCACCGAGGTGACCACCGTGGTGAACGCGGTGCCCATCACCACGGCGACGGCAAGGTCGATGACGTTCCCGCGCATCAGGAACTCTTTGAACCCCTTGAGCATGAGGCGAACAACTCCGATCTGAGTGAGCTGGCAGTCGAAGTCCCGATGCTAACGGCCGCGCTCGACCGGCGTCGGCCGGGCAAATGCTCAGCGAACGTCGAACGCGCAGTGAGTTATTCGCTTCAGCTATAGCGCTCAGTCGCGGCGGGCGAAGCGTCCGGCGTCGGCCTGATCGCGCGGCTTGACGATGATCTGATCGAGGTTCACATGCGACGGACGCGAGGCGACGAAGCCGATGATCTCCGCGATGTCCTGCGCGACCAGCGGGTCGATGCCCTGGTAGACCTTGGCCGCGCGGTCTTCGTCGCCGTCGAAGCGGACCAGGGAGAACTCGGTTTCCACTGCGCCGGGCGCGATTTCGGTGAGCCGCACGGGCTGGCCGAGCAACTCGCCGCGCAGCGTGCGATGCAGCACCGCCTGCGCGTGCTTGGCCGAGGTGTAGCCCGAGCCGTTGTCGTAGGCGACGAACGCGGCCACCGAGGTGATGGTGACGATGAGACCGTCGCCGGAGGCGATCAGTTTGGGCAGCAGCGCTTTGGTCAGGCGCAGGGTGCCGAGCACGTTGGTCTCCCACATCCAGCGCCAGTCGTCGAGGTCGGCGTCGGCGACGGTCGCGAGCCCCTTGGCGCCGCCCGCGTTATTGACGAGCACGTCGGCCCGCTCGATCGCGTCGGTGAACGCCCGCACCGACTCGTCCGAGGTGACGTCGAGTTCCAGTGCGGTGCCGCCGATCTCGTCGGCCACCCGCTGCAGGCGATCGAGCCTGCGGGCGCCGACCACCACGTGGTAGCCCTGTTTCGCCAGTTCCCGGGCGGTGGCCTCCCCGATCCCCGAGCTGGCTCCGGTGACGACGGCGGTGCGAGTACTCATGGCTGCGATCCTAGGGGCCGGGTTCGCGACCGACGCTGGGGCTGTTGCGGGGATCACCGTTAGCCTGAGCCGCATGGCAATACGGGGCGTGGTGAGCGCGGATGGCACGAACATCGTCTATCGGGTCACCGGCCCGGCGAGCGCGCGACCGCTGCTGCTCCTGCACGGCTGGTCGGCCAACCTGCTCTGCTGGGGCCGGGCCGCGGACGAGCTCGCGACGCGCTATCGGGTGATCGCCGTCGACCTGCGCGGGCACGGCTACTCCGACGTACCTGCGGCCGGCTACGACGACCCGAAGAACTGGGCCGCCGATATCGCGGCCGTGCTGGCGGCCGAACGCATCGACACCGGCGCGATCCTGCTGGGCTGGTCCTACGGCGGCATCGTGCTCAGCGACTACCTCACCGCCTACGGCACCGGCGCGCTCGCGGGCGTGATCTACACCGGTGCCACGGCCAACCTGGGCCGCGGCGTACCGGGCGCCGCGGTCGGTACCGCGATGCAGGCCGCGATGCCCGGCGTCTTCGAGGAGAGCGCGGGGCGCGCGGTGAAGGCGTTCGGCGCGTTCGGCAACGCCAACACCGGTCCGGGCGCGGACAAGGGCGCCGATGCCCAGCGGTTGTTCGGCGCGAGCCTGGCCACCGTGCCCGCGGTGCGCAAAGCGCTGTTCTATCGCACCGTCGACAACACCGAAACCCTACGGGCACTTGATATTCCGGTGTTGGTCCTGCACGGCACCGCGGACCCGGTGGTGCCGATCGAGAACGGCCGCTACATCGCGGAGGCGGTGCCCGATGCGCGCACCTCGTACTGGGAGGGCGCCCAGCACGGCTTGTTCATCGAGGACCGGGCGCGTTTCGTGGCCGAGGTGAGCGCGTTCGCCGACGGGCTCTGAGATCGTCGCGTGCCCGCCGTTTCCCCAGTTGGCTCCGGTTTGTCCGGACCGTGCGGAGTCGTCGCAGGTAGGCGCGGCGCGGCACTGTGAGCCGGTTCACCGGAGGCTTGTGATAGCTCTCACTTGGCGGGCTGAGGGCTCTGAGCGGGGGAATGCAACGTGCACTATGGATAGTGTGAGTCAACGCCGCCTGGACCTACGGCCGAACCGTGTCGCCGTCTTGTCGGTGCATACCTCGCCACTGGCGCAACCCGGTACCGGCGACGCGGGCGGCATGAACGTCTACGTGCTGCAGACCGCATTGCAGTTGGCCCGGCGCGGCACCGAGGTAGAGATCTTCACCCGGGCCACCAGCTCCAATCTCCCACCCGTGCAAGAGGCCGGCCCCGGCGTGCTGGTGCGCAATGTGGTGGCGGGCCCGTTCGAGGGCCTCGACAAACGCGATCTGCCCACTCAGCTGTGCCCGTTCACCGCCGAGGTGCTGCGGCAGGAGGCCAGGCATCAGCCCGGCTACTACGACCTCGTGCACTCGCACTACTGGCTGTCCGGCCAGGTCGGCTGGCTGGCCAGGGACCGCTGGCGGGTGCCGCTGGTGCACACCGCGCACACGCTCGCGGCGGTGAAGAACGCCGCCCTCGCGGAGGGTGACTGTCCGGAGCCGCTGACCCGGGAGATCGGCGAGAAGCAGGTGATCGCCGAGGCGGACCGGCTGGTCGCCAACACCGACGACGAGGCGCGCCAGCTGGTCGAGCTGTACAGCGCCGAACCCGAACGTATCGATGTCGTGCCGCCGGGCGCGGACCTGTCCCGGTATCGGCCCGGCGACAAGGCGGCCGCGCGGGCTGCGCTCGGCCTGGCCGCCGACGAGCAGATCGTCGCGTTCGTCGGGCGCATCCAACCGTTGAAGGCGCCCGACGTGCTGGTCCGCGCCGCCGCCGAGGTGCTGCGCGCCGGGCGGGCGCGCAACCTGCGGGTGCTCATCGTCGGCGGGCCCTCGGGCAGCGGCCTGGAGCGACCCGACGCGCTGATCGAACTCGCCGCGGCGCTCGGCATCGCCGACCGCGTCACCTTCCTGCCGCCGCAGCCGCCGGAGCGGCTGGTGCTGGTCTATCGGGCCGCGGATCTGGTCGCGGTGCCCAGCTACAACGAATCCTTCGGCCTGGTCGCGATCGAGGCGCAGGCCAGCGGTACCCCGGTGCTGGCCGCCGATGTCGGCGGGCTCGGCACCGCCGTCCGCCACGGCGAGTCCGGGCTGCTCGTGGCCGGCCACCGCACCCCGGACTGGGCCGGCGCCCTTGGCTATCTGCTCGACGATCCCGAGCGGCTGCAACGGATGAGTGCCCGTGCGATCGAGCATGCCGCCAACTTCTCCTGGGAACACACCGCCGCAGGCCTGCTGACCAGCTACTCCGCCGCACTGCACGATTTCCGGGCGGAACGGGCCGCGCTGGGCGCGGGACGTCTCGTGCGTGACGACACCCGGGAACGGGTATCCGGTGAACGCATTAGCCTCGACTCCGGTCAGGCCAGATCGCGGGCGCTGTGGCGGCGCCGGATGGGAGCACGTCAGTGAGTGCAGGTGAGCGAGCGACCGAGGTGCAGGCCACCGTGCAGGTGATCGAGGAGACCCTGCGCGATCGGGACATCGAATACAGCCGCTCCGGCGCGGAGACCTTCGTCGTGATCCTGCCCGGCGAGCGCAAACTGAAGACCACGGTCATGCTCACCGTCGGCAAGCACGGCGTGCGCATCGAGTCGTTCGTCTGCCGCAAGCCGGACGAGAACTTCGAGGGCGTCTACAAGTTCCTGCTGCGTCGCAATCGCAGGCTCTACGGCGTGGCCTACACCCTGGACCGGGTCGGCGACATCTACCTGGTCGGCCGGATCGCCACGCACGCGGTCACCGCCGACGAGCTGGATCGGATCTTCGGCCAGACCCTCGAGGCGGTCGACGCCGATTTCAACGTGCTGCTCGAACTCGGTTTCGCCGAATCCATTCGCAAGGAATGGAAGTGGCGCGTCTCGCGCGGGGAATCCCTGAAGAACCTGCGCGCCTTCGAGCATCTGGTGGACGCCGCCGACAAGCCCTGAGCGCCGTCGCTGCACGATATTCGGAGCTGCACAATGCTTTGCCAATCGGCACGGATACGGTGCGACCGTGCCGGGCGCGGGTGACAATCGCTTGTGGTTCCGATCATGAAGGTGGCAGCCCGATGACAGTTCTCGCTCTCGATATCGGCGCGACGAAGTTCGCGGCGGGTATCGCGCAGGCCGACCGGACGGTGGGCGGGGTGCGCCAGGTCCAGGTGCCGCCCGAGGCGGTGTGGGAGGCGTGCCGCGCGCTGCTGCTCGAGGTCGCGGGGGAGACGACGATCACCGCTGTCGGCATCGGCTCGGCGGGGCCGGTGGACACGCGCACCGGCGTCACCAGCCCGCTGAACATCCCGGAATGGAAAGCCGGCTTCCCGATCGTCGCATCGGTGCGGGAGCTGTTCCCCGGCGCCGCGATCCACTTCGCCATCGACGGCGCCTGCCTCGCGCTGGCCGAGCATCACGTCGGCGCGCTGCGCGGGG
Source organism: Nocardia brasiliensis IFM 10847 (assembly GCF_000710915.1). Lineage (GTDB taxonomy): Bacteria > Actinomycetota > Actinomycetes > Mycobacteriales > Mycobacteriaceae > Nocardia > Nocardia brasiliensis_A. Next base: position 72,295 of record NZ_BAUA01000118.1, read on the forward strand.
TGCCGAACGGGTTGGCGCTCACCGTGTCCTCGGGGATCGGCGGCGGGATCATCGCGGACGGACGGGTGCTGCTCGGCCGCACCGGCAACGCCGGTCACATCGGTCATATCGTGGTCCCGGGCTGGGACGTGCCCTGCCTGTGCGGCGGCGTCGGTTGCGTGGAAGCGGTCGCCAGCGGAATGTCGTCGGTGCGCTGGGCGGTCGAACAGGGCTGGCCGGGCAGCACCGGCGTGCAGCTGGCCGAGGACGCGCGCCGGGGCGAGCGGATCGCGCTCGCGGCGCTGCAGCGCGCGGGCACCGCACTCGGTCAGGCGATCGCCTCGGCTTGCGCGCTGCTCGACGTCGATCGGGTGGTGATCGGCGGGGGTTTCGCGCAATCCGGTGCGCCGCTGTGGGATCCGTTGCGCGCGGCGCTGCGCAAGCACGCGCGCCTCGATTTCACCCGCGAGATCAGTGTCGTGCTCTCCGAGGTGACCAACGGCGCCACGCTGGTCGGCGCGGGCGTGCTCGCGGCGGACCATGCCACCGCCGACGCGGCGGGCTGACCCGGGCCGGGCTCGGACCAGCGGGGGAACGCTGCGACCGGCTCCTCGACCCATGGAAGGATGGGCCCCATGACGTACACCCTCGTGCTGCTGCGCCACGGCGAGAGCGAATGGAATGCCCTGAACCTGTTCACCGGCTGGGTGGACGTGCATCTGACCGACAAGGGCATCGCCGAGGGCAAACGCGCGGGAGAACTGCTCGCCGAGCACGGCATCCTGCCCGATATCGTCTACACCTCGCTGCTGCGCCGCGCGATCAACACCGCGAACATCGCGCTGGACGCCGCCGACCGGCACTGGATTCCGGTGGTGCGGGACTGGCGGCTCAACGAGCGCCACTACGGCGCGCTGCAGGGCAAGAACAAGGCGCAGGTCCGGGACAAGTACGGCGACGAGCAGTTCATGCTGTGGCGGCGCAGCTACGACACCCCGCCGCCGCCGATCGACCCGGACGACGAGTACAGCCAGGACGGCGACGCGCGCTACGCGGGCATCGAGGTGCCGAAGACCGAATGCCTGCTCGACGTGGTCAAGCGCATGATCCCGTACTGGGAGTCGACCATTTCGCAGGATGTGCGCGCGGGCAAGACCGTGCTGGTCGCCGCGCACGGCAACTCGTTGCGCGCGCTGGTCAAGCACCTCGATCAGATCTCGGACGCCGATATCGCGGGTGTGAACATTCCCACCGGCATTCCGCTGCGCTATGAGCTGGACGAGAACCTGCGCCCGACCGGTCCCGGCGTCTACCTCGACCCCGAGGCGGCCGCCGCGGGTGCCGCCGCCGTCGCGAACCAGGGCGGGAAATAGCCGACAGCTCTGAGACTTCCAACGCGCTGCGTCCGAATCGGACGCAGCGCGTTGCTGTTTCACGGTGGCGGCAGATCGCTACAGGCTTGCCGGAGTGCTGCGGATGTGCGACAGTCCGTGTCGGCCGAAAGTGTCTTGCGACACAGCTACCCGTTGGCTGCCAGTGCGGACTGGCGAGGTCGACCTGCTAGCCGGTGAGTGAGTGTTCTGGCTCGTAGGGCTCGCGCGAGGTCGCATCGAGCAGGGCTTTGGGCGCTACTCACGCCGAACGGTAGCTATATGTGAACCACTATTCGGAATTGGTTACCTGTTACCCCTTGTCATTACCGACAAGTAGGTATGTACACTTTGGGCGTTCGACCAGTCCGAGAGGTGGATCACGTCCGATGAAGCACGCGTTGCGGGTCACAGTCGCGGCAGTTGCCGCGGCGATGCTCGTCCCCTTCCTCAGTAGCGGCGCCTCCGCCGCGTCGACGCCGACCGGTCCCGATGGCGGGGCCGCGGGCGCGTCCTGGGCCGCGGCCCAGGACGGTCCGCAGCAGTACCCGAACATCAACATCCAATGGGATGTCCCCATCACGATGAGCGACGGAACGGTGTTGAAGGGCAACGTCTATCGCCCCGCCGACGCCGCGGGCCGGCCCATCGATACCCCGACGCCCACGGTGGTGAACCTCACGCCGTACACCAAGCTGGTGTCGAACCTGGCCGACCACGCGCAGGCCATCCCCGGCCTGTCCGACGCGCTGTTCGGCCTGCTCCGCTCGATCGATCTCACCGGTACCCCGCTGTCCGGGATCACCGACCTGACAAAGGGTTTCGCCGGCGGCGAGTTGCGCAACTTCACCGTCGACCGGCAGCTGATCCGCAGCGGCTACTCGCAGGTGGTCGTCGACGTGCGCGGCACCGGCTTCTCGCAGGGCACCTGGGACATGCTGCGCCAGCGTGAACAGCAGGACACCGTCGAGGTGATCGACTGGGCCGCGCGCCAGCCCTGGTCCAACGGCCGCATCGGCATGAACGGCATCTCCTATTCCGGCATCAACCAGGTGCAGGCCGCCGAGAAGCATCCGGCGGCGTTGCAGGCGATCTTCCCGGTGGTGCCGGGCAGCGACCTGGTGAACGACGTGCTCGCGCCGGGCGGCGGCTTCGGCTTCAACTTCATCCCCCTGTGGCTCACCGCCATCAACGGCCTCAAACTGGTGCCCGATCTGGCGTCGGTGCTCAACGGGCAGTTCGACACGCAGTGGCTGGCCGATCGGGTGCGAGATCCGTTGACGTTCATGGACGTACTGCTCAACGTCTACACCACGGCACGGATCGACGACCTCGATCCGCGGGCCAAGGAACTGCTGACCTCCGGGTCGCGTCCGCGCGAGGGCTGGCTGGGCGATCCGAGCCGGATCGACATCCCGACCTTCGTCACCGGTGGTTGGCACGACCTGTTCACCTATTCGGAATCGAAGATCTACAACGAGATTCCGCTGCCCGCGGGCCAGAAGCAGCTGCTGATGGGCAATACGTATCACGTCAATTCCGGCAACGAGTACGCCAAGCCGGGTCTGCCGCCGCGACTGGACGTGCTGCAGCGCGCGTGGTTCGACAAGTGGCTCAAGGACATCGACAACGGCATCGATCGGTACGGCCCGATCACGCTGCGCCAGCAGGGCGGCGGCTGGATCACCACCGACTCGTTCGCCGCGCCGACCGAAGCCGCGAACCCGAGTGCGCAGCAGCCGACGTATCAGCGGATGTACCTGTCCGCCAACCCCAGTGGCACCGCGAGTAGTGCCTACGACGGTTCGCTGACGGCGGCGGCGAACGGCGATACCGCCCGGCTCACCGTCGGTCCCGGCCTGACCACCCTGTGCTCCAACGACGCCGCGCAGGGTAGTGCGGGCATCCTGTCCATCATCGATGGCTGCGCGAAGGACTCGCGGGTCGCGGAGACGAACGGGCTGACCTTCACCAGTGCCCCGGTCGCCGAACCGACCTCGATCTCCGGCCGGATCGCGGTGCGGCTCAACACCGTTCAGGACGCGGCAGACGGCTACTGGGTGACCACGATCAACGATGTCGCGCCGGATGGGCAGTCCACTGTGTTGTCCTCGGGGCAGATCATGGCATCGCTACGGGAGATCGACGACGCCAACAGCAGCCGCTCGGCCAATGGTGACTACACCGATCCGCGCGCGTTCACCTCGCTGGATCGGCGGCAGCCGACGGTGCCCGGCGAGGCGACCACTCTGGATATCGCGCTGCCCGCCACCGAGGCGATCCTGCAACCCGGTCACCGACTGCGGATCGACGTCTTCGCGGGCAACTTCCCGAAGGGTCTGCCGATCCTGCCCATGCTGCTCGACACCGGCTTCAAGCCGCAGCATGTCCAGCTCGATCCGAATCGGCCGAGCTTCGTGAATGTTCCGGTGCGCGGCAATCCGCGCTGGTAGTCACGACCGAAGATCCGAAAGAGCGCCTTCGCTTCGAAAATTTCGAGCGGAGGCGCTTTTTCGTCGGTCGAGAACGTGCCGGTGCGGTGGGGCGCGCCTTTGTGACCATGCACGAAGTTTCATGATTTCGCTCCGCGGACCGGTCGGTACCTGCTTCCCTCCCCTAGTTAGAGAGCATTCGTTCCCCTAAGAGAGTGGATTCAATGAGGTATGCGCTCCGAACCGCGGCGGTGGCCGTCGCGGCGGTGGCCTTGGCCCCCTTCCTTTCGCCCTCGGCCACCGCGAGCCCGGTCGGCCCGGACGGCGGAGCGACCGGTGCGGCGTGGGCCGCGACCGAGGACGGTCCGCAGCAGTACCCGAATGTGTTCATCGAATGGGACGTCCCGATCACCATGAGCGACGGCACGGTGCTCAAGGGGAACGTCTACCACCCGGCCGACGCTGCGGGACAACCGATTTCGACCCCGACGCCGACCATCGTCAACATGACGCCCTACACCAAGCTCGGCTCGATGATCGCCGACAGCATGATCTCGATCCCGTGGCTGTCGGACGCGGTGATGCAGGTGGCGCGCGACGTCGACCTCTCCGGCACACCGTTTTCCGGCGTCACCGACCTGACCAAGGCGCTCGGCGGCGGTCTGCTCCGCAATTTCACGGTGGACCGGCAGCTGATCAAGAGCGGCTACACCCAGGTCGTGGTCGACGTTCGGGGAACCGGCTTCTCCCAGGGCATCTGGGATCTGCTGCGCGAACGCGAGCAGCAGGACAGCGTCGAGGTGATCGACTGGGCGTCGCGGCAGCCGTGGTCGACCGGTGATATCGGGATGAACGGCGTCTCCTACTCCGGGCTCAACCAGCTGCAAGCGGGCGCCAAGCACCCGCCCGCGCTGAAGGCGCTGTTCCCGGTGGTGCCGAGCCGGAACCCGTTCCGCGACTTGGTCGCACCCGGCGGCGGCATCGGCATCACCTTCATGCCCGCCTGGCTGCTCGCGGTGAACGGCGGCAAGCTGGTGCCCGACCTGGCGTCGGCGCTGCGCGGGCAGTTCGACAACAAGTGGCTGATGGACCGGCTCGCGGATCCGTTCACCTTCATCGATGCGCTGGTGAACATTCTGATCACCCCGGAGATCGATCAGCTCGATCCGAAGGTGCAGACTCTGCTGCACTCCGACAGCCCGTTCCGGCAGGCCTGGGAGAACGACCCGAGCCGAATCACCGTGCCCACCTTCGTGAGCGGCGGTTGGCACGACGTGTTCGTCAACTCGCAGGCCGATGTGTACCGGCGGCTCGAGTTGCCACCGGGCCGGAAGCAACTGCTCGTCGGCGACGGTTACCACATCAGCAACGGCAACGAGTCCGGCAAACCCGGTATGCCGCCGCGGATGGACGTGCTGCAGCGCGCCTGGTTCGACAAGTGGCTCAAGGGAATCGACAACGGGATCGACGAATTCGGCCCGGTGACACTGAAGCAGCAGGGCGGCGGGTGGATCACCGCGCCTTCCTTCCCGCAGCCCGGCGCCGAGCATCGGCGGATGTATCTGTCCGCCGCGGCGAGCGGGGCCGGCGCCGGCGTGCACGACGGTTCGCTGTACACCCAGCCGAGCCCGAGCGTCGATCGGCTCACCGTCGCACCGGGTTTGACGGGCCTGTGCTCGCGTGACATGGCGCAGGAGAGCGCCGGCGTCACCTCGATCATCGACGGGTGCAGCAAGGACGCGCGGATCCAGGAGCTCAACGCGTTGACCTTCACCAGCGCCCCGGTCGCGGAGCCGACCAGCATCTCCGGCCCGATCGCGGTCCGGCTCAACACGGTGCACGACGCGACCGACGGCTACTGGAACGTCACGGTGAACGATGTCGGCCCCGACGGCTATTCGACGGTGCTGTCTTCGGGCCAGCTGGTGTCCTCGCTGCGCGCCATCGATGACGCGCGCAGCACCCGGTCGGCCAACGGCGACTACACCGACCCGGTGCCCGACCTGTCGCTGGACAGCAGGCAGCCGCTGGTACCGGGCGAGCCGACGGCACTGGACATTTCGGTGCCGGGCATCGAGGCGGTGCTGCAACCGGGGCACCGGCTGCGCGTCGACGTCTACGCGGGCAATTTCCCGCGCGGCCTGGCCCCGATGCCGTTGGTGGTGGACAGCGAACTGCGGCCCCAGCACCTGCTGCTCGATCCGAATCAGCCGAGTTTCGTGAATATCCCGGTGCGCGGAAATCCGGGCTGGTAAACCGTAACCCGGTCTGAGCGTGCACCTATCGCGCATCGAAGCTCGAATTCGCGGAGTATGGGTTGATAGTGCATGCTCAGGCCGGGTTTTCTCGGTCAGTCCACGACCGCGAACGCGGCCGCCAGCGGCGGGAAGGCCGCGCGCGCATCATGTCCCGCGAACCACAGGCCGACGGTGAAGACCGAGACTGCCTCCAGATATTTCGCCCGGTGCAGGCCGCCTGCCGGAATGGGTTGCAGTTTCAGGTCTTCGGTCAAAGCGGTGACCTGGGCGAGTGCCCTGGGATCGTCGCCGCACAGCGGCACCGCCAGTCTGCGCCCGTCGAACACGCGCGCCTCGGCGGCCCAGACCTCGGCCGCGCACATGTTGAACGCTTTCACCACGTGCGCGCCCGGGACGATCGCCGCAATACGTTCGGCGACAGCCGCTTCCGAGAGCACGAAGCCCGCCGCACCGGTGGGTGCGGCGGTGTCCGGCGCGAAGGCGTTCGTGCAGTCGACGAGCGTGCGCCCGGCGAGCAGCCCGGCGAGCGGGCGCAGCACCTCGTCCAGCGCGTCCACCGGCAGCGCGAGCAGCACCACGTCACCGAATTCCGCTGCGGCGCGGACACTTCCGCCCTGCGCCCCGATCGCCGCCGCCGATTCCTGTGCGGCCGCGGCCGATCGCGCGCCGACCAGTACCTCGTGGCCCGCCGCGACCCAGCCGCCGCCGAGCGCGCGCGCCATGGCTCCGGCTCCGATGATTCCGATTCGCATCTCAACTCCTAGTCAGCGATGTCTTCGGCACCGACGGTAGGAACTCCGATAGGCACCCTCGGGTGCGCGACGGCGGTGGCAAGCTGAAGACATGACCGCCGTGCCCGCCGAGCCGATCACCGCCGACCAGGTGGAGTTCGCGCCCTACGGCGATTTCGAGTCCGACTGCCCGGCCCGGATGGGTGTCGACGTCTTCGGCAACTCCTGGCTACCGGTGGTCGTCTACATGTTGCGCGCGGGGCCGATGCGTCCCGGCGACCTGCGCACCGCCATCGGCGGGATCAGCCAGAAGATGCTCACCCAGACCCTGCGTCGGATGGAACGGATGACCCTCGTCGCACGTCACCGCTATGCCGAAGCGCCGCCGCGGGTGGAGTACGAGCTCACCGCGGCGGGCCGCGACCTCCTCACCCCGATCTACGCGCTCGGCGACTGGGTGGACAAACACGGCCGCGCGGTGAACGCGGCCATGGCGGGCGAGGACGTGGACTGACACACCGGGCGCGGGCCGGATGAGAACGGCGCGTAAACAAGGGGCGAACAGGGCCGGAAGGCGCTATGACCTGCGCGAAACATCGCGCACCCCGCGATAGTTGAACCTTCCGCGACCGTACGATTCAAAGGTGAGTGTTCCGCAGGCGGTGCTATTGGCAGTCCTGGCGGCTGTCGTAGGGCTGGCAGTCGGCGGGCTACTGATTCCCTATATGAACGCCCGGCAGGCCGCCCGCAGGCAGGCCGACTCGGGGTTGACCATGTCGCAGGTGCTCGACCTGATCGTGCTCGCCTCCGAGAGCGGCATCGCCGTCGTCGACGAGTACCGCGACGTGGTGCTGGTGAATCCGCGCGCCGAGGAACTCGGCCTGGTCCGCAACCGACTGCTCGACGAGCGCGCCTGGACCGCGGTGGAGAAGGTGCTCGCCACCGGCGAGTCCGCCGAATTCGATCTCACCGCGAAGAATCCGGTGCCCGGCCGCGGCCGGATCGCCGTACGCGGCGTCGCCCGTCAGCTCTCGCGCGAGGACACCAACTTCACCGTGCTGTTCGCCGACGACGACTCCGAACAGGCGCGGATGGAGGCGACGCGGCGCGACTTCGTGGCCAACGTCAGTCACGAGCTCAAGACCCCGGTCGGCGCGATGAGCCTGCTGGCCGAAGCCATGCTCGAGTCCGCGGACGACCCCGAGGCGGTCCGGCACTTCGGCCAGCGGGTGTTGGGTGAGTCACGGCGTCTCGGGAAAATGGTGACCGAACTCATTGCGCTGTCGCGGCTGCAGGGCGCGGAGAAGCTGCCCGAGCTCGAGGTGGTCGACGTGGACACCGTCGTTATGCAGGCGGTGGACCGCTCGCGGACCGCCGCGGAGGCCGCCGGCATCACCGTCAGCACCGACCGTCCGAGCGGGCTCGAGGTGCTCGGCGACGAAACGTTGCTGGTCACAGCCCTGTCCAATCTGGTCGAGAACGCGATAGCGTACTCACCGGCCGGTTCGCACGTGTCGGTCAGCCGCTCGTTGCGCGGCGATCATGTCGCGATGGCCGTGACCGATCGCGGCATCGGGATCGCCAAAGAAGACCAGGAGCGCGTGTTCGAGCGCTTCTTCCGATCGGACAAGGCGCGCTCGCGCGCCACCGGCGGGACCGGGCTCGGCCTGGCTATCGTCAAGCACGTGGCAGCCAACCACAACGGTGAGATCACCCTGTGGAGCAAGCTGGGCACGGGCTCGACGTTCACGCTGCGAATACCTGCCCACCACGAGACCGACGGAGAAGAGGATTCCGCCGGACCGACGGTGAGCACGAGAGAAACAAGCCCGCGCCCCACGGGGCCGGGCCGACCCAATGGTGTGGAGGCACGCAGATGACGAGTGTGTTGATCGTCGAGGATGAGGAGTCGCTGGCCGATCCGCTCGCGTTCCTGCTGCGCAAGGAGGGCTTCGAGGTCACCGTGGTCGGTGACGGCCCGTCCGCGCTCGCCGAGTTCGATCGGTCCGGCGCCGATATCGTGCTGCTCGATCTCATGCTGCCCGGCATGAGCGGCACGGATGTCTGCAAGCAGCTGCGCACCCGCAGCGGCGTGCCGGTGATCATGGTGACGGCGCGCGACAGCGAGATCGACAAGGTGGTCGGGCTCGAGCTCGGCGCCGACGACTACGTGACCAAGCCGTACTCGGCGCGCGAGCTCATCGCGCGTATCCGGGCCGTGCTGCGCCGCGGCGCGGGCGACGAATTGGACGGCGGCAACGAGAGCGGCGTGCTGGAGGCGGGCCCCGTGCGGATGGACGTGGACCGGCACACCGTGCTGGTGAACGGCAAGCCGGTCACCTTGCCGCTGAAGGAATTCGATCTGCTCGAATACCTGCTGCGCAATTCCGGCCGCGTGCTGACCCGTGGCCAGCTGATCGACCGCGTCTGGGGCGCCGACTATGTGGGCGACACCAAAACCCTCGACGTGCACGTCAAGCGGCTGCGGTCGAAGATCGAGGCCGATCCGGCGAAGCCGGAACACCTGGTCACCGTGCGTGGCCTGGGCTACAAGCTCGAGGCCTAGGGCAGGACGCAAAGAACGAACCCCTGTGCACGGGTGCACAGGGGTTCGTGTCGCGCGTGCGGTTCAGGCGCCCTCGGCGGGCTGGCCGAGGTAGGTCCAGGTGGGGCCGACGCCGGGCACGTCGACCTTGCTCAACGTGATCCACCCGAAATCGTCTTCCTGCAGGCAGTCGTAGATGTCCGCGGGGCTGGTGCCGCGGCACGCGATGGTGCGCGCGGTGCCGTAGGGGCTCATGATCACGCTCTTGCCCGCGGCCGCCGCGCCGAGCGCCTCGGGGGTGTTGGCCGGCACGAAATTGGTGGTGACATCGAAGTACTTGGCGGGGTCGCCGTTCGGCTCCGCGTTGGCGACACCGGTGAGGCAAAGCGTTGCGCCTGCGGCAACGGCCGCAATGGTCAGAACTTTCTTGGACATGACCGCACATCAAACCCTAAACAGGTGACGAGCGCACTCCCTCCACATGAACGTAATGCACACCTCGATTCGAGTGACTCGTTTTTCGCGGTGCCTTCACCCGCCGGCCACTTCGGCGTGCTGTGCACGTCAGCCGGTACCCGGCGAGTTACCCATGTGCATCCGAGATCAGTTGTCGCTGTAGCGAAAACCGGAGCTAGGCGGGCTGATCGGTCTTCAGCCGATCGGCGTGCACGGTCGCGGGGTGAATCGCGATGAGCCCCAGCCCTTCTCGGCGCCGGCAATGCCTGGACAGTTCCTCGTAGGCGGGCGCGCCGAGCAGTTCTTTCAGCTCCGGGCCGTAGGACTGCCAGACCGGTCGGCTGCCGACGTGCGCGTCCGGCGAGCCCGAGCAGTACCAGTCCAGGTCGGCGCCGCCCGGGCCCCAGCCGCGGCGGTCGTATTCGGTGATCGTGGTGCGCAGGATCTGCACGCCGTCGGGGCGGTCCACCCAATCCTGGGTGCGCCGGATGGGCAGTTGCCAGCACACGTCCGGTTTGACCTCCAGCGGCTCGATGCCGCGGCGCAGCGCCATGGTGTGCAGCGAGCAGCCCACCCCGCCTTCGAAGCCGGGCCGGTTCAGGAAGATGCAGGCGCCGTCGAAGCGCCGGGTGCGCAACGCGGGTTCGTCCTCGAGCTCGTCGAGCTCCAGATAGCCCTTCTTGGTGACCTTGCCCGCGGCGTCGGTCGCCTCGCCCATCAGCTGCCAATCCGCAGGTGTGAGCATTTTCACAGCGTTCTGCAGCCGCTTGCGATCGTCCTTGTCGGAAAGGAACGCGCCGTGCGAGCAGCAGCCGTCGTCGGGCCGATCGCCCAGGATGCCCTGACATGCCGGGGTGCCGAAGACACACGTCCAGCGCGACAGTAGCCAGGTCAGATCGGCGACGATGAGATGCTCATCGTTTGCTGGATCGACGAACTCGATCCACTCGCGCGGGAAATCCAGATCCACCTCGGGGCTCGGATCGATCTTTCCCGCAGGTCGGGGCCGGGCCGAGTCATTGGCTGATGCGCCTACCGTCACACTGCCAGACGCTAACAGTTCACCGGCTTGGCCTGAAGGGGTGGCCGACTCCAGTACCGTGTTCTTGTGCGGCTAGGGGTACTCGACGTCGGAAGCAATACCGTCCACCTGCTCGTGGTGGACGCGCACCGGGGCGGTCACCCCATGCCCATGAGCTCCACGAAGGCGACGCTACGGCTTTCGGAAAACATGGACGACGAGGGCCGGATCACCGAATCCGGCGCCCAGCGGCTCATCGCGACCGTCGCCGAATTCGCCAGCATCGCCGAGACTTCCAGGTGCGTCGAGCTGATGCCGTTCGCGACCTCGGCGCTGCGCGAAGCCACCAATTCCGAAGCGGTGCTCGGGCGTGTCCGCGCCGAGACCGGCGTCGATCTGCAGGTGCTCACCGGTGTCGACGAGGCCAGGCTGACCTTCCTCGCGGTGCGGCGCTGGTTCGGCTGGAGCGCGGGCCGCATCCTCAACCTCGACATCGGCGGCGGCTCGCTGGAAATGACGAACGGCGGCGACGAGGAACCCGATGTCGCGCTCTCGCTGCAACTCGGGGCCGGACGGTTGACCCGAGAGTGGCTGCGCGAGGACCCGCCGGGTAAGCGCCGGGTCAACGTGCTGCGCGACTGGCTCGACGCGGAGCTCGCGCTGCCCGCGAAACAGCTGATCGACGCCGGAAAACCGGACCTGGCGGTGGGCACCTCGAAGACCTTCCGCTCGCTGGCCCGGCTGACCGGCGCCGCACCCTCTGCGGCGGGGCCGCGGGTGCGTCGTACACTCACCAGCTCAGGTCTGCGCCAACTGATTGCGTTCATCTCGCGAATGACGGCCGCCGACCGTGCAGAATTGGAAGGCGTAAGTTCCGATCGGTCACAGCAATTGGTGGCTGGCGCATTGATCGCGGAGGCGAGTATGCGGGCACTATCGCTGGAGTCCCTCGAGATTTGTCCGTGGGCGCTGCGGGAAGGGCTGATCCTGCGCAAACTGGATACCGACATGAACGGCGGACCCCGAGCGACAGCCATACCGGGCCCGGCGACCGACAGCGGCCGCCCGGCGCCCGGCGATGGGGTGGCGCTATCTGGGCCGATAGGAACGGTTTCGTCATGAGCGATGACTCCAAGCAGCTATCGGTCGCCGAGCTGCTGGCCCGTAACGGGCAGCAGGGCGCGTCGTCGGCCGGCGGCGGCAGGCGCCGCCGCGGCGGCCGGGGCATCTCGGTGGCCGAGCTGACCGGTGACATGCCCGCCATCGGCAGCGGCCAGTCGTCGCATGCCGCACCGGACGACGCGGCCGACGAGCCGGTCTACGAGACGCCGTCGTACGAGCCGCCCGCGCCGGAACCTGTCTCGTATGCGCCGTCGCCGGAACCGTATTCGCCGATGTCGGGCCCGATCTCGATGTACGACCCGCTCGCCGCGTACGCCCAGCCGGAACCGCAGGACGATCCGCCGCCCGGTCGCTCGAATCGGGTGATGCCCGGACGGGAGATGCCGTCGTCGCGGCACACGCCCGCGGCCGATCCGCTCTCGCCGAGCACGCCGGTCGGGGAGCTGTACGCGCCTTCGCCCAATCCGTATGCGCCCTCGCCCAATCCGTATGCGGTCCCGCCCGCCGAGGAGTCCTCGACGCGGTCCGGTCGCCGGCGCAGGCATGCCGAGCCGGAAGAAGAGACCACCGAGGTGCGCCCGCCGCTGCGGGATCTCGGCCCGGAGCCGGGTGCCGCGAGCAGCGGGCTGCCGGACCTGGCGGGCACGAACGGCAGGCAGCCCCGCAACGGTGCGGGCGGCCGAGCCGCGCGTCGGCGTGCCGCGGAAGCCGACGAACTCGAGGCCGGGCCGTCGACCGCCGCCTGGAACGGTTTCGCGGCCGAGGCGCCGCCCGAGCCCAGGACCGCCGCGCCGTGGGCGCCGACCCCCGAACCCAAGCCGGAGCTGGAACGAAGATCCAACCAGCGCAACGGCGAGCGCGCGTTACCCGCCTGGTCGGCGCGAAGACACAAACCCGCCGCGCCGGAACCCGAGGACCTCGGCCCGGAGTCCGGCGGCTTGCCGACCGCCGCGTGGTCGCTGGCCAGCCAGGACCAGCAGTTGCTCTCCGGCCAGACCGTCGCGGGCGATCTGCTCCGGGACGGGGTCGAGCGAGCCGAACGCGCGAATGCCGGTCGAGGCAAACGCGGTTCGAAGCGCGATGCCGCGCCGCACGAGGACGAACTCGACATCTACGACGGCAAGACCGATTTCTACGAGCCGGTCGAGTTGGTCGACGAGGACGACGACGACCTCGACGAGCACGAGGAGCGCGAGCCGGGCCGGGCCGCCGCGCGCCGCCGCTCGTCCCGCGTCGCGCGCAAGGCCGAGTTCGACGCCAACCGCCGGCAGTGGTTGATCCTGGGCGGACAGAGCACCGGCGCGGCCGTGGCGGGCATGCTGCTGTTCAAGGGTTTCGAGCGCATGTGGGAGATGCTGCCCTGGGTGGCGCTGGCCCTGGCGATGATCGTGATCCTCGGTCTGGTCGCCCTGGTCCGGATTCTGCGCCGGACCGATGACGTGCTGAGCACGGTGATCGCGGTGGTCGTCGGCGTCTTCGTCACGCTGGGACCGCTAGCCTTTCTGCTCAGTACGAACTGAGGCAGGGGAGCGGCTGTGGGCAAGATCGGGCAGGCGAACGAGACCACGGCGCGGCACGCGCCCGATACCGCAGCGCGGCAGGGGGCCGATACCGCAGCGCGGCAGGCGTCCGACACTGCTGCGCGGCAGGGGGCCGATATTGCCGGGCAGCATGCGGTCGACGCCGAGACGCGTCCGGCCGCCGTCGCCCCCGGCGAACCGGCCGGCGGTGCGGATCGACGGCAGATCCTGGTCGGGCTGTCCACGGCGTCGGTCTATCCGCAGAACACCGAGGCCGCCTTCCGGTACGCGGCCGAAATCGGTTACGACGGCGTCGAATTGATGGTCTGGGCCGAACCCGCCAGTCAGAGCATCGCCACCGTGCAGTCCTATGCGCGCAAGTACGACGTCCCGGTCATCGCGATTCACGCGCCGTGCCTGTTGATCTCGCAGCGGGTGTGGGGCGCGGACCCGGCCGCCAAGCTCGAACGCAGCGTGCGCACCGCGGAGGCCCTGGGCGCGCGCACCGTGGTGGTGCACCCGCCGTTCCGCTGGCAGCGCAGGTACGCGGAGAATTTCGCGGATCAGGTGGCCGAGCTCGAGGCCGACAGCGAGGTCGTCGTCGCGGTGGAGAACATGTTTCCAATGCGCGCCGACACCCTGTTCGGGCGCGGAGCGCGGTCGGTGAAGCGCTTGGAGCGTCGCGGCGGCCCCGGCATCGGGCTCACCGCGTTCAGCCCGTCCTACGATCCGACCGATACCGGTTTCGCGCACTACACCCTGGATCTCTCGCACACCGCGACGGCGGGCGCGGACCCGTTGGCGCTGGCCGCCCGGATGGGGCCGGGTCTGGCGCATCTGCATCTCGCCGACGGTCGCGGTGCCGCGCACGACGAGCACCTGATCCCCGGTGAGGGCACCCAGCCGTGCGTCGAGCTGTGCGAGACGCTGGTCCGCACCGGTTTCACGGGGCAGGCGGTGGCGGAGATCAATACCCAGAACGCGCGCACCACGCAGGCTCGCGCGGCGATGTTGCATCGCACGCTCGCGTTCGCGCGCTTGCATCTCAACGGCGTGACCGCGCCGACACCCGCAATTCACCCCTGAATCCTTGCGCCGCAACATAAGTGGACTGTGCGGCTACGAAATAATCTGTACCCCAACAAAATAGGTGCGGTAATTCCGTGCATCGATTCGTTTCCGCGCACCCGAAATCGTCGGGGACGGCGTGGGCCGAATCCAATCGGGCACGGCAGTGTGATGTATGCGACCGAGGGTGGACGGGAAGCCCGAGCGGGTTCGTTCTACGCTGTATGAATGTCGCGGAACGGTAACCCTGCCCGCCGACGCGGTGAGTCGACGACAGGAGTGACGATGACGGCCGACCTGGATCTCACGCAGGCCACGGCGACCGACGCCCCGTTCGGTCGGGTGCTGGCGCTGACCGAACTGCTCTCGACGACCCCCGACACCGGTCGCTACCTCGGCTTGATCGACAAGGTCTGGACGATCGGCAAGAAGGTGCACGGCGGCACCATGGTCGCGGCCAGCGCCGCGGCAGGCCTGAAGTGGCTGCGCGCTGCCGACCCGGCGCTGGCCGATATGGCGCCGGTCGCCGCCAGCTCGGACTTCCTCGGCGCGCCCGAGCCGGGCGAGGTCGAATACGAGGTGCATATCCGCAAGATCGGCCGGCAGATCTGCCTCGCCGACACCAACCTGATGCAGCACGGGCGGACTCTGGTGCGTACCGCGCTGACGTTCAGCCGCCTGGACGACGCCGAACCGCGCTACGCCCGCGAGCACGACGACATGCCGGTCGAACCGCCCGCCGACGCCATCGGCTACGGGCCGGACTCGCCGATGAGCAGTGTCGTGCACGTCGGCCAGGGCGCCGAGCTGTTCATCGATCGGGACTGGGCCCGCTTCCTCGAAGGTCAGCAGGGCGAGCCGCGGCTGCGGCTGTGGCTGCGCCCGCGTCCGGGTGACGAGCAGAACACCGAGACCGCCATGTTCATGGCGATGATGGGCGCGGACATGAGTCCGCCGGTGCCGGTGAACCTCGGTCATTTCGGCTGGGCGCCGACCGTGCAGATGGCCACCTACCTGCGGCGCAAGCCGGCCGCGGGCTGGCTGCGCATCATCGCGACCACGCACGAGGTGGGTGAGCGCATGTTCGACGAGGACCAGTTGGTGCTCGACTCGACCGGCGCCGTCGTAGCGCAGAGCAGGCAGCTGGCGCTCATCCCGCAACAGCGCTGAGTTCGCCCTCGCATAGCCTTGACTCCCATGACGAGAATTGCGGTTATCGGTGGCGGACGCATCGGGGAGGCGCTGATCGCGGGCTTACTCGAGTCGGGACGGCTGGCGAAGGACCTGGTTGTCGTCGAGCCGGTGACCGAGCGGGCCGCGCAGATCGCCGAGCAGTTCTCGGTACGGGTGACCGATTCCGTCGCCGACGCCGCGGTCGGCGCGGACCTGTTGGTCGTCGCGGTGAAACCCGCCGATGTGGACGCCGTGATGACCGCGCTCGGCAAGGCCGCCCTCAGCGACAACGCCAGCGTGGGCAACGATCGGGACCAGATTCTGGTGTCGCTGGCGGCCGGTGTGCCGACCGCGCGCCTGGAGGCGAAGCTGCCCGCCGGTTTCCCGGTGGTCCGGGTGATGCCGAACACGCCGATGCTGGTCGGTCAGGGCATGAGCGTCATCGCGCCGGGCCGGTACGCCCGGGCCCAGCAGCTGGAACTGGTGACCGACGTGCTCGGCGCGGTCGGCAAGGTGGTGACCGTCGCGGAGTCCCAGATGGACGCGGTCACCGCGGTGTCCGGGTCGGGTCCCGCCTACTTCTTCCTGATCGTCGAGGCCATGGTGGACGCGGGCGTCGGCCTCGGACTGACTCGCGAGGTGGCCACGGAACTGGTGGTGCAGACCATGATCGGTTCGGCGGCGCTGCTGCAGGAGTCCGAGCAGAGTGCGGCCGAGTTGCGGGCCGCGGTCACCTCGCCGGCGGGCACCACCGCGGCCGCGGTCCGTGAGCTGGAGCGCGGCGGCGTCCGTTCGGCGTTCCTGGAGGCGTTGCACGCCGCCAAACAGCGCTCCGCCGAGCAAGGCGGCGTGAGCGACGGTCCGACCGGCGTCGGGACCGGAGTCGGCGCCGGAGCGTGAGCCGGGGCGCCCTCGGCGCGCGACACGACGAGAGGCCGGACTCGCCGTGAGTTTGCTCCCACCGGGATCCGGACCGACGGGGCAAATCGGGCCCAGACGGCGGCGAGGCGAACATCGCACATCCACGGGATGACCGGTCGGATTCCGATCGGAAAAGCTTATTTCTCACTCCCGTCGCAGTAACACCACTGGTCCCGCTAAGCTTCAAGGAGCACGTGCGTGTCTGTTCCGCCGGTGGGGAAGCCGGCGGCGCGGACGTGCCGGAGGTCAATGGTGCAATGATGTCTTCGAACAAGATGTCTGCAAGTAGCTCAGGGAGTTCGAGTGGCTCCGGTCCCTCGGGCAGCCGGAGCGGTTCCCGGGCACCGAGTGGTCCGGGTGCGCAGGGTCAACCCATGCTCGGCGGCACTCAATTTCTCACGGTCGCCGAGGTGGCGAGCCTGATGCGAGTGTCCAAGATGACGGTGTACCGGCTGGTGCATTCCGGTGAGCTGCCCGCGGTGCGGGTGGGTCGGTCGTTCCGGGTGCATGCCAAGGCGGTGCACGACTATCTGGAAACGTCTTACTTCGACGCGGGCTGAGACGGCTGCGGTCACACCGACGCAGGCGGTCGCCGGAGGCGTTCCGGCGGCGAGCGATCAGGCGGTTTCGAAGGTCGTCGGACGTGCCGGTACGATAGATCCTCGGTTCGTGTTCGCCCGCCGGTGGCACCGCTTCGGGGTGCCCCGAGGTATCCGGCGGCGCGGGCACTGGGCGTGAGGCTTGCCGAGCGACCGGTCAGTTGGCGCACGTGAGTAGCGTGCGCGCCGAGTAGAGAGAACGCGAGGAACAACCCTATGGGTTCTGTGATCAAGAAGCGCCGCAAGCGCATGTCGAAGAAGAAGCACCGCAAGCTGCTTCGCCGCACACGTGTGCAGCGGCGCAAACTCGGCAAGTAAGCCCGGCGTAGCGACTGCTTGCAGGTCGCTCGAAACGATCTGCGCGTCAACTGCGAGGCCCGTCACCGAAGCGGTGGCGGGCCTTTCGGTATTTCGGTGATTGAAGTCATCGTTAGATCCAGGTAAATCCCATCGGAACGCACAGACGCAGCGGCTACGCTAGGAGCGGGGCAAACGAAGTGGGGGCTTGTCAAGGTGGGATGCGGTGCCGGCTGGTTCTGACGTTCGGGACGGACACACACCGAAGGTGGTGTTGGTAACCGGTGCGAGCCGCTTTTTCGGCGGCAACGTGGTCGCTCGTCTCGCGCAGGATCCCGGTATCGAACGCATTCTCGCCGTCGACACCATGACCCCCAGCCGGGAATTGCAGCGCCGGATGGGCCGCGCCGAGTTCGTCCGCGCGGATATCCGAAATCCATTGATCCGCAAGGTCGTCGACGGCAGCGCCGTGGATACCGTGGTGCACACCGCGGTGCTGGCCAAGCCGCCCGCCGGCGCGTCGCGTGCGGTGATGAAGGACCTCAACGTGCTCGGCGCCATGCAGCTGCTCGCGGTGTGCCAGAAGGCGCCGACGATGCGCCGGGTGGTGGTGCGCTCCTCGTCCGCGGTGTACGGCTGCAGCGCGAAGGACCCCGCGAAATTCGCGGAGGAAATGAGCGCGCGCACGCCGCCGAGCGGTGGCTTCGCCCGCGACATGATCGAAATCGAAGGGTATGTGCGCGGATTGGCCCGGCGCCGGCCCGATATCGCGACGACAATTCTGCGTTTAGCACCGATCGTCGGTCCGCGACTGGCCGGGCGCGGTACGCAATATCTGCGGTCCCCCCTCACGCCGACCGTGTTCGGCCGCGACGCCAGGATGCAACTGCTGCACGAGGAGGACGCGGTCGCCGCCCTGGCGCACGCAGCGCTCGCCGGGCGCGGCGGCACCGTCAACGTGGCCGGTGACGGCGCGCTGGCGCTGTCGCAGGCGGTGCGGCGGGCCGGGCGGATCGAGTTCCCGGTGCCGTTCGCGCTGTTCCGCAGCGCGGGGCGGATTCTGATGGGGCCGGTGATGCGCGAATTCTCCGGCGAGCAGCTCGACTATTTCCATTTCGGTTGCGGCCTGGACACCACCCGGATGCGGGCCGAACTCGGTTTCGTGCCGCGCTGGACGACGGTGCAGGCTTTCGACGACTTCATCGGGGGCGCAGCGTCGCGACCCGTCATCGACCCCAAATGGATCGATGCCGCAGAATCCAAACTGCTCGGCCTGCTCGGGGCCGGTACGGGAGCACAGCAATGAACGACGTAGCGAAAGTCATCCAACTCCACGACATACAGGTCGAGGCCAGGCCCCGCCCGCCTGCCCGCCGCTGGCCCGAGCACCCGCAGGGCGAGGCACCCGGCCAGGTGACGTCGCTGACCGAGCGGCTCGCCGCCGCCGAACCGCCTGCCCCGCAGTCCCTCTCGGATCTGGTGCGGGGCGCGATCGGTAAGCAGATCGGCAAGACCGCGGAGTTCGCCCGGCGCCGGCTCACCGGCGACTACCAGGTGGACGAGTTCGGTTTCGACGAGCACCTGCTGGAGTCGGTGTTGCTGCCCGCGCTGCGCCCGATGTCGGAGCTGTGGTTCCGGGCCGAGGTGAGCGGTATGGCGAATATCCCGGAGGTGGGTGGCGCGCTGATCGTGGCCAACCACGCCGGCACCGTGCCGCTGGACGGGCTGATGCTGCAGCTGGCGATCCACGATCGGCATCCGAAGCAGCGGGCGCTGCGGTTGCTGGCCGCCGACCTGATCTTCGAGACGCCGGTGCTCGGCTCGCTGGCCAGGAAGGCCGGGCACACGCTGGCCTGCCGGGAAGACGCCGAAAGGCTGCTCCGCGCAGGTGAATTGACCGGCGTCTTCCCCGAGGGCTTCAAAGGCGTCGGCAAGCAGTACGCCGATCGCTACAAGCTGCAGCGGTTCGGCCGCGGTGGTTTCGTGGCCGCGGCGGTGCGCACCGGCGTGCCGATCATCCCGTGCTCCATCGTGGGCTCCGAGGAGATCTACCCGAAGCTGGCCGACATCAAGCCGCTGGCCCGGTTGCTCGGTTTGCCGTATTTCCCGGTGACGCCGCTGTTTCCGCATCTCGGCCCGCTCGGCGCGCTACCGCTGCCGTCGAAGTGGTACATCGAATTCGGTACACCCATCCCGACCACCGGCTACGACCCGGAGGCGGCCGACGACCCGATGACCATGTTCGAGGTCACCGACCAGGTGCGCGAGACCATCCAGTCGACGCTGTACAAACTGCTCACCAAGCGCCGCAACCCGTTTACGGGGTAGCGGCGGGCGCCGGGTGCGCCGCGCGCCGCCCGTCGTCCCGGCGAACGCCGGGCACCAGTCGGTAAACCCCTCGGCCGCACTGGTTTCCGGCGTTCGCCGGACCCGAGGGTGCGGGGCTCGCGGGTGCCTGCTCAGTGATCGCGTTTGCGCGTGACCGCCGCGGCCACCGCGCCACCGGCCGCGCCGAGCGCCAAAGCCGTTGGCACGCCGATCTTCGCGGCCTTGCGGCCGGTGCGGAAATCGCGGATCTCCCAGCCCCGGTTCTTCGCGACCTCGCGTAAATCGGAGTCCGGGTTGATCGCGACCGCGGTGCCGACCAGCGAGAGC
>NZ_BAUA01000117.1 GCF_000710915.1 Nocardia brasiliensis IFM 10847
CGGTGAACGGGGGCGCCAGATGATGAGACGCTCTGGCAAGGCACTGATCGGCTTCAGCCTCTTCGCTGTTCTCGCCGTTGTGCTCACCTACACCATCTGGTCCACCCTGCAGCGATCGGTGTCCGGTGACACCGACTCCTATTCGGCGACCTTCTCCGATGTGCTCGGCCTGCGGGTCGGCGACGACATTCGGATGGCGGGCGTGCGGGTCGGCCGGGTGGACGCGATCGACTTCGACGGTGACTACCGCGCGCGCGTCGAGTTCCGCATCCAGCGGCGGCAGCGACTGACCACCACGACGAAAGCCCTTGTGCGTTACCAGAATTTGATCGGACAGCGCTACGTCGCGCTCGTGCCCGGCGCCGAGGCCGGGCAGGCGGTGCCGAGCGGGTCGGCCATCCCGCTGGAGCGCACCGAACCGTCGTTCGACGTGTCCGGGCTGCTGTCCGGGTTCGAGCCGTTGTTCAGCGTGCTGCAACCGGATCAGATCAACGCGTTGTCGGAGACCATGATTCAAGCGCTGCAGGGCAACAATGTGTCGCTGAGCGCGCTGATCACCCAGGCCGCCGAGCTGGCGGGCACCTTCGGGCAGCGGGATCAGATCCTCGGTGACGTGATCAGCAATCTGAGCAGTGTCATCGCCGGCCTCGCGCACCGCAGCGGTGAACTGGAAACCCTGATCACGCAGGCACGTTCGCTGGTCGAGTCGCTCTACGCGCAAGGCGAATCGCTGAAGAGTTCGGTGCAGCAGGTGGCCACCTCGACCGACTCGCTGGTCCAGCTGATCGGTCAGGTGAAGCCCGATATGGCGCGGGCACAGCGTGATGCGACCAGCGGTGTGGCACTGCTGCTGCTCAACGGGGCCTCGTTGGACCAGGCTGCTGTCGAACTGCCGGGCCTGCTCAACGGCGTGGCCAGATTCACCAGCTATGGCGCCTACGGCAATGCCTACATCTGCCGATTGGACGTGTCGCTCTGGGGCGTGCTGCTGCCGCCGGGGCTGTTCTCCCAGGTCGGCGGCAATTCGCAATCGGAGGTGTGCCGATGAGGAATCGTGTCAGCGGACTGGCCGGACGCCTCCGGCTACCCCGCAATCGGCTGCTGTGGCTGGGCTTGCTCGCGGCCGGATCGGTGCTCCTGCTGCTCGTCGGCTCCAGCGCGTTGTCGCAGGCCAGGCTGGGGGACCGGACGATTCAGGCGGAGTTCGCACAGGCGGCCGGGTTGCGTGCGGGCGCGTCGGTGGACGTCTCCGGCATCGAGGTCGGTTCGGTGCGCGCGGTAAGGCTGGACGGCGCGAAGGTCGTGGTGGATCTGCGGGTGCGTCGCGATATCCGGCTCGGTCCCGATGCGCGCGCGGCGATCAAGATGACGACCATCCTCGGCAAGTTGCATGTCGAGCTGGTGCCGGGTAACGGAAAAGGGCTGCCGGGCAACCGGATCCCGATCGCCAACACCACGGTGCCGTACAACCTGGGCAAGGTCATCCGTGATCCGGTGTACAAATCGTCGTTCGAGCGCATCGAGCGGATCGATCCGGCCAAGCTGCGCCAGTCGCTCGATCTGCTGACCCGGCAGATGGGCGATTCGCCGCAGCTCACCGTCGAGGCGCTGAACAGCATCGGCGCGCTCGCCAAGGTGATCAACGATCGCCGCGACGAGGTCGATGTGCTGTTGAAGAGCATGGACCAGGTGGCACAGCTGGTTTCGGACAACCGCAACAGCGTGCTGCTGTTGCTCACCCGGGGCGAGGCGATCGGCAATGCGGTGGCGCAGCGCCAGCAACTGCTGAAGTCCTTGCTGGACAATGTCGCCGAGCTCTCGCGGCTGCTGCAGGAGATGGGGCTGGAGAACAACGATCAACTCGGCCCGCTGATCCAGAGCCTGAACACGATGTCCGAGGGCTTGGAAAAGAACCGGGACAACCTCGACTCGCTCTACGAGATCATGCCGGTCGCTTTGCGGCAGTTCAACAATGCGCTCGGCAACGGCCCCTATGGCGACGTGTGGGCGCCGTGGGTCTTCCCGGACAACTGGCTGTGCTTCGCCGGTGCGGTACAGGGGTGTAACTGATGAAGATAGGTACTTTATGCAAAACGGCGGTGCTGTGCTGGATCGCCGCGATCGCGTCCGGTTGCTCGCTGCTGCCGGACAGCCTGTCCGGGCTGCCGGACCAGTATCTCGGGGAACATCTGCGGATCAGCGCCGATTTCGAGAACGTGGCGGGCCTCTACGCGGGTAACGATGTCGCGATTCTCGGCGTTCCGGTCGGCCGGGTGGACACGGTGACCGCGCGGGGCAGCTATGTCGAGGTCACCATGTCCATCGACAAGAACGTCAAGGTGCCCGCGGATGCCATCGCGGCGCTGGTCTCCCCGCAGCTGATAACCAACCGGCACGTCGAGCTGGCGCCCGCGTATGAAGGCAGCGGACCGGTGCTGGCCGACGGGGCGCACATCCCGCTCGAGCACACCAGGACCCCGGTCGAACTCGACCGCATCCTGGACAATTTCGACCAGCTCGGCAAGGCGTTGAAGGGGGACAACGAAACCGGGCCGATGGCGAGCCGGGTGCTGTTCCCGCTGCTGGACGGCAACGGCGACAAGCTGCGGCAGACGCTGGACGCGATGTCGGCCGCCTTCGAGGTCAGCCTGGCCAACGGCGACCAGATCTCCAACACCATCGTGAAACTCAACGAGATCACCCAGATCATCGCCGAGAACGACCAGACGGTAAGGGATTTCAGCGGGCGGCTGACCGAGCTGGTCGAATTGATGGGCGCGCAGGCTCCGGGTCTGCAGGCGGTGCTGACCCAACTGAACGATTTCGTCACCAACACCTCCACCGTGGTCGGCGCGAACCGGGACCAGTTGCTCGGCGCGCTGACCCGGTTCACCGCGCTCACCGGGCAGATGCGCGCCAACGCCCGCTCGGTCACCGAGATCGCCGACGTCACACCACTGTTCTTCCAGAATCTGGACAACGCGACCAGCAAGGAACATCAGGCACTGCGGTTGCACGGCCTGCTGGACAAAGCGGTGCTGGACGGTGAGGCGCTGTCGGTGTTCTGCGAGCGGGTGCAGATGCGCCTGGATGGCTGCCGCACCGGCAAGATCCAGGACTTCGGCCCGGACTTCGGGCTCACCGCCGCGCTGCTGGGACTCACCAAATGAGCAGGCGTGCGCTGGCGGCGCTGGCGGCGGCAGGAGTGCTCGCGGGCAGCGCGGGCTGTGCGGTGACGGTGGACAACGTGCCGTTGCCCAAGCCCGGCATCGGTGGTCCCGGCTACACCCTGCACGCGATATTCCGGGACGCGCTGAATCTGCCCGCGAATGCGCACGTCAAGATCGGCGGCACCGATATCGGCATGGTCTCCGCGATCAGCACCACCAACTTCCTGGCCGACGTGGAAATGCAGATCCGCCGCGATATTCAGCTGCCTCGCGGTACCACCGCCGAGCTGCGGCAGGCCACCCCGCTCGGCGACATGTTCGTCGCGATGACTCTACCGTCGAAGCGCGACAGCGCCGAGCTGCTGCGCCCGGGCGACACCATCGCGCCCGAGCACACCGCGACCGGCGCCTCGGTCGAACAGCTGATGATGTCGATCTCGTTGCTGCTCAACGGCGGTGGGCTCAACCAAGCCGCCCGGATCACGAGCGAGATGAATTCCATGTTCGGCGGCCGCGCCCCGGAACTGTCGCATCTGATCACCGAGCTGACCGACGTGCTGAGCGCGCTGAACCGGCGCACCGCCGACGTCGACAGCGTGCTCACCGGCATGTCCACGCTGACCGGCGAATTGGCCAGGCGCAAGCAGGAATTGGGCGCCGCCGCGGATACGTTCCCGCCGCTGATCGGGCTGGTGGCCGAGAACAACAAGGCCATCGCCGATCTCACCGCGAAGATCTCGGTGACCATGGCCGCGCTCGGCGACTTCACCGACACCACCGGCCCGGAATTCCTCACGCTGTTCGACAGCATCCAGCGACTGATGTCCGGATTCGCGCAGATGGGCGACGATCTCGCGGGCACGCTGGACGGACTGCACGCGGTCTATCCCTCGGTCATGGCCAGCCTGGACGGTCCGACGCTGGCCGTCGCGGCCACCGTCTCGTACCTGAGCGTCGGCGCGCTGACCGATCCGAAGGGCAGCCGGGCGCCCGAACTCGGTGACGTACCCGCGTTCATCGGCAGTCTGGCTCAGGTGCTGGAGAAGGTGCTCGGCCGGCTGCAAGGCGGTACGCGATGACCATTCCGTTGTGGCAGTGGCTGGTTCGCCATCGCATCGCGGTGGCGAATATCGGCCTGATCCTGGTGCTGCTGGTCGGCGTCTCCTACCTCGGGGCGGCGGTGCTGCGTATCAACCTGCTGCCGAACACCTATACGGTGCGGGTGGAGTTGCAGAACTCCGGCGGGCTCGCGGCGAACAACGATGTGAGCTTCCGCGGTGTCCGGGTCGGCCGGGTGACCGAGGTGCGCATCTCCGGTGACGGGGTCGCCGCGATCGCCGAAATCGACAAGGGCGCACGGATTCCGGTCGGCGGCACGGTGGCGGTGGGCCGGTTGTCGGCGGCCGGGGAGCAGTATCTCGACTTCCGGCCCGATACCGACAGCGGACCTTATCTCGGCGATGGCGCGGTGGTCGACCGTGCGCGGACCACTGCCCCGGTGACCGTGCAGTCGGTGCTGTCGAGCATGAGCGGACTGATCGGCGGGCTGAACCCGGGGCGCTTGAACGTGATCGTCGATGAACTGGACAAGGCGCTGGCCGGTGGACCGGATCGGTTGCGCAACATGATCTCCGGGATCAGCCGGGCGATGGCCGGGCTCACGGAGCTACTGCCGCAGACCAGACAGCTCATCGAGAACCTGCAGGTGATCGCGGAGACGACCGCGCACGCGCAACCCGATCTGAGCACGCTCACCACCGGGTCCAGCGCGCTGTTCCAGCAGCTCAGCGCCGCCGACGCCGAGGTGCGCAAGTTCCTCGAACTCGGGCCGGGCCAGCTCGCCACGCTCGGCGGTATCGTGCGCGATACCGAGGATCCGGTGACCAACCTGGTCACCAATTTCGTCGCGATCACCAGGGCCGCCAAACTGCGCGCGCCCGCCATCGCCGCGCTGTTCCCCGCGCTGCGTGCGGGATCCGCGGCGATCGGTGTACCCGCCCACGACAACGCCTATCACACCCTGATCGACCCGTGGCCCCGGCCCAGCTGTGACTACGGCACCGTGCCGGTGGTCCCGACGACGAAGACCGTGGATACCCGGGTGCGGCTCTACAACTACTGCACCACCGACAACCCGGCGCTGCAGGTTCGCGGCTCCGCGAACGCACCACGACCGAATGTGCCGGACAACGGCTCGGGTCCGCCTCCCGGCGCGACCGGTGACGAACTGTCCCGTCCGGTACCTGGGAGATAGGAGCTCAACCGATGTCCGAGAGCGATGCGGCTGAAGAGTCGAGTGCTGTTACGCCCGGGGAGGTTTCGACCGAGACGACGACGTCCGAGCCGAAGCGATGGCGGCTCGGCCGGTCCGGACGGCTTGTCCTCGAGGTGACGGCGGCGGTATTGCTCTGTGCCGCAGTGGCTTCGAGTGTCGTCTTCTTCGTCCAGAACCGGGGCAACAAGGCCGTGCTCGAGGCCAACGCCGACGCGCGGGCCGCCGCGTGTGCCTACGCGCCGGTCCTGGCGGACTACGACGCCAAACAGCTCGACCCGTACTTCGCCGCGGTGCTGGCCGGGGCGACCGGCGACTGGAAGAAGCAATTCGACAGCACCAGTAAGGAATTGCGCGAGGTGCTGACGCAGGGCGAGGTCGTGTCCAAGGTGAACGACGTGCAGTGCGCGATCAAGACCGGCGACCAGAACTCCGCCGAGGCGATCGTGGTGATCGGGCAGACCATCACCAGCATGGGCACGCAGGGCAAGCCCGCGCCGGGCCAGCTGTCCATGGTCATGCGCCTGGAGAAGGTCGACGGGCACTGGCTGGTGAACAAGGTGAACTCGCCGTTGGCCCCGCCGCAGGCACAGCCGTAGTCAGCCGGATTCGTTGCCGAACAAGACGACTCGCATCAATTGCCCGACCCGCTGCTGCGAGCAGCAGGGGTCGTCGGAACCGAAGCGCTGACCCAGATCGACCACCAGCGCCAGCGCCGTGTGCACGAGCAGCCGTGCTTCGGCGGCGGACAACCGAGGGCGCATGCCGACGAGCAGCTTCGCCCACTCCTCGACGTTGAGTCGCTGGATGTTGCGCAGCACCGTCCGCTCGTCCGCGGGCACATTGCTGATCTCGGCGTAGTACACGAAGGTCAGCTCGCGTTCGGCGAACGACCCCGCTACGTACAGCTCGATCAGCGTCGTGAGCGCCTGGCGCGGACTGTCCGCCGCGGCGACGGCGGGGCCGATCGCGGCCGAAACCCGTTCCGCGGCACGGCGGAACGCGGCCGCGAGGATATCGCCCTTGCCGCGGTAGAAGCGGTATACCGCCGACGACGCGGGCAACCCGGCGGCGCTGGCGATGTCCTCCACGCTGACGTTCGGATACCCGCGCTCGTGGAACAGCTCGACGGCGCGCACGAGCAGCAACTCGTGTTTGAAGGTGAGCGGAATCTCTACTGCCGCAACAGGTTGTTGCTGATCCGTGATCTCGGGCAGGGTGCATGCCGCGATCGCCCGACAGGCGGTGCCGAGCAGCGCGTGTAACGCGCGCGCCGGCAGCGACACGTGGTGATCGCCGATGCTGCTGAGCGCGCTCAGGACGGCGGCGGACAGCACCGCGCTGTCGGACTTGCCGAGTTCTGGCCTGGTCGCCGCGATCAAGGCCTTCAGCCGCGAATTCACCATGGCCAGTTGGTCATCGAGGATCGCGGCGTCGGAGTCCTCGAGGTAGCGGCGCTGCCAGCGCAGCAGCGCGGCGCTGCGCCGGTTCGTGATCGACGAGGCGATCAGCGCGTCGATGACCTGCTCGAGCCGGGCGGTGGCGGACAGTTGCCGTGCGGTGTCCGGCAGTTGCACCGCGGTCGCGCTGAGTGTGCCGAGTCGCAGCGCCTCCTCGCGGAACAGCGCGTATTTGCTGGGGTAGTGGCGATACAGCGCGGCGGAGCTGATGTCGAGCCGGGAGGCGATGTCCTCCATGCTCACGCCGTGATAGCCGAGCGATCCGAACGCCTCGGCGGAGACCGCCGCGATCTGTGCACGGCGATCGCGGGGTCTGCGCCGGATCGCTCGCGTCGGCGTCCCGTCGGCCGCCTTGTCCGCAGCGCGGCGTTCTTGGGCACCCATGCCGCGATGGTAGCCGAACCCGATGGCGAATCTGAACAGAAGATCACAAAGAGCGCGGAGTTTGGGGACTTCACCTAGGGATACGTATCGCAGAACGTCCAGAATTTCCGTTAACTTATGCGACCGGTTGGTCCGGTGGGCGGCGGTTCATTCGATCGCAGGCCGCCCGAACAAGACCACCTGCATCAGCAGCCGCACCCGCTCCTGGGCCGCCATGGGCTCGTTGTCGAAAGCCCGCCCGAGATCGACGACCAGGGCGAACGCGGCGTGGATCAGGAAACGCGCCTCGGCGGGCGACAATTCCGGGCGCACCTCGCGCAGCAGCCGCGCCCACTCTTCGACGCTGAGCCGCTGGATGTTGCGCAGCACCGTGCGCTCCTCCGCAGGCACATGCTGGAACTCGGTGAAGTACACGAAGGTCAGGGCGCGCTCGGCAAAGGACCCGGCCACGTATTGATCGATCAGAGCGGTCAGGGCGCCCTCCGGGCTGGCCGCGGTCGCGACCGCCGGACCGACCGCACCTGAAACCCGTTCCGCGGCACGGCGAAACGCCGCGGCGAGCAGATCGCTCTTGCCGCGGTAGAACCGATACACCGCCGAGGCCGCGGACAATCCCGCCGCCGTGGCGATGTCCTCCACGCTGACATTCGGGTAGCCGCGCTCGTGGAACAACTCCACCGCTTTGCGCAGCAGCAGTTCGTGTTTGAACGAATCCGGGATCTCCACCACCGGCTGCGGCTCGGCCGGCCGCACGGCGGGCAGAGTCAGTCCGACGATCGGGTGGCAGGCCGAACTCAACAGCCGGGCAAGTGATTTCATCGGCAGCGTGGCGTGGTGATCGGCGATGCTGGTGATCGTGCTGAGCAGCGCCATGCGCAGCACCCGGATGTCGTCCTCGGTCAGCTCCGGACGCAGTTCGGCGAGCTGGTCGCCGAGCGCGCCGAGCACCGTGAGCTGCTGATCGCTCAGCGTGGTCAGATCCTCCGGCTCGAGATAACGCCCTTCCCAGCGCACCAGGGTGATGGCGGTGCGGTTCTCGATCGTGACGGCGATGAGCGAGTCGAGCACCTGGCGCAGGCGCTGCTCGGGCGACCAGGTCGCGGCCTCCTCGGGCAGCTGAACCGACTCGGTCATTACCCGGCCCACCCGCAGCAGTTCCTCGCGGAACAGCGCGTACTTGCTGGGATAGTGGCGGTACAGCGCGGCCGAGCTGATGCCGAGACCGGAGGCGATGTCCTCCATGCTCACGCCGTGGTAGCCCAGCGAGCCGAACGCGGCGGCCGAGGCCGCGGCGATCTGCGCCCGGCGATTCTTCGGCCTGCGCCGGATCTCCCGGGGTGCCGAGTCGCCGGTGCTCGCCTTACGCGCCGTACGGCGATTGTCGACACTCATGTCGGACATCGTACTGATCTGCGCTGGTGGGAAAGGCCATGCCTCGGTGCTCACCCGCGCGGTACGAGAACCAGCCGAGCCTTGCCCCGCGGGACCGTGGTGATGTTGCGGGTCTTGGCGCGCTCGGGCGCGGCGCCGGCGGGCCGGGTCAGCACATACCGCAGGAGCGTTTCGCGCAGCACCGTGCTGCCCTCCATCAGCGAAAACCCGGCACCGATGCAGCGGCGCGCGCCGCCGCCGAAGGGGAACCAGGTGTTCGGCGCGACCTCGCCGCCGAGAAAGCGATCCGGGCGGAAGGTCTCGACATCCGGATAGTTGCCGGTGTTGCGATGCGCGAGCAGGATCGACGTGCAGACCACGGTGCCCGCGGGCAGCGCCTGACCGCCGATTGTCATGTCCCTGGTCAGTTTTCGGTTGGTGCCGTTGATGATCACGCGTCGGCGCATCGCCTCTTTCAGCACGGCTTCGAGGAATTTGTCGTCACCGGTCCGCGCGGCCTCGGCGGCCTCGTCCTGGATGGCGGGCTGGGCCGCGAGTTCGTACATCGCCCAGGCCAGGGCGGAGGCCGTCGTCTCGTGCCCGGCGAGCAGCAGCGTGATCAGCTGGTCGCGCAGCTCGGCGTCGGTGAGCGGGGGATCCTGGTCGTTATCGGTCCCCGCGTGCAGCAGCCGGGACAGCACATCGGTGCGTTGTGCCAGATCGGGCGCCTGCCGGCGCGCCGCGATCTCCGCATATAACAGCGCGTCGACCTGGTGCACGTTGTGCGCGAACCGCTGCCACGGGCCGATCCGGCCGAGCAGCGCCGACTTGAAGCCGAGGAAGACCAGCGGATTGAGATCGACGATGCGTTTCAGCCGCGGCGCCAGCTCGGCCCGGGTGCTCGCGTCGGACACCCCGAACACCACCCGCATGATCACCTCGAGCGTGAGCGCGTTCATCCGGTCCAGCGTGATCAGCGTGGATCCCGGTGTCCACCGGTCGATTTCGGCCACTGTCAGCTCGGTGACGAGGTCGCGGTAGGAGCGCAGCGCCGAGCCGTTGAACGCGGGCATCAGCAGCCGCCGAGCCCGCGCGTGCTCCTCCTCGTCGGTGAGCAACAGCGAATGCGGGCCCATGATGTGGCCGAGGATCTGGTTGCCCTCGCCCGCGTGCAGGTCGCGCGGGTCACCCGCGAAGATCTCCCGGATGTGCTCGGGCCGGGAGAACACCACGAACCGCCGCGCGAACGGCGGGATCCGCATGGTGAAGACGTCGCCGTAGCGCCGGGCCAGGGCGGGCAGGAAGCGCTGCCGGTCGGTCTGGAACAACACGCTCTGCACCAACGCGGGCAGCCGGGGCCCCGGCGGATAGCCGGCGGTCTCGGCCTGTTCGCGGACATCCTGTGCGGCCACGCTGCCACCTCCTGCGGATTCGGGGCGAACTTCTCCTCGCCACGCTAGGAGATCGGCGTGGCCGGGTCCATGACCTGATCGGTAATCAACCGTACTCGCCGCGGGTGCCCACGGGACGTCGGACGTCCGCTCTGCTACGCGGTGGCCGGGCGGACGGCCGCGTACCAGTCGAGCAGGGCCGGATCGTCCACCGCGCTGCGCTCGACCACCCGCGCGGCGTCGGCGCCCTGGAAGAGTTTCTTGATCGGCACCTCGAGCTTCTTACCGGTGCGCGTGTGCGGAATACCCGGGGCGAGCAGGATCTCGTCCGGCACGTGCCGGGGCGATACCTCGGTGCGGATGGTGCTGTTGATCCGGGCCTTCAGCTCGTCGGTGAGTTCCGCGCCGGGCGCGAGAACCACGAACAACGGCATCCAGTAACCGCCGTCGGGTTGTTCGGCGCCGATCACCAGCGCCTCGGCGATCTCGGGCAGCCGCTCGACGGACTGGTAGATGTCGGCGCTGCCCATCCGGATGCCGTGCCGATTGAGGGTGGAATCGGAGCGGCCGTGCACCACGACGCTGTCGCGCTCGGTGACGGTGATCCAGTCGCCGTGCCGCCAGATCCCGGGATACATGTCGAAATAGGCGTCGTGATAACGCTTTCCGTCCGGATCGTGCCAGAAGCGCAGCGGCATCGACGGCATCGGCTTGGTGATGACCAGCTCGCCGACCTCGCCGCGGACCGGTTGTCCGAGGCCGTCGAAGGCCTCCAGCGCGGCGCCGAGAAAGCGGGCGGACAGCTCACCCGGCCACGCCGGGACGGTCCGGACGCCGCCGATGAAGGCCGACACCACGTCGGTGCCGCCGCTGATCGAGTTGACCTGGACGTGCGCACCGGTGTTCTCGCTCAGCCAGGTCGCCGAGGACGTGGGCAGAGCAGCGCCCGTGATGCCGACCGAGCGCAACGCGGACAGGTCGTGTTCGGCGCGGGGCGTGGCTCCCGCCTTGATGCAGGCCAGCACGTAGCCCGGGCTGGTACCGAGCACGGTGGTCCGGGTCTCGGCGGCGATGCGCCACAGCGCGTCCGGCGTCGGAGCGGTGGGACTGCCGTCGTAGCAGACGATGGTCGCGCCCACCAGCAACCCAGCGACCTGGAAATTCCACATCATCCAGCTCGGGCTGGTGTACCAGAAGAAGGTGTCCTCAGGGCCGATATCAGATTGCAGCGCAACGGCTTTCAGATGCTCCAGCAGCACGCCGCCGTGCCCGTGCACGATGCCCTTGGGCAGCCCGGTGGTGCCGGAGGAGAACACGATCCACAGCGGGTGATCGAAATCGACCGGCTCCGTGGTGATCACGGCGGGCACCGACTCGTCCACGGCGGTGGCCGCGCTCCACGGTGTCGCATCCGGCACGTCGAGGCCGAGCCGGGACACTACGATCGTGGCGCTGAGCTTGCCGAAACCGGCTTGCAGCGCCGCGATGTCGGCGCGCTTGTCGTGCGCCTTGCCGCCGTATCGGTAGCCGTCCGCGGTGATCAGGACGGTGGGTTCGAGCTGGCCCAGTCGATCCAGTGCCGCCTTGGGGGAGTAGTCCTGCCCACAGGCGCTCCACACCGCGCCGATGCTGGCGGTCGCCAGGAACGCCACCACCGCCTCCGGGATATTGGGCAGGTAGCCCGCGACCCGGTCACCGGGCTGGACGCCCAGCTCGCGCAGTGTGCGCGCCAGCGCCGCGGTCTCGTCGATCAGCTCGACCCAGGAGACTTCGCGGGCAGGCGCGTCTTCGGTGACCGCGATGATGGCGGGCCGGTCGGTGCGGAACTGACGGACCACCTGGTCCACATAGTTCAACCGGGTGCCCGGAAACCATTGCGCACCGGGCATTTCCGCACTACCGAGGATCTCGCCCGATACCGGGCCGAGCTCGAAGTAGTCCCACACCGCGTGCCAGAAGCCCGCCAGATCGTCGACGGACCACTGCCACAGCGTGGCGTAGTCCGGCAGCTTCCGACCGGTGCGCCCCTCGGCGAACTTCGCGAAGTCGGTGATCCTGGCCGCGGCGATGTCCTGCTCGGTCGGCACCCACTGTGGTTGCACCGCATTCCTCCTGGCTGTTTCTAACGGGTGGTCAGGCGCGTGCGGCGCGCCGCACGATCTGCTCGGCGTGCCGCAGTACGGGGGCATCGACCATGCGGCCTTCGAAGGCGAACACCCCGCGGTGCTTCGGCACCTCGTCGAGTACCCGCCGGGCCCAAGCCAATTCCGCTTCCGGCGGCGTGTACGCCGCACGGATCACCGCGAGCTGGCTCGGATGGATGGCGACCTTGGCCTCGAAGCCGACCGCGACCGCGTCCAGCGCTTCGGTGCGAAGTCCGTCGAGATCGCGGATATCCAGGTACACCGAGTCGAGCGCGAACTTGCCGTACGCCTTGGCCGCGAGCAGCGTGCTCGACCGAACATGGCGCGCCACTTCGCGATAGCTGCCGTCCGCGTACCTGCTCGAATTGCCGCCGAGCCCGGCGACCAGGTCCTCCGCGCCCCACATCGCGCCGATCGCGTTGGGCGCCTGGACGGCGCGCTCGACGGTGAGCGCGCCGAGCGGCGACTCGATCAGCACGATCACCTCGTATTCGGCCAGCGCGGTGACCTGTTCGGCGGCTTCGCATTTCGGCAGCATGACGCGCCGATACCCAGTGCCCGCCAACGCCGTGAGATCGGCGGTGAGATCATCGGTACCCGCGGCGTTGACCCGTACGACGGTGCGCTCGGGATCCAGCGGGGTCTCGGCGAGGGCCTTGCGGGCCGCCGTCTTGTCGGCGGCGGCCACGCCGTCCTCGAGGTCGAGAATCACCACATCGGCTGCCGCGGCGGCCTTTTCATATCGGTCGGGGCGATCGGCCGGGCAGAACAGCCACGCGGGGCCGGGCAACTGCCAGCTCATGCCGAGGCCGTCTCGGGACGCAGGCGGATCATCGCGTTGCGCACAGCCTCGGCGACGATGGTGCCGTGCTGGTTGCGCGCGATGTGGCGGAAGGTGACGATGCCCTCGCCGGGCCTGCTCTTCGACAGGCGCTTGTCCAGCACGATGGTTTCGGCGTAGACGGTGTCGCCGTGGAACAGCGGCGCCGGGAACTTCACCTCGGAGAAGCCGAGATTGGCGACGGTGGTGCCCTGGGTCAGGTGCGCCACCGCGAGGCCGACCATGGTGCCGAGGGTGAACAGCGAATTCACCAGGCGCTGATGGAACGGCTCCTGGGCGTCGCTGTAGGCCGCATCGATGTGCAGCCCTTGGGGATTCATGGTCAGCGTGCTGAACAAGACGTTGTCCGTCTCGGTCATGGTGCGCCCGGGCCGGTGCTCGTAGCGCACGTCGGTCTCGAGTTCCTCGAACCACAGGCCGGTCTGGACCACCCGGCGCAAGCCGTCGACATCGCTCACAGTCCCAGCTCCCGTCCGATCAGCATCAGCTGAACCTCCGTTGTGCCCTCGCCGATTTCGAGGATCTTGCTGTCCCGGTAGTGCCTGGCCACCGGGTAGTCGTTCATGAAGCCGTAGCCGCCGAAGATCTGGGTGGCGTCGCGCGAGTTGTCCATGGCCGCCTCGCTGGCCACCAGTTTGGCGATGGACGCCGCCTTCTTGAACGGCTTGCCCGCCAGCATCAGCGCCGCGGCGTCATAGTAGGCCGTGCGCGCCGTGTGCGCGCGGGCCTCCATCCGCCCGATCTTGAACGCGATCGCTTGATTGCGGCCGATGGCCTGGCCGAACGCCTCGCGCTCCTTGGCGTAGCGCACGCTCTCGTCCACGCAGCCCTGGGCCGCGCCGACCGCGAGCGCCGCGATCGCGATGCGGCCTTCGTCCAGGATGCGCAGGAAGTTCGCGTAGCCGCGGCCGCGCTCGCCGAGCAGGTTCTCCTGCGGCACCCGCACGTCGGTGAAGCTCAGTGGATGGGTGTCCGAGGCGTTCCAGCCGACCTTGTTGTACGCGGGTTCGGCGACGAATCCCGGGGTGTCGGTGGGCACGAGGATGGTGGAGATCTCCTTCTTGCCGCCGGTCTGCCCGGTCACCGCCGTCACGGTCACCAGCCGGGTGATATCGGTGCCGGAATTGGTGATGAACTGCTTGCTGCCGTTGATGATCCATTCGCCGCTGTCGGCGATCGCGGTGGTCCTGGTGCCGCCGGCGTCGCTGCCCGCGCCGGGCTCGGTGAGCCCGAACGCGGCGAGGGCGCGCCCACTGGTCAACTGCGGCAACCATTGCTGCTTCTGCTTCTCGTCGCCGAAGCGGTAGATCGGCATCGCGCCCAGGGACACACCGGCTTCCAGCGTGATGGCGACGCTCTGGTCGATCTTGCCGAGTTCCTCGAGGGCGAGGCACAGCGCGAAGTAGTCGCCGCCCATGCCGCCGTATTCCTCGGGGAACGGGAGCCCGAACAGGCCCATCTCGGCCATGCCCTCGACCACCTTGTAGGGGAAGGTGTGGTTCGCGTCGTGCTCGGCGGCCACCGGCGCGACCACCGACTGCGCGAAATCGCGCACCGTCAGGGCCAAGTCGCGGTAGTCGTCGGGTAGGGCGCCGGTGGACAGGAAGTCGGTCATGCTCGGGTTCCTTCTTGGTCGGCGGGAAGTTCCGCGGGAGTCGTGTGGATGCGGGCCAGCGGCTGATCGAGCCGCACCTGAGTTCCGGGCGCGACCAGGATTTCGACGGTGCCCGCCACCGGCGCGGTGAGCGAGTGCTCCATCTTCATCGCCTCGACGATCACCACCGGGGCGCCCGCGGCCACGGTGGCACCGGTGGTGACCGGCACCGCGATCACCGAACCCGGCATGGGACTACGTATTTCGGCGTCGCCCACCTGTTCGGCGCCACCCCGCACACTGGCCTCGGCCACCTCGCGCAGCACGGCGACGCCGGTGGGCCCCGCCAGCCACAGCTGGCCGTCCTGCTCCGCGACGCGATACTCGTGCCGCACCCCGGCCACGGTGAGCGTCAGCACCGAGTCCGCGAAAGCTGCTGTCAACGAGACGGATTCGCCCTCGCCGACACGGCCGGTCGCGGCACCGGGACGCCCGCGCAGATACACGTGCTCGGTCCGGTCGCCGGCGGCCAGCCGGATCGAGGTCGGTGCGGCGGTGCCGATCCGCCAGCCGGACGGTACCTGCCACGGATCGCTGGGACCGCTCGGCCAGCGGCCGAGCCAGCGGTAGGCCGCCGCAGCCAGGAACAGTTCGTCGCCGGCTGTGGCGGCGTGGAAATCGGCCACCCGGCGATCGAGCAGGCCGGTATCCAGCTGTCCGGCCGCGACATCCGGATCGGCGAGCAGGAAGCGCAGGAACTCGATATTGCTGGTGACGCCGAGCAACACGATATCGCCCAGTGCCCGATCGAGTTTCGCGATGGCGGCACCGCGGTCGGCACCGTGCGCGATGACCTTCGAGAGCATCGGGTCGTAGTCGCTGCCGACCACCGTCCCGGTGCGCAGACCCGAATCCACCCGGACCCCGGCGCCTTCGGGCTCGGACAGGTCGAGCACCGTGCCGCCGGTGGGCAGAAAGCCGCGCGCGGGATCCTCGGCGTACACCCTGGCCTCGATGGCGTGCCCGATCATCCGGATCTCGTCCTGCTCGACCGAGAGCTTCTGCCCGGCCGCCACCCGCACCTGACATTCCACCAGGTCGACACCGGTCACCAACTCGGTCACCGGGTGTTCCACCTGCAGCCGGGTGTTCATCTCCATGAAGAAGAACTCGTCCGGCCGGTCGGCAGAGACGATGAATTCGACGGTGCCCGCACCCACATAGTCGACGCTGCGCGCGGTATTGCACGCCGCCGCACCGATTCTGGCCCGCGTCGCCGCGTCGAGCAGCGGGGACGGCGCCTCTTCGATCACCTTCTGATGCCTGCGCTGCAGGCTGCATTCGCGTTCGCCGAGGTGCAGCACATTGCCGAATTGGTCGGCCAGGACCTGCACCTCGATATGCCGCGGGCGGGTGACGAAGCGCTCCAGGAACAGCGTGTCGTCGCCGAACGCGGACGCGGCTTCGCGGCGCGCGCTGACCAGCGCGTCGGGCAGGTGCGCGGGTTCCTCGACCAGCCGCATGCCCTTGCCGCCGCCGCCGGCCGACGGCTTCACCAGCACCGGATAACCGATCTCGGTGGCCGCCTCGATCAGGTCGGCGTCGGTCAGGCCCGGCCTGGCGATGCCGGGCACGACGGGGACGTTGAACGCGGACACGGTGTTCTTGGCCGCGATCTTGTCGCCCATCACCTCGATCGCGTGCGCGGGCGGACCGAGGAAGACGATGCCCGCCTGCGCGAGCGCCGCCGCGAAAGCCGCGTTCTCGGAAAGGAACCCGTAACCCGGATGCACCGCTTGCGCGCCGGTCCGGACGGCGGCGTCGACCACCCTGTCGATCGCGAGATAGCTGTCGCGCGCGGCGGCAGGGCCGAGGCGCACCGCGGTATCCGCCTCGTGCACGTGCCTGGCGTCGGCATCGGCGTCGCTGTAGACCGCGACCGAGCGAATGCCCATGGCGCGCAACGTGCGTATCACCCGCACCGCGATCTCGCCGCGGTTGGCGACGAGCACGGTGTCGAATCCGACGGGATGAGATTTGTTCAGCATGGTCGTCACATCCGGAATACGCCGTAGGAAACGGGTTCGAGCGGCGCTTGTGCGCACACCGAAAGGGCAAGTCCGAGGACAGTTCTCGTGTCCGCGGGGTCGATCACGCCGTCGTCCCAGAGGCGGGCCGTCGAGTAATAGGGGTTGCCCTGCCGTTCGTACTGGTCGCGAATCGGCGCCTTGAACGCCTCCTCGTCCGCCGCCGACCACGGCCGGCCCGAGCTGTCGAGCTGGTCGCCGCGCACGGTGGACAGGACCGAGGCGGCCTGCTCGCCACCCATCACCGAGATCCTGGCGTTGGGCCACATCCACAGGAAGCGCGGTGAATACGCCCGCCCGCACATCGAATAATTGCCCGCACCGTACGAACCGCCGATCACCACCGTCAGCTTCGGCACCCGGGCGCAGGCGACGGCGGTGACCATCTTGGCCCCGTGCTTGGCGATGCCACCCGCCTCGTAGTCGCGGCCGACCATGAACCCGGTGATGTTCTGCAAGAACAGCAGCGGGATCTTGCGCTTGTCGCACAGCTCGATGAAATGCGCGCCCTTCATGGCGGATTCGCTGAACAGCACGCCGTTGTTGGCGACGATGCCGACCGGGTGACCGTGAATGTGCGCGAAGCCGGTGACCAAGGTCTTGCCGTATTCGGCTTTGAACTCGTGAAAGCCGTTGTCGCCCTCGGGATCAGCGTCGACAATCCGATGGATCACCTCGCGTACGTCGTACGGGGTGCGCAGGTCCACCGGCACCACGTCGTACAGCTCCTGCGGCGACGCCGCGGGCTCCACCGGCGGCAACACCGTCCACGGGCTCGCGGGGCGCGGACCGAGGGTCGCGACGATGCGGCGCACGATGCGCAGCGCGTCCTGATCGTCCTCGGCCAGATGATCGGTGACCCCCGAGGTGCGCGAATGCAGTGCACCGCCGCCGAGTTCCTCCGCGGTGACCACCTCGCCGGTCGCGGCCTTCACCAGCGGCGGACCGCCGAGGAAGATCGTGCCCTGGTTGCGCACGATCACCGCTTCGTCGCTCATCGCGGGCACGTACGCGCCGCCCGCGGTGCACGAGCCGAGCACCGCCGCGATCTGCGGAATGCCCTTGGCGCTCATGGTCGCCTGGTTGTAGAAGATGCGCCCGAAATGCTCCCGGTCCGGGAACACCTCGTCTTGCTCGGGCAGGTAGGCGCCGCCGGAATCGACCAGATACAGGCACGGCAGCTGATTCTGCAGCGCGATCTCCTGCGCGCGCAGGTGCTTCTTCACCGTCATCGGGTAGTACGTGCCGCCCTTGACGGTGGCGTCGTTGGCCACGATGACGCACTCGCGGCCGGACACCCGGCCGATGCCGGTGATGATGCCCGCGCCGGGGGACTCGTCGCCGTACATCCCGCTCGCGGCGAGCGGCGAGAGTTCCAGGAACGGGCTGCCCGGGTCGAGCAGCTGATCCACCCGTTGCCGCGGCAGCAGCTTGCCGCGCGCGACATGGCGGTCCCGCGCCTTCGCGGATCCGCCGAGTGCGGCGGCCGCCAACCGGGCGCCCAGGTCGTCGACGAGTGCCTTGTGGGCGACCCGGTTGTCGACGGCCTCTTCGGTAACGGTCATCACGTGATCCTGTCGGTCAGCGTCTTGGAGCGACTCGTTGACGGCCGGTGGTCGGGTGACGGGGCGGGTCAGTTAGTCGCCGATAACTGGAATCCAGGTTAATCTTGGTTAACCGAGATGTCCACCGAAGCGCTTGCGAGCCGCGCACGCGTGTCTCCGCACAGAGGGCGAAAGGAGTGCGTGTGACCAGCATCGACGACGGCACGCTCACCCGCCGTGAACAGCTGAAGGCGCAGCGCAGGCAACAACTTCTGGATGCCGGGGCCCGGCTCATCGCCGATCGCGGTTTTCTCGGCATGCGCCTGGACGACCTCGGCGCCGCGGTCGGCATCAGTGGTCCGGCCGTCTACCGCCATTTCCCCAACAAAGAAGCGCTGCTGGTGGAGCTGCTCGTCGGGATCAGCCAGCGGCTGCTCGACGGCGGCAAGGCGGTGGTGGCGCGCACCGAGTCCGCGGCGGACGCACTGGCCGGCCTGGTCGACTTCCACCTGGACTTCGCGCTGGGCGACGCCGATCTCATCCGGATCCAGGATCGCGATCTGGAGAACGTGCCCGCCGCGGCCCGGCGCGAGCTGCGCCGCACCCAGCGCCAGTACGTGGAAATCTGGGTCACGGTGCTGCGTGACCTGCACCCCGGCCTACCCGAAGAGACGGCGCGTGTACAGGCGCATGCCGCGTTCGGCCTGATCAACTCCACCCCGCACAGCGCGAGCACGGCGACCGCCGCCCGGGCCCGGCCCATCCTGCGCCGGATGGCGCTGTCGGCCCTGACGCAGGACGAGCCGGCCTAGGGCGGGGTGCTCGGTCATCGAGCGCTCCACCCGCCGTCCATGGTGTAGGACGCGCCGGTCACCATGCCCGCGTGCGCCGAGGTGAGCCAGCCCACCAGCGCGGCCACCTCCGCCGGCTCCACCAGGCGTTTGATCGCGCTCTCGGTGAGCAGGATCTTCTCCAGTACCTGCTGCTCCGGAATGCCGTGCGCCTTGGCCTGATCGGCGATCTGCTTGTCCACCAGTGGAGTTCGCACATAGCCGGGGTTGACGCAGTTGCTCGTGACGCCGTGTTTGCCGCCTTCGAGCGCGGTGACCTTGGACAAGCCCTCCAGCCCGTGCTTGGCCGTCACGTAGGCGGACTTGAACTCCGAGGCCCGAAGTCCGTGCACCGACGAGATATTGACGATCCGGCCGAAACCCTGGCGGTACATGTACGGCAGCGCGGCCCGGATCAGCAGGAACGGCGCCTCCACCATCAAGGTGAGCAGGTTCCGGAACTGCTGCGGCGCGAAATCCTCGATCGGGCTGATGCTCTGCACGCCTGCGTTGTTCACCAGGATGTCCACCTCGAGCGTCAGCGAGGTCAGCGCCTCGACGTCGAGTAGGTCTACGGCCCAAGGTTTTCCGCCGAGTTCGCGAGCGAGCGACTTGGCCCCGACATCGTCGATATCGGCGATGGTGACCAGGGCGCCCCGCGCGGCCAGCTCCCGGGCACAGGCAGCGCCGATGCCGCTGGCGCCGCCGGTGATCAGCGCGGAACGTCCTGTCAGGTCGGTCATTTCGCGTTCACCGGGGTGGTCGGCTGCGTTGCCAGATACTCGGCATCGGCGAGATCGACGGTGGCCAAGTCCAATCCTTTCGTTTCACGGGCGAAGAACACGGCGACCGCGGTGATGGCCGCCGCGACAGCCAGATAGATCGCGATCGGCACGGCCGAGTCGTATTCGTTGAGCAGCCGGACCGCGATGATCGGCGCGAGCGAACCCGCCACGATCGAGGTCACCTGATAGCCCAGGGAGACACCGGAATACCGCATCCGGGTGGGAAACATCTCGGCCATGATCGCGGGCTGTCCCGCGTACATCAACGCGTGGAACAGCAGACCGATGATGATCGCGGACATGATGACCGCGTTGTGCCCGCTGTCCATCATCGGGAAGGCGAAGAAGCCCCAGGTGCCCGCCGTGACCGCGCCGGCCAGATACACCGGGCGCCTGCCGAAGTGGTCCGAGAGCCGGCCCGCCAGCGGCACGGCGAAGAAATGCACCGCGTGCGCGGCGAGCAGCCACCACAGGATGACCTTGGTGTCCACGTGCACCTGCACTTTGAGATAGGTGATGGTGAAGGTGACCACCAGGTAGTAGAGGATGTTCTCGCCGAAGCGCAGGCCCATCGCGGTGAGCACGCCGCGCGGATACCGGCGCAGCACCTCGACCACGCTCAGCGAGGTCGCCTTGATCTGCTCCATTTCCTGCTGTGCCGCAACGAAAATGGGTGCGTCGGTGACCTTGGTGCGGATGTAGTAGCCGACCAGCACCACCACCGCGGACAGCCAGAAGGCCACGCGCCAGCCCCAACTCAGGAACGCCGACTCCGACAGCCAGGTGGTCAAGGCCAGCAGCACGACGGTCGCCAGCAGATTTCCCATCGGCACCCCGGCTTGCGGCCAGCTCGCCCAGAAACCGCGGCTGCGACTCGGACTGTGTTCGGCGACAAGCAGAACCGCGCCGCCCCATTCGCCGCCGACCGCGAAACCCTGGATGAAGCGCAGGATCACCAGCAGCGCCGGGGCCCAGTAGCCGATCTGGCCGAAGGTCGGCAGGCAGCCCATCAGGAAGGTCGCGCTGCCCACCAGGATCAGGCTGAACTGCAACAGCTTCTTGCGGCCGTACTTGTCGCCGAAATGCCCGAAGACGATGCCGCCCAACGGGCGAGCGGCGAAGCCGACGGCGTAGGTGACGAACGCGGCGAGGATCGCGTCCAGATCGCTGGTGCCCTTGGCGAAGAACACCTTGCTGAAGACCAGCGTCGCGGCGGTGCCGTAGAGGAAGAATTCGTACCATTCGACGACCGTGCCCGCCATGGACGCGGCGACCACCCGTCTCAGGCCGGTCGGTGCTCCGCCCGGGTCGTTGC
The DNA here is from genome assembly GCF_000710915.1 of Nocardia brasiliensis IFM 10847. Lineage (GTDB taxonomy): Bacteria > Actinomycetota > Actinomycetes > Mycobacteriales > Mycobacteriaceae > Nocardia > Nocardia brasiliensis_A. Next base: position 21,189 of record NZ_BAUA01000117.1, read on the forward strand.
CCGTCGGCCACAATGCACTGCGCACGCTCATCGAACTCTCCTTCGTGCCCGGGGCCACACTCGGTGCCAAATGTGATGGCCCCCACAAATCTCGGCTGCAACGAAGTATTAGTGCAGATCGGTTTGTCCGCAATGACTAGATGTGCAGTACGTATCTGCGAGAATGCACACATGGGCGCGTGCATCCTCTTCCAGCCCGCCGCATGCTCGGCACAGTCGCTTGCCGGGGCGGCGCGGCCGTGAATATGGCCGGGTCTGCGCGGCGTCCCAGCGCCGACGACCTGCTGGTGTTGTTGGCGGTCGGGCGCTCCGGGCGATTCGTGTCCGCCGCCGAGGAGCTCGGCATCAACCACACCACCATCTCGCGGCGTATCGCCGCGCTCGAGCACACGCTGGGCGGGCGGGTGCTGACCCGGGCGGCGGGCGGGTGGGAGCTCACCGATCTCGGGCGTGAGGCGCTGGCGGCGGCCGAGGTCGTCGAGTCTGCGGTCAAGTCACTCGGTGCGGACGCGGGCGGTGTCCGTGTGCTGGAAGGGGTGGTGCGGATTTCGGCGACCGACGGCTTCAGCGCCTATCTCGCCGCGCCGGCCGCGGCCGAGGTGCAGCGGCAGCATCCCAAGATCACCGTCGAGATCGTGGCGACCACTCGGCGGGCGTCGACGCAGCGGTCCGGGCTCGATCTCGAGGTGGTGGTCGGTGAGCCGCAGGTGCACCGCGCTAAGGCCATTCGGCTCTCCGACTACTGTCTCGGCCTCTATGGTTCCCGAGACTATCTGCGCGAGCACGGCACGCCGGCCGCCATCGACGACCTCGCCGCGCACCCCCTCGTCTACTTCATCGATTCCATGCTCCAGGTGGACGACCTGGACTTGGCGTCCAGCTTCGCCCCCGCCATGCGTGAATCCGTCACTTCGACAAACGTTTTCGTCCACGTCGAAGCCACCCGAGCTGCCGCGGGCCTCGGCCTGCTCCCGTGTTTCATGGCCGACCGCCACTCCGACCTGATCCGCGTCCTCGCCGACACTGTCTCGGTCAACCTCGCCTACTGGCTGGTCGCCCGTCCCGAAACCCTCCGCCGCCCCGAAGTGGCCGCCTTCGTAGACACGCTCCGCGCCAAGGTCCACCGCGAACACAACGCCCTACTGGGCCTGCGCGCCTGATCGCGAGGCATTGCCCCCCGCGGCTTACTCGGCGAACACCTCGTCGAGCGAGGCAGCATCGAGGGCGCGATCGAGCCAGACATCGAGTTGGGCGATATCGGTTTCCTGCTCGACTCGAGCCACGAGCGCATCGCTGATCTCGAAGCCGCGATGACGCAGAACCCGCAGCAGCGCACTGGCCTCACCGTTGGCCTTACCCTCGGCCTTGCCTTCGAAAAAATAGGTCCGAATAAGCTCGTTCTGATATTCGTAGCCAGCGGTCATGACGCTCTCCAGGAAGTGTCGGGCGGCTGCGGGCAGAAGGCCCGTCGGGTTGATGTCCGGAAAATCGCCGGATTCCAAACGGGCATTGTCGTATTCGGGTAGCTGGGTGCCCAGCACGGTCGTCAATAGCTCGGCGGCCAGTTGCGGGCGTTGCCGGAACAGGTCGACTAGGCGCTCGTGCAGATGGCTGGGCATGCACGAAAGCTATCACTGATTCGGCGATTGTAAAACTGCTGGTCTCAGGCTGTTTTTGGAACGAATTGCTTTGGAACGTTCCAGTTTTCGCCGTTCCGGGCGGGGATGAGGTGGCCGTCGGTCATGTGGTGGACGGTGGTCATGTGGTGGAGGTGGGTGTGGTCGTGGGTGACGAGAAGGGTTGCGGCGTCTTGGTCTTTTGTGATGGTGAGGATGAGATCGATTATGGCGGAGCCTCTTTCGGTGTCGAGGGCGCTGGTGGGTTCGTCGATGACGAGGAGGGCGGGGGTGTTCATGAGGGCGCGGGCGATGTTGACGCGTTGGCGTTGGCCGCCGGAGAGTTGGGCGGGACGTTTGGCGTGCTGGTCGGCCAGGCCGACGGAAGCCAGGAGTTCCATTGCCCTGGAGTGTGTTTCGCGTCTGCGGTGGGCAGTGGGGCGTAGCTGCTGACCTAGGTGGGTCATCACCTCTAGTTGTTCGAGGGCGGTCAGGGCGGGGATCAGGTTCGGCTGCTGGAAGACGATGCCGATGGATGAACGGCGCAGCGCCGCTGCCTCACGGCGGCCGAGGGCGGCGAGATCGACACTGCCGCTGCGGGTTCGGAGTTGTATGCGGCCGGAGTCGGGACGGATCAAGGTGGAGACGACGGCGAGCAGGCTGGATTTTCCGGAGCCGGAGGAGCCGGTGATCGCGGCGATGTCGCCGCCTTCGACCTGCAGGCTCACCCGGTCCAGTGCGGTGAGGCGACCGGCGCCGTCGGGGTAGGTGAGGGTCACGTCGTCGACGGTGAGTGCGGTGGTGCTCATGATCGGAAGACTCCAGTGGCTCAACGTGCCGCGCCGAGCGCGGTCAACGGGTCGGTGGTGAACAGGAAGCGCAGGGCGAACGCGGCGCCGAGCAGACCGAGCACGATCAACGCGGCCGCGGGCAGCAGGGTGGTGGCGGGGCTGAGGACGAACGGAAGCGCGTCTCCGAGGAAAGCCGCTGCGGTGACCGTGATTCCGAGACCGACCGCCACTCCGGCGCTCAGTACGATCGCGGCTTGCGCGAGGGCGTCGCGGACCAGGGATCCGGAGGTCGCGCCGAGTGCTTTCAAGGTCGCGATGTCGGGCATCCGCTGCACCGTCCACACGGTGAAGAACGCGCCGATCACCAGCGCCGAGATGACGAAGAGCAGCACCGTCATCAACGTCAGCGAACTGTTTTCGGCCTGGTAGGCGCTGAGCGCCGACAGCGCGCCGGACGAACTCGTCGTCTGGGTACGCGCGGCCGCGTTCACCGCCGCGGTATCCGGCACACCGGATACCGCGAGCACGGTCGCCGCGCCCGCCCGCGGGTCGAGTGCCTGCCAATCGGTGAGGGTCAGCCACACCACCGGCGTATGGCTGTACCAGTCGTCCCCGGCGACGGCCTGCACGGTGAAGGCGCGCCCGCCGATAGTGACCGAATCGCCCGCCGCCGCGCCGAGTTCCGTAGCCGCGCCGGTGCTCAGCACCACGCTGCCGTTCTCGGTTGCGGAACGATTGCCGAAAGCTGTTCCCTGCGTGCCGAACAACGCGACCTGCGCCGCGGGACGCCCGCCGGGATCGACCTTGCCATGACTGATGCCGATGGGGTCGACCGTGCCGGCGGATCCCGCCGCGGACTGCCAGGCCGCGACCTGTTCCCGGCTCAGCGTCGAGGCCTCGAACGAGGGCTTCCCCCCGGTGTCGGCGAACACCACCGCGTCGCCGGGGAGCGACTGCACGGCCGAGATGTTCTGGTGCGCCAGCCCCGCGGTGAGCCCGCTGAGGAAACTCACCAGCAACGCCACCAGCGTGACGACCAGGGTGATGAGCAGGAAGCGACCGCGGGCGGCGCGCAGATCTCGGAGTGCGACGAACATGATTTCACTGTGGCGCGCGCGGCGCCCGCCGCCATCGCACCGGCGGAGGAACCGCGCCCGATCGAACGGTGGGTGCTGATTTACACCTTTCGATGGATGCCGCCGAGGTAGCCGCACATAAGCTGACAGGGTGCACTCGTCACCGCTCACGCCCGTCTTCACCGCGCTGCGGTACGGCCTGCATGTGCTGGTGACGGCGCTGGCGGTGGTGGTCGCGGTCCGCGCGCTGCTGCCCGGCGCGGCGCACCCGCTGCCCGTGGTGGCGCTGGCCGCGCTGTTCCTGCTGACCTACTTCGCGGGGTCGGTGGTGAACGGACGCCCGGGCGGTATCCAACTGTGGCTCGGGGCGCTCACCGTGTGGTGGCTCGGCCTGGTCGTGCTCGCCCCCGACGCGGGCTATCTGGCTTTCGGCTTGTTCTTCCTCTATCTGCACCTGCTGCCCCGGCCGTGGAGTCTGGTGGCCGTCGCGGCGTCGACCGTGATCGCGGTGCTCGGCTTCGGCATGCACCGCGGCTGGTCGGTGGCGGGGGTGATCGGCCCGATCTTCGGCGCGGCGGTGGCGGTCGGCATCGGCCTGGGTTATCAGGCGTTGTTTCGCGAGTCGGCGCAACGGCAGCGGCTGATCGACGAATTGCTCAGCACCCGAGCTACTCTCGCGGAGCAAGAGCGCACCGCGGGCAAGCTGGCCGAGCGCGAGCGGCTGGCCCAGGAAATCCACGACACGGTCGCTCAGGGGCTGAGCAGTATCCAGTTGCTCCTGCACGCTGCCGAGCAGTCGGCACCGGAACACCCTGCGCTGCAACAGATCATCTTGGCCCGCGAGACCGCGGCCGAGAACCTCGCCGAAACCCGAAGGCTGATCGCCGAATTGACTCCGGCCGCGTTGGAGGGACAGTCGCTGGCCCAAGCTTTGCAGCGAATCTGCCTGCGCGCCGACAGCCCGGACCGCACCGCTCGGCTGGTGGTGGAGGGCGCCCCCGAGCGCCTGCCGATGCCGATCGAGGCGGCACTGGTGCGGATCGCGCAGGGCGCGGTCGCGAACGTGGTGCGCCACGCCGACGCGACCCGGCTGCGCCTGACGCTGACCTACGCCGACGCGCAGGTCCTGCTCGACGTCGTGGACGACGGGGTCGGCATCGCCGCCGACGTGCTCGACCGGCCGCCGTCGGGTTCCTTCGGCCTGGCAGCCATGCGTTCGCGCGTGGAGCAGCAGGGCGGCACCATGGCGGTGGAGTCGGAGCCGGGGCACACCGCGGTGACCGTCGCCTTTCCGCTCTGGGCGGACCGGTCATGATCCGGCTGCTGCTGGCCGACGATCACGCGATCGTGCGCGCGGGCCTGCGCGCGCTGCTGGACGGCGGTGACGATCTCACCGTCGTCGGCGACGTGCCCACCGCGGAGGCGGCCGTCGCGTTCTGCGCGACCACCGCGGTGGATCTGGTGCTGATGGACTTGAGCTTCGGCCCGGGCCGTTCCGGCGCGGACGCCACCGCAGAACTGCGCGCACTCCCGCAGCCGCCGAATGTCCTGGTGGTCACCAACTATGACACCGACGCCGACATCCTCGGCGCCATCGAGGCGGGCGCCTGCGGGTACATCCTGAAGGACACACCGCCGGCCGAACTGCTCGCCGCCGTGCGCGCGGCCGCCGCGGGGGAGAGCGTGCTGTCGCCCGCGGTGGCGTCGAAGCTCATGACCAGGGTGCGCCGCGCCGACACCACACTGAGCCCGCGCGAGATCGAGGTGCTGCGCCTGGTCGCCGACGGCCGGTCCAACCGTGAGATCGCCAAGGAACTGTTCCTGAGCGAGACCACCGTCAAATCCCATCTGGTGCACATCTACGCCAAGCTCGGCGTGCGCTCGCGGACCTCGGCCGTGGCGCGGGCCCGGGAACAAGGGGCGATCTGATTCGGCGGCGGTCGGCAACATGCGCGCCGCGGTGCGCGGTGCCCGGTGCCGTCTGCCCATAGGCTGAGCACATGGCATCACTTTCCGATCCTGAGGTGCGCGAGTTCCTGCAGCACGGCACGCGGACGGGCAAGGTGGCCTTCGTCGCCGCCGACGGCAGCCCGATGGTGACACCGGTCTGGTTCGTGCTCGAGGGCGACGAGCTGGTCTTCAATACCGGCAAGACGACGAGCAAGGGCAAGGCGTTCCTGCGGGACGGCCGGGTCGCCGTGGTCGTCGACGGGGAGGCGCCGCCGTATCCGTCGGTGCAGTTGCGTGGATTCGTCACGCTCTCCGAAGACCCGGACGAACTGCTGCGCACGGCCACCGAGATCGGTGGCCGATACATGGGCGCGGATCGGGCCGAGGAGTTCGGCAAGCGCAACGGGGTGCCGGGCGAACTCGTCGTCCGGCTGCGGCCGAGCAAGGTGATCGCCCACTTCAACGCGACGGCCTGACCGCCGACACCCCGCTCGGGCGCACGGCCGCCTGCCTAAACTCACCGGCATGACCGTGCACTTCATCGGCGCCGGGCCGGGCGCGGCCGATCTGCTCACCGTGCGCGCGGTCGGCCTGCTGCGCGCCGCGCCGGTGTGTCTTTACGCGGGCACCTACCTGGACCCCGAGGTGCTGGCCCACTGCGCGCCCGACGCGGAACTGATCGACACCCAGCGTCTGGATCTCGACCAGATCACCGCGCACCTGGTGCGGGCGAACGATTCCGGCAAGGACGTGGCGAGGCTGTGCTCGGGCGACCCGTCGCTCTACTCCGCGCTGACCGAGCAGACCCGGCGCCTCGACGAGCTCGGTATCGCCTGGGACGTCACGCCCGGCGTGCCCGCCTACGCCGCCGCGGCGGCCCTGCTCGGCACCGAACTCACCGTCCCCGAGGTGGTCCAGTCGGTGGTGCTCACCCGGACCCGGGCCCGGTCGACCGCGATGCCCGCCACCGAGGCGCTGTCCGGTTTCGCCGCCACGGGCGCCACCCTCGTGCTGCACCTGGCCATCACCCGGATTCGCGAGCTGGCCGCGGAGCTGGTCGGCGAGTACGGCGCGGACTGTCCGGTCGCGGTGGTCTACCGCGCCAGCCAGCCGGAGCAGCTGGTCCTGCGCGGCACCCTCGCCGATATCGCCGATCGGGTGGCGGCGGCGGGGCTGCGGCAGGCCGCGGTGATCCTGGTCGGGCGCGCGCTCTCGGCCACGCAGTCGTGTGCGCAATCCCACCTCTACGACCCGGCGCGGATCCGCCAGAGCTGACCCGCCGCAGCCCGGCCGCGAGCCGTCGCGCAGGATGTGAGGACCACAACACGAGGTACTCGGATCGGCCGCAACGGCGCTGCCTGTGATCATGTTCGTCGGCTATGGCGGTTGGTTGGTTCGGTGCGCGTGACGACGGTAGATTGGATCGGTGATCTGCAGCGAGATTGCCGGCGGTGCCGGTGGGTGGGTAAAGGACGCGGTCGCGCCTATGTAACAAGGTCACCCTGGCCGACAGATAGTGCCAATGAGCTTTTTTGCCTGATTGATATGAGAACTGAACCCCGAGACACGGGCGCCACGCTGGGATAGGTGTGCGTCCTGTCCGGGTGTCGTCGGGGAGCGCTTGCGTGGTGTTCCGGAAGCGAGGTTACGGTTGGACCGGCAGGATTTCGGCGGAAACGGCGAAGCTGGTGGCGAACGGGTCCAGGCTGGTTCGGCCGAGTACTTCCCGCTGTCCCCGGCGCAGCTGGGTATCTGGTATGCCCAGCACGTCGACCCGCAGGTGCCGATCAACATCGCGCAGTACGTCGATCTACACGGCGTGCTCGATCTGGAGGTGTTGCGCGAAGCGCTGATCATCGCCTCGACCGAGCTGGAGTCGGGCTTCCTGCGCATCGTCGAACGTGACGGTCAGCCGTATCAGTGGGTCGACCACAGCATTCCGGATCACGACAAGATCTACTACGTAGATCTGCGCGACGAGGAAGATCCGGCCGCCGCCGCGATGGCGTGGATGCGGGCCGAGTACAGCCGCCCGGTGAACCTCACCGAGGACCGGTTGATGCGCATCGCCGGCCTGCAACTGGCCGACGACCACTGGTACTGGTACCTGCGCGCGCACCACATTTCGCTCGACGGCTTCGCCGCCATGACCAACGTGAACCGCATCGCCGAGGTCTACACGGCGATGGTGAACGGCGACGAGATCAAGCCGGCCAAGGCCACCGATCTGCGCACGCTCTACGACCAGGAAATGGCCTACCGGGACAGCACCCGGTTCGTCTCGGACAAGGAGTACTGGGCCGAGAAGGTCAAGGGCCTGGAGGAGGGCACCAGCCTGGTCGGCCGCTCGGCCGAGCCCGCGGCGATCAACGGCATCGCCAGCGCGCTGCTGTCGGACGAGCAGACCGCGCTGTTCGAAGCCGCGGCGGCACGCCACGACTCGATGCCCGCGGGCCTGTTGCTCGCCGGTTTCGCCACCTATCTCGCGCAGTGGACCGGCTCCGAGGACGTCATCCTGAGCTTGCCGGTGACCGCGCGTACCACCGCCGCGATGCGGCGTTCCGGTGGTGTGTCGTCCAACATCGTGCCGCTGCGCCTGCGGGTCGGCTACGAGACCACCGTCGCCGACCTGCTGCAGCAGGTGGCCGTGACGGTGGCGGGCACGCTGCGCCATCAGCGGTACCGGCACGAGGACATTCGCCGTGATTCGGCGGGCGATGGTGTAGTGACCACGGAATTCTTCGGTCCGTGGGTCAACATCATGCTGTTCCAGGATCAGATCCGGATGGGCTCGATGGTCGGCACCATGAGCGTGCTGTCCACCGGCAGCATCGAGGATCTCGGCGTCAACTTCTACCAGTCCGAGGCGGGCGCCCGCGCGCGGATCGACTTCGAGACCAACCCGAACCTCTACACCGAAGCCGAAGCGCGCCGCCATCATTCGCGGTTCCTCGAGTTCTTCGAGCGGTTCCTCGCCGCGGAGGCCGACACCGCGGTCTGGTCGCTGGTGTCGACCACCGACGACGAGCGGCAGCTGACCCTGGTCGAGTGGAACGACGCCGAGCAGCAGGTGCCCGACACCACGCTGACCGCGCTGCTCGACGCGCAGATGCCGGTGGCGCCGGACAACATCGCCCTCGATTTCGAGGGCGCGACGCTGACCTACGCCGAGTTCGACGCGCGGGTCAACCGCTTGGCACGCTTCCTGATCGCCGACGGTGTCGGCCCGGAATCCCTTGTCGCGCTGGGCATGCGCCGCTCTCTGGAGCTGGTCGTCGGCATGCACGCGGTGCTGAAGGCCGGTGGCGCGTACGTGCCGATCGATCCGGATCATCCGGCCGATCGCACCGCCTACATCCTCGACAGCGCGGCACCGGTCTGCGTGCTGACGCTGACCGCCGACGAACTCGAGTTACCGGAGTCGGTGCGGCAGGTGCCGATCGACACCCTCGACGTGTCGGCGTATTCGGCCGCGCCGATCACCGACGCGGAGCGGCTCGCCCCGCTGCGGCCGGGTAACACCGCCTACGTCATCTACACCTCGGGCTCGACCGGTCGCCCGAAGGGCGTCGCGGTCACCCATCACGCGATCGTCAACCAGCAGCTGTGGATGCTCGACGAGTACCGGCTGTCCGCGGACGACGTGTACCTGCAGAAGACGGCCACCACCTTCGACGTGTCGCTGTGGGGCTACTTCCTGCCCCTGCTGGTCGGCGCGAAGCTGGTGATCGCGAGCCCGGACGGGCATCGTGACCCGCTCTACGTCGCGGACATGATCGAGCGGCACGGCGTCACCGTGACCGACTTCGTGCCGTCCATGCTCACCGTGTTCGTCGCGCACGCGACCGCGGCGCAATGCGCCACGCTGCGTGCGGTTTTCGTGATCGGCGAGGCGCTGCCGCCGGAGACCGCCGCGGGTTTCCGCGCGATCACCCGCGCCGGCCTGCACAACCTGTACGGCCCGACCGAGGCCGCGGTCTCGGTGACCTACTGGGAGGCGACCGCCGCCGACACGGTGACCGTGCCGATCGGCATCCCGGAGTGGAATGTCGCTGTCTACGTGCTGGATTCGCGGCTGCGTCCGGCCGCCATCGGGGCGCCGGGCGAGCTGTACCTGGGCGGGCGTCAGCTCGCGCGCGGGTATCGCGGCCGTCCGGACCTGACCTCGGACCGCTTCGTCGCCAACCCGTTCTCGGCCACCGGTGAGCGCATGTACCGCACCGGCGACCTGGTCCGCTGGAACGACGCGGGCACGCTGGAATACATCGGCCGCACCGACTTCCAGGTGAAGTTCCGTGGCCAGCGCATCGAGCTCGGCGAAATCGAGACCGATCTGCTCGCGCATCCGGCGGTGAGCCAGGCCGTCGTGCTGGTGATGGACACCGCCACCGGTCAGCAATTGGTCGCGTATGTCGTTCCCGCGCCGGGCCATTCGATCGATCCGGTCGAGCTCACCAGGTTCGCGGGCGAGAAGCTGCCCAGTTACATGGTGCCCGCCTCGATCATGGTGCTGGACGCCTTCCCGCTCAACACCAGCGGCAAGCTGGACCGTAAAGCGTTGCCGGAGCCGGTGTTCAGCGCCGACGCGGCCGACTTCCGGGCTCCGCGCACCCAGGCCGAGCAGATCGTCGCGGGCATCTTCGCCGACGTGCTCAGCCAGGAGCGCATCGGTATCGACGACAACTTCTTCGACCTGGGCGGCAACTCGCTGGTCGCGACTCAGGTGGTGTCGCGGATCGGCGCGGCGTTCGGCACCCAGCTCGGGGTGCGCGCCCTGTTCGAGACGCCGACCGTCGCCGGTATCGCGCTGCGCATGGAGAACGCGTCCCCGACCGAGGGGGCGCGGCCGCCGCTGGTCGCGCAGCAGCTGCCCGAACGGGTGCCGTTGTCGCTGGCACAGCAGCGGATGTGGTTCATCAACCAGTTCGACTCGACCGTGCCGGCCTACAACCTGCCGTTCGTGGTCCGCTTGCGCGGTCAGGTCGATCTGGACGCGCTGCACGCCGCGCTGACCGACGTGCTGGAGCGCCAGCAGTCGCTGCGCACGATCTTCCCCGAGTCCGGCGACGGCGGGTACCAGCAGGTGCTGCCGGTCGACCAGGTCGATCTCGGCATCGCGATCGAGCCGATCGACGAAGCCGAATTGCACGGCGCGCTCACCGGATTCGCCGCCACCGGCTTCGACGTCTCGCGCGAGCTGCCGATCCGGGTGCGGGTGTACGCGGTGACCGGCGGCCGCGAGAACGGGGCCGCCGATTACGCGGTCGCGTTCGTCGTGCACCACATCGCCGCCGACGGTTTCTCGTTCGGTCCGCTCGCGCGCGATATCGCCGCCGCCTACCTGGCACGTTCGGCCGGGCAGGCACCGAGTTGGACGCCGCTGCCGGTGCAGTACCAGGACTTCAGCGTCTGGCAGCGTGAGCTGCTCGGCGCCGAATCCGATCCGGGCTCCATGGCTTCGCGCGAAATCGCTTACTGGCGCAGGGCTTTGGCCGGCCTGCCGGATCAGCTGGATCTGCCGACCGACCGTCCCCGTCCGCCGGTGCAGAGCTTCAGCGGTGGCCGGGTCGGCTTCCAGATCGATGCCGAACTGCACCAGCGCCTTTCGGCGTTGGCGCGGGCGCAGGGCGTCAGCCTGTTCATGGTCATGCACGCCTCGCTGGCGGTGCTGCTGGCCCGGTTGTCGGGCACCACCGACATCGCGATCGGCACCCCGGTCGCCGGGCGCGGCGAGCAGGCGCTCGACGACCTGATCGGCATGTTCGTCAACACCCTCGTGCTGCGTTCGGAGGTCGACGGCGCCGAGCCGTTCACCGAGTTCCTCGCCCGCACGCGCGAAACCGACCTGGCCGCTTTCGCTTTCGCGGATGTGCCGTTCGAGCGGTTGGTCGAGGTGCTGAACCCGACCCGCTCGCAGGCGCGCCATCCGCTGTTCCAGGTGATGCTCTCGTTCCAGGAAATGTCGCACGCGACACTGGAACTGCCCGGACTCTCGGTCACCGCCGACGAGCTCGAGGTCGACATCGCCAAGTTCGACCTGCAGTGGACCGTCACCGAAGAGCGTGGCGCGAACGGCGAACCCGCGGGCATGGCGGCCGTGGTGTCCTTCGCCACCGATCTGTTCGACGCCGCGACGGTCACCGAGTTCGGTCGCCGCTACCTGCGGGTGCTCGAGGCCGCGGTCGCCGCGCCGGACACCGCGGTGCGCGATATCGAGATCCTCGACGACGCCGAGCGCGCCACCGTGCTCACCGAGTGGAACCGGACCGCGCACGAACTGCCCGCCGCCACCGTGCTGGACCTGTTCGAGGAGCAGGTGCGGCAGCGGCCGCAGGACATCGCCGTGGTGTTCGACGGCGGCACCCGCAGCGCGGGTGAGTTCGGCCCGCAGGTCGAGCTCTCCTATGCCGAGTTCTCGGCACGCGTGAATCGCTTGGCGCGCAAGCTGATCGCCGAAGGCGTCGGCCCGGAGTCGTTGGTCGCGGTCGGCATCCGCCGTTCGGTGGACATGCTGATCGCCATCTACGCCACCATGACCGCGGGCGGCGGCTACGTGCCGATCGACCCCGATCATCCGGCCGAGCGCACCGAGTACGTGCTGGCCAACTCGGCGCCGGTATGCGTGCTGACCACCCTGTCCGACGACGTGCGCGCCGAGGGCTGCCCGGTGCTCGCGCTGGACACCTTGGATCTGAGCGAGTTCAGCGACGCGCCGATCACCGACGCGCAGCGCCGCGCGCCGCTGCGCCCGTCCAACGCCGCATACGTGCTCTACACCTCCGGATCCACCGGCCGGCCCAAGGGCGTGGCGGTCAGCCATGCCAGCGTGCTCAACCAGATCGCCTGGATCACCGGCGAATACCGCATCGGCCCCGGCGATGTGATCCTGCAGAAGACCCCGGTCACCTTCGACGTGTCGGTGTGGGAGCTGTTCGGCACGCTCGCCGTCGGCGCCCGGATGCTCATCGCCGCGCCGGACGGCCACCGCGACCCGATGTACCTCTCCGAGATCATCGGCCGCCACCAGGTGAGCATGACCTCGTTCGTGCCGTCGATGCTCTCGGTGTTCGCCGGGGCCGCCTCGACCGCCGAATGCGCTTCGCTGCGTGCGGTGCTCGTCGCCGGTGAAGCCCTGCCCCCGGCCACGGTCACCGCGTTCCGGCAGTTCTCCACCGCCGCGATGCACAACCTGTACGGCCCCACCGAGTTCACCGTGCACGCCACCGCCTGGCATCTCAACGAGGTGGCCCCGGCTTCGGTGCCGATCGGCCGCCCGGTGTGGAACGCGCAGACCTACGTACTCGACGGCGGTCTGGCACCGGTGCCCGTCGGTGTGCCCGGCGAGCTGTACCTCGGCGGTGCGCAGGTGGCGCGGGGCTATCACGGCCGCCCCGACCTGAGCGCGGAACGCTTCGTCGCCGACCCCTTCGGTCCGCCCGGTGCGCGCCTGTACCGCACCGGCGACCTGGTCCGCTGGGTCGAGCCGCGGGATCCGGAGGTCGGCGGCGCCGGCGTGCTGGAGTACATCGGCCGCACCGACTTCCAGGTGAAGTTCCGCGGGCAGCGCATCGAGCTCGGCGAGATCGAGGCCGCGCTGCTCGACCACCCGGCCGTCGGCCAGGCGGTCGTGCTCGTGCTGGACACTGTCGCGGGCGACCAGCTGGTCGCCTACGTGGTGACGCCCGCGGGTCCGGTCGATATCGACAACATCAAGAACGCGCTGCATCGCACGCTGCCCGCCTACATGGTGCCGTCGGCGATCGTGGTGCTGGAAGCGTTGCCGCTCAACCCCTCCGGCAAGCTCGATCGCAAGGCGTTGCCCGCCCCGGTCTTCGAGGTGCGCGAATTCCGTGCGCCGACCACGCCGATCGAAGAGATCGTCGCGCAGATCTTCGGCGAGGTGCTCGGCATCAACCGGGTCGGCGTCGACGACGACTTCTTCGAGCTGGGCGGCAACTCGCTGATCGCCACCCAGGTCGCTTCTCGCCTCGGCATCGCGCTCGACACCAGGGTGCCGGTGCGCATGCTGTTCGAGGCGTCCACCGTCGCCGCGCTCGCGGCCCGGGTGGAGTCGCACGCCGGCGACGGCGCGCGCAAGGCGCTGGTCGCCCGGGTGCGGCCGGAGGAGGTGCCGCTGTCGCTGGCACAGCAGCGGATGTGGTTCCTCAACCGGTTCGACACCGAGTCGGCGGTCAACAACATCCCGGTCGCCATCCGGCTCTCCGGCGATCTCGATGTGGCCGCGCTGCAGGTCGCGGTCATCGACGTGATCGACCGGCACGAGTCGCTGCGCACCGTGTTCCCGGAGACCAAGACCGGGCCGGTGCAGGTGGTGCTGGACGCGGCGCAGATCGTGCCCGACCTGACCCCGGTGCCGGTCACCGAGCACAACCTGATCGACCACCTGGTCGAGCTGGCCTCCATGGCCTTCGACGTGACCAACGAAGTGCCGTTGCACGCAAGGCTTTTCGAGATCAGCGAGACCGAGTACGTGCTCGGCATGGTGGTACACCACATCTCCGCCGACGGCTGGTCGATGGGCCCGCTGGCCCGCGACGTCATGGTGGCCTACGCGGCGCGCACCTCGTGGGAGGCCCCGGCCTGGTCGGCGCTGCCCGTGCAGTACGCGGACTACGCGCTGTGGCAGCGCGAGGTGCTCGGCTCCGAGGACGACCCGAGTTCGTTGATCGCCAACCAGATTCGGTACTGGACGCGTGAACTCGCGGATCTGCCGGACGAATTGGTGCTGCCCTCGGATCGGCCGCGCCCGGCCGCCGCCTCGTATCGCGGCGGCACCTACCCGTTCGTGATCTCCGGCGAGACCCAGCGTGCGCTGGTCGAGCTGGGCCGCAGGCACAACGCCTCGCTGTTCATGGTCATGCACAGTGCGCTGGCCGTGCTGCTGGCCCGGGCCAGTGGCACCGGCGACATCGCCATCGGCACGCCGGTGGCGGGCCGCGGCGAGGCCGCGCTGGACGACCTGATCGGCATGTTCGTCAATACGCTCGTGCTGCGCACTCAGGTGAACGGCGCGGCGAGCTTCGCGGACCTGCTCGCGCACGCCCGCGAGACCGATCTGCACGCCTTCGCGCATGCCGACGTGCCGTTCGAGCGGCTGGTCGAGGTGCTCAACCCGGCGCGTTCGCAGGCCCGGCACCCGCTGTTCCAGGTGATGCTGACCTTCCAGAACACCCGGCAGGCCAGCCTGGAGCTGCCCGGTCTCTCGGTCAACGGCATCGACTACGACGCCCGCCTCGCCAAGTTCGACCTGCAGCTCACCCTGCAGGAGACCACGAACGAGCTCGGCGAAGCGGCCGGTATGTCGGCCGAGTTCTCCTATGCCCTAGACCTTTTCGACGAGGCGACGGTCGCCGCGTTCGCGCGCAGACTGGATCGCGTGCTCGCCGCCGTCACCGCGGACCCGCACGTCGCGATCGGCGATATCGATCTGCTCGCGCCCGAGGAGCACGCGCGGGTGCTGGTCGATTGGAACGACACCGCCCAGCCGGTGCCGGCCGAGACGCTGGTCTCGCTGTTCGACGCGCAGGCGGCGGCGACCCCGGACGCGGTGGCCCTGGTCTTCGACGAAGAACGGCTCACCTATCGCGAGTTGCAGGTGCGGGCCAACCGGATCGCGCGGCAGCTGATCAAGGCCGGTGTCGGACCGGAATCGCTTGTCGCACTGTCGATCCGGCGCTCCAACGAACTGGTCGTCGCGATGTACGCGGTGCTGCAGACGGGTGCGGCGTATGTGCCGCTCGATCCGGACCAGCCCGCCGACCGGATCAACCACATCGTGGACACCGCGCGGCCGCGGATGATCCTCTACCGCTCCGCCGACGGCTTCGGCATCGACCTGCAGCGCGAGGTCCCGGTCATCGCGATCGAGGGCATCGAGGGCGTGCCCGGCATGGCCGCGTCGAGCGGCGCGCCGATCACCGACGCGGAACGCACCCGCGCGCTGCGGCCGGAGAACACCGCGTATGTGATCTTCACCTCGGGTTCGACCGGTCGTCCGAAGGGCGTGGCGGTCAGTCACGCCGCGATCGTCAACCGGCTGCTGTGGATGCAGCACGAGTACCCGATCGGTCCCGACGACGCGGTGCTGCAGAAGACGCCCGCCACCTTCGACGTCTCGGTCTGGGAGTTCTTCTGGCCGTTGCAGACCGGTGCGCGCCTGGTCGTCGCGAAGCCGGACGGCCACCGCGACCCGGTATATCTCGCGCAGATCATCGCCGAGCAGGGCATCAGCACGGCGCACTTCGTGCCGTCGATGCTGTCGGTGTTCGTGTCCACCCTCGGCAACGAGAGCGGCGACGCGGACGGCTACCCCTCGTCGCGGCTGCGGCAGGTGTTCGCCTCCGGCGAGGCGCTGCCCGCGCCGACCGCGGCGCGGCTGCGCGAGCTGACCGGCGCGCGCCTGCACAACCTCTACGGTCCCACCGAGGCCGCCGTCGACGTCACGTACCACGAAGTGACGCAGGCGGATACGGTCTCCGTCCCGATCGGCCGCCCGGTGTGGAACACCCGGGTGTTCGTGCTCGACGCCCGGTTGCATCCGGTCGCACCGGGTGTCGCGGGTGAGCTCTATCTCGCGGGTGATCAGCTCGCGGTGGGCTACCTCGGCCGCCCGGACCTGACCTCGGATCGGTTCGTGGCCAATCCGTACGGCACCGCGGGTGCGCGGATGTATCGCACCGGCGACCTGGTCACCTGGACCGCGGACGGTGAGCTGGAGTACTTGGGCCGCACCGACTTCCAGGTGAAGCTGCGCGGTCTGCGCATCGAGCTCGGCGACATCGAGGCCGCGCTGCTGGCCCAGCCCGGCGTCGCACAGTCGGTCGTGGTGGTGCGCGCCGACGCGCACGCCGGCGACCAGCTGGTGGGTTACGTTGTCGCCGCGGCGGATACGGTGCTCGACACCGATGCGATCAAGGTGGCGCTTGGCGGGCTGCTGCCCGGCTACATGGTGCCTGCCGCGATCGTGGTGCTGGACACGTTCCCCGTGAACGCCAGCGGCAAGCTCGATCGCAAGCTGCTGCCCGCTCCGGTGTTCGAGGCCAAGCAGTTCCGCGCCCCCGCGACCCCGATCGAGGAGATCGTGGCGGAGGTCTTCGCCGAGCTGCTCGGCGTGGCGCGGGTCGGCGTGGACGACGATTTCTTCGAACTCGGCGGCAACTCGCTGGTCGCCACCCAGGTGGTCGCGCGGCTGAGCGCGGCGCTGGACACCGAGGTCGGGGTGCGCGCGCTGTTCGAGGCGCCGACCGTGGCCGCGCTGGCCGCGCGGGTGGAATCGCGTGCGGGCAGCGGTGCCCGGCAGGCGCTGACGGCGCAGGTCCGGCCCGAGTTCCCGCCGCTGTCGCTGGCTCAGCAGCGGATGTGGTTCCTCAACCGCTTCGACGCGGACTCCGCCGCCAACAACATCCCGGCCGCGGTGCGCCTGGAGGGCGCGCTGGATCTGGACGCGTTGCGCGGTGCGATCGCCGATGTGGTCGCACGGCACGAATCGCTGCGCACCATCTACCCGTCCCAGGACGGTGTCGCCTATCAGCGGGTGCTGCCCGCGACCCGGGCGATCCCGGATCTCGAGGTCTTCCCGGTCGCCGAGGGTCAATTGCTCGGCGCCATGTACGAATTCGTCGAGCGCGGCTTCGACGTGACCGCCGAGCCGCCGGTGCGGCTGCGGGCCTACCAGCTCGCCTCCGGCACTCAGGACCGCGGCGAGCAGGGCGCCAACACGGCGGACTACGTGCTCGTCGTGGTGGTGCATCACATTGCCGCGGACGGCTTCTCGATGCGGCCGCTGGTCCGCGACCTGATGACCGCCTATGTGGCGCGCACCTCGGCGTCCGAGCCGGGCTGGCCGCCGCTCGCGGTCCAGTACGTGGATTTCGCGCTGTGGCAACGGGAAACACTCGGTTCCGAGGACGACCCGACCTCGCTGATCTCCGAACAGCTCGACTACTGGCGCGGCGCGCTGGCCGGGCTGCCCGACGAACTGCGGCTGGCCGGGCGACCGCGTCCCGCGGTCGCGTCGTATCAGGCCGGGACGCACCGCTTCCGGGTGCCGGGCGCGCTGATCGACGAGCTGAACCGGGTCGCGCACGAGCACGGCACCACGCTGTTCATGGTGGTGCACAGCGCGTTCGCGGCGTTGCTGGCCCGGCTCTCCGGTTCCGACGACATCGCCATCGGCATCCCGGTGGCCGGTCGTGGCGAGCAGGCCCTCGACGACCTGGTCGGCATGTTCGTCAACACCCTGGTGTTGCGCGCGCAGGTGGACACCGACGCGCCCTTCGCCGAACTGCTGGCGCAGGTGCGCGAGCGCGATCTGCAAGCCTTCGCGCACGCGGATGTGCCGTTCGAGCGGTTGGTCGAGGTACTCAACCCGGCCCGTTCGCAGGCGCGGCATCCGCTGTTCCAGGTGATGCTGTCGTTCCAGAACCTGGGGCGCGCGTCGTTGGAGTTGCCCGGCCTGACCGTGTCCGAGCTGGGCATCGACCAGCCGACCGCGAAGTTCGACCTGCAGCTGACGCTGAGCGAGGTCCAGGGCGGCGAGGCGGCGATGGACGCCGAACTCCTCTACGCCACCGACCTTTTCGACGGCGTGTTCGCCAACACCTTCGCCGAGCGTTTCCTCCGGGTCCTCGGCGGTGTCGCGGCCGAACCGACCGCGGCGGTGGGCGATATCGAGCTGCTGGACGCGGCCGAACGCGCGCTGGTGGTCGAGCAGTGGAACGACACCGAATTCGCGGTGGACGCGGCACTGACCTCGCCGGTCGGCGACGCCGCCGCGACGCTGGTCTCGCTGTTCGAAGCCCAGGTCGCGCGGGCGCCGGAAGCAGACGCGGTCACCTTCGAGGGGACAAGTCTGTCCTACGCCGAGTTCGCTGCCCGGGTGCACCGCCTGGCGCGTTGGCTCAAGCAGAACGGCGTCGGCCCCGAATCGTATGTGGCCCTCGGCATGCGCCGGTCCATCGATCTCGTCGTCGGCATGTACGCGGTGAACGCGGCGGGTGGTGCGTACGTGCCGCTCGATCCGGATCATCCGGCCGAGCGCACCGACTACATCCTGGAGACGGCGCGCCCGGTGTGCGTGCTGACCTCCGGCACCGACCTGGCCACCTCGGCGTCGCGGCAGGTGCGCATCGATCAGCTGGACCTGTCCGAGTTCTCGGACGCGCCGCTGACCGACGCGGACCGGCACAAGCCGCTGCGCCCGGCCAACACCGCCTATGTGATCTTCACGTCGGGCTCGACCGGCCGGCCCAAGGGCGTCGCGGTCTCGCACGCGGCCATCGTCAACCGCCTGGTCTGGATGCACGCCGAATACGGCCTCGCCGCCTACGACGTGGTGTTGCAGAAGACGCCCGCCACCTTCGACGTGTCGGTGTGGGAGTTCTTCTGGCCCTTGCAGGTCGGCGCGCGGCTGGTGGTCGCCAAGCCGGACGGCCATCGCGATCCCGCCTACCTGGCCCGTCTGATCATCGAGGAGCGGGTCACCACGGCGCACTTCGTGCCGTCGATGCTCGCGGTGTTCGTCGCCGAGGAGCGGGCGGCCGAATGTGTCAGCCTGCGTAACGTTTTCGCCTCCGGTGAGGCGTTGCCCGCGGTGACCGCACAGCGCCTGCGCGCGCTCACCGGCGCCCGGCTGCACAACCTGTACGGCCCGACCGAGGCCGCGGTCGACGTCACCTTCCACGAGGTGACCGAGGCCGACACCAGCTCGGTGCCGATCGGCGCGCCGGTGTTCAACACCCAGGTGTACGTGCTGGATTCGCGCCTGCGCCCGGTTCCGGTCGGCGTGCCCGGCGAGCTGTACCTGGCCGGCGCGCAGTTGGCGCACGGCTATGTGGCCCGCCCGGACCTGACCACCGAGCGGTTCATCGCGAATCCGTTCGGCACCGCCGAGCGCATGTACCGCACCGGCGACCTGGTCTCCTGGACCGCGGACGGTGAGCTGGAGTACTTGGGCCGCACCGACTTCCAGGTGAAGCTGCGCGGTCTGCGGATCGAGCTCGGCGAGATCGAGAACGCGCTCACCGCACTGGAATCCGTCGCGCAGGCGGTGGTGCTGGTGCGTACCGACGAGCGCACCGGTGACCAGCTGGTGGCCTATCTGGTCGCCGACCCGGACCGCGCGGTCGACGTGGACGAGATCAAGGGTGAGCTCGGCCGGCAGTTGCCCGCGTACATGGTGCCGACGGCCTACGTGGAACTCGACGAGTTCCCGCTGAACCCGTCCGGCAAGCTGGATCGCAAGGCCCTGCCCGAACCGACCTTCGCGGCCACGGTGTTCCGCGCCCCGGCGACGCCGGTACAGGAGATCGTGGCCACGACCTTCGCCGAGGTGCTCGGCGTGGAGCGGGTCGGCCTGGACGACGACTTCTTCTCCCTCGGTGGCAACTCGCTGGTCGCCACCCAGGTGGCGGCGCGCCTCGGCGCGGCGCTGGACACCCAGATCCCGGTGCGCGTGCTGTTCGAGGCCTCGCAGGTCGCCGCGCTCGCCGCGCGCGTGGAATCGGCTGCGGGACAGGGCGGCCGGGCGCCGCTGGTGCCGCAGGAGCGCAGTGCTCTGGTGCCGCTGTCGCTGGCCCAGCAGCGGATGTGGTTCCTCAACCGGTTCGACAACCGCACCGCGGTGAACAACATCCCGGTGGCCATCCGGCTCACCGGCGAGCTCGACCTGGACGCGCTCAACGCCGCCATCGGCGACGTGCTGGCCAGGCACGAGGCGCTGCGCACCGTGTACCCGGAGCTGGAAGGCACCGGCTACCAGCAGATCCTGCCGGTCTCCGAGGTGTCGTTCACGGTGGCGCCGGAACCGGTGACCGCAGACGAATTGCCCTCGCGCATCGTCGAATTGGCGAGCGTGCACTTCGATGTGACCCGCGAGATCTCGTTCCGGGCGAGTCTGCTCGGCCTGGACGAGCGCAACCACGTCGTAGTGCTGGTCATGCATCACATCAGCGCCGACGGATTCTCGCTGCGGCCGCTGCTGCGCGACGTGGTGCTCGCCTACAGCGAGCGCACCCGCGGGGAAACGCCCGCCTGGGCGCCGTTGGACGTGCAGTACGCCGACTACGCGCTGTGGCAGCGCGGCGTGCTCGGCGTGGAGAGCGATCCGGAATCGGTCGCGGCCGAGCAGATCGCCTACTGGGTCGAGCAGCTGCGCGATCTGCCCGATCAGTTGGAGCTGCCCGCCGACCGCCCGCGTCCGGAGATCGCCTCCAACGCCGGTGGCACCCATAGCTTCTCGGTCGACGCCGAGCTGCACACCGCCCTGGCCGAGCTGGCCCGCAAGCGCGGCGTCACGCTGTTCATGGTGGTGCACGCCGCGCTGGCCGCGTGGGCGGGCAGGCTGTCCAACAGCAGCGATATCGCCATCGGTACGCCGATCGCCGGACGCGGGGAGCGCGCGCTCGACGACCTCGTCGGCATGTTCGTGAACACCCTGGTGCTGCGCAGTGCGGTCGATCCGGCCGCGCCGTTCAGCGAGCTGCTCGAGCAGGTGCGCCGCACCGATCTGGCCGCGTTCGCCAACGCCGACGTGCCGTTCGAGCGGTTGGTCGATGTGATCAGCCCGACTCGTTCGCAGGCGCATCACCCGCTGTTCCAGGTGGCGCTGACCTTCGAGGCCGCCTCGGCGGCCGACATGGGCACCGTGGCACTGCCCGGCCTCGATCTCGACGTGGTCGAATTCGACCCGGGGACCGCGAAGTTCGATGTGCAGCTGACCGTCGGCGAGACCGCGGACGGCGCGTTGGCGATGTCCTGGAACTACGCCACAGAACTGTTCGATCCCGAGACGGTCGCCGCGTTCGCCGACCGCCTGGTGCGGGTGCTGCACGCGGTGGCCGACGATCCCGAGATCGCCGTCGGCGATATCGACCTGCTCGGCGAGGCCGAGCGCCTCGACGTGTCGCAGCGCTGGGTGTCCTCCGGCACCGACGGCGGTCTGTTCACCGCGCCGGGGACCACCCTGGTGACGGTGTTCGACGCGGCGGTCGCCGCGCATCCGAACCGCACGGCGGCCCGCTTCGGGGTCGAGACGCTGACCTACGCCGAGCTGGACCGGCGCGCGAATGTGCTGGCGCGCAGGCTGATCGCGGACGGTGCCGGACCCGAGTCGCTGGTCGCGGTGATCCTGCCGCGTTCGCTCGATCTGGTCGTCGCGCTGGTCGCGGTGGTCAAGACCGGTGCGGGTTACGTGCCGGTCGACCCGACCTACCCGGCCGAGCGCATCGCCTACGTGCTCGAGGATTCGCAGCCGACGAGCGTGATCCTGGATTCCACGGTGCCGGTGACGGTGCCCGCGCACCTGCCGAGCGTGGTGCTCGACGGCTTCGCGGTGGAGACCGGCAACGTCGAGGACGCCGACGACGCGCCGATCACCGACGCCGATCGCAACGCCGCGCTCTCGCCCGATCACGTCGCCTACGTCATCTACACCTCGGGTTCGACCGGACGGCCGAAGGGCGTCGCGGTCGCGCATCGAAACGTGGTGCGGCTGTTCGCCAATACCGATCGTGACTTCGGCTTCGGTCCCGACGACGTGTGGACGCTGTTCCACTCCTACGCCTTCGACTTCTCGGTGTGGGAGCTGTGGGGTCCGCTGCTGTTCGGCGGCACCCTCGTGGTGGTCGACTACTACACCTCGCGCTCGCCCGAGCAGTTCCTGGAACTGCTGCGCGCGGAACGGGTCACGGTGCTCAACCAGACGCCGTCGGCCTTCTACCAACTGGCCGAGGCGGATCGCAACGCGGCGCCCGACGCCGCGCCGCTCGCCCTGCGCTACGTGGTGTTCGGTGGCGAGGCGCTGGAACTGCGCAGGCTCGCCGACTGGGTGGCGCGCCACGGCGCGGGACCCGACGGTCGCTCGGTGAGTTCGCCCGCCGACGGCCCGCTGCTGGTCAACATGTACGGCATCACCGAGACCACGGTGCACGTCTCCTACCGCGCGCTCGACGCCGCGACCATCGCGGCCGCCTCCGGCAGCGTGGTGGGCCGGGCCATCGCGGGCCTGCGGGTCTACGTGCTCGACAACCGGCTGCGGCCGGTCCCGGTCGGTGTCGCGGGCGAAATGTATGTGGCGGGACCGCAATTGGCCCGCGGCTACCTCGGCCGTCCCGATCTGACCGCGACCCGGTTCGTGGCGAACCCGCTGGCCGGCGCCGACGCGGCCGGCTCGCGGCTGTACCGCTCCGGTGACCTCGCGCGCTGGAACCGCTTCGGTGAGCTCGAATACCTGGGCCGCGCCGACGATCAGGTGAAGGTCCGCGGTTTCCGCATCGAACTCGGCGAGATCGAGTCCGCCATCCTGGCCCAGCCGGGCATCGCGCAGGCGGCGGTCATCGTGCGCGAGGACCAGCCGGGCGACCAGCGGATCGTGGCCTATGTGGTCGCCGAGCCCGACGCGGTGCCGCAGCTCGACCAGGTGCGCGACGGCGCCGCCGAGCGGCTGCCGTCCTACATGGTGCCCTCGGCGATGGTTCGGCTCGAGTGGATTCCGTTGACGGTCAACGGAAAGCTCGACCGCCGGGCGTTGCCCGCGCCCGCGGTGCAGGCCCGCGCCTTCCGCGCGCCGGTCACTCCGGTGCAGGAGGCCGTGGCCGCGGTGTTCGCCGAGGTGCTCGACCTGCCCCGGGTCGGTGTCGACGACGACTTCTTCGATCTCGGCGGCAACTCGCTCATCGCCACCAGGGTGGTCTCCCGGATCGGCGCCGCGCTCGGCACCACCGTGGCGGTGCGCGCGCTGTTCGAGGCGCCCACCGTGGAAGCCCTTGCGGCGCGGGTGGAATCGCACGCCGACGGCGCCGCGCGCGCCCGTCTGGTGGCCCGGCCTCGTTCCGCCGACGAACTGGTGCCGCTGTCCTACGCGCAGCAGCGCATGTGGTTCCTGAACAAGTACGACACCGCCTCGGCGGCCTACAACCTGCCGGTCGCCATCCGGTTGACCGGTGCGCTGGACGTGGCCGCGCTGCGGCTCGCGGTGGCCGACGTGGTGCGCAGGCACGAGTCGCTGCGCACCCGCTATCCGGAGCACGGCGGCACCCCCGTCCAGGTGATCGTGCCCGCCGAGGAGATCGCGCTCGACCTGCACCCGGTGCCGGTGGATCCGGCCGAGCTGGCCGCGGTGGTGACCGACTTCGTCACTACCGGATTCGATGTGGCCGAACAGGTTCCGCTGCGCACCCGGCTGTACCGGGCCGGTGCGGACGAGCATGTGCTCGTCGTCGTGGTGCACCACATCGCGGCGGACGGTTTCTCGATCGGCCCGCTGACCCGGGACGTGATGATCGCCTACTCGGCCCGCACCCAGGACAGCGCGCCCGGCTGGGCGCCGCTGGCGGTGCAGTACGCCGACTTCGCCGTCTGGCAGCGCGAAGTGCTCGGCGGCGAGGACGATCCGGAATCGCTGATGTCGCGCCAGGTGGCGCACTGGCAGCGCGCGCTCGACGGCGTACCGGACGAGCTGACCCTGCCCGCCGACCGCCCGCGTCCGGCGATCGCCTCGCTGCGCGGTGCGACGCTGCACCGCGAGCTGCCCGCCGAGCTGGTCGGCGCGCTGGAAGACATTGCGCGCCAACGTGGTGCGTCGCTGTTCATGGTGATGCACAGCGCGCTGGCGGTGCTGCTGTCGCGCCTGTCCGGCACCGACGACATCGCCGTCGGCACCCCGATCGCCGGTCGTGGCGAGCAGGCCCTCGACGACCTGGTCGGCATGTTCGTCAACACCTTGGTGCTGCGCACCGGCGTGGACGCCACCGCCTCGTTCAGCGAGCTGGTGGACCAGGTGCGGCGCACCGACCTGGACGCGTACGGCAACGCCGACGTGCCGTTCGAGCGGCTCGTCGAGCTGCTCGCGCCGCAGCGTTCGCAGGCCCGTAATCCGTTGTTCCAGGTGATGCTCGCGTTCCAGAACCTGGACCGCACTTCGCTGGAACTGCCGGGCCTTTCGGTCTCCGCGCTCGATCTCGACGAGAGTGTGGCGCGTTTCGATCTGCAGTTCACCCTGTCCGAGATCGGTGAATCCGGTTCGGCGGGTATGGCTTTGGCGCTCACCTACGCCACCGACCTGTTCGACGAGTCGACCGCGGCCGATATCGCCCAGCGCTGGCAGCGGGTGCTCGAGGCCATCGCCGCCGATCCGTCGATCACGGTCGGCGCGATCGACGTGCTCGACCCGGCCGAACGGTCCGGTCTGACCGCCCGTTTCGGCGCGGCCGCCACCCCGGCGCGCACGCTGCCCGACCTGATCGCCGAGGCGGCCGCTATCGATCCGGCCGCGCCCGCGGTCGTGTTCCAGGGGCGCAGTGTGTCCTACGGTGAGCTCGACGAACGCTCGAACCGCCTGGCGCGCTTGCTGATCGAGCGCGGACTCGGCACCGAGGACCTGGTCGCCGTCGCGGTGCCGCGGTCGGACGACTCCTACTTCGCCGAATGGGCCGTGGCCAAGTCCGGCGCCGCCTTCGTGCCGATCGACCCGACCTACCCGGCGGATCGCATCGCGCACATGGTCACCGATTCGGGTTCCCCGGTCGGCCTGACCGTCACGTCGGTGCGCGCGGACCTGCCGGATTCGGTCGAATGGCTGGTGCTCGACGAACTGGACCTGTCCGGTGTCGACGCGGCCGCGATCACCGACGCCGACCGGGTGCGTCCGATCAGCCCGGCACATCCGGCCTACGTCATCTACACCTCCGGCTCCACCGGCGTGCCCAAGGGCGTCGTGGTCACCCACGCCGGCCTGGCCAACTTCCGCGACGAGCAGAACGCTCGCTACGCGGTCGATTCCGATACGCGCGCACTGCATTTCGCGTCGCCGAGCTTCGACGCCTCGATCCTCGAGTTCCTGCTCGCGATCGGCCGCGGCGGTGCGCTGGTGGTCTGCCCGCCGGGTGTGTACGGCGGCGAGGAGCTGTCCGAACTGATCCGCGCCGAGCGGGTCACGCACGCGTTCATCACCCCGTCGGTGCTCGCCTCGCTCGACCCGGCGGCGCTGGCAGGCATGCGGGTGATCGTGGCGGGCGGCGAGGCGGTCCCGGCCGACCTGGTCACCAAGTGGGGCGGCGCGGCGGACGGTTCCGGACGTCGCTTCCACAACGGTTACGGTCCGACCGAGACCACGATCATGACCAACATCAGCGACGCGCTGACCCCGGGCGACCGGGTCACCATCGGTGGCCCGACCCGCGGCATGCAGTCGTTGATCCTGGACGCCCAGCTCCGGCCCGTTCCGGTGGGTGTCGCAGGTGAGCTCTATCTGTCGGGCATCCAGCTCGCCCGCGGCTACCACGCACGGGCCGGGCTTTCGGCGGAGCGTTTCGTGGCGAACCCGTATGTCGCGGGTGCGCGGATGTACCGCACCGGCGACGTGGTGCGCTGGACCAGGACAGGCGAGGTCGAGTACGTCGGCCGTTCCGACTTCCAGGTCAAGGTGCGCGGTTTCCGCATCGAGCTCGGCGAGATCGACGCGGCGCTGGCCGCGCACGAGTCCGTCGACTTCGCGGTCACCCTCGGGCACAAGAACGCCGCCGGAGCGACCTCGCTGGTTTCGTATGTCGTTGCGGCACCGGGTCGTTCGATCGATGTCGCGACGTTGACCGCGCAGGTCGAGGATCGCCTGCCCGCCTACATGGTGCCGTCGTCGATCATGGTGATCGATCGCGTGCCGCTCACCCCGGTCGGCAAGCTCGACCGAAAGGCTTTGCCGGAGCCGGTGTTCGCGACCGAGGTCGTGTTCCGCGCGCCGCGCACGCCGGTCGAGCAGACCATCGCCGAGGTGTTCGCCGAGGTGCTCGGCGTGGAGCGGGTCGGCGTCGACGATTCGTTCTTCGCACTGGGCGGCGACAGCATCGTCTCCATCCAGCTGGTCTCGCGGGCCAAGGCCCGCGGCGTGGTGTTCAGCCCGCGGCACGTGTTCGAGCAGCGCACCGTGGCCGGACTGGCCGGGGTCGCCGAGACGGCCGACACCGCGGCCGCGGCGGCCGTCGTGCTCGCCGAGCTGCCCGGCGGCGGGGTCGGCACCATGCCGCTGACCCCGGTCGTGCGCTTCATGGCGGAGCGGCGCGGCTCGTTCGGCCGGTTCAACCAGACGCTCGCGCTGGAGCTGCCGGTCGGCATCGACCGCGCGGGCATCGCCGCGACCGCCGCCGCGGTCATCGACCGCCACGACATGCTGCGCGCGAGCCTGCGCCGCGACGGCGCGGACTGGATCGTCGAAACCGCCGCGCCCGGCACGGTCGACGTGGACGCGCTGATCGACCACGCCACCTTCGACGCGGACATCGACGACGCCGCACTGCTCGATATCGCGTCGGCGGCGCTGGATGCCTCGCTGGACCGGTTGGATCCGGCCGCGGGCGTGGTCATCCGGTTCGTGTGGCTGGAGCCGACCAGTGGCGAACGAGCCGGACGGCTGATCGTCGTCGGCCATCACCTCGTCGTCGACGGTGTCTCCTGGCGCATCCTGGTGCCGGACTTCGTCGCGGCCTGGGGGCAGCGCACCGCGGGGCAGACGCCGGAACTGGTCGCGCCCGCCACCTCCATGCGGGCCTGGGCGCACGCGCTCGAACGCGAAGCCCGCAACCCGCAGCGGGTCGCCGAGCTCGAGCACTGGCGCTCGGTGGTCGACGCCGCCGATCCGCTGCTCACCGAACGGCCGATGGACCCGGCGATCGACACCTCCGGCGTCATCGAGAAGGTTCAGGTCGAGGTATCCGCGGAGGTCACCAAGGCCCTGCTGACCAAGGTGCCTGCCCTGTTCCACGGCGGCGTGAACGACGGCCTGCTCACCGCGCTGGCGCTGGCGACCGCGAAATGGCGGGCTCGCCGGGCGGGTACCCGTGGCGACGACTCGCTGCTGATCCGCTTGGAAGGCCACGGCCGCGAAGAGGACATCGTGCCCGGGGCCGACCTGTCCCGCACGGTCGGCTGGTTCACCGCGATCTTCCCGGTCCGCTTCGACCTGTCCGGCATCGACATCGATGCCGCGCTGGCCGGTGGGCCCGCGCTCGGCCAGGCCGTCAAGGCGGTCAAGGAGCAGCTGCTCGCGGTGCCGGACAAGGGCGTCGGCTACGGCCTGCTGCGCTACCTGAACCCGGAGACCGCGAGCTCGTTGCCCGCGGAACTGCCGGGCCAGGTCAGCTTCAACTACCTGGGCCGCGTCATCGAGGGCGACGTGCCCGAGTCGCTGCGCGGCTTCGGCTGGGTGCCCGCCGCCGAATTGGGCGCGCTGGGCGGCGCCTATGACGCCGACATGCCCGCGATGGCGCCGCTGGACGTCAACGCGATCGTGGTCGGCGACAAGCTGACCGCGAACATCGGCTACCCGTCGACCCTGCTGAGCGCCGCGGCCGTGCGCGAGTTCGGCGAGCTGTGGACCACCGCGCTGGAAGCGGTTGCCCGGCACGCCAATTCGACCGGCGCGGGCGGGCACACGCCATCGGACTTCGCGCTGGTACGCAGTACCCAGGGCGATATCGACGGCTGGGAGCGCCGCTTCCCGAACCTGGCCGATATCTGGCCGCTCTCGGCGCTGCAGGCCGGTCTGCTGTTCCACGCCAGACTGGCCGTCGGCTCGGTGGACGTCTACACCGCGCAGGCGGTGCTGACCCTCACCGGCCGGGTGGACGCGGCCCGATTGCGTTCGGCCGCACAGGCACTGGTGGATCGCTACGAGAACCTGCGCACCGCCTTCGTCACCGATCGCGACGGCAGCCCGGTGCAGGTGGTGCTGGACAGCGTGCGGGTCGCCTGGGCCGAGCACGATCGAATCGAGGCAGGCACGGGCGCCGACATCATCGTGGCGGACCGGACCAAGCGCTTCGACCTCACCGAGCCGCCGCTGATCCGCTTCACGCTGATCCAGGTCGCGCGCGACCGCTGGCAGTTCGTGGTGTCGAACCATCACATCCTGCTCGACGGCTGGTCCATGCCGCTGCTCATGCAGGACCTGCTGGTGCTCTACGCCGCACACGCGGACAGTGGCGTGCTGCCCGCGGTGCGCTCCTACCGCAACTTCCTGGAATGGACGGCGCAGCAGGATCATTCGGCTTCGGTCGCGGTATGGGCGGACGCCCTGCGCGGGGTCAGCGAGCCGACCCTGCTGGCCCGCCCCGACGCCGGCCGCGAGATCACCTCGCTCTCCGGCGAGTACTTCTTCGAGCTGGACGAGCCGGCCACCGCGCGGCTCACCACACTGGCCGCATCGCTGGGCGTCACGCCGAACACGGTGCTGCAGACCGCGTGGGGCATCCTGATCGGCCGGATGACCGGCCGCGACGACGTGCTGTTCGGCACCACGGTGTCCGGCCGCCCGGCCGGGCTGACCGGCGTGGAATCGATGGTCGGCCTGTTCATCAACACCGTGCCGGTGCGGGTGCGCTTCGACCCGGCCGAGTCCGCGCAGCAGCTGCTGACCAGAACCCAGGGCGAGCAGGCGGACCTGCTCGATCACCACTACGTCGGCCTCGCGGACATCCAGTCCGCCGCGGGCATCGGCGGATTGTTCGACACCCTGGTGGTTTTCGAGTCCTACCCGGTCGACGCCGACGGCATCCGGGAGCAGGCCGCCGATATCGACGGCATGGCCGTGATCGGGCTCGACGCGGCCGACGCGACGCACTACCCCCTGACGCTCATCGCGCAGCTGGACTCGAAGCTGCGGGTGCGCGCCGGATATCTGCGCGATCTGTTCGACGAGCAGACCGTGCGCCGGATCGCCGATCGCCTGCTCCGGGTGCTGACCGCGATCACCACCGAACCCGCTGTGCCCGTTGGCGATATCGAGCTACTCGACAACGTGGAACGTCAGCTCGTGGTGGCCGGCTGGAACGACACCGCGCACCCGGTGGACGCGGACGCGACGCTGGTCTCGATGTTCTACGCGCAGGCCGAACGGACGCCCGAGGCGACCGCGCTCACCTTCGAGGGGACAAGTCTGTCCTACGAGGAGTTCGCGGCCCGGGTCAATCAGCTCGCCCGCTGGCTGATCGCCCGCGGCGTCGGCGCGGAATCGTATGTGGCGCTCGGCATGCGGCGCTCGGTCGATCTGGTCGTCGGCATGTATGCCGTCGCGGTGGCCGGTGGCGCGTACGTGCCGCTGGACCCCGATCACCCCGCCGAGCGCACGGAATACATTCTGGCGACGGCCGATCCGGTCTGCGTGCTCACCTCCGGCGGCGATCTGGAGATCGACACCGCCCAGGTGCGCATCGACCTGCTCGATCTGAGCGGGTTGTCCGAGGATCCGGTCACCGACGCGGATCGCTGGTCGCCGCTGCGGCCGTCGAACACCGCGTATGTGATCTTCACCTCCGGTTCCACCGGACGCCCCAAGGGCGTCGGCGTCGCACACGCCGCGATCGTGAACCGCCTGGTGTGGATGCAGAGCGCCTACCAGCTGAACACCGCCGACGCGGTGCTGCAGAAGACGCCCGCCACCTTCGACGTGTCGGTGTGGGAGTTCTTCTGGCCCTTGCAGATCGGCGCCCGGCTGGTGGTCGCCAAGCCCGACGGGCACCGGGATCCGGCCTACCTGGCCGAGGTGATCAGCGCCGAGCGGATCACCGTCACCCACTTCGTGCCGTCGATGCTCGCGGTGTTCGTCGCGGACGGGGCCGCGGCGCGGTGCGATTCGCTGCGCCTGGTGTTCGCCTCCGGTGAGGCGTTGCCGCCCAAGCCCGCCCACCGTCTGCGCGAGCTGACCGGTGCGGCGCTGCACAACCTGTACGGCCCGACCGAAGCCGCGGTCGACGTCACCTTCCACGAGGTGATCGACACCGATACCGACACCGTCCCGATCGGCGCACCGGTGTTCAACACCCAGGTGTACGTGCTGGATTCGCGGCTGCGGCCGGTTCCGGTGGGTGTCGCGGGTGAGCTCTATCTCGCGGGCGCCCAGCTGGCGCGCGGCTATGTCGCGCGCCCGGATCTGACCAGTGACCGGTTCGTCGCCGACCCGTACGGTGCGGCGGGGGAGCGGATGTACCGCACGGGTGACTTGGTTGCTTGGACAGCCAATGGTGAGCTGGAGTACCTGGGCCGTACCGACTTCCAGGTGAAGCTGCGCGGCCTGCGGATCGAGCTGGGTGAGATCGAGGCCGCGCTGACCGCGCTGGACGAGGTCGCGCAGGCGGTCGTCGTGGTCCGCGGCGATCAGCACATCGGCGATCAGCTCGTGGCGTATGTCATTGCCGCGCCGAATGTCCGGGTGGACATCGAGCTGCTGCGCGAGGATCTGGCGGAGCGGCTGCCCGCGTACATGGTGCCGTCCGTGGTGATCGTGCTCGACGAGTTCCCGCTCAACGCCTCCGGCAAGCTGGATCGAAAGGCGTTGCCCGCCCCGGTGTTCGAGGCCGCGGTGTTCCGCGCGCCGACCACGCCGGTGGAGGAGATCGTCGCCGCCACCTACGCCGAGGTGCTCGGCCTGGAGCGGGTCGGCCTGGACGACGACTTCTTCTCCCTCGGTGGCAACTCACTGACCGCCACCCAGGTCGCGGCGCGACTGTCCGCCGCGCTGGACACCGACCTCGGGGTGCGCGAACTGTTCGAGGCGTCCACCGTGGTCGCGCTCGCCGCCCGCGCGGAGACCCACGCCGGTGCCGGTGCGCGGGCGGCGCTGGAGCCGCAGCAGCGGCCCGAGCTGGTGCCGCTCTCGCTGGCCCAGCAGCGCATGTGGTTCCTCAACCGGTTCGATCCGGAATCGGCGGTGGACAACATCCCGGCCGCGGTGCGGCTGTCCGGTCTGCTCGACCGGCAAGCGCTGCAGATCGCGGTGGCCGACGTGCTGGCCCGCCACGAGTCGCTGCGCACCTACTACCCGGAGGTGGACGGCGCCGCGTACCAGCGGACCGTGCCCACCGCCAAGGTGATCCCCGACCTCGCGCCGTTCGAGGTCACCGAGGCCGAACTGCCGCTGCGGCTTTCGGAACTGGTGCTGACCGCGTTCGACGTCACCAGCCAGGTGCCGTTCCGCGCCAGGCTGTTCGAGATCAGCCCGACCGAGCACGTGCTGGCCATCGTGGTGCACCACATCTCGGCCGACGGTTTCTCGATGGGCCCGCTGACCCGGGACGTGATGACCGCCTACGGCGCTCGCGTCGAGGGCGGCGAACCCGCGTGGCGGCCGCTGGAAGTCCAGTACGCCGACTTCGCGCTGTGGCAGCGCACGGTGCTCGGCGCCGAGGACGACCCGGAATCGGTGATCGCCCAGCAGATCTCGTACTGGTCCGACACGTTGCGCGGGCTGCCCGAGCAGCTGGACCTGCCCGCCGACCGGCCGCGGCCCGCGGTGGCCTCCGGTCGCGGCGCGACCCACGCCTTCGCGATCGACCCCGAAACCCACGGGCGGCTCACCGAACTCGCCCGCACCAGGGGCGCCACGCTGTTCATGGTCACGCACACCGCGCTGGCGGTGCTGCTCTCGCGGCTGTCGGGCGAGGACGATATCGCCATCGGCACCCCGATCGCGGGCCGCGGCGAGCGCGCGCTCGACGATCTGATCGGCATGTTCGTCAACACCCTGGTGCTGCGGACCCCGATCGACCACGGGGCGACCTTCACCGATCTGCTGCGCGCGGTGCGCGCGGCGGACATCGCCGCCTTCGGGCACGCGGACCTGCCGTTCGAGCGGCTGGTCGAGATCCTCAACCCGGTGCGTTCGCAGGCGCGGCACCCGCTGTTCCAGGTGATGCTGTCGTTCCAGAACCTCGGCCAGAACAGCCTGGAACTGCCCGGCCTGACCGTCAGCGGCGTCGAACTGCCGATCGATGTGGCCAAGTTCGATCTGCAACTGACGCTGTCGGAGAACAACGCCGCTCAGCCGACGCACGGCGCGAGCGCCGCGCCGGCCGGGATCAGCGCCGAATTGATCTACGCCACCGATCTTTTCGATCCGGACACGATCGCGGAGTTCGGTCAGCGGTTCAACCGGTTGCTGAAAGCGCTTGCCACCGAACCGGATCGGCCCATCGGCGATATCGCGCTGCTGGACGAGCAGGAGACCGAGCAGGCACTGCGCGGCTGGAACGACACCGCGCGTGAGCTCGGCGCGCCCAGCACGCTGGTCGCCGAGTTCGCGGCCCAGGCCGCGGCCACCCCGGACGCGATCGCGGTGGTGGACCCGGCCGCCGCCAGCACCTCGCCCGACCACCACCCCTCATCGAGTCGCTCCGCGACACTCACGTATGCCGAATTCGCTGCGCGCGTAAACCGGTTGGCGCGCAAGCTGATCGAGGACGGTGTCGGGCCGGAGAGCCTGGTCGCGCTCGGCCTGCGCCGCTCGGTGGACCTGGTGGTCGCCGCGTACGCGGTGCAGGCGGCGGGCGGCGGCTACGTACCGCTCGACCTCGACCAGCCCGCCGAACGGGTGAACTATGTGCTCGATTCGGCCGATCCGGTCTGTGTCCTCACCACCTCGCGTGACGAGTTCGACGCCGCGGGCCGCGCGACACTGATGATCGACACCCTCGATCTGTCGGCGTACTCGGACGCGCCGATCACCGACGCGGAGCGGATCGCGCCGCTGCGTCCGCAGCACCCGGCGTATGTGATCTTCACCTCCGGTTCGACCGGCCGGCCGAAGGGCGTCGCGGTGCCGCACGCCGCGGTCGTCAACCAGATCCGCTGGATCACCGGCGAATACGGCATCGGCGCGGACGACATCGTGCTGTTCAAGACACCCGCCACCTTCGACGTGTCGGTGTGGGAGCTGTTCGGGCCGCTGACCACCGGTGGCCGCCTCGTGGTCGCCGCGCCGGACGGGCATCGCGACCCGCAGTACCTCGCGGACGTGATCGCGGCCGAGCAGGTCACCATGACCTCGTTCGTGCCGTCGATGCTCACCGTGTTCGCCGGCAACGTCGACGCGACCGGCGGCAGCGCGGCATTGGCGTCGCTGCGGACGTTGTTCGTCGCCGGTGAGGCATTCACCGCCGACGCGGTGGAGGCCATGCGCCGGGTCAGCTCGGCGGCGCTCTACAACCTCTACGGACCGACCGAGTTCACCGTGCACGCCACGCACGGCCCGGTGGCCGACGACGTCGAAGGCGCTGTCCCCATCGGTCTTCCGGTGTGGAACGCCCAGGCGTACGTGCTCGACGGCCGGTTGCATCCGGTCCCCGCCGGTGTCGCGGGCGAGCTGTATCTCGCGGGCGCGCAGCTGGCGCGCGGCTACTACGGCCGGGCCGATCTGACCTCGGATCGGTTCGTGGCCAACCCGTTCGGCGCGGACGGCGAGCGCATGTACCGCACCGGCGACCTGGTCACCCGGGATTACACCGGGGCCATCGAGTACATCGGCCGCACCGACTTTCAGGTGAAGCTGCGGGGTCTGCGGATCGAGCTCGGCGAGATCGAAACCGCGCTCACCGCACACGATTCGGTGGCGCAGTCGGTCGCGCTGGTGCGCTCGGACGCGCACACCGGTGACCAGCTGGTCGGCTATGTGGTGCCGGTGGCCGGCGGTACGGTCGACATCGCCGACCTGCGCGCGCACCTGTCCGCGCAACTGCCGTCGTACATGGTGCCCGCCGCGATCGTCGTGCTCGACGCGATGCCGTTGAGCCCGAACGGCAAGCTGGATCGGCGCGCACTGCCCGAACCCGCCTTCGAGGCCAGGGAATTCCGCGCGCCGTCCACCCCGATCGAAGAGATCGTGGCCAACACCTTCGCCGACGTGCTCGGCCTGGTGCCCGCCGAGGGTGAACGCGCCGTCGGTCTGGACGACGACTTCTTCGACCTGGGCGGCAACTCGCTCATCGCCACCCAGGTGGTCGCCCGCCTCGGTGCGGCGCTGGACACCCGTGTCCCGGTGCGGATGCTGTTCGAGGCGCCCACCGTGGCCGCGCTGGCCGCGCGGATGGAGGCGCACCAGGGCAGCGGCCGTCGCCGGGAACTCGTTGCGGGCCCGCGCCCGTCGCGCATCCCGCTCTCGCTGGCTCAGCAGCGGATGTGGTTCCTCAACCGGTTCGACACGGACTCGGCGGTCAACAACATCCCGCTGGCGGTCCGGCTCACCGGCACGCTGGACACCGACGCGCTGCGCCAGGCCGTCGCCGACGTGGTGGACCGGCACGAGGTGCTGCGCACGGTCTACCCGGAAACCGCGGACGGCCAAGGCGTGCAGGTGGTGCTGCCCGCCGGGCAGGACGCCGTCGACCTCACCCCGATCGAGGTGTCCGAGACCGAAATCCAGGACCGGGTCGCCGAATTGGTGCTGACCGGCTTCGACGTCACCACCGAGGTGCCGGTGCGGGCCGCGCTGTTCCGGGTGGCCGGCTCGATGGACGGTTCGCAGCCCGACACCCACGTCCTGGTGTTCGTCGTGCACCACATCTCCGGTGACGGCTGGTCGGTGCGACCGCTGGCCCGCGACGTGATGGTGGCCTACGTGGCGCGTTCGCGCGGCGAGGCGCCGTCCTGGGCGCCGCTGCCGGTGCAGTACGCGGATTACGCACTCTGGCAACGGGAAACCCTCGGTTCGGAGGACGACCCGACCTCGCTGATCGCCCAGCAGGTCGCCTACTGGTCCGCCGGATTGGCCGGGCTGCCCGATCAGCTCGACCTGCCCGCGGATCGGTCCCGGCCCGCGGTGGCCTCGAACCGCGGTGGCGTGTACGAGTTCTCGCTCGACGCGCGCCTGCAGCACGAACTGAACGCGCTCGCCAGGGCGCACGGCGCCAGCCTCTTCATGGTGGTGCACGCCGCGTTCGCCGCGCTGCTCGCGCGGCTGTCCGGCAGCGACGACATCGCCATCGGCACCGTGGTCGCCGGTCGTGGTGAGGCCGTGCTGGACGACGCGATCGGCATGTTCGTCAACACGCTCGTGCTGCGCAGCGCCGTCGATCCGGCCGAGCCCTTCGCGAACCTGGTGGCGCGCACCAAGGAAGGCGATCTCGCGGCCTTCGGGCACGCGGATCTGCCGTTCGAACGGCTGGTCGAGATCCTGAATCCGGCTCGCTCGCAGGCGCGGCACCCGCTGTTCCAGGTGATGTTGTCGTTCCAGAACACCGGCGAGGCATCGTTCGAGCTGCCCGGTCTCGAGGTCGCGGGCGTGCCGCTCGACGTGGTGACCGCGAAGTTCGATCTGCACCTCAGCCTCACCGATCGGATCGACGCCGAGGGCGCCGCCGACGGCATGACCGGCGAATTCGCCTATGCGACCGACATGTTCGACGCGGCCACGATCGCGAGCGTCGCGGACCGGCTGGTCCGGCTGCTGACGGCCGTGGTCGCGGATCCGGCGGTGCCGATCGGCGATATCGAGCTGCTGGATGCGGCCGAGCACGCACAGGTCGTGGCGCGCTGGAACGACACCACCCATCCGGTGGACGAGACGGCGACCCTGGTGTCGATGTTCGAGGCGCAGGTCGCCCGCACGCCCGACGCCGCCGCGGTGAGCTTCGAGGGGACGACTCTGTCCTATGCCGAGTTCGCCGCGCGGGTGCATCGCCTTGCCCGTCATCTGATTTCGCTCGGTGTGGGGCCGGATGCGCTGGTGGCGCTCGGCATGCGCCGGTCGATCGACCTGGTCGTCGGCATGTACGCGGTGAGCGTCGCGGGCGGTGCGTACGTGCCGCTGGATCCGGATCACCCGGCCGATCGCACCCGTTACGTGCTCGACACCGCACAGCCCGTGTGCGTGTTGACCACCGCTCGGGACGGTTTCGACGCGGGTAGCACCCGCACCATCGAACTCGATCAGGTCACGGTGAGCGACTACTCGGACGCGCCGGTCACCGACGCGGATCGGGTCGCGCCGCTGCGGCCGTCGAATACCGCGTACGTGATCTTCACCTCCGGCTCCACCGGCCGCCCCAAGGGTGTCGCG
Organism: Nocardia brasiliensis IFM 10847; assembly: GCF_000710915.1. Taxonomy (GTDB): domain Bacteria; phylum Actinomycetota; class Actinomycetes; order Mycobacteriales; family Mycobacteriaceae; genus Nocardia; species Nocardia brasiliensis_A. Next base: position 57,457 of record NZ_BAUA01000117.1, read on the forward strand.
GTGAACCACGCCGCGATCGTCAACCGCCTGGTCTGGATGCAGGCCGAATACGGTCTGCGCAGCACCGACGTGGTGTTGCAGAAGACGCCCGCCACCTTCGACGTGTCGGTGTGGGAGTTCTTCTGGCCCTTGCAGATCGGCGCGCGCCTGGTGGTGGCGAAGCCGGACGGGCACCGCGACCCCGGCTACCTGGTCGAGGTGATCACCGCCGAGGCGGTCACCACGGCGCACTTCGTGCCTTCCATGCTCGCGGTGTTCGTCGCCGAACAGCGGGCCGACGAATGCACCAGCCTGGTCCACGTTTTCGCCTCCGGTGAGGCCCTGCCCGCGGCCACCGCGCAGCGGATGCAGGAGCTGACCGGCGCTCGCCTGCACAACCTGTACGGCCCGACCGAGGCCGCGGTCGACGTCACCTTCCACGAGGTGACCGAGGCCGACACCGTGTCCGTGCCGATCGGCGCGCCGGTGTTCAACACCCAGGTGTACGTACTTGATTCGCGGCTGCACCCGGTGCCTGTCGGTGTCGCCGGTGAGTTGTACTTGGCCGGTGCGCAATTGGCGCGCGGCTACGTCGCCCGACCGGAACTGACCGCGGATCGCTTCGTGGCCAACCCGTTCGGCGCGGACGGCGAGCGCATGTATCGCACCGGCGACCTGGTCTCCTGGACTGCGGACGGTGAGCTGCAGTACTTGGGCCGCACCGACTTCCAGGTGAAGCTGCGCGGTCTGCGGATCGAGCTGGGCGAGATCGAGTCGGCGCTCACCGCACTGGAATCCGTCGCGCAGGCGGTGGTGTTGGTGCGGTCCGACGATCGCCTCGGCGATCAGCTCGTCGGCTATGTGGTGCCGACCGCGGGTCAGGTCATCGATATCGAGGGCGTGCGCAGCGAACTCGCGAGTGAGCTGCCCGCGTACATGGTGCCGTCGGCTTTCGTGGTGCTCGACGCGTTCCCGTTGAACGCCTCCGGCAAGCTCGATCGCAAGGCGCTGCCCGCGCCGGTGTTCGAGGCCAAGGTGTTCCGCGCGCCGTCGACGCCGATCGAGGAGATCGTCGCGGGCACCTTCGGCGACGTGCTCGGTGTCGCCCGGGTCGGCCTGGACGACGACTTCTTCGCCCTCGGCGGCAACTCGCTGCTGGCCACTCAGGTCACCGCGCGGCTGGGTGCCGCGCTGGATACCCAACTGGCCGTGCGGGATCTGTTCGAGGCCTCGACCGTGGTCGCCTTGGCGGCCCGGGTGGAGCGCAACGCGGGTTCGGGCAGGCAGCGGCCCAAGCTGGAGACCGGGGAACGACCCGCGCGCATTCCGCTCTCGCCGGCCCAGCAGCGCTACTGGTTCCTCAACCAGTTCGACACGGCCACTTCGGCGGTGGACAACATCCCGCTGGCCGTCCGGCTTTCGGGCACGCTCGACGTGGCCGCGCTGGAGCAGGCGATCGGCGACGTGTTCGCGCGGCACGAGGTGCTGCGCACCACCTACCCGCGCTCGGCCGACGGTCCGCATCAGGTGATCGGTCCGGTGGCGTCGTCCCCGGCCGCGCTCACCCCCGTCGACGTCACCGAGTCCGCACTGCTCGGCGCCGTCATCGGTTTCGCGCTGACCACCTTCGACGTCACCGTCGAGGTGCCGCTCGCGGTGGCGCTGTTCCGGATCAGCCCGGACGAGCACGTGCTCGCCTTCACCGTGCACCACGTGGCCGCCGACGGCTCGTCGATGGGCCCGCTGGCGCGTGACGTGATGGCCGCCTACGTGGCCCGGGTGCAGGGCGAGGTGCCGCAGTGGCAGCCGCTGCCGGTGCAGTATGCCGACTACGCGCTGTGGCAGCGCGCGGTGCTCGGGTCCGAGGAGGACCCGGAATCGCTGGCCGCACAGCAGGTCGCCTACTGGAAGACCGCGCTGGACGCGCTGCCCGATCAGCTGGAGCTGCCCGCCGACCGGCCGCGCCCGCCCGCGCAGTCGTTCCAGGGCAAGGCGATTCGCTTCGAGATCTCGCCGCAGCGGCACGCGCGCCTGCACGAGCTGGCGCGGGCGAACAACGCGTCGCTGTTCATGGTGGTGCACGCGGCGCTGGCGGTGCTGCTCTCGCGCCTGTCCGGCACCGACGACATCGCGGTCGGCACCCCGATCGCGGGCCGTGGCGAACGCGAACTCGACGACCTGATCGGCATGTTCGTCAACACCCTGGTGTTCCGCACCAAGGTGGCGCCGGGCGACCGCTTCGCCGACCTGCTCGCCGATGTGAAGGAACGCGACCTCGAGGCCTTCGCGAACGCGGACGTGCCGTTCGAGCGGCTGGTCGAGGTGCTCAACCCGGTGCGCTCCACCGCGCGCAACCCGCTGTTCCAGGTGGGTCTTTCGTTCCAGAACCTGGCCGAGACCACGTTCGAACTGCCGGGACTGTCGGTGAGCGCGGTCAACTTCGACTCGCAGCTGGCCAAGACCGACCTGCACGTCACGCTGTACGACCGGTACGCCGAGGACGGTACGCCGGCCGAGATCGTGACCGAATTCGGTTACGCCATCGACCTGTTCGACGAGGCGACCGTGCAGGGCTTCGCCGACCGGTTCGTCCGGGTCCTCGACGCGGTCGTCGCCGACGCCACCGTGCCGGTCGGCGAGATCGACCTGCTGGCGGCCGAGGAGAGCACCCGCATCCTCGCCGACTGGAACGACACCGCGCACGCGGTCGATCCGGACGCGACGCTGGTCTCGCTGCTCGATGCCACGGTCGCGGCCACCCCGAAGGCGGTCGCGATCGTCGCCGACGATCCGACCGGTCAGCAGGAACTCACCTATGCCGCCCTCGACGCGCGGGTGAACCGCCTGGCGCGCTACCTGATCCAGCGTGGCGTCGGCCCGGAGGACCGGGTCGCGCTGGCCATCCGCCGCTCCACCGACCTGGTGGTCGCGATGTACGCGGTCGCGAAAGCCGGTGCGGCGTATGTGCCGATCGATCCGGACCAGCCTGCCGAGCGGACCGATTACATCCTCGGTACCGCGGCACCGGTCTGCGTGCTGACCACCGGCCGGGACGGGTTCCGCACCGCCGCGGCCGATATCGTGCAGCTCGACGTGCTCGACCTGACGGCGTTCGCGGCCGATCCGGTGACCGCGGCCGAGCGTCGCGCCACGTTGGTCCCGGCCCACACCGCGTACGTGATCTTCACCTCCGGCTCGACCGGTCAGCCCAAGGGCGTCGCCGTGCCGCACGCGGCGATCGTCAACCAGTTGCAGTGGGAGACCGCGACCTTCGGCCTCGGCGCGGACGACGCGATCCTGCTGAAGACCGCGGCCACCTTCGACCTCTCGGTCTGGGAGTTCTGGACCGCCGCGGTGTGCGGTGGCCGCCTGGTGATCTCGGCGGCCGACGGCCACCGTGATCCGGCCTACTTGAACGAGCTGATGCGGTCCACGATGGTCACCACCCTGCACGTGGTGCCGTCGATGCTGGACGCGCTGCTCACCGAATCCGGTGGCCGCCTGACGCATTCGCTGCGTCGGGTGCTCGCCATCGGCGAGGCGCTGCCCGCGACCACCGCACAGCGGTTCCGCCGCGACAACCCCGCCGAGCTGGCCCACCCAACGGGGCACTCCGTGCCGCTGTATAACTTGTACGGTCCCACCGAGGCCGCGGTGTCCATCACCAGCCACCTGGTCACCGACGCCGATCAGCTCGCGGTGTCCATCGGTGCGCCGGAATGGAACAGCCGGGTCTACGTGCTGGACACCAGGCTGCGGCCGGTGCCTGCGGGGGTCTCCGGCGAGTTGTACCTGGCCGGTGCGCAATTGGCGCGCGGCTACTTCGGCAAGCCGGACCTCACCGCCGACCGGTTCGTCGCCGACCCGTTCGGTGCGCCGGGTGCGCGCATGTACCGCACCGGCGACCTGGTGGCGTGGAACAGCTCCGGGGAACTGGATTACCGGGGCCGCACCGACTTCCAGGTGAAGATCCGCGGCTTCCGCATCGAGCTCGGCGAGATCGAGGCCGCGCTGCTGCGTCAGCCCACCATCACGGCCGCCGCCGTGCTCGCGCACACCGATCCGAGCATCGGTGATCGCCTGGTCGCCTATGTGGTGCCGCGGGCGGGTCAGCTCGACAAGCGGCAGCTGCAGTCGGCGCTGGCGGCGGAACTGCCGTCGTACATGGTGCCGTCGGTGCTCATCGAGCTCGCCGCGCTGCCGCTGAACGCGAACGGCAAGCTCGACCGGAAGGCGTTGCCGGAGCCCACCTTCGAGAAGGCGGTCTTCCGCGCGCCGGTCACGCCGATCGAGCAGATCGTCGCGAACACCTTCGCGGACGTGCTGCGGATCTCGGATCGGGAAGGGGCGGAATCCAAGCGGCTCGGCCTCGACGACGACTTCTTCGCCTGGGGCGGTAACTCGCTGCTGGCCACGCAGGTCGCCGCGCGCCTCGGTGAGGCGTTGAACACCCGGGTGCCGGTGCGTCTGCTGTTCGAAGCCTCGACCGTCGCGGCGCTCGCCGTGCGGGTCGAGCAGCACGCGGACGCCGGTGGGCGCAAGGCGCTCACCGCTGGTCCACGGCCGGAACACATTCCGCTCTCGCTCGCGCAGCAGCGCATGTGGTTCCTGAACCGGTTCGACACCCAGTCGGCGGCCTACAACGTGCCGATCGCGGTGCGGCTCACCGGCGCGCTGGATGTGGCCGCGCTGCGCGCCGCGATCGCGGACCTGGTGAGCAGGCACGAGATCCTGCGCACCATCTACCCGCAGACCGACAGCGGTCCGGTGCAGGTGATCCTGCCGCCGGCCCAGGCCGTGCCGCGGCTCGAGGTTCGGGTGGTGCCGCCCGCGGATATCGAATCCGCCGTGGTGGCACTGACTTCGACGATCTTCGACGTCACCACCGAGGTGCCGATGAAGGTCGCGCTGTTCCAGATCGCCGGGGAGAACGCGGGATCGGCGGCGCCGGACGCCGCCGAGGTCGAGTACGTCTTGGCGATGGTGATCCACCACATCTCCGGTGACGGTTCGTCGGTCGGCCCGCTGACCCGCGACCTGATGATCGCCTATACCGCGCGCTCCGCGGGCGAGGCGCCGAACTGGGCGCCGCTCGAGGTCCAGTACGCGGACTACAGCATCTGGCAGCGCGAGCTGCTCGGTAGCGAAGACGACACGGAATCGCTGGCGGCCAAGCAGGTCTCGTACTGGCGCGACGCGCTCGCGGAGCTGCCGGACCAGCTGGATCTGCCGTCGGACCGGCCGCGCCCCGCGGTGCAGTCCTTCGCCGGTGGCAAGGTCGAGTTGCGGGTCGACGCCGAGACCCATCAGGCGTTGATCGAGCTGGCCCGTACCGAGGGCGCGACGCTGTTCATGGTCGTGCACACCGCGCTGGCGGTGCTGCTGGCCCGGCTCTCGGGCACCGACGACATCGCCATCGGCACCCCGATGGCGGGTCGTGGTGAAGCCGCCCTCGACGACTTGATCGGCATGTTCGTCAACACGCTGGTGTTCCGCAGCCGGATCGACGCGGGCGAGCCGTTCACCGAACTGCTGGCGCGGCAACGGGAGACGGATATCCAGGCGTTCGCCAACGCCGACGTGCCGTTCGAGCGGCTGGTCGAGGTGCTCAACCCGGTCCGCTCCACCGCGCGGCATCCGCTGTTCCAGGTGGGCCTGTCGTTCCAGAACCTGGCGCAGTCGGCGCTGGAACTGCCGGGTCTCACCGTGGCCGGTCTCGACATCGACACGGCGCTGTCGCAGTTCGATCTGCACCTCATCGCCACCGACCGCTACGGCGACGCGGGCGAACCCGAGGGCATCACCGGGTTCTTCACCTACGCCACCGACATGTTCGACCGGGACACGGTGCAGGGCTTCGTCGATCGCTTCGCGCGACTGCTCGGCGAGATCATCGCCGCGCCGCGCACCGCCGTCGGCGATATCGCGCTGCTCGACGACGCGGAGCGGACGCAGATCCTCGAGCGCCGCAACGCGACCGACTACGAGGTGGACACGGCGGCGACGCTGGTGTCGCTGCTCGACGCCTCCGTGGCGGCGGGGCCGAAGGAAGTCGCGCTGGTCACCGAGGACGGTGCGTCGATCACCTACGGCGAGTTGGACGCGCGGGTGAATCGTCTTGCGCGGTATTTGATTTCTA
>NZ_BAUA01000116.1 GCF_000710915.1 Nocardia brasiliensis IFM 10847
ACGCGGATGCGCCGCGGTCGGCCGGCAGTTCCAGTCGTTGCTGCCCGGCGGCGCCGCGTCCGGATGGAACAGGCCGTAGCCGAAAGCCGCCAGGAACGCGCGCTGCGGCGGACCGTGACCGACGGTGTCACTGGCGAATCCACCGGACAGGCCGGAGATGCTGTCGGACGCGGCGATCGGCGCGGGCCGCCCGCGCACACCGATCAGCTCGGCGAGCCGCGCGGCCACCGACGGCTCCGGCGGTGCGGCGCGCACGGTCGGGGCCGCAAGCCCGAGCACGAGCATCGCGACACCTGTCAACACCGCGGCGATCGACCACCGACCGGCGGACCTTCGTCTCATCGCACGCCTTCCACTGCACACCTTGCCGAGAACTGCCGCACAACAACACGATCCGGTGCGGGGGCCCGGATCCCCTGCACGTGGTCCCGGACCTGCCCGCACCGGATCGGCGCGACTTCGAGCAAAACAGCGCTCGATGGAGGCGATGCGACAGCTCGGCCAATGGCCGGTGAATCTCGTTCAGTCCCCCTACAACGAGTACAGACCGAGCGGCGCGTGCGATCGCCGCTCGGTCGCGCACCCGTGCGTAGCTACAGCGATCCGCCGCCGCCGACCACCCACGGGTTGAATGTGCACTCCAGGTTCGGATGACCGACCGGGTCGAGCACGCGCAGCGCGATGGACAGGGAGCGCGGCGAATACATCATCGTCAGATGGTCCGAAAGGTCCTGTTCGCAGCCGTCCTGCAGGGTGATGTTCTGCACCGTGGCGCCCGGCCCGGGCTGCAGGAACGTCAGCGGGTACGGGTTGGTGACCTCGTCGTAGCGGGTGCCGACGATCGTGTAGTCCACGCCGGGCACGGTGTCGCCGTTGGCATTGAGCTGGTTGACGAAGTCCGAGCCGATCGTCTGCTGGATACCCGCGTGCCCCACGAAGATCTCGATGAAGCCGAGGATATCGATGCCGAGGTTATTGATCGCCCGGCCGAGCGCGCCGATGCCGTCGAGCGAGGTGCCGTGGTGGGTGGCGCCGTAGGTGATCAGATTCTTCGTCTTCTCGGCCCCGCCCTCGAACTTGGTGTACCAGTTGGCCATCGAGCCGCCCTGCGAGTGCGCCACGATGTCGACCTCGCTGGTGCCGGTGGCCGCGAGCACCCGGTCGACGAAGACGGCGAGCTGCTTGGCCGAATCCTGGATGTAGCCGGTGCCCATCACGCCGGGCAGCACCGCGCCGAGCCCGCCGCCCTGGATCACGCTGGAGCGGCCGTAGTTGAACGTGAAGGTACAGAAGCCCGCGTCCTTGATCGGCTGGCCCATGTAGGCGTAGCCGTTGTAGGCGTTCATCCAGGTGCCGTGCAGCAGCACGACCGGGCGCGGATGCGCGGCGGTAGGCTTGCAGTTCCAGTCGTTGGCGCCGGGCGGCGCGGCGTCGGGATTGGCCAGGCCGTAGCCGAAGGCCGCCAGCCAAGAGGTCATCGGCGGCCCGTAACCGACTGTGTCACTGGCGTATCCACCCGAGAGCCCCGAACTGCTGCCCGATCCGCCGTAGCAGTTGCCGGAACCGTTGCCCGAACCCGCGCCACTGCCGGAGTTGCACGCGGAACCCGATGAACTGCCCGAGTCCGCGACCGGCGCGGCCTTGCGACCCGCCGCGATGTAATCGGCCAGCTCTTGTTCGGTCGGTTGCGCTGTGGGTTCGGCGTTCGCGCCGACACCTCCGACGCCGAGCACGAGCACCGAAACACCCAGCATCACCGCCGCCGCGAGCGTCGAACGGCCTGAGGTACTTCGCTTCATTGCATACCTTCCTATTTCGAGCAGAAGATCTCGGACGCGCTGCCGAAATTCCGCTCGACAGCGTGGAAACTGCGCCAACGCTAAATCCGGGAGAAAGTGCGACCTAGCTCACGCCGGGGTATCTGGACAGCTCACCAATGTCGTTGTCGGGCTTAGGTAAACGGCACAGTTCGCCGGCACCGGAGCTTTTCCCAAACACAGCGGCCCGCGGATCGTGAATTCTCCAGAAAAGCTGCCGACCAGCAGCCCTCTCCCCACGCGCGAGCCGAGTATGGGCCGATGACCGAGGTGAACACGTGGACGCCGGCCGACCAGCGGTGCCGGGCGACGGCGCCCTATCTGGTCGATGCCGCCCGGATTCGCGAATTCGCCCGGGCCGTCCAGGATTTCCATCCGGCGCACTGGAGTACCGATGCCGCCGCCGAGCTCGGATTCACCGGCCTGGTCGCCCCCGCGACATTCGCCTGCGCCATTCTCGGCGATGCCCAGAGCGAATTACTGGATGCGGCGCTCGCCGACTGTCGACCGGCCCGAATTCTGCACGCGGATCAAGTGTTCGATGCCATGCGGCCGCTGGTCGCGGGTGATCGGCTGACCGGCGACCTTACGATCGAGTCATTTCGCCAGTTCGCCGATTACGACGTCCTGACGATCAAGAGTGTGCTCACCGACCAGCACGGCGCGCCGGTGCAGACCGGCTCCACCGCACTGCTCGCACATACCGGGTCGAGCGGACCGCGCCTGGCCGAGACGGTCCGCGCTATCAGGACGCGTGCGCAGTCCGCGCCTCGTCCCCGGCGCACCGGGCGTCGTCTGCCCACGCGGCTTCGGACTACGCCATTCCAGCTGCGCCACAATGCCTTCCATACCCTGACCGTGGGCACCATGCTGCCCGCACAGACGGTTCGGCTCTCCCGTGACGACATCCTGGACTTCGCCGCGATCGTCGGCGACCGCGCCCCCGACACTCCCGGCACAGCGTCGGCCACGGACTACACGCTGCCCGCGAGCACCGCACCGAGCATGCTGAAACTCGGCTTGGCCGCGGCCTTCGTCGGCTCGCGTCTCGGCGAACCGGCCGCGATCACCCGGCTGCGCGCCCAGTTCGCGCACTACACGCACTATCTACGGATCGGCCCGGCGGCGACCTGCGAGATCGAATTCACCGGCCGGGTCACCGCGGTCGACGCACGGCGCCGCCGTGCCACCATCGCGATCGACGCCCGGTCCAGCGGCCGCACGGTATTCGGCTATGCGGCCGCCGAAGTCGCGTTGCCCGTACAGGATTGAGTGTTCAGGCGGCCGATTCCGTTCGCGCGGAGGTCAATCCGGCCACCCGGGCCAGCCGCCGGTGCGACTCCAGGCGCGCCGCGCGATCGTAGGTGCTGGTGTGTACCAGGATCTCGTCGGCGCCGGTGGCGCTCACCCATTGCTCGAGTTGTTCGGCGACCTCGTCTTCGGTGCCGTGCACGTGCCCGGCCGACGACTCCTCGAAGATCCGGCGTTCCCGCTCGGTCATGCTCATCGCCTCGATCTCCGCGGGCGGGATCAAGGCCGGAAACTCGCCGCGCGTGCGCGAGTACGCGGCCGACCACGCCTCGGGGAGCAGCAGCCGCCGCGCCTGCTCGGTGGTATCGGCGATCACGACCGAGCCCGAGACCATGACATACGGCTCGACGCCCCAAGCGGTGGCCTGGAATCCGTCGCGGTACCGCGCGATCGCCTCGATCATCCGATCCGGCCCGCCGACCGCCGCGATCACCAACGGCAACCCGAAACGGGCCGCCCGCTCCGCGCCCGACCCGGTGGCCAGCAGGAACGCCGGGACCCGCAGACCCTCGGCCGGCCAACCGTGCACGCCGTGCCGACCGTGGGTGAAGTAGTCCAGCAATTCGGTCAGCTGCGCGTCGAAGTCCTCGGCGTCGCGTTTGTCGTGTCCGAGGGCGCGCCGGACCCCGTCGGTGAAGCCGACCGAGCGGCCCAGACCCATGTCGATCCGGCCCGGATACAGCGATTCCAGCACGCCGAACTGTTCGGCGACGATCAACGGCTGATGGTTGGGCAGCATGACTCCGCCGGTGCCGATCCGGATGCGCGCGGTCGCCGCCGCGGCGGCCGCGGCCAGCACCGTCGGCGCCGACCCGGCGACGCCGGGCACGCCGTGGTGCTCCGACACCCAGAATCGGTGATAGCCCCATTCCTCCGCGAGCCGCGCGAACTCGATCGTGTCGCGCAACGCCGCGGCATGGCTCTGGCCGCGCCGGACGCGGGAGCGGTCCAGGACGGAGAACCGGACGGAGGGAAGTGCCGAGGTCATACCAGTCTCAACGCGTGCGCCGAGCGGTGATTCCCCGTCACTTCGGCGACGGCAGCGCCAACGCCTCGGCCAAGACCCGCCAGGCCCGCGGCAGCTGGGCTTCGAAATCAGGCCAGGTGTGCATGCCCTCGGGCGCGTATTCGACGACGGCGGGGATCTTCAGCTCGTGCAGTCGCCCCGCGAAGCGTTCAGTGCAGGTGCGCGCCCCCGCTTCCAGCGCGGCGCCGCCGCCGGCCAGCCGCAGCGCGTCGACGATCGACGGCGACTGCGCGATCGACACCAGATCGGCGCCGGTCGGCGTGCCGGTGGCGGCCGACAGATAGATCGCGGTGCCGCGCAGCGCCGACGCGCCGAGCAGGCTGTCGTGGGCGGCCCACTCCGGAGAAGTCGGTGGCCCCCAGAGGTTCTCGACATTCCCGCCGCGCGAGGCCACGGTGATCGTGGTGACCGCGTGACCGAGCGGGTCGGCGGTGGAATAGCAGCCGCTCATGCCCGCGACGGCGCGGTAGCGACCCGGATGGCGCTGCGCCAGCATCATCGCCGCCTGCGCGCCCATGGACACGCCCGCGATGGCCCGGCGTCCGTCGGCCTTCAGCAGCGATTCCACGATCGGCGGCAGTTCCTCGGTCAGGAAGGTCTCCCACCGATTGAGTCCGAGCGCGGTGTCGTGGCGCACCCAATCGCTGTACATGCTGCCGGTACCGCCGCTGGTCAGCACCACGTCCACCGGCTTGTCCGCGAAGAACTCCGCCGCGCCGCCCTTGCTGAGCCAGCCCGAGGTGGTCTCGCCGTCGACGCCGTCGAGCAGATACAGCGTCGGGCGCGGTGCCGCGCCGGTGCCGCGCAACACGTCCACCTCGATCACCCGGCGCATAGCCGCGGACGCGATCTTCAGGCGGTCCCGCTGCGGTCCGGTGCTCTCGATGGACAGCAGTCCGGTCCTGGTCATCGCGGGATCGATCGCGGGCGGCGGAGCGCTCGGCACACCGGGCACGTCGTCCGCCTGCGCGGGCACACCGGCCAGCACGGCGATGGCTACCATCGCCGCCGCGGTGATCGGCCCTCGGGTACTCATTGCGCCGCGGCGGCTCGTTCTGCCTGTCTTGCCGCTACTCGGTCGCGTTGCTCCTCGAATCGCGTTGCCTTCTGCGCCAATTCGTCGAGGTAGGCTGCCAGCTCGTCGCGTGCGCGTTCGCCGTCGCCGGACAAATCGGTGCGCTCGAACACGCGCCACGCCCGTAAAACCGGCTGTACCACGGTGTCCAGGTGTTGCCGGAGGTCGTAGATGCCATGTTTGGCGAGCACGACGGCGTTGCGGCGGAAGTTCGGCTGGGTCAAACCCGGCATCTGGAAGCGCGTGACGATATCGGTGACGGCACGCAGCATCTCGTTCGGCAGCAGGTCGAGTGCCGCGGCGCTGATGTTGCGGTAAAAGATCATGTGCAGGTTTTCATCGGCGGCAATACGTTGCAGCATACGCTCGGCGACAGGCTCATTGCACGCGATACCGGTGTTCCGGTGACTGATTCTGGTGGCCAATTCCTGGAGTGTCACATAAGCGACAGAACGCAGAAACTGCGGTCCTTTAACGGGTTTCGCGATACCCGTCGTCATATGCGCCATCCTGGCCTGCTCCAGCGCCACCGGGTCCACCGCGCGGGTGACCACCAAATAGTCGCGCATGACAATCGCGTGCCGGTTCTCCTCGGCAGTCCAGCGCCCCACCCAGGTGCCCCAAACACCGTCGAGGGAGAACGATTCCGAGATCTCCCGGTGATAGGAGGGCAGATTGTCCTCGGTGAGCAGGTTGGTCACCATCGCGATCCGGGCCACCGCGGTGAGCTTCGATTGCTCGGGCGCCCAATCAATTCCGCCGAGCGCGGCGAAATTCCGCCCATCATCCCAGGGCACATAGTCGTGCGGGTGCCACGCCTTGGTCTTGCGCAAATGATCATCGAGCAGGCGCTCGGCGACCGGTTCCAGTTCGCGGAGAATATCCGTATCGGTCAACGCGGTGGTCACTCGCACTCCTCTGCTCGGCGCGGTGCGCACGCCGATTTCGACGATAACGCGGAAATATCAGGCCGAACGGCCTATTTCGTGATCATTGGTGGAGGTGACGACCGGAACTCGGCCCGGCTGTTCGGCATCACAATCCGGCGCCACCACCGGCTCACAGACCCGATACAGACCGGGCGGCCGGCCCGCCGCCCGCATCCGGTCGAGCAGGTCGTGGGTGTGCGCGGCCAATTCGGGGATGCACGCGGTCTCGCCCGCGGCCACCACCGCGGTCAGCGACACCTCGGCGGCCTCGCTCAGCAGGGTGAGCACGTCGGCCGTCATCGCGGGCGCGCCGACCCGCGCGTGCGGGGCGTCGACCGGAACCAGGATCGTCCCGCCCGCCGCCGAGAGCAGCGGCAAGGCCCGGGACCCGAGCGGATCGGCCAGCGCCGCCTGCAACCTGCGCAGTTTGCGCCGCGCGGCCACGGTTCCGGCACCCGGTCTTCGCTCGTCCGGGTGCGCCGGGATGTGCAGCGCCACCACCTGATACCGCGCGGCGATCGCGATCCCGGTCTGCGCCGCCAGCTCCCCCAGTGCGTGCCCGCCGAGCAGCGCGGCGACCAAAGTCTGTGCAGCGGTCTGGTGTTCGCGGGCGACCAGCCGATGCTCGTCCACATAGGCGGTCGAGGCGGTGAGCGTGACCATCTCCAGTACCTGCAAGATCAATTGCGCCCCCGCGACCAGCTCGTCGTTCTCGGTGCCCGCGGCGACGAATTCCAGGCCGGAACGGATTTCGTCGTGGTAGGCGCCGAGCACCGTTTCCAGTGCGACGCCCTCGCGCGCCGATCGTGTTGCGATGCCCGCGATTTCGGGTGGTTCGCCCAGCGCCGCCTGCCATCGTGGCGTCCGCCGCTCCACCGCCGCCACCACACAGTTGCGCGTGGTCCGCGCGACGTCGCCGTGCAGACCACCACCGCTGTGTTGCGCCAAGTAGTCCAGCAGTTTCGACGCGAGACTCTCGGTGCCCGAACTCATCCGCATAGCCGTCATGACTGACAAAGGCTAGCGACGGATCGTGATCGAATCGGGATACGCCGGAGGAATCGGGTAAGTCATCAGCCTTCGCTGCTCCCATTGGGCGAAATCACAAGCCTGCGAGTGATTTTCGACATAGCGATCGCTTCAGTGCGGATTTCTTCTGTTGACCGGCAACACAATACGTTCACCGCGATATCCGGCCGATGCCCGATCCCCCTCGGCACCAGGGAATGACGCAGCGCCGACCGCGCATTCCGGCGCTGCGTCGAGCCCACCCTAGAACCCGCCGCATGCCTTCAAAAGGTGAAGCCGCGGCTGTCATGAACACTCATCGCAACCTGCGGCGACGGCTGGTGTTTCGCACAACTCGCGCCCGAGTACGCAGGTCGCACCGAGGCCCGCCGGACCGGAGCGGGAGCCGGGTAAACCTGTGAACTGTCCCATCGGTAACGACCGGCAGGTGTGCAGCGACACGGTCCACGGATACCATCGAGCGCTGCGCCCCCGTCCGGCGACGCGGCAAAGTTTTCGAAGGGCTACACCACACATGAGCGGTACGCGAGACAAGCTGGAAGAGCTGCGGGGGATCCTGGAGCTGGCCGAGGAACCCGCGGGCGAGACCGGCATCGCGAAACGCAAGGCGAAAGGCATACCCAGCGCCCGCGAGCGGGTGCGCGCGCTGCTCGACACGGGCAGTTTCGTGGAGATGGGCAAGCTGGTTCGGCAGCCGGGCGCGAACAACGCGATGTACGGCGACGGCGTCGTCACCGGCCGCGGCACCATCGACGGACGACCCGTCGTGGTGATCGCGCACGACCAGACCGTGCACGGCGGCTCGGTCGGTGAAATGTTCGGCCGCAAGGTCGCGGCCGCGATGGAGTTCGCCTACGAGAAGGCCTGCCCCGTGGTCGCGATCAACGACTCCGGCGGCGCCCGCATCCAGGACGCCGTGACTTCGCTGGCCTGGTACGCGCTGATGTGCCGGCGTCAGGAGGAGCTGTCCGGATACGTGCCGATGGTGGCGATCATGCTCGGCAAGTGCGCGGCGGGTTCGGTGTACGGCCCGGTCAACATGGACGTGCTGGTGGCGACGGAGAAGTCGTACATGTTCGTCACCGGGCCCGAGGTGATCAAGGCGGTCACCGGCGAGGTGGTCAGCGCAGAGGAACTCGGCGGCGCCGCCGTCCAGGCCGTGAACGGCACGCTGCACCACGTCGCGCCCGATGAGCAGGCCGCGTTCGACTGGGTGCGCAACTACCTGAGCTATCTGCCCACCAGCTGCCTGGAACAGCCGCCGCTGGTGAACCCGGGCCTGGAGCCGGAACTCACCGCGCACGACCTGGAACTGAACTCGATCATTCCGGACTCGGACAAGGTCGGCTACGACATGCACGAGGTCCTGCTGCGGATGTTCGACGACGGCGAGTTCCACGAGATGGCCGCGGCCACCGCGCAGAACCTGATCACCGGCTTCGCCAGGGTCGACGGCCGCAGCGTCGGGGTGATCGCCAACCAGCCGCAGGTGCTCGGCGGCGCGCTGGACGCGCAGTGCTCGGACAAGGCCACCCATTTCATCCGGCTGTGCGACGCCTTCGGCCTGCCGCTGGTGTTCGTCGTCGACACCCCGGGCGTGCTGCCCGGCGTCGAGGAGGAACGCAACGGCGTCATCAAGCGCGGCGGACGGTTCTTCCGCGCGGTGATCGAAGCGACCGTGCCGATCGTGACGGTGGTGACCCGCAAGGCCTACGGCGGGGGCTACGCCGTGATGGGCTGCAAGCAACTCGGCGCCGATATCAGCCTCGCCTGGCCGACGGCACGCATCGCGGTGATGGGCGCGGAGAGCATGGTCGGCATCATCGGCCGCAAGCAGCTCGAAGCGACCCCGCTCGCGCAGCGCGCCGCCGCGCGCGAGCAGATGATCGACTTCTACAACGCGACCATCGCGACGCCCTGGATCGCCGCCGAGCGCGGGTACGTGGACGCGGTCATCGAACCGGCGCAGACGCGCCTGGAGATCCGTAAGGCGCTGCGGTTGCTGCGGGAGAAGGACACGGCGAAGCCGAATCCGCGCAAGCACAGCCTGATGCCGGTGTGACTTGGAATGGCCCGGTTGTGTTGTCTCACAACATAACCGAGTCTTCGTTCATCAAGTATCCGGGATAAGGTCGCACGCATCGCCGGGCTGGACTTCGGTCCTCTAGTGTCATTTTCGTGCCCGGTCGTCGTTCGCCGCGATAGAACCCCGGCACCGCAGCGGGCCCGTCGCCTGCACCCTACTGGGCGCTGCCGGACGTAGTCCGCCTTCAGCCGCGCACGGCCGGAGCGGATGCGGAGGTACGCCTACCCTCGTCGGCGGGCACGCTGCACTATTCTTCAGCTGTGGCTACCCCAGCGCAGATCGGCTGTGGCCCATTCCATTTCCCACATCCGCAGGCGCTTGCGGTCGAGGCGGTGACGCAGTCCGAAGTAGCAACCCGCGAGGACCGTCACCGCGCCGAAGAGGGCGCCGCCGGTGAGCAGCACCGCTTTGCTTAGGGCCTGGGTTTCCGACGGCGGCTCGACGATGCGGCCGGCGCCGTTGAGCCAAATGGTCACGTTCTGACCGGGTTCCACCACCGTGGTCGACTGATAGTCCTCGGTGTGCGCGATCCCTTCGGCGTCGGTCCAGGACACCTTCGCCGGCATGATCGGCGCGTACAGCGGCGCTTTTCCGGTCGCGGTCACCACCGCCTCGACCCGGTGCAGTTCGGCGATTTCCGCTTGCACCGCAGCGGTTTCGGTGCGATACACGGTGGCGCCCACGGTCAGCACCAGCAGCGGCACGAGCAGCGCGAACAACAGCAGCAATCCGGCGGCGACCAAGGTTTGCACGCGATCTTCTCTGCGGCGCATCGGGTTTCGATCCAGCCCGACGCGGCGGCAGGTCCTGCGGTACATATTCACCGACCCTGTGGTCATGACGGTGACTCCTCGTTCCGGAATTCGGTGGTGAGTGCGACCAGGGTGTCGAAGTACCCGTCGATCAGGTCGGGCAAACGATCCGGATCGTCGCCGGCGGCCCAGGTCTGCAATGCCGCCATCAACAAGCCCGCGCCCGCGGCGACCGCGGCGGCCGGACGCAGGTCGAGCACCGGGTCGACACCGAGTCGTCCGGCGATGATCCGCACCGATTCTCGCTGACCCTCGACCCGGATTCGCTGATATCCGGCAAACAATTCGGGCTCGTCTTCGAATCGCTGGAATAACGTCCACCGCCTGGCCAGCCGCACCGACCGCGCGCCGCCGTATTCGGCGTCGAACCAGTCGTGCACGGCGTTGCGATATGCCGCCAAGGGCGACTCGCCGAGCGGCCGACGGCAGAGCGCCTCGTTGAAGAGGTGCACGTCTTGGTCGACCTCGCCCAGCACCGCCTCGGTGATGGAGGCGAAATGCCGGCTGAAGGTGCGCCGGGTGACACCCGCCCGTACCGCGATGTCCTCGACGGCCACCGCGCCCAGACCTCGCTCGTTCAGCAGGTCGAACGCGGCACGCGACAGCGCTTCCCGGCTGCGCCTGGTGCGCAGCCTACGGCCATCGAGATCGACACCGGTGTCGCTCATACCCGCAGCTTACCACCTTATTGTCCCGTCGAGACAATACTTCGCGGACGGTGGTGGATCAGGCCGGACCGGCGGGCTGATCGAGAATCCGCGGCTGCCGCCTGCGCAACGCCTCCAACAGACCGACGGTGTACTCCGGGGGCGCGGCGTGCACCGAAAGTTGGTTCGCCACAGCGCGATACGCGTCCAGGTCGACCTGCTTCTCCAGATAGAGCGCGCTGGTGAGCTGCTGCAGATAGACGATGTCGGGCAGATCCGATTCGGCGAAACGCAGCATGGTGAACGCGCCCTCGGCGAGCGCCGGGCCGCCGACATGGTCGGCCAGTACCTGCAGGGTGACGTTCGGCCGGGCCACCGCGCGCAGCAGGTGCTCGATCTGCGCGTTCCACACCGTGGAGCCGCCGATCGGGCGGCGCAGCGCGGCCTCCTCCACGACCACCCACAGCTGCGGCGGGTGCTTGCGGTCCAGGATCTCCTGCCGGCCCATGCGCAGCGCGACCCGTCGCTCGATCGCGGCCTGCGGCTCACCCGAATGCGCCAGCGAGAGCAGCGCACGCGCGTATTCCGGTGTCTGCAACAGTTCCGGCACGGCCCGCGGTTCGTACGAGCGGACCAGTGTCGCAGCCTGTTCCAAGCCCAGGTAGGTGTCGTACCACTTGGGCAACCAGTCACTGTCGCGATGCCACCAGCCCGACGCGTTCGCCTGCTGCGCGAGTTCCAGGTATTCGTCGATTTCCGCCGGATCGGTGACCTGGTAGAGGTGCAGCAGATCGATCAGGTCCCGCTCACGGAAGCCGGTGCGGCCGAGCTCGAGCCGGCTGATCTTCGAATGCGAACCGCGGATCGCCTCGCCCGCGTCCTCCCGGCTGATACCGGCCGTCTCGCGGAGTTTACGCAGCCGACCGCCGAGCACCATGCGCAATACGGTGGGTCCGCCCGCCGGCGTCGCGCCGGCGCGCGACGTATCGGTCGACTGTCGTACTTCCGCAGCACGCATTCACCGAGTCTGCCATGTGAAGCTTGTCGGTTTCTACTGACCGAAGACCCTGGCGCTACTACGGCGAGTCGTGCTCGATCTGCGCCCGATCCGTCCGCGCCCCGCTCAGCGCAGTGCGACGTCGGCTGTCGCACGACCGAACAGCTTCCGGCCGTCACACGTGGCCGTGAGCGCGACGGTTGCCGTGCGCCGTTCGGCGTCGAGATCTTTGATCTTGCCGCGGAATTCGAGCACGCTCGCCTTGGTCGCCGCGACGGGCGCGAACCCCGCGAACCGCACGCCGTATCCGGTGACTGCGGCCGGGTCGCCCAGCCAGGAGGTGAGGTATCCGGCGCCGAGTCCCATCGTCAGCAGGCCGTGCGCCACCACGTCGGGCAGCCCCGCGCTGCGCGCGACCTCGTCGCTGAAGTGGATCGGATTCGAATCCCCGGACACGCCTGCGTAATTCACCAGATCACCGCGTGAGAGCAGCACCGAACGCGGCGGCAGTTCCATGCCCACCGCGAGGTCCTCGAAGCGGGGCACGGTGTGCGGGGTCCTGGCGCGATCGCGCGGATCGGCCACGGGCGTTTCGTCGAAACACTCGACGATGCCGGATTCCTCACCCAGGCTCGCCCGCCGCGCGGCCGCGTCCAGCCGGTCGGCCCCGGACTGACCGGTCATGATGACGCCGTCGACGGCGGTGCGCAGTTCGGCGGCGATCGCCACGCCGGTCTGCGCCACAGCGGTCGAGGTCGCGGTCTGCAGCAGTTCCTTGTGCTGGTTGGTGAGCACGTTCCTGGTCACCATGAAGTCTTTGTCGCCGAACTGCCGGAACGACTCGATGTACGAGACGCATTCGAGCCGGTCGCCCGCCAGGACCGGCCGATGCACCTGGATCGTCTGCTCGGTCTGCAGCACCTGACCGATGTCGTAGGCCGTCAGTACGGACTCGAACATCTTGCGCTGCATCAACATCAGCATGATCGAGGTGAAGGTCATCGGCGCGAGCAGACCGTCGTAGCCGAGTTCGGCCGCGGCTTCCTCGTGCCAGTGCGCCGGATGCTGCTCCTGGACCGCCCGCGCGAACTCGCGGATCTTCTCGCGCCCCACCTCGTAGTGCTCGGTCATCCGATAGTGGCGGCCCACCAGGGCCTGTGCCTGTTCCGACGCGGTGATCGTGATGTCGTTCATGTGCCTCTTTCGCGAATCCGAAGCGTCTAGCTCGCCCGGACCGGCCAACACTACCGAAACCGCGGCCGAGTCGCACAGCGCGGGCGGTGGGTCCGGACGCCGCCCGATCGCCCTTGTGAGTTGTGGATCGTCCGTCTTACATCGCGGCCGCGGCCGTGATCTGTAACAAAACCGTTCAGGGGCCTGGACAGCCCACCGCTACCGTGGCAAATGCTCAGCACTCGTTCGGTGCGTCGAGGCCTTGCAGCCGTTGATCCAGCCAGTGCATCGCCTCCGGGTAGCCGAGCCCGGCCGCGATGATGTGCTCCCCCGGCACGCTCCGATACACCGCGGGCACGCCGAGCGCGCACTGCTCGCGGTAGAGATTGCGCGCCCCCTCGGCGGGGATCCAGAACTCTTGTTCCCCGTTGTAGATGTAGAGCGGTGTCGCCGAAGGCATCCCGGGCATCCTCGTCACCTGGTAGATCTCGGTCGCGAGCGCGGAATGCAACGGATCGGGGATGTTCGCGGCGATGTCGATCGGCAGCATCAGCACACCGATCGCCCCGTAGGTGCTGCCGCACGCGTTCTTCAGCGGCGAGGTCGCCACCCATTGCGCCAGGTTGTTCATCCTGGTCAGGATTTCCGGTCGTTCCCGGCCGATCCCGAACACCGCGGCCATGAACACCGCCGAGGCGAGATTGCCGTTCATGCTGCGGGCGAGGATCTCATAGTCGGCGGGCACCCCGCCGAGCGCCGCGCCGACGATCCGGTCGGTCAGCTCCGGCGCGTAGCCCGCGATCAGTTTCACCGCGCCGTGCGTCGCGATGGCGCCGCCCGAATAGCCGGTGAGGCCGAACCGGCTGGCGCCGAACTCTTCCGGCAGCAGCGCACGCACCGCGCGGATCGCGTCCAGCACGGCATGGCCTGCGGTGACCGGCTCGGCATAGGCCATCCACGGACCCTCGTGATCGGGGATGAGCACCGCATAGCCGCGCAGCGCCGCGATATGGGTAGTGGGCGGAATGAAATCGGTGACGCTGGTTTCCGAGTTCAGGCCGTGGGCCAGTGTGTATCCGGGAGTGCAGACCCGGCCGAGCGCATCGATCGGCAGGTTGTTGACCACCACGGGCCGCGGGCCCGGGCCGGGCCACGTTGCGGCGGGCACCACGAGGGTCGCGGTGGCGAAGGAGGGATTGCCGTTGGCGTCGGTGGTCCGGTACTTCAGCAGCTGCGCGCGCTGGATCGGCAGCACCAGCAGGGGTGCGGTGGTCGCCGTGACGTCCCTGACCTCGATGACCTCGCCGAGCGCAAGGTCGGCCAGGTTCGCCGGCCACGCGTCGAAGATCGGGTCGCCCACGTTCTCCGGCCGCACCGCGGCTCGCAACGCGAGCACCGGCGCCGGCGCACTGGTCGCCTCCCATACCGGCGACGGTTCGATCGGCGCGGCGGCGATCGGCGGTGGCGGAATGACCTGATCGATCAATTCATGCAGGGGCGCAGGCGCGTTCGGCAACGGCACGTCCAGAAGCTGCGGAAAGAGTTCGGGCAGCGACGGCAACGCGGGCAGACCGGGTGGGGCAGGCGGCGGCTCGGCGGCCGCCTGCCCCGACATGGCCGGGTACATCAGCAGCAGTGCCACGGCAATGGCGGAAAAGCATCTCATGGCACACGCCTTTGGGTGCGAACATCGGGTTACCCTGGCGCCCGGAGATGCGACCTTCGGCCCTCGGAAAGTCCCCTTTGCTACCGAGGCCAGATGGTCAGGCTAACCCGCCCGGTCCGCGCGATCCCCGCAAAGCGGCCGAGTCGTAGGAGACACGTGGCCGAACCGCAACAACCGAGCCGAGGATCCCCGTTTCGTTCAGCAGTTGCTCGGGGCCCGCTCCCCACGGAAGCGCGCGTCCAGCCAACCCAGTGCCGCCGGGATGCCCAGCACCGCCGCGGTCAGGTGATCGGGCACCGGAATCTGCTCGGACTGCACGGTCGCACCCGCTGCACACCAGCGCCGATCGGTGTTCACCACCGCGTCCACCGGAATCAGGCCGTCGATCGGCGAATGCCACTCGAACACCGGTGTTTTCGGCACGCCGTCGTAGAGTTCCAGGCTGTTCTCCTCGACCACGCCGCGCGCGGTGCTGTCGTTGATCATCGAGGTGGTCTTCGCGAAATCGAGCGCGCCGCGACCGGCACCCGCTGCCAAGATGTCGTTGGTGCAACTGTTCGCGATCTGCGCGCGAGCCGCGAGACCCCGCTCGTTCAGCTGATCACTGAGCGGAAAGCGGTCGGGGTATTCGCGTTCCAACCCCAGACCGGCCGCCAGTGCCAGTCCGAACACCGGATGCGAGCTGAGTCCGAGCGCTTCGAGCATCTTGACCAGGTTCATCGGCACGCCGCCCATCGCGGCGCCGGCCAACTCGAGCTCCGGCGCGTACCTCGGCGCCAGCGCGGCCGCCCACGCGGTGGCCATGCCACCGCCGGAGTAGCCGACCATCGCGGTCTTGCTGTGCCGCACACCGAGTTCGGCGACCTGTTTGACCGCGCGGATGCCGTCCAGGGTGATCTGCCCGCCGAGTTTCGCGGCGCCGTAGGCGAAGTTCGGGCCGAGATGGTCCGGCAGCGCGACCGTCCAGCCGCGCTGCAGCAGCACATTCCAGCCCGGCGCCTCCCGCACGACCAGGTTCGGGTCGCCGGTGTAGAGGACCTTGGACACCGAGCACTCGGCGCCGAGCCCGTTGATGATGTGCTGGAAGGAAAGCAGCGGCCCGTCCGGCATGTGGGCACGCGGCGTGAGCACGGTGGTGGTCGCGGCGATGGGCTTGCCCTCGGAACTGGTGGAACGGAACCGCACCAGGGTCACCGTGGTGTCGGGGAAGATCGGCAGCGGCGGCATCGGCTTGGTGGCGAGCACGTCGCCCGGCTGCCGGTCCGCGATATCCGACGGTGTCGCGTAGAAGGGATCGGGATCGGGGGCCGGATAGAGCGGTGCGCTGTGGCCCACTCCCGCCATGGTCGCCACCAACATCACACCGGCCGCCATGGCGCCGAATGCGCGGCCGAGTCGGGTGCGGGACGCTCCCCCCGCCGAACGTGGGGCCTGGCTCATCGATCGGTACCTCTCGAATGGTCCAACGTTGTGATCATCCTCGACAATTTCTCCGTCGAGCGGCACCGGCTGCGGAGATCGTGTTGAGAATTCACAAGTTTGGAGCGACCGGTCTGTGACGTGGCGGCGCATTCGCTCGTGACGCAGCCCCATCGACCCCTAGCGTCCCTGTGACATGTCCAGCCAACAAGACGGAACATGTTCTAAGCCATGGTGTCCCCCTTACCTTCACACTTACCGGAGCGGTTACCGGCCGGCGGAAAAGGAGACGGTGGCATGGACGGCACTGCACACAGACTCGCGTACGACTCGCACGTCGAGGAGGCGCCGACTCGGCGGGTCACCGTCTACTTCGACGGCCCGACCCCCGAGGACGCGCTGATTCTCGAATACGCCGCGAGCAACACCGAAGCCTGGGAGTTCACCTCGGCCGCCCTGCATGCCGGACTCACCGTCACCGTGGACGGCAAGGTACGTCCCGGATTACGCCGACTCCCCTGCCGATCCCTGTGGCACTGAATATCTTCCGCAACGAAACGGCCGGAAATTCGCCATTCTCAACATATTCTGCACATCAGCACGGTGCGCATCCGTGCATCGCGTGCACTTATTCCTCATTCTTCCGTGAATTCCGAACATCGAAACACGCAACGACCGCGCTCGAGCGCGAACTCGAGCGGTCGTTGCACCCGATGCGAATCGTCAGGCCGGATCGAGGACGCGATGCAGGAACGCCAGCGAGTCGGGCAGCGAGGTCCGGGCCGCGCCGAGATGGTCGCCGGGATAGACGTGGGTCTCCAGGTCGGTGCCGGACAGATACAGCTCGGCGATCAGCTTCGCGGTCAGCGGCGCGGGCACTTCCATATCGGTCAGACCCTGGCCGATGAACAGCGGGACGGTATAGCCCGAGGTCGGAATCTGCAACATGGCCCGGGCGGCGGACCACAGCGCCGGATCGTCGAGCGGCTTGGCCAGCATCGCCCCGATCGGCACCTCGGCCAGCCGCGCGTTGGCGTCGGTGATGCATTCGGTCTCCACCACCCGCAAAGCCGCCAGACCGGTCGGTGTCAGATAGCTGTCGACGTCGAGTTCCGGTGCGCTGGCCCGCAATCCGGCCAGCAGCATCGCCACATAGGCGGGCGTCTTCTCCAACGGCAGGCGCGGAATCCACGGTCCCGCGATGGCGATCGCCAGCTCGAGATTCGACGGCGGCCCGGTGGCCGCGGCACCGCGCAGCTGCAGTTCCGGCGCGTCGGCCGGCGCGAGCGCGGCGGTGAACAGCGCCGCCTGCGCACCCTGCGATTGGCCGAGCGTCGCCCATTTGGCGCCGAGCTCCGGCCGGATCGTTTTCGCGGCGCGGACCGCATCGATCACGCTGCGCGCCTGCGACGGTCCGTCCAAGTAAGGATGCGTGCCGGGCGTGCCGAGCCCGACGTAATCCGTGATCACCACCGCGTAGCCGGCACGCAGCAGCTCGGGGTACAGCGTGTCGAGATAATAGGGCCGGGGTTCCAGGGTGAACGCGCACTGATCGGCGATACCCGTGGTGCCGTGCGCGTAGGCGACGATCGGCCAGCCGCCCGGCGGCGTCGGTCCCGGTGGCAGGTAGACCACCCCGGTGCTCTCCATCGGTCCGCGCGGTCCGCGCGACCAATAGGTCAGCCGTTGCGCGGTCGCCGCGCCGTCCACTCGAAATCGCCCGGTGAGTTCCGCCAGCTGCGTCACCGTTCCCGGTGCCTCGCCTGCCCCCGCCGTCGCCGGCGTTGCCAGCGCGACCGCCACCGAGACCACGACTCCAACCGCCCCAGCCATGATCCGTGTACACATCATCGACCGACTATCCCCACCCGGCCGACCGACGGCAAGCCACCACAATCAGTGGCCTGAGCGGGGCCTCGAGGTCGGCGACTGTCGAAGGTACCGGGTGGTCGCTAGGCTCAGGTGGTCAGATCCACGGACGCGACGGCACCCGGCGCCGACGCGGAAGGAGCCCGAATGGAGTGCCCGGACCGGTCGGTTCGCGTCCACCGTCACAGCGACTCGGCACGTCGGGCCCGTGCTCTCGTGCTTCTGTGCGGCGCACTGCTGCCGGTGCTCGCAGGCTGCGGCTCCGACGACCCGGCCGCGATATCGCCTACCGCCACAACGACTCCCCCCGCCGGCACGCCGAGCCCGCCCCGCACGGCCGCCGCGACGCCGACCGTCGATCCCTATGCCGGGCTGCCGCTGATCGACCGACTCACGTGGACCGACACCATCGACGGTGCTCGGCTGCTCGTCTTCCCCACCGACGCCGGACGCAAGACCACAGCCGCCGACGCCGAGGGCCGGGCTTGGCGCGAGGTGCTTACCCGCTCGCCCGAAGCGGGTACTCCCGGAATGGACGACCAGTTCCGCTGCCATTGGATCTGGGCCCGCCTGATCCAGCCGGACAAGCCCAGCTGGAATTTGGAACCGTGGCGCCCGGCGGTCGGCTATCAGGCCACCGTCGACGCCCAGTGCAACCCGGGCGGCCCCGAACGTTGAGGCGGACCGCTCGCTACCGAAAGGACGTAGGCATGCGCGTTGTCATCGCAGGGGGGCACGGCAAGATCGCCCTGTTGCTCGCCCAGCTGCTCACCAGCCGAGGCGACCAGGTCGCAGCCCTGATCCGCAAGCCGGACCAGGCCGACGACATCATCGCGACCGGTGCCGAACCCGTCCTGCTCGACCTGGAGCAGGCCACGCCGGACGACCTGCTGGCTGTCGTGAACGGTTCGGACGCAGCGGTTTTCGCCGCGGGCGCCGGGCCGGGCAGCAGCGCGGCCCGCAAGTACTCGGTGGACCGGGACGGCTCGGTCCGGCTCGCCGAGACCGCCGAACGCGCCGGCGCCCGGCGCTTCGTGCAGATCTCCAGTATGGGCGCCGGCCAACCGCCCGCGACCGGCACCGACGACGTCTGGGCCGCCTATATCGACGCGAAGACACAGGCCGAGGAAGACCTGCGCGGGCGCGATTTGGCGTGGACCATCCTGCGCCCGGGGCGCCTCGTCGACACCGCCGGTAACGGATTGGTCACGCTGACCGGACCCCCGGTTCCCCGGGGCGATGTCCCCAGAGCCGATGTCGCGCAGGTCATCGCCGCGTTGCTGCCTGCGACCCACACCGCGGGCGCGACGCTCGAACTCGTCGCGGGCAACACACCAGTTGACCGCGCGGTGGCCGCACTCGCCGGGGGCACGAACGGTGGTGCCGCCCTTACCGATTGACGTTGCAGTCGACGTTCTCGATAGGAGAGGAACTGTGTTCAGCCGCATCGTGTCCATGAAGATCCGGGAGGGCGCCCGCGCCGACTTCCTCGACGCCATCTCGCGCAGTGCCGTGTCGTCGGTCCGCGACGAGCCGGGCTGCCTGCGCTTCGACGTCTGCGCCGACCGCCTCGACCCGCACCGCTTCTTCCTCTACCAGCTCTACACCGACGACGAAGCCGCCGAGGCGCACCGTTTCACCGAGCATTTCCTGGCCATGCGCGCCGCGGCCGATCGTTTCGTCGAGCCCGGCACGCAGATCGACTACAGCACCGATGTCGTTTTCGGCGCGAGCTGATGAATTCCGCGTAACCGCCGCTTCAGCAAACTTTCAGACGCTAATCATGCACGTGCGCTTGCAAATCGATCGTGCAGATGTACTTGCATATGAAAGGTACAGCGACCTAAACTCAGTCCCGCAACGCTTTACAGGGGACAACCAGGGGAGGCCGCATGGGCGAGCCGAAGGCCGAAGTCGCCGTGGGTCCGCTGCCGCCAAACGTCAGGGGCGTTCGAATGAACCAACCACTTTCCGGCGTCCGGTTCGGCATAGCCGATGTCGCACTGGTCGACCAGCCAGCGAACGGTACAGAAATGATGAGCACACCGTCGGCCCGGAGCGGCCACAGGAACAGCGCATACTCCCGGGAGACCGCCGTCGCGTTCGTCATCGACGCCGTCGAGTCCACCGGCGCGGCCACCCGGCACGATTTCGATATCGACCGGATCGTCACCACCGCGCACGATGTCGTCGACGACTGGGATTTCCACACCATGCAGCCTGCGACGTTCTGGCGGATCGCGTCCAGCTTCATCCGGCAGTAGCTCCACCGGGCGGCTCGGCGCGCCACGCATGCCGAAATGCCTTGTCCCGCAAGCCCTGAGCCATCTTGCTCCACTGGCGATGATTCACCCTCGGGCACAGGGCTTGCGGCGCAAGGCCTTACGGCAGGTAGTGCCGCCGAGCCGTCCGACCCAGTTCGGACCGAGTAACCCCTCGCTCGTGCCGAACCACGTACCGGCGCTCGCACCGACACCCTCGGTGCGGGCGCTGCGTCGTTCGGCGCGCGCGCCGAATCCGGCGGCACCCGAACCGAACAGCCGGGGCCGACTGTGAAAGTGGAGGCCGGCCATGGATCGTCACGTGACAACACTCGCGCCGTGCTCGACACCCGTCCGCTACCGCGACAAAGGGTCTGAAAACCGGAAAACCACGCCCGTCCTCGTGGCGGTGCGTGGCGTTCTGGAAACCCCGTCGCGGGGTGGCTCATAGTTCTGCGGCGTAACCGGCGAGGATCTCCATCGACTTCTCCGGCCGCTCGGCCTGCACGCTCAGCCGGTCCATCACCGACAGGTACAACGCCAGATCCTGCCTGCGGTCCAGGTACAGCGCGCTGGTCAGATGTTCCAGGTACACGATGTCGGGCAGTTCGGCCTCGGCGAAGCGCAGAATGCTGAACGAGCTACCCGCCGCGGCGTGTTCGCCTGCGGAATAGGGCAGCACCTGGACGGTGACATTGGGCAGCTTGGCCAGTTCGATCAGGTGCTCGAGCTGTTCGCGTTGCACGCGCGGCCCACCGACGGGCCGGTGCAGCGCTGCTTCATCGATCACCGCCCACACGACCGGCGGATCGGCCCGGTGCAGGATTTCCTGCCTGCGTTGCCGAACCTGAACCCGCCGATCGGTGTCGGCGTCCTCATACCCGAGCGCCACCACTGCCCTGGCGTATTCGGGTGTTTGCAGGAGTCCCGGAACAAGATGCGCTTCGTACGTGCGGATCTTGCTCGCGGCTTGTTCGAGGCCCAGGTAAGTACCGAACCACTGGGGCAGCAGGTCGCTGTAGCGATGCCACCATCCGGGCTCGTTCGCCTGCCTGGCCAACTCGAGGAACCGCTGGCGCTCCTCGGCGTCGGTGACGCCGTAGAGGGTCAGCAGATCCCGGATATCGCGTTCCTTGAAACCGGTGCGGCCCAACTCGAGACGGCTGATCTTCGCGTGCGAGCCACGGATCGCATCGCCGGCGGCCTCGCGGGTGATGTTCTTGCTCTCCCGGAGCTTGCGCAGCTGACCACCCAATGCGATGCGTAGCACCGTCGGGCCTCGTTCTGCGACAACGGCATCGACCTGACCATCGTCATTGGGTTCAGCGATCATTGAGTTCGTCTCCGATACTCGAGGTTGCCCGCAGCATGTCACAACCACCTGTCGCGAAACACACCGCACCGATCGCTAATGCTACCGCTCAGCTCGTCAAATAGTCGAACTCCCCCGCCTTCGCGCCGCGGACGAACGCGTCGATCTCCGGACGGGTGTAGAAGAGCGTACCGCTCTCCGGATCACGCGAGTTACGCACTGCGACCTGGCCGTTGGTCGCCTCGGCGACCTCGACGCAGTTACCGCTGGGGTTGCTGAACGAGCTCTTACGCCAGGTTCCGATGACCTTGTTCATGGCTGTATCCGACATGTTCCCCACTCCTCAGTATCGCCAGTTGTTGCAAATCGGTTCGTGCATCTGCACTCTCAAACGTTCTTGCATTTGCACCAACAGTTTGGACGATAGCACGATGTTCGCCGCTGCGCCTCTACTAATTCGGACCACTCGGTCCGAGATCTGAGGCAAGCCTGTTTCGACCCGGCGGTACGAACCGCGCGGCCCGGCGCGCACCCGCTTGACCTGCACGAATCCCTAACAGTCGCAACACGGATGGAACCCATGGGACATGCACGCCAAGGGCGCGAATCGACCATTCCGAGGCGCCGCCAGGCGCGTGCCAGGGCGCCGCACCCGCCCGGCGGAGCCATCGTCGGCCCACCGCCCCCGCTTCGGCCACCTCCGGTCCGAGGCACATCCGGAGCTACCGAACGAGCGGCGAAGACCGTTCCGTGACCAATCGAGTCACGGTGCGGCGCGAACCGGTCCGAGGTGTCGACCTATATAGAGGACAACCCGATCGCGCGACCTCATCCCCGCAAAGTCCCGCGTCAGGCCCACCATCGACCCGCCGCGCCGGGTCGGCTGCCCGGAACCGTGCGGAACAACCGATGGACGCCACGGCCTCCGGGCGTCTGCGCGCCGGCGCCATCGAGCAGCTATCGCGTCGGCCCATTCGCCCGATATGCCCCCGAGGTTCGCGACAGCTCGTCGCGAAGACGTTTTCCGCCTCGTTCCCCCATGTTCATCGGCGGCGTCTGTGCAGATGTACTTGCATCTGTAAGCGACGGCGGCCTAGACTCGGTGCCATATCGGGGAGGTACGCAGGGAGTTCGAGCCGGCGGCGCCTACACAGCAACCTCCCCACATGCCACACGCGAGGGGCGGTCGAATGAGCCAGCCATTCCGGACTCCCCGCCGGGTCGCCGTCATCGGCGGCACCGGCGTCGAGCTGCCGCGGCAATGTCCTGCACCGGAGTTCCCGGTGTCCGACTGCGGTGTCGAACCACCGGGCCTCACCTATCGACTGGCGCGTGACATTCTGTCGGCCCACGAAGTCCACGGCCCGCAATGCCGGCAGTGGCTCGCTGCCGCCGCATACCTTTCCGCCGGCCTGGACGACGAGTAGCAGCCCGATCAATTTCCGCCAGAGTAGCGTCGTGACTGCCAAATGTCTTGTGCACTGTGCCAGGTCATGACCAGACGACTCGATAATGTCGTAGGCTCCCAATAGATCTCATCGATAAGCCACCACGCGCAGCACCCTTTCGTATAGTGAGCCGAACGATTCGGGCACCCGTTCTTTTCCGCCCGACGTGGCAATGGAGCGACCCGAATGACCTTCTCCGCGCTGGATCTTTCCGCTGATTCGTCCGACACAGCGCTCGAAATCGGCGGCCGGCCGGCCTCGATGCCGCTACAAAATACCGACCGGGTTGCTTCGCGAATGGTGGGATATTTCGCCACCTGTATGGCCCCGTGTCGCACCCTGCCCGGCGAGCAATTACGCGGGGACGTCACGAAACTCACCCGCAGCTGCCTCGGCCTGGTCGCGGAAATGTTCGATCGCCGGGCCGTGCCCGGCGACGAACGGCTCGGCGAGGTCCGCGAGGCGGCCACCCAGTGGGCGCGGGAAGGCGTGCCGCTCAGCACCATTCTGCGCGGCTATCACGAGGGCGTGCGCATCGCGTTCGGTCTGGTCACCGCGCCCGCGAAGGCCGACGACGTGCGCGAACTGCTCGTCGCCAGCGATCTCATGCTGGAGCTGCTCGAGGCGGTCACCGCCGCGGTGGCCGACGCCTACGTCGAGGAACAGCATCTCGTCGCCAAGGAGCACCAGACCGCCACGCAGACGCTGGCCTCCGCGCTGCTCAGCGGGCGCGGCAGCTCCGCCCTCGCCCGGCAGGCCGGCATCCCGATCGCCGACGCGTATCAGGTTGTCGCGCTGTCACTTTCGGAACACGCCGACGAGCGCGACCCGCGGGTCGACGCGCATGTCGCAGCCCGGCGCAAGCTCCGCAGGCTGCAATCCGCGCTGGCGACCGTGTTCGCCTCCCGCGCGCTGGCGCTGCTCAGCACCAAGGGCGGCACCATGCTGGTCCCGATCGGCGAGGACGGCGAAACCACCATGACCGCAGAGACATTGGCGCGACTGGCCGAGGCGGCCGAGGTGCCGCTCACCGCGACCGTCGTCGCCAGCGACACCGACGAGGTGCCCGAATCCGCCGACCAGGCCCACGAATTGCTCAATCTGGTGCGGGTCGGTGGCAAGCCCCCTGGCCTTTATCAGATGGCCGACCTCGCGGTGGAGTATCAGCTCACCCGCGGCGGTCCGGCCACCCGGCGCATCGCCACCGTGCTCGCCCCGCTCGACGCCCACCCCGAGCTGTTCGAGACCATGCGCGCCTACCTCGGCAACGATATGAACCGGCAGCTCACCGCACGTCAGCTGTACGTGCACCCGAACACCGTCGACTATCGGCTGCGCCGGATCGCCCAGCTCACCTCGATCGATCTGGCCACCTCCGCGGGGATTTCGCAGGCCGCGATCGCGCTGCTCGCCCGCGATCTGGACCGCAGCGTCACCCGTCGCCTGTGACCCGGCGTGACCCGTAACGGATTCGTGCTGGCCACCGGGACCTCGACTTGGGATCCTGAAACTGCCGCGCGGACGTCTGGATGGTGAAGCATGCGAATAGCCGAGATCTTGCGTAGAAAAGGATGCGACGTGGCCACGGTCGCACCCGACACGACGGTACGGAGCCTGCTGGCCACGCTGGCCGAGCACAATATCGGCGCGGTGGTGGTGACGCCCGACGGTGACGGGATCGTCGGCATCGTCTCCGAACGCGACGTGGTGCGCACGCTGCACGCGCGCGGCGCCGAGCTACTGGACACGGCGGTCGCCGACATCATGACCACCGACGTGCGCACCTGCGGTCCCGACGACGAGGTGGACAGCCTGCGAAACACCATGACCGAACACCGGATTCGGCATCTGCCGGTGGTCGGCGAGGGCAGGCTGGTCGGCATCGTCAGCATCGGCGACGTGGTGAAGAGCGCGATCTCGGAACTGGCCACCGAGCGCCAGCACCTCGTCGAGTACCTGCAGGGCAAGTACTGACCCTAGATGCTGCCGAGGTCCTTGGACAGCCAGTGCTCGGGTCGCAGGTAGACCACGACCTGTTCGCCGAAGTCCGCGGCCTGCTTCAGGTACGCGTCGACCGCGTCGCCGCTCAGATAGCGCTCGACCATCTCGAGGTGCAGCGCGTCGGTGATCGGGGTGATCTTGGCGACCGGCCCCTCCACCGTCACGTAGCGCACGCTCGGCTCGGTGCGCTGCACCATCAGGGTGAACCGCCCGGCCGCGTTGATGGCGCTCAGCTTCTGTGAATCCGCCCCGGTGAGCAGCCACGGCTCGCCGCCGGGTGCGTACTGATACCAGACGGGCACGGTCAGTGGGCCGCGATCGGGGCCCGCGGCCACCGACAACGCCGCGATATGCGGCTGGGCGAGGAACTCTTGACGCTCTTTCAAGGTCAAAGCCATGACCCCCAGACTAGCCGGAAACCGGTGGCGTGAAAGGCATTGCCCACGAGAAACCTTCGAGACCTCAGGAAAAGTGCGTATCGTTGGGGGCGTCCCAGCGCATCCGGCTCAGCGCTTTTTCGGAGGGAGCGTCACGTTGCGATCCCACGCCTCGCGGTCGCATGTCGTGCGACCACCGGCTGAGCGGTCCTCCGCTGCGCCCGCGCAGGCCGCGGTCCGCAAGCTCTTCCCGGCGCTGGCCGAATCCACCGAGGTGTATCTGGACAGCGCGGCCACCACGCAGAAGCCGCGGCCGGTCATCGACGTGATCAACCACTATCACAGCTCCCGCACCGCCAACGCCGGTCGCGGCACCTATCCGTGGGCCACCAGCCTGAGCGGGCGGATCACCCGCATCCGGCAGCGCGCGGCCGCCTTCATCGGTGCCGCGCACGCCGACGAGGTGGTCTTCACCGGCGGGGCGACGGCCGCGCTCAACGCCGTGGCGCTGTCCTGGGGCCTGGCGGTGCTCGAGGACGGCGACGAGATCCTCTACAGCCCAAATGATCACGCGTCCAATGTGCATCCGTGGCATCACCTGCGCGGTCTGCTCGCCCGGTTCGGGCGGCGGCTGGAGCTGGTGCCGTACCGGGTGACCGCGGCGGGCGCCGCCGACACCACCGACATCCTGGCCAAGGTCGGCCCGCGCACCCGGTTGATCACCACCAGCCATCTGCATCACGTGTACGGCGGGCTGACCACCCTGGAAGAACTGCGCGGCCGGCTCGACCCCGAGATCCTGCTGTGCTTCGACTGCAGCCAGAGCGGCGGACATCTACCGGTGGACGTGACCGAGCTCGACGCCGATTTCGCGATCTTCGCCGCGCACAAGATGTTCGGCACGCCGGGAACCGGAATCCTGTACTGCCGCAGGCGGGTCCACGATCGGCTGGTGCCGTTTCTGCCCGGCGGCAATTCCGGGGTACGGGTGAGCGAGGCAGGCCTGGTGCCCGCGGCGATGCCGGCGCTGCTGGAGGGCGGCACGCAGAACATTCCCGGCATCCTCGCGCTCGGCAGCGCGCTCGAGGTGCTCGAATCGCTCGACGTGGCCGCCATCGCCGCGCACAACCGCATGCTGACCCTGCGCCTCATCGAGGGGCTGCGGCCGATCCACGGGCTCGAGTTCCGGCCGGGCCCCGCCTACGCGCCGGACCCGGTCGGTTACGGCATCGTCTCGTTCACGCTGGACGGGATCTCGGCGGCGGACCTCGGGTTCGTGCTGAGCGAATTGGGTTTCCTGGTCCGGACCGGCCTGCACTGCACCGTCGCGCCCGAGGAGAGCCCCGCGGGCCACGACGACTCGGTCCGGGTCAGCACGCACATCTACAACACCGCCGACGAGATCGACCGGTTCACCAAGTGCGTCATGACGATTGCCGAGGAGGTCACATAACCATGGACACCCCGCGCTACGACCGTAGGGCCGCGTCCCGGGTGCTGGCGGGTCTGGCCCAGCCCGGGCTGTTCCGCACGCCGGTACCGTTGCCCGACCGCCGCCGTTTCGAATACACCTGCACCGCACTGCATACCGAGCCGAACAGTCATCTCACCTACTCCCAGCGGCTGTATCTGGAGCGGTTCATGCGGCCGTGCCGTCCCTACCAGGTGACCAGTGCGACGCACCGGATCACCTGGACCGACAGCGACGGCATCCCCAACACCGGCCACTTCCGCGCGGACGGCCTCGGCCCGCTGGTGCCGATCGCCATGCGCGAGACCGTGCTCGCGCTGTGGCACGCGTTCGAGGCGAATACCGCCTTCGCCGAACGCGTCTCGGCGCTGGGCCCACGCGAGCACGCGGTGCTCGACGCGACCACCACCGACCACGAACCGACCGATATCTTCCGGGTCGGCATCGAGGCGGCAGGTCGCGCGCTCGCGCAGCACGCACTGCTGGCCAGGCAGACCCCGTACCGCAGCGCCGCCGAATTCGCCAGGGGCATCCACGAATCCGGTCTGTTCGCCGCGGTTGCGACCCGATGGTATTGGGAACTGCAGGCGTCCACGTATCGGCGCGGCATGATCCCGGTGACGCTGATCACCCAGCCCGACGGCACGGTCCGGTACTCCGCGGAGACCGTGGCGACACTGCGGGCGATGAAGGACGCCACCATCTCCGACGCGCACACGGTGATGCGGCGCGCGACCCACGTCGAGGGCTTGTCCATTCCCGAGGCGATCGCCAAGTACCACGACGATCTCGATCTCATCTCCCGTCAGTACGCTCTGCTGCCCGCGGGCACCCGACCCGCCTGCCTGGCCGCGATGCCGCACCACCTCGGTGGCGGGCACTACAGCATCCTGCCGGTAGTCGTCGACCGCTTCGTCGCGGTGTTCGAGCAGTTGGTCGGTCGCTGCGAGCCGGCCGAGGTGAGCGCCGAGCTGAACGAGGCGACCGCCGACCAGGCAGCGACCGCCGAGGATCAGGTGTTCTACGTCCCGGACATGACCTGCAAGCACTGCGTGCGGACGATCGGCGGCGTGCTCGAGTCGATGGACATCCGAGTGGTCGAGATCGATCTGATCAGCAAGCGTGTGGTGGCCGAGTTCCGCAGCCCGCGCAACCGGGCGCGGGCGTTCGAGGCGATCCGCGACGGCGGCTACAACCCGGTCGCCGAGCAGCCGCAGACCCCGGCCGAAGAAGCGGTCGCCGCCCAGCCGTCGGAATCCGCGGTATGACGGCAGCGCCACCGGCGCTACCCGCGAAGATCCATCCGCTGGTACGCGCCTATCTGGACACCCCCGGTGCGGTCGCCGATACCGTGCGACGGTTCGGCTCGCCGGTGCACCTGCTGTTCCCGCAGGTGTTCGCGGAGAATCTGGGGCGGTTTCGTGCGCTGCTGGAACAGCGGCTGCCCGGCCATCGAATCTGCTACGCGCACAAGGTCAATCAGTCGCAGGCGTTCGTCCGCACCGCCGAGCGCGCGGGGATCGCCGTCGATGTCGCCTCGCCGCAGGAGCTGGCGAGCGCGGCCGGTGCGGGCTTCGGGCCGATGCGCATCGAGGTCACCGGTCCGAAAGGCGAAGTGTTCCTGCGCGATCTGATCGCCCGCGGCGTGACGATCAACGTGGACAACCTGTGGGAGCTGCGGCGCATCGTCGAACTCACCGAGCCGCATGCCGCCGTGCCGGTGCTGCTGCGCGTATCCGGGTTCCACGACGCACAGGTGAGCCGGTTCGGCGTGCCGCTGTCCGCGGTGGCCGCCGCCTTCGAGTTGCTCTGTGCACATCAGGATCGAATCACATTCCTCGGCTTTGCTTTTCACCTCGACTCCGGAGACGCGGGAGAACGCGTCCGCGCGATAGACGCCTGCCTGTCGCTGATCGAGGAAAGCTACGCGCGCGGCCTCACGCCCTCGGTGGTCGATATCGGGGGTGGGTTCCGGCAGGTCTTCACGGCCGACGCCGATCGTTTCGACGAGTACGTCCAGGCGTTGCGCGATGCGCTGCTCGGCTTGCGGGCGCCGATGAGCTGGGGCAACAACACCTTCGGGTATCACGTGGCCAACGGTGCGGTGCACGGGATACCGGTGTTCCACAAGTACGCCAACACGGTTCCGGCGACCGCGCTGCTCGAGGACGTGCTCGGCGCCGCACTGGAGCGGCACGGCGGACGGACCGTCGCCGAGGTGCTCTCGGACAATCTGCTGGACATGTGGCTGGAGCCGGGAAAGGCGCTGGCCGATCACGCGGGGGTGACGGTGGCCGAAGTCGAGTTCGTCAAGGAGATCGCGGACGGCAGCGTGCTGGTGCACGTCGATCTCAGCCGGGACTGTGTGACGCCGGCGGACCAGGAGGTGATGGTCGACCCCGTCATCCTGCCGGGCGACGGACGGACCATCACCGAAAGCGCCCCGGCGGGTGTGTATTTCGCCGGACGGCTCTGTCTGGAGCGCGATCTGATCACCAATCACCTGGTGTGGCCGGCCGATCGGCCGCGGCCCGGTGATCTGGTGGTGTTCCCGAACACCGCCGCGTACCACATGGATCTGTCCGCGGCGTCCGCGTCCATGCACCCACGCCCGAGCAAGCTCGTCGTGACCTACGACGACAACGATTTCCGGGTGTGCCACGACGCGGAGTACCAACCGGCGCCCACCCACCACACCCCGCCACTCGCGTCCCGGCCACCGTCGGCGCCGCGCCACAGCACCGAGGCGCGCTGATGCGCTACGACCACATCACCGAACTCATCGGCAACACTCCCCTGCTGCGCCTCGACCCGGCGGTACACGGCCTGCGCAATGTCGAGTTGTACGCGAAGCTGGAGTCGCACAACCCCTTCGGCTCGGTCAAGGATCGGGTCGCGTGGGGCATGATCCGCGACGAGCTCGACGATATCGTGGCGCGCGGTCAGAGCTTCATCGAGGCGTCGAGCGGCAATACCGCCAAGGCGTTGCGGATTCTGGGCGCGGTGCACGGCATCGGACTGCGCGCGGTCACCAATCGGATCAAGGTCGCCGAGGTGCGCGAGCTGCTCCAGCTCTTCGGCACCGAGATCGTCGAGCTGCCGGGGCTTTCCGAGTGCCCCGATCCGACGACACCGAACGACGTCTACGCGGTGATCGAGGCGACCATGGCGCAGCGGCCCGGCGCTTACCACCACGCCTCGCAGTACACCAACGAGAAGAACATCGAGGCGCATCACCACGGCACCGGGCGCGAGATCCACGAGGACCTCGCCGCCGACGGGATCACCCGGGTCGACTACCTCATCGGCGGACTCGGCACCACCGGCTCGACCAGGGGCACCGCCACCTACCTGCGCAAGCACAATCCCGAATTGCGCGCCGTCGCCGTGGTTTCCGAGCGCGCCGACTTCATTCCCGGGATCCGCTCGGAGAGCGAGATGTGGGAGGTGGGACTGTTCCAGCCCGACTTCTACGACAGCATCGTGACCGTCGAGGCCGCCCGCGCGGTCGACGCCACGCTGCGCCTGGCCACCGGCTACGGCATCCTGGCCGGGCCGACCAGCGGCGCGAGCTACGTGGCCGCGCTGGATACCCTTGCCGCCGAAGCGGATTCGGCGCGCCCTGCGGACGACCCGATCGTCGCGGTGTTCATCGTCTGCGACCGGCTGGAACCCTATCTGTCCTACCTCAAGAAGCGCAGGCCCGACCTGTTCTCGCCTGCCGCGCGCGCCTCCGCGCCGACTCCGGCCGAACTGAGTACGACCCCGACCGTATCCCCGGACGAACTCGCCGAACTGGACCGCACCGGCAAGCCGACCATCGTCGACACTCGCGGTGCGATGGCCTACCGGATCGGGCATGTGCCCGGCGCGCTCAATATCCGCGACGATCAACTCGATGACATGTTCGCCCAGGGCATTCCGTTTCCGCGGTCGCGGCCGCTGGTGTTCGTGTGCCCGGTCGGCGAGCTCTCGCTGCGGTTCGCGGCCCGCGCGCAGCAGGCCGGGTACGACGCCACCAGTCTGGCGGGCGGGGTCGCCGCGTGGCGCGCCGCGGGCCTGCCGCTCGAGCGCGGCTGATCCATCACTCGATTACGGGCGTGTCCCGTGGCCATGGCAGGCAAACTACCGGTGAGCGCAGCACCGTGCTGCATGTTCTCTGCCAATGCCCGAAAGAGATGGTTCATCATGTTCCGCTCGAACAAATCCATCGCCGCCGCGTTGACCTCGTTCGGCGCCGTGTCCGCGGCTCTGGTGGTCGCCGCGCCGGCCGCGCCCGCGACAGTCAATGCCGTCGGCGTGGCGCCCGGATTGAGCTTCGGCAGCTCCACCGCCTTCGGCACGAGTTGCACCTACATCGCCACGGCCACCGCGACACCGGGCGACGTCGTCGGCTTCTTCGATCCCACCGGCACCTTCGATCCCGGCGGCTGGATCACGGTCCCCAGCTCCGGCACCGTGACCGCGAAGTGGACGCCGCTGGTCCCCGGCAATCACACCGTCTACGCGGTGCGCAACGAAGGCGAGTTCGTCTCGACGCAGGCGACTGTCGGCACCGGTGTCAATCTGGGCTTCGCGTGCCTGGTGCTGCCTTGATCGGATGGCGCGAGTCGCGAGCCCGGTGACGACCGGCCCGCCGATGCCGGTGGGCCGGTCGTCCTGTCGCGTCGCGGGTCGCCGTTGCCGGGGGCGACCAGGCACTAATGTGGTGCCGTGCAATCAGGCCAGGAATCAGACGACGACGCGGGCCCACGGATCTGGGGCGGCACGACCCTCACCGAACGCCGGGAGGCGCGCCGCGGCGCGCTGCTCGAGGCCGCACTCGATCTGATCGGCGAGGCGGGCGCGAGCGGGGTGACCATGCGCGCGGTCTGTCGCAGAGCCAATCTCACCGACCGCTATTTCTACGAAAGCTTCAGCAGCCGAGACGAACTGCTCGACGTGCTCTACCGTCAGGTCGCCGAGGAATTCCTGCAGCCGATGACCGCGTTCGCCGCGGCCGACGAGCCGTCCCGGGATCGCGAACTGGCCCAGATCCTGGTCGACAAGGTGCTCGCCGATCCCCGCAAGTCCCGGCTGTTCCTGGTCGAGCCGTACTCCAGCACCGGGCTCGGGCAGACCACCATCTCGGTGATGCCCGAATTCACCCGTTTGATGCAGGATCACCTGTTCGCCCACATCGACGATCCGGTCAAACGCAGGCTCGCCGCGGTCACCATGGCCAGCGGCAACGCGGGCATGTTCTCCGCCTGGCTCAACGGCTCGCTGCGCGCCACCCGCGACGAGATCGTCGACCACTGCGTCGCGGTGCTCACCGCGTACCGCGCGATGTACCGCGACTGAATCGCCGCGTGCGCGGCTCAGGCACAACAGGATTGGGCACTGCGACCGCGATCACATCGGGTTGCCAACGTTTCCGTTCGGGTGTTTACTGGCCACCGCAAGGTGCCGATCGTTCGCTGAGGCTCCTTCACGGAAACAGGCCAGCGACCCCGAACGTCGAGAGACGCCCCGGGTCAGGACAGATCTCCCCGGCTTAAGGGGTGATCCCGATTGGCTCCCGGTCCGCCGGGTTCACGCCGTGAAGTGCCAAAGGTCTTACGAGGAGGGGTGCCCACCGGCGTTTTTGCCGGGTTCCCCTGCTGTGCTCTGCAACGATCAAGTCATGACGCTCGGTGGATGCCGTGTGCCGAGAGGCGAGGGAGGTGAGCCGGATGCCCGGCGGTAACAGTCCGAATACCAGTTTGCCCATTATTCACCCAGCGACCACCCCGCCAGCGTTCCGAAGGCGGCCACCGCGGCATACCCTCGCGCGATACCCGGCGCACGGGCGCCGGCGAGTACGCCACGTGGACAAAGCAACCTCGTGACCTAGCCGAGCGTCGGCTCGGCGCGGGCACGGGCGGGCGGCGCTGACTGTTCAGGAGTGCGGTCATGACAACAGTGGAAATGATCCTCCGGCTGCTCACCGGCGTCGGTCTGGGCGCGGCCATCGGCTTCGAACGGCAATACCGGGCCCGGATGGCGGGCCTGCGCACCAACGCGCTGGTCGCCGCGGGGGCCACCCTGTTCGTGCTGCTCTCGGCGCACGGCTTCGCGGGCGGCACCGCCGACCCGACCCGGGTCGCCGCGCAGATCGTGTCCGGCATCGGCTTCCTCGGCGCGGGCGTCATCATCCGCGACGGGCTCAATGTGCGCGGTCTCAACACCGCGGCCACGCTGTGGTGCGCGGCCGCCGTCGGCGCGCTCGCCGGCGCCGGGATGTACAGCACGGCCGCGGCGGGCACCGTGGCGGTGATCGTGGTCAACATCGCGCTGCGCGCCGCCGGACGCGCCGTCGACCGGCAGCCCGAAGCGGGCGGGGAGCAGCCTGCGTCCTACGCGTTCGCCGCCGTAACCAACGACGACAATGAAGCGCACGTCCGGGCATTGCTCGTACAAGCGTTGACGCGCACCGATTTTCAGCTCGTCTCGATCTCCAGCGCGAACACCGGCACGCCGGGCCGGGTCGAGGTGCGCGCCGAACTGTTCGGCGATCAGCGCGACGACCGGCAGATGGAATCCGCGGTCAGCAGGCTGAGCCTGGAGCCGTCGGTGACCAGCGTCGGCTGGCACATCGCGGGCACCGCCGAGGCGAAGGGACCGCAGGCATGACGCTGTTGCGCCCCTACCCCGCCGGGGCAGCGCTGGACCGGCCCCGCAACCGGTACGCCGATGTCGTCGTCTTCGTCGGCGCGACGGTCCTGGTCTGGCTGATCGTGCGCGTCTCCGCGAGCGCGAACGTGCCGTTCGACCAGGCCGCCGCACCCGCGACGGTGTCCACCGATCCGGATCAGCTCCCCTACTACGCGGCTCGGTCGCTGCTGCGCATGTTCGCCGCACTCGGGCTCTCGATCCTGTTCACCTTCGTGTACGCGACCGCGGCCGCCCGGCTGCGGCGAGCCCGCACGGTGCTGCTGCCGCTGCTCGACATCCTGCAGTCGGTGCCGATCCTCGGTTTTCTCTCGATCACCGTGGCCGGGTTCATCGCCCTGTTCCCCGGTTCGCAGCTCGGTCTCGAAAGCGCTTCCATCTTCGCCATTTTCACCTCGCAGGCATGGAACATGGCGTTCGCGTTCTACCACAGCCTGGCCGCGCAGCCGCGCGAGCTGGACGAGGCCTCGCGCAACCTGAGACTGTCACGCTGGCAACGGTTCTG
Organism: Nocardia brasiliensis IFM 10847; assembly: GCF_000710915.1. Lineage (GTDB taxonomy): Bacteria > Actinomycetota > Actinomycetes > Mycobacteriales > Mycobacteriaceae > Nocardia > Nocardia brasiliensis_A. The sequence continues at coordinate 33,926 of NZ_BAUA01000116.1, forward strand.
GCGGGTCGACGCGCCCAGCGGCATGATCCCGCTGGTCTGGAACGGCATGATGAGTTTCGGCGGCGGCTGGTTCTTCCTGGTCGCCTCCGAGGCGATCAGCGTCAACAACCACGAGTACGCGTTGCCCGGCATCGGCTCCTATGTCGCCACGGCCACCTCGGACGGCGATCTCGGCAAGGTGTTCATCGCGATCGGCGTGATGGTCCTGATGGTATTCGGAGTGAACTTCCTGTTCTGGCGACCGCTCACCGCGTGGGCCGAACGCTTCCGGGTCGAGGACACCGGCGCGGCCGAAGCACCGCGCAGCATCGTGCTGAACCTGTTGCGGCGCTCGCACATTCCGCTGCTGCTCGGCAAGGTGTTCGGCCCGTTGGTCGCACCGCTGGATCGGGTGATGAGCGTGTTCGGGCTCGCCGAGTACCCGCTGCACAGCTCGCCGCTGCGGCGTCGGGCGGGCGATCTGGTGTTCGCCGCGGTGATCGCGCTCGCCGTTGCTTACGGGGCCTACCGGGTGGTCGGCTACATCGACTCGACCGCAGGGTTCGGCGAAGTCGGGCACGCGTTCGGCCTCGGTTTCCTGACCCTGCTCCGCGTCGTGGTGCTGCTGGTGCTCGCCACCGTGGTGTGGGTGCCCATCGGGGTGTGGATCGGATTGAACCCCAAGGTTTCCCGGCTCGCCCAGCCGGTGGTCCAGGTGCTGGCCAGCTTCCCCGCCAACTTCCTGTTCCCGTTCATCACCGCCGTGCTCGTGTGGAGCGGGGCCAGCCTGAACTGGGCGGGCACCCTCCTGATGGCGCTCGGGGCGCAGTGGTACATCCTGTTCAACGTCATCGCCGGCGCCAGCGCGGTGCCGACCGATCTGCGCGAGGCCGCCGCGAACCTGCAACTCCCGCGAAAACTGTGGTGGCGCAGGCTGATTCTGCCCGCCATCTTCCCCAGCTACGTCACCGGCGGGATCACCGCCGCCGGCGGAGCATGGAACGCGTCCATCGTCTCCGAGGTGGTCGACTACGGCTCCACCACCCTCGTCGCCGCCGGACTCGGCTCCTACATCCACGAGGCGACCACAGTCGGTGACTCGCCACGGATTCTCATCGGCGTGCTGGTCATGAGCATCTACGTCGTCGGCATCAACCGGCTGTTCTGGCGGCGACTGTACGCACTGGCGCAACGGAGGTACTCGCTGTGAGCACCACCGCGCCCGATCTTTCACCGGCCCATCCACGAAATGCCCTGGGCCGAATCGCTCTTCGCTCGACAGGAGGTCGCTCATGACCACGTCCATCACTTCCGAAGTCCTGCTCGACATCGCCGCGGTCGGCAAGCGGTTCACCGGCGCCGCGGGCGACGAACTGCGGGTGCTGGACGGCATCGACCTGCAACTGCGCAGCGGTGAAATCGTCGCGCTGCTGGGACGTTCGGGCTCGGGCAAGTCCACGCTGCTGCGCATCATCGCCGGGCTCATCGCGCCCTCCGACGGCGAGGTCCGGTACCGGGGCACGCCGCTGAACGGCAGCAATCCCGGTGCGGCGCTGGTTTTCCAGTCCTTCGCACTGATGCCGTGGCTCACCGTGCAGGACAACGTCGAGCTGGGACTCGCGGCGCGGAATGTGGCGCCCGCCGAACGCAAGCAGCGCGCCCTCGCCGCCATCGACATGATCGGCCTCGACGGCTTCGAATCCGCCTATCCCAAGGAGCTTTCCGGCGGTATGCGCCAGCGGGTCGGGTTCGCCCGGGCGCTGGTGCTCGAACCGGATCTGCTGCTGATGGACGAACCGTTCTCCGCGCTCGACGTGCTGACCGCGGAGAACCTGCGCACCGAACTGGTGAACCTGTGGGCCACCGACGATTTCCCCACCAAGTCGATCTGCGTCGTCACGCACAACATCGAAGAGGCGGTGCAGCTGGCCGACCGGGTGCTCGTGCTCGGCTCCAATCCGGGACGGATCATCGCCGAGATCGCGGTGTCGCACCCGCGTCCGCGCGATCGGCGGGCGCCGTGGTTCGAGGCCATGGTCGATCAGATCTACGGTCTGCTGACCGGGCGCGACACCGAGCCGGTCGTCACCGGACCGGACAAGGCCACCCCCACGGCCCAACCACTGCCCGACGCCTCGGTCGGCGGGCTCGCCGGCCTGGTCGAACTGGTCTACGCCGGCGGCGGGCGGGCCGATCTGCCCGATATCGCCGACGAACTCAACTTCGAGATCGACGATCTGCTCCCCCTCGTCGACGCCGCCGAGATGCTCGGCTTCAGCACCGTCGAGGACGGCGACGTCCTGCTCACCGATATCGGCACGGCGTTCACCAGCGCCGACATCCAGGAGAGCAAGCGCATCTTCGCCGAGCAGGCCCGCCACCGCGCCCCGCTGGTCCGCACCATCTGCAAAGGCCTGGCGGGCAGCTCCGACGGCAGCCTGCGCGCCGGCTTCTTCCTCGACCTGCTGCGCCGCGGCTTCGGCCCCGACGACGCCCGCCGCCAACTCGACATCGCCATCGACTGGGGCCGCTACGCCGAGCTCTACGACTACGACACCGACTCCGACAAGATCACCGCCGACCCCGCCGCCAAGGTCTTCGCCGGCGTCCGCGGCCGCTGGACCGCCTAGGGTCGTCCGGGTCGATTACCTCGGAGGTAATCGACCCGGTGGGGTGTGCCGGGGCAGGCTCGGGGTATGGGAATCACTAGTGCGCTGCGCGGTCTCGCGCTGGGCCGGATCGCGCTCGGGGTCGCGGCGCTGGCCGTCCCCGGGCCGTTCGCGAAGGCGTTCGGGATTCGGCCCACGCCCGAACTGACTTATATGACAAGGATTTTCGGTGCACGGGCGATCGCGCTCGGGATGGGCTACCTCGGCGCCGCAGCCGAGGAACGCACCCGCTGGCAGCGCCTGGCACTGCTGGTCGACCTCATCGACACGACACACGGTGCCGCACACAGCGTCCGCGGCGACCTCCCACGGCCGGTCGCGCTCGCGATGACGACTCTGACCGGTAGCTATTTGGCGGTCGGCGCGACCAAGCTGGCTCGCGATCTGAGGTGACACGAGGTCAGGCGTCGAGGCGGGATTGCCAGTGCGCGAGGTTTTTTCGTGTCTGCGCCGTGTCGGGGTGGTCGGGGCCCAGGATGCGCTCGCGGTCGGCGAGCAGGGAGGTCAGCTCGGCGACCGCGCCCGGCACATCGCCGTTCCTGGCGCGGTAGGCCGCGAGGTTGTTGCGGGTCAGCAGGGTTTGTGGGTGGTCGGGGCCGAGGACGCTCAGTTGATCCGCGAGCAGGGCACGGCTTTCCGACTCGGCGGCCGCCACCTGTCCGGCCTTGGCGCGGAAGGCCGCGAGATTGCCGCGGGTGACGAAGGTGTCGGGGTGATCGTGGCCGAGCAGCCGCACCTGGTCGGCCAGCACCAGCCGCGCCTCACGCAGTCCGCTGTGCGGGTCGCCGTTGTTCGCTCGCAGGTACGCGAGATTTCCTCTGGTGTAGAGGATCTCGCGGTGATCGGGGCCCAGCACCTTGATCCGCTCGGTCAATGCGCTGTACAGCTCCTGTATCGCCGCGTCCAGGTCTCCGCCGCGCGCCCGATAGCCGGCCAGATCGGCCCGAGTGCGCAAGGTGGCGGAGTCCTCGGGACCGAGCACGCGCACCTGATCGGCCAGCAGCACCTCGCCGGCGGCGATCGCCCCGGCGGTATCGCCGCCCCGGGCTCGCGCGGTGGCGAGTTTGGCCCGGGTGAGCAGCACACGCGGGTCATCGGAGGCCAACACACCCAGCTGCTCAGCCAACAAACCCTGCAACTCGTCGACGGTGGTCGCCGAATCACCGCCCATGACGCGATATCCCGCCAGATTGCCCCGGGTCGCCAGGGTCTCGGGATGCGCCGGACCGAGTACTCGACGCCGAATCGCCAGCAGCTCTTCGGTTTCCGCGATCGCACCGGCCAGATCGCCCTGTATCGCGCGCAACGCCGCCAGCTTGCTGCGGGTACGCAGGGTATCCGGATCGTCCGCGCCGAGGACGCGGCGCTGGTCGGCGAGCACGTCTTCCAGTTCCGCCGCGGCGCCCGCCGGATCACGGATCTCCCCGCGCGCGGCGGCGAGCCGATAGCGGGTCGACAGAGTGTTGCGATGCTCGGCGCCGAAGATCGCGATCTCGTCGGCGAGCACTCGCTCGTAGTCGGCGACCGCACCGCGGAAGTCACCGCTGTCCGCGCGCCGCGTTGCGAGATACTCCCTGGCGCGCAACGTATCCGGATGCCGGTCGCCGATCGCGGCCGCGATCGAGGGCACCCATGCCGCCCACATGTCCCGATTGTCGGCGGCTCGAACGGTTTCGAGTTCCACGAGATGATCGACCGCCCGGCGGCCGTCGCCGCCGGCGAGGTAGTGCCGCGCGCCCGCCGCACGGGCGTACGCCTCGCTGCGCTCGCCGCCGCGCGTCCGGATCGCCAGCAGGATCGCCGTGTGCGCGTCCTCGATGCTCGCCTGCAGCGCATCGCACGCCTGCGCCAGCCCGGCGAGCAACACGTCGTGTGCGATGCCGAGCGCTTCGTCCGCCGTTCCGGGGCGGCTACGTGTGAGCAGGGCGCCGAGTCCGACTGCGGCGTCCCGGATGCCGGCGGAGTGCAGCGGCCGCTGCCATTCGGCCAGCGCGGCTTCCAGCACCTCGATGGGCAGGACCGGGCCCACGCCCGCCGCGACGAGGATCGCCACCATTCGGCCGATGGCGTCCGCGACCTCGGGTGCCGCCGACTCCTCGGCAAGCCGAAGACGTTGGGCGGCAAGGGTATCGATGTCGGCACGGAAGGACAACCGATCGCTCACGCGCGGATGGAGTTCGCGCAGCAGCTTGGCCAGCAGCCAACCGGCCGGAACGCGTGGATCGTCGGCGGGCCCGAGATCCCCGCCCATGTAGTCGATGCCCTGGTACCCGGTATCGGCCGAATGGGCGGGCCGATCGCCGCGCTGCACCTCGGCGGCGATCTCACCGACTCCGGGCCCGGTGATCGCGATCGGATGCATGTGCGCGAGCCGTGGATCGGACTGCGCCGCCGCTGCGGCCCGCACGCCGACGATGACCCGAACATGCGCCAGCTCGGGCCGTTCGGTCAGCTCGGCGACGGCGTCGATCAGCAGATCCCGGCTCCCCGGCTCCGGTAGATCGAGCCCGTCGAACACGAGCGTGATCCGCTGCCCCACCCGGCGCAATCGGGCCAGCGGGGCAGCCAGCTCGAGCTCGAAGATGTCCGGCTCGCCCGCCCCGGCCCAGGGCACACGGGCGGCCTGCGCATACCCGGGCAGCCGATCCGACAGTTGCTCCGCCAACTCCCCGACGGCAGTCTCGAGCGAGCTGCTCGCGGTGAGAAACACTGCCGCGGTGACGTATTCGGGTGCGATCGGCAGCCCCTCGGCCACGCTCGGCCGGATCAGCAGTGCCAGCAGCGTCGATTTGCCCGACCCGGCCGGCCCGACCACCGCGCGCAGGCGCCGCCCGCCCGATTCCACGAGATCGATCAGGCTTTCGCGCAACGCGTCGGTCACCACCACATCCCGCGTGAGCTGATCCAGCAGACCGGCCGCGGGTCGCCCGGTCAGCGCGTCGCGCCGCCGAGCGGCGTTGGGCACCAACCACAATCCGGGATCTCCGCCCGCCGTGCCGGCCACCGTGCCCGCGGTGAAGGACAGGTGCTGTGGTTCCTGCAGGCGGCAGCTGCGCGCGATCGGGTCCACCAGATCGTGGGCGAGCAGGGTCTCGCCGCGCAGCGGCAGTCCGGTGTCGAACGTCGCCAGCACCGTGCGCGTGAAACATCCGGAGTACGCGGGCCCGGCCCCCGACGCGACCAGCAGCTCCATCCGGCCCGCTGCGTCGGCGAGCAGATCGGTCCATCTGGTGGCCGCGCCGCGCAGGCCCTGTTCGGTCTCGCAGGCGTCGATCAGCACGATCAGCCCGTCCAGCGTCGACTCGTTCAATCGTTCCCGGATGCCCTGGGCGAGGTGAAAGGCGTTGTGCGAGCGCGGCACCGCCGGGGAATCGTGCGCGAGTAGAAAGAAGTCCCCGGCGCCGGTCGCGACCCCGTGACCGATGAACGCGACGAGCAGGGTCGCGCGCTGTTCCGAGGCGACCCGGAACGCCTCGTCCATCACCGACACCAGCTCGGCGGCGGTGGGATTCAGCACCGGCCCGGCCGTACCGGTCGCCGCCGACCACCCGCCGGACCGGCGCAGGCCCCCGTACAGTTCACCGGCCAGCGCCGCGGTGAACCCCAACTCCCCCAGCGCGACACACTCCGACCCCACCACCAGCGCGAGCCGTCCTCCCATGCAAGCAAGATACCCGGCCGCCACCTGCCGACCGGACCGCGCTATCCCGCGAGACGGGCGCGCCAGTGCGCGAGGGTGGTCTGCGTGCGGATGGTCGCGGCGTGGGTCGGTCCCAGTGCCCGGAGTTCGGCCACCAGCAGGACTTCCAGTTCGGCGATCGCTTTACCGAGGTCGCCGTGTTCTGCCTGCCGGGAGGCCAGGTCGTTGCGGGTGGCGAAGGTATCGGGATGATCGGGACCGAGCACCCGCAGGCGATCGGCCAGCAGCTGTTCGAGTTCGGCGATGGCACAGGGCAGATCACCCGCGTCGGCGCGATACGCGGCCAGCGTGCTCCGGGTGGTGAGCGTGTCGGGATGATCCGCGCCGAGCACCCGCAGCCGGTCGTCGAGCAGGTGCGTGAATTCGGCGCGCGCACCGGTGATATCGCCGCTGCGCGCGCGAAATGCCGCGAGATTGTTGCGGGCGCTGAGGGTGGCGGGATGGTCCGGGCCGAATATGCGCAGGCAGTCGGCGAGCAGCTGCTCGAATTCGCGCAGGGCCGCGGCGACGTCGCCGTGCTCGCCGTGCCAGTAGGCGAGGCTGTTGCGGGTGCGCAGGGTTTGCGGGTCGTCGGGGCCGAGGATGCGGGCGCGGTCGGCGCGCAGGGCTTCGAAATCGATGATCGCGCCGACCAGGTCGCCCTGGTCGGCACGGTTGGACGCCAGGTCGTTACGGGTGCGCAGGGTATCGGGATGGTCGGGGCCCAGCAGCCGGATCTGATCGGCGAGCAGGCGCTGGTAATCCGCCCGAGCACCGGGATAGTCGCCGCACCGGGCGCGATAGGTGGCCAGATTGGTGCGCGTGCCAAGGGTTTTCGGATGATCGGGGCCCAGCACCCGGAACCGGTCGACGAGCAACTGCTCGAAAGCCGTGATGGCGCCGAGGTAGTCACCGCTCTCGGCCCGGTGATAGGCCTCGCGGCTGCGGGTCGTCAAGGTGTCGGGATGATCCGGACCGAGGGTCTCGATGAACGCGGGCACCCAGGCCGCCCACAGGTCCCGGTTGTCGGCGGCACGCGCCGTCTGCAACATCTCCAGGAAGTGCAGCGCACTGGTGGAATCCCGGTAGGCCAGGCAGTGCCGCACCGCCGAACCGCGGGCGTAGTCGGCGGCGCGATCGCTCTGACTGTGTTTGATGGCCGCGACGATGGCCCGGTGCGCGTCCTCGATCTCCACCCCGAGCTGCTTGCATTCCGCGCGCAGGCCGGGCAGCAACGCGCCGTGCGTCACGCCGATCGATTCCCGCAGTGTGCCGGGATGACTGCGGGTGACGAGCGCGCCGAGCGCCACCGTGATGTCGCGGATCCGGGCGATGTGCAGGTCGACGCCGAGCGAGGTCAGCGCCGCGTCGGCGAGTTCGATCGGCAACACGGGCCCGACACCCGCGGCGACGAGCACGCCGAGGTAGGTGCCTGCGGCGCGGACGGTTTCGGGCTGCATGCCGCGCAGCGCCGCATCGACGCGCAGCGCGACGATCCGGTCCAAGCCGATCCCGGCGGCCACCGCGCCGTCGGTGATGCTCGGCGCCACCTCGAGCAGCATGCGCGCCAGCAGCCAGCCGCCGGAGACCACATGGGTGTCGTCCTCGACGGCCGTCGGTGTTTCCGACAGCAGGCCCTGGATCCAGCGCACCCAATCGGCGGGGTCGGCAGGCGCACCGGCGCCGCGCGCCGATCCCACGACGGTGGCGATATCGTCGGCGGCGGGCTCGCCGACCTCGATCCGGTGCATGTGCGCCAGGGTGGGCTCGTCCTCCACGCCGGTCCCGTCGCGCACCCCGGCGATCACCCGAACATGGCGCAGGTCTTCGCGTTTGGTCAGATCGCAGATGGCGGCGCAGAGCAGTCGCCGGGTGCCCGGCTGGGGCTGGTTGAGCCCGTCGAACACCAGCGTCACCCGGCGACCCGCCGTGGACAGCCGCGCCAGCGGATGACGCACCGCGATATCGAAGATGTCGAACTCGTCGCGGGCTCGGTGCGCGCGCACGGACCGGGCCGCATCCGCGAAACCGGGCAGGCGCGCGCTCAATTGGGCGGCGAGCTCGGCCGCGACCGCCTCGATCGAGCTCGCGGCGGTGAGAAACACTGCCGCGGTGATGTATTCGGGAGTCACCGCCAAGCCCTCGACCAGGCTCGGCCGAATCAGCATGGCCAGCAACGTCGATTTGCCCGCGCCGGTCGGTCCGATCACCACGCGCAGGCGATGCGACCCCGCGTCGACGATGGCGTCCAGATGCTCGCGCACGTCGGGGGTCACCAGCAGCCCGCGGGTGAGCTGGTCGACGAATCCCGCTGCGGAGCGCCCGCTCACGGCGTCACGGTGCCGGGCGGTGTTGGGCACCAACCAGAGTCCCGGGTCGGCGCCGTGCTCCACCGACACCGTGCCGGAGGTGAACGAAAGGTACTGCGGCTGTTGATGAACGCACTCGCCCGCGATCGGATCGACCAGATCGGCGGGCAACAGGTTCTCTCCCCGCAGCGGCAAGCCCGCGCCGAAGGTGGCCAGCATGGTCCTGGTGAAACACCCGGAGAACGCCGGGCCGTCGCTCGCCGCGACCAGCATCTCCATCCGCCCCGCCGACTGCGCGAGCAGATCGGTCCACCGGCGCGCCGCGCCGAGCACGCCCTGCCCGGTCTCGCAGGCGTCGACCAGCACCACCAGCCCGTCCAGCGCCGCCTGGTTCAACCGCTCCCTGATCTCCTGCGTCAAATGAAACGCATTGTGCGAGTTCGGGTTCGCGGGCGAGTCGTGGCCGAGCAGATAGAAATCCTCGGCGTTGGTCGCCACGCCGTGGCCGATGAAGGCGAGCAGCAGTGTCGCCTGCCGCTGCGCGGCCGCCGTGAACGCCTCGTCCACCGCCGTGAACAGTTGCGCCGCTGTCGGATTCAGCACCGGACCGTCCTCGTCCGTCGCCGCGCGCCACCCGCCGGCCTCGGTCAAACTCCCATACAAACCCATCGCGAGTTCGCCGGTGAAACCCAGCTCCCCCAGCGCCACACATTCGGACCCGACCACCAATGCGAGCCGTCCTCCCATGCAAGCAACATACCCGCGCGCACCTCGGCATACTGAGACACCCGCAACCCGGCCGTGCACCCCCTACGCCCGCGCGAGCGGCAACTGCCGTGGTCACGAACCGGATTCACCCGGCCGGGTCGCCTGGGAAACCGGCGGTCCGGGACGTAGTGTGGCCACTCGGAAGGTCAGTGGGAGGAGATCGGTGCGATGAGCGACCCCGTGGTCGGTTTGACGGGTACGCTCACCTCGCCCATCCGGGGTGCGGGCGGGTTAGGGGAGGTCTTGGTGGCGATTCGCGGGGGCACAGAGCTGTACATCGCCCGTGCGGCCGAAGCGATTCCGGCCGGCGCCGCGGTGCTGGTCATCGAGGTCCATCCCGGACGCGTCGTCGATGTGGTGCCCTGGATCCCGCTGACGCCGGATCCGGCCGAAGGAATTTGAAACAGTAAGGGAGACAACCGTGCTGGGTTACCACGTACCCGACCCGGACGAGGCGATGCTGATCAGCGGCGCCAAGAGCAAGGACAACACGCCGTTCAAGGTGGTGATCGGCCGCGGCAGCTGGGTGGTGCCGCTGTTCCGCAAGGTGCGCTACCTGTCGCTGGCCATGTTCGAGGCCGAGATCAAGGAACGCTGCGTCACCAAGCAGGCGATCCAGCTCGAGGTGCGCGCGGTGATCGCGTTCAAGGTCGCCAACGACACCCAGTCGATCGTGAATGCGGCGCAACGCTTCCTGTCCGAACAGGAAAAGGAGATGTCGGTGCTCACCGGCCGCATCTTCTCCGGGCACCTGCGCTCGATCGTGGGCTCGATGACGGTCGAGGAGATCATCCGGGAACGCCAGAAGCTGGCCGACGAGGTCCTGGTCGCGTCGAAGGTGGAGATGGGCAATATCGGCCTCTGGGTCGATTCGTTCCAGATCCAGTCCATCGACGACGGAAATCTCGGCTACATTCAGGCGCTGGCCGCACCGCACAATGCCAGCGTGCAGCGCGACGCGCAGATCGCCCAGTCCCAGGCGGCACAGCTCGCGGCGCAGGCCGAACAGGAGTCGCTGCGCAGGCAGGCCGAGTACCAGCGCGAGACCGCGATCCTGCGCGCGCAGTACCAGCGCGATATCGACAAGGCGAATGCCGAAGCGGCACAGGCAGGTCCGCTCGCCGAGGCGATGGCATTGCAGGAGGTGCTCACCGCGCAGGCCGAGCAGGCGCGCAAGGAAGCCGAGCTGCGCGAGCAGCAGTTGCAGACCGAAGTCGTGAAACCCGCTCAGGCCGAGGCGGATCGGGTGCGCATCCTGGCCGAGGCCGAGGCCGACCGCACCCGGATCCAGGCCGCCGCGGCCGCGTCGAACAACCGGATCGCGTTGGACCAGTTGTTGATCGAGCAGTTGCCCGAAATCGTGAAGCAGGCCTCGAACGGACTGGCGAACGCCAATCTCACCGTGCTCAACGGGCCGGACGGAGTCGGCGAACTGGTGAACGGAATGGTCGGTCAAGGACTCACGGTTTTCAATTCATTACAAAAGGCGCTTTCGTCCAACGACGAGGATAAGGCGGGCTAAGGTGACCGGGTAGTGACCGCGTGGCGAGGAGTGGGTGTTGGTGTCCATCGGGAAATTGGTCTCGTTCGACAGCTCTCGGGGATTCGGTTTCATTCGACCGGAGGACGGCGGTCCGGACGTATTCGTGCATGTCAACGACATCGGCCTGGATGAGGACGAGTTACGCCAGGGCCGGGTATTCGAATTCGACATGACCGAGGGCGATCGTGGGCCGAAGGCCGTGAACCTCACGGTGGTCGGCGGTCAGCCGAACCCGCCGGTGCTACCGCACAAATCGAAACACCGGTCGAACTCCGGGCACCTCACGGTCGCCGAACACAAACGCCTGATCACCGAGCTGCTGCTGGACGCCAGTCCCGCATTGACCGCCGGGGAGATCCTCACCATCCGCGATCGGCTCACCGCCTTCGCCGAGCAACACGGTTGGCTGGACAACTGACCCGTGTTTCGCCGCAGCCGCCAATTCCCGATCTTGTCGGCTGCGGCGCTTACGATCATCGGCAAGTGCCGATGAATTCTGCTCGAACACGCCGTCTGCATCGGTAAGGAACACGAACCGAGGAGGGTAGTTCGCGTGGACTTACCGGTGATGCCACCTGTCCGGCCGATGCTGGCCAAAACCGCGCCGGGCGTGCCTCGTGAACCCGGGCTCAGCTATGAGCCGAAATGGGACGGCTTCCGCTGCATCGTCTTCCGCGACGGCGCCGAGGTGGAACTCGGCTCCCGCAACGACCGCCCGCTGACCAGGTATTTCCCCGAGGTCGCCGAGTTACTGCAGCAGGCGCTGCCGGACCGGTGCGTGGTCGACGGCGAGATCGTCGTGGTCACCGATCAGGGCCTGGACTTCGACACGCTGCAGAACCGGCTGCATCCGGCCGCGTCCCGGGTCAACAAGCTGGCGGTGGAGACACCGGCCAGTTTCGTCGCGTTCGATCTGCTCGCCCTCGGCGACCGCGACCTCACCGAGGAGCCGTTCGCCGAACGCAGGCGACTGCTGGAGACCATCCTCGACACCAAACCCGCTCGGGTGCACCTGACCCCGATCACGCAAGACCCCGACGTCGCCGAGGACTGGTTCACCCGGTTCGAGGGCGCGGGCTTCGACGGCGTCATGGTCAAGGCCGACGGGCTGGCCTACCTGCAGGACAAGCGCGTGATGCTGAAGGTCAAGCACGAACGCACCGCCGACTGCGTGGTCGCCGGTTTCCGCTGGCACAAGGACGGCGAAGGTGTCGGCTCGCTGCTACTCGGGCTCTTCGACGACGAGGGCAACCTGCACCACGTCGGCGTGGCGAGCAGCTTCACCGCGGCCCGGCGCAAAGAACTGGCCGACGAACTCGCGCCGCTGCGCGAGAACGCGCTGGAAAACCATCCGTGGCGCGAATGGGCCGACGCCGCGGCACAGGCCAGGGCCGACGGCAAGATGCCCGGCGGGGTGAGCCGCTGGACCGGCGGCAAGGACCTCTCGTGGGAGGCGTTGCGCACCGAACTGGTCGCCGAGGTCCGCTACGAACACGTGCAGTCCGGCCGGCTCCGGCACGGCGGCAGGCTGGTTCGGTTCCGCACCGACCGCACCCCCGAGTCGTGCACCTACGCGCAGCTGGACGAGGCGCCGCCCGCCGAGCTGAGTGAGATCTTCAGCGAGGTGAAGGCGTGAGTGAATCGGTCGATATCGAGGTCGACGGCCGGACCGTCACCATCAGCAACCCCGGCAAGATCTACTTCACCAAGCGCGGCGAGACGAAGCTGGACCTAGTCCGCTATTACCAGGCGGTGGCCGAACCGTTCCTGAGTGTCGTCGGCGGACGGCCGCTGCTGTTGGAGCGGTATCCCGATGGCGCGTCCGGGAAGTCGTGGTTCCAGAAGCGGGTGCCCAAGTCGGCGCCGGACTGGTTGCACACCGTGGAGGTGTCCACACCGAACGGCACCACCAGCGACGCGCTCGTCGCACACGACCTCGCCCACATCCTGTGGGCGGTGAATCAGGGCTGCCTCGGTTTCCATGTGTGGCCGAACCGGGCGGACAATCTGAAGATCGCCGACGAGCTGCGCATCGATCTCGATCCGTCCCCCGGCATCACGTTCGACGATCTCAAACAGGCCGCCGTGCTCACCCGCGACCTGTTCACGGAGCTGGGCATCGAGTCGCGGATCAAGACCTCCGGCTCGCGCGGGCTGCACATCTATGTTGCGCTGGAACCGAATTGGGACGGCTACCAGGTGCGCGCGGCCGCCGTCGCGCTGGCCAGGGAACTGGAGCGCAGGCATCCGGACGAGATCACCGCGCAGTGGTGGAAGGAAGAACGCGGCAATCGCGTATTCGTCGACTTCAATCAGAACGCGCCGCACAAGACGGTTTTCGGCGCGTGGTGCGTGCGCCCGAAGGTCGGCGCGCAGGTGTCCACGCCGATCACCTGGGACGCGTTGGCAGAAGTGGTGCCCGACGAACTCACCATCGCCACGGTGCCCGCGCGGCTGACCGAGCTCGGCGATCCGTGGGCCGACCGCACGCCGCAGTCAATCGCACCGCTGTTGGAGATGTCGGCGCGGGATATGGCCTCGGGTCTGCTCGACGCGCCGTGGCCGCCGCAGTATCCGAAGATGCCGAACGAACCGCCGCGGGTACAGCCGAGCCGGGCCAAGAAGGAAGAGTAGACCGGGCCGGCTATTCGGTCGTCCCCGGTTATTCGGTCGTCCACAGTGCCCAGGTGCCGTTGCGCCCGGGGTTCTCGCAGATCAGCGCGCGGCCGTCGGCGGTGCGGGCCGTCTTGCCCGTGGTGCCATCGCATTTCGAGCCCGGCTGCTGGGTCGTCGTGGCGACGTTGACCGGGCCGGACCACTGGTAGCTGCTCGCGCTTTGCAGGCAGAGCAGCGTCGTGCCGTCTGCCCCGGTGCCGATCTGCCCGGCCTGCGACTCGGTACAGGCCGAGCCCTTCTTCAGGTTGCTCTGGCTCGCCGAGGTGGCGGTCACGCTCGGGGCCGCGGACGGCGGGACCACGGTGGTGATCGTCGTCGGCGGTGGTCGATCCGTCGTGGCCTGCGCCGATAGGTTCATCGTCGGTTTGTTCGCCCGGGTCACGCTGTCCGGCAGCACATTTCCGGCCAGCACGAACAAGCCCACCAGGGCCGTCACCTCGGCCACGCCGATCAGCAGCGCGAACAGCGCCATCACCCGGCCGCGCGGATGCGAGAAGGCGATGAAGCCGAATACGATCGCGACCGGGAACAACCCGAGCAACGCCGCCACCAGCGCGACGATCGCGTAAGGGTTGACGATGGGCGGGATCTCCACCCGCAGTCGTCCGGTGCGGCGCCGGCTCGGCGCGGGCTCCTGCCACCGTTCGTCGGGGTCGGGTTCGCCCCAGCGCTCCTCCTCCGCCGCCTCCGGCCACCGATCGTCCTGCTGCGCCGCCGCAGGCCAGCGTTCCGTTTCACGGCGTTCTACCCGTGCCATGCCAGGTTCCCTCTCCACACCACACACCGCGCAGGAACCTCGGACAATCCGGACCCGCCCCGATATCCCGACCCACAATAGGGGTCCGACGGCGGCCGGATCATCCGAAAGGTCGAATTACGGTGATGCAACCGTAATAACGAACCGACAACGTTGCGCGCGGTTTCGTGCGCGGACGGTTCATGCTGAGCACACCGTGCGGTCTCGCACGCGCTCCGTGTCACTGATCTTGCGCTGACTCTCAGGAGGAACCATGTTCGGTAGCACCGACCCCGACGGCCGCGACGATCGGCCGTGGCATGCGCAGGCCGGCGATCTGCTCGGCGACAACTACAACGTGCCCGGTTTGATCCTGTGCGCACTCGGCATCGTGGCGATGGCGTGCACGCTCACCGCGGCCGGGTACGGATTCAGCGAATGGGTCCAGATCGGCGCCATCGCGACCGCGACGCTCTGGATCCTCGGCGTCGGTGCGCTGTTGGTCGAGCACCGGCGCTCAGAAGTCATCGAGCTGAAGTACGGGCGGCGGGGGCACGCACCAGGCACTCGGCGGCCGGTGCGTTACAGCGCGGCCCCGCTGGCCGCCGAGGTGGCGCCGGAAACGGGCAGCTGATCTGCGACCGCGGGCACGCTCAGTGCCTGCGGTCCACCCGCGGCAGCGATTCGGTGACCAGGGTCATCAGCATGTCGGCGAGCAGGTCGTGCACCTGCGGCCGGGTCAGCGTGGCGCGGGTGATCCATTCGCGCCCTGCCACTTTCACCAGCCCACCGTAGGCGCGGACCATCGCGCGCAATGCCGCACTGCGTGCCGAATCGGCCAGACCGATCATGAGCAGCAGCCGTTCGGCCGCGGCGTCGTCGGCCTGATCGAGGATCTGTTGCACCTCGGGGTCGTCGCCGACACCCTCGTGGCTGGTCACCTTCACCCAGGTGCTGCCGTGTTCGGCGATGGTGTCCAGCAGCCAGTGCACACTTGCGTCGACGCGCTCGCGCTCAGTACCGGTGGGCACGATCATGTCGTCCAGCTTGGGCAGCGTCACCATCCGGCGCACGACCGCGAGATACAGATCGCGCTTGTTGCCGAAGTAGTGGTTGATCAGACCGCGGGCCACTCCGGCGCGCTGCGCCAGCTCGGCGGTCGAGACCGCGGCGTAGGGCCGCTCGCCGAACATGTCGATCGCGCACGCGAGGATTTGCGCGCGCCGCTCGTCGGGTTCGAGCCGGCGGCGGCGCGGCGACGCAGCACCGTCCGCGGTCTCACTCGTGGTATCAGAGAGACCGGGCAATGAGATCCTTCATCACCTCGTTGCTACCCGCCAGGATGCGCAGGACGCGGGCGCCGGTGTAAAGCTGCGAAATCGGATACTCCGTCATGTAGCCGTAGCCGCCGAACAGTTGCAGGCAGCGGTCAACCACGATACCCAGCTGATCGGTGAGCCAGTACTTCGACATCGCCGCGGTGGGGATGTCCAGCTCGCCACGCAGGTGTTTCCCGATGCAATCGTCCAGGAAGGTGCGGCTGATTTTCGCCAGGGTGGCACACTCGGCGAGCTCGAACTTGGTGTTCTGCATCGCGAACAGCGGCTTGCCGAACGCCTCGCGGCCCTTCGTGTAGTCGATCGTGAGCTGCACGGCCTGCTCCATCATCGCGACCGCGATAATGCCCGTGACCAGGCGTTCCTGCGCCAGCATCTGCATCATCTGATAGAAGCCGAGGCCCTCGGACGCGCCGAGCAGGTTCGTCGCGGGCACCCGCAGGCCGTCGAAGAACAGCTCGGCGGTGTCCTGGGCCTTACCGCCGATCTTGTTCAGGATGCGGCCGCGCTTGAACCCAGGAGTGTCGTCGGACACGTCGGCGTAGATCAGCGAGACACCGGCCGCGCCCTTGGTCGGGTCGGTCTTGGCGGCGATGACGATGCCGTCGCAGAGCCAGCCGTTGGTGATGAAGATCTTCGAGCCGGTGATGACGTACTCGTCGCCCTCGCGCACCGCGCGAGTCTTGATGTTCTGCAGGTCGGAGCCGGTGCTCGGCTCGGTCATGCCGATGGAGAGCACGATCTCGCCCGCGGCCGCCTTGGGCAGCACGCGACGCTTGAGCTCCTCGGTCCCGAATTCCTTGATGTACGGCGCGATGATCGAGGTGTGCACCGGCATGCCCAAGGCGCCGTCGCCCGCCCGGGTCTGCTCCTCGATGATCGCCGCCTCGTGCGCGAAAGTACCACCGCCACCGCCGTATTCGGCCGGAATGGCGGTGCACAGCAAGCCCAGTTCGCCCGCGCGGTGGTACAGCGCGCGGTCCGGATGGCCCTGCGCGACGAATTTCTCCTCGTGCGGGACCACCTCCTTTTCGAAGAACGCCTTCGCCAGGTCGCGAACCGCCTCGACCTCGTCGTCACTCCACGCGGCGCGTGCCATCTCAGATCCTTTGCTCGCTCGGTGCTTCCGCATCAGATTCGCGCACTATTGGCATGCTGTCAACAAGGCGGGCACAAGGGTGTGCCCGAGGAAGCGAAAGTGGTCAGCCCGTGGGCCGCTGCGCCTGATTGACGGCGGTGAGCGAAGCGAGAATCGGGGTGTCCGGATCCGCCGAGATGCCCTGCCTGCGCAGGAAACCGTCGATCAGACCCCACACGAATTCGGTGGCCTGGTCGACGAACTCCGCGGTGCGCGTCGACGGCGCCGGATCGGCCAGCCAGAGATCGGTGATCGAGACGACCACGCCGACCACCGCGCGCGACAGGTAGTCGATGCCCGCGGTCTCGATCGGAATGGACTCGGCGATCTCGCGCGCCTGCCGGGCGAAACGGTCCGAGGCGGCGCGGCCGAGGTCGAATTGCAGCACCGTGCCGTCGGACCGCTGGGTCACCTGAGCCTGACCGAGGAAGCGAAACACATTGGGATGCTGCAGAATACTGTCGGCATAACCCGTCAGCACCCGGCGCAGCGCGGCGCGCGGAGGCTGCAGCATGAGCGTCAGATCGTTGCCCGCGGCGGCCGCGGCGGACTTCGCCATCCGGTTGCCGATCTCGGTGTAGAGGTCGGCCTTGTCGGCGAACTGCCGATACAGGCGCGGTTTCGTCATCGCGGCTTCGCGGGCGATGTCGTCCATGCTCGGCCGCGGCCCGGCCCGGTCGATCACCCGGATCGCGGCATCGACGATCTCCGCGCGGGAGGTCGCCGAAGGACGGGAGCTGGGACGGGGCACGACCGCAGCATACACGTACCGCCAGTACGGTTATCGACGTGAGGTACGCCATAGTCTGGGCGTACCCCTCGCCTTGCCCGGGATTACTTCGTACTGTCGGTATCGGAAAACGTACTGGCGGTACGACACCTGGTGTCCGGCCGGCAGCTCGCCCCCGAACGAGGCTGACAACATGACCAACCTGATCGACACCGATACGCCGCGCCCGGACCGGCAATGGACGGTGACCGCCGACGGCGCCGATCTCGCCGTTTTCGAATGGGGCGACCCCGCGGCCGAACCCTTGGTTCTCGTGCACGGCCTCACCGACACCCATCGCGTATGGGCCACCGTCGCCGCCCTGCTGAGCGACGGCTTCCGGGTGATCACCTACGACGTGCGCGGGCACGGCAGGTCGGACACTCCGGCCTTGCTCGCGGACTTCCGCCTGGACCGGCTGGCCGCCGACTTCTTCGCGGTGATCGACGCGGCGAGTCCGAAGCAGCCGGTGCATACCTGCGGCCACGGCTGGGGCGCGGTGCAACTGTGGGAGGCGGTGTGCGATCCGCGGGCGAACACCCGGATCGCCTCGTTCACCGCCATTTCCGGTCCCAACCTCGATCATCTGGGACTGTGGCTGCGCGCGGTCGCGCCGCACGCCAGAGGCGTGCTCGGCGATCTCGGCTGGTGGCTGCACGGCGCGCGCTGGACGTTGCGGCCGATCCCCGTCGCGCGGCGGCTGTACCCGCCGCGGGTGCGCACGTTGCTGGTCGAGCGGCTCGGCGGGCTCTCGCCGATCCCGGCCCGGATCGCCCGCACCTGGCGCACCGACCTGGTCTCCGGCGGGCGGATCGCGCAGGCCAACCTGCTGCATCATCTGCGCCGCCCGCGGCTGCGCCGCACCGCGGTGCCGGTGCAACTGCTGGTGGACTCCACCGACCCGTTCGTGCCCGCCGCCATCTACGACACCTCGATCCGCTGGGTGGACCGGCTCTGGCGCTGCGCCGTGCCCGCGGACCACTGGCTGCCCGTCACCGAACCGCTGCTGGTCGCCGAGGCGATCGCCAACTTCGTCGACGACCTGCGCGCCGACCGGGCCGCGATCACGCCGCGCAGCAGCTGACCCGCGCGCCCGCCGGAACACGGCCGCGCGCACCAGGATTCGACACCGATACGGAGATGCCATGCCGGACCCGGCGCACCCGCTGACCCAGACCCTCGGCGCACCGCTGCCCGACGAGTTCGGCCGGCTCACCGAAGCCGACCTCGCCGAGCTCGACCGCCTGCTGCGCACCGCCGTCAGCGCCCGCGGCGAACGCCTCGGCGCGGCGGTCGAATCCTCGCTGCAGCTGATCCCCCGGCTGATGCGGCCGGCCGTGAAGCGGGCGCTCGGCTTATGAGCGCGCAACTCATGGTGCGCGCGGAGACGACGAAACTCGCGCGACTACTGGATATCGCCGACCCGGCGGATCTCGCGTTCCTGCACAGCCTTTCGCCCGAGGCGATCCGGGCGTTCCGGGAACGCGCCACCGATCTGCTCTTCGATCGCGACGCCGCGCGGATGCGGCGGGTCGCGGCGGCGACCAAGTTGGTGCCGACCGTGATCAGCGCCAAGGCCGCCGAGCGCGCGTTCGGGCCGGTGCTGTGCGCGGCCGTCGCCGGATCGGTCGAACCCGCTCGCGCCATCGATATCGCGAAGGCGCTGCCCGCTCGCTTTCTCGCCGAGACCGCGGCCCAGCTGGACCCGCGGCGCACTGCCGACATCATCGCGTCGGTGCCTACCCGGCTGGTCGCCGACGTGGCCCGGGAGCTGCTGCGGCTGGACGACCACGTGACCATGAGCCGGTTCGTCGGCGTCGTGCCGGAGGAATCGATGCGCGCCGCGGCACCGGTGCTCGGCGATGCCGATCTGTTGCGCGTCGGCTTTCTCATGGAGGACAAGTCCGCACTGGACCGGCTGATGGGTCTGTTCACCGACCGGCTCGCCGGGGTGATCCGGGCCGCACACGAACAAGACCTGTGGGCAGAGGGTCTCGATCTGCTCGACAGCGTCGGCCCCGAGAACCGGGCCGCGCTCGGCGATCTCGCGGCCGGACTCGGCGGCGCGGTGCTGGACGGCCTGATCGAGGCCGTCCGTGCCCTGGACGCCTGGGATTCGCTGCTGCCGGTGACCAGCGCGATGAGTCCGGACAGCCTGCGGGCTTTCGCCGAAAGACCTGCGGTACAGGAGGAATCGGTGCTCGCCTCGATCATGGACGCCGCGTTGCAGAAGGGCTTCTGGCTGGATCTGCTGCCGCTGGCGGTGCACTTGCAACCGGATCAGCTGGCCATCCTGGCCGCGCGGCTGGCCGACAAGCCCGACGACGAACTCGGCGAGCTGGTCACCCGAGCCGACGCCGCCGGCATGTGGAGCGCGATGCTGCCGATCGCCCTGGCGATGACCGACACCGACCGCAGGCGGATGGCGGGCCTGCCGATCATGCAGGACCCGGACGTCCTGCGCGCGGTGATCGGCACCACCGCCGAACACGAACTCTGGTCCCAGGCTTTGCCTTTGGTCGACGCGCTGCCGGCGACCGCGACCCCGATCCTGGCGTCCTGCATCGGCGAGCTGAGCCGCGCACAGCTCTTGGCCGCGGTGCTCGTCGCGGCGCGCAGCGACAACATCGATACCCTCGTCGAGATCGCGCTCGCGCAGGAGGCCGACGGCCGGGCCAGGGTGCTCGAAATCATCGACGGCATGGACGATCTAGACGAGTTCCTCGCCGCGCTCACCGCGGACACCCCGAAAGTGGTGTGGGACGGGCTGATCGAGGTCCGCGCGGAGATCCCGGCACCGTTGCTCGCCCGTCTCACCGCACGCGCCGACCAGCTCGGCCGCACCACCGCTGCGGAAGAACTGCGCTCCGCCCGGCCCTGATCCGAACTTCCCCGGGACGTCGGATGAAGTGATATTTTCGGGGCGATGACGGGATCGGGGGGTTCGGGGCCCTCGCGCCCCGACTACACGGGCTGGCTGG
The DNA here is from genome assembly GCF_000710915.1 of Nocardia brasiliensis IFM 10847. Lineage (GTDB taxonomy): Bacteria > Actinomycetota > Actinomycetes > Mycobacteriales > Mycobacteriaceae > Nocardia > Nocardia brasiliensis_A. Next base: position 54,510 of record NZ_BAUA01000116.1, read on the forward strand.
ACCAGCCGCTGACTCCGGCGGCACCACCACGGCCCTATCCGGACGGCACGGTGCCGCCGCGCCGCGCGCTGACCTGGCGCGGGTCCACACCCGGCAAGAGCTGGCAGTGGGCGCTGGGCGCCGCGGCGGCGGTCTCGGCGCTCTGGTTCGTCGCCTCGCTCGACACCTCCGGCACCGACCGAACCGCCGCGACCGTGCCCGATCTGCGGGGATATCACCATGTCGACAACCTCTGCGCGATCACCGACACCGCCCCCTATCTGCGCGCTGGGTTCGCCCTCGCGTCCAATAGTGCGACCGGACCGAAATACCCACTGCACCAAACCCTTCTGCACCCGGCCGTCGACACGATGATGTGCACGATTCGGCTCGGCACGCCCGGCGCGCTCGATCGCGGCGACGACAGCACGGTGAAGGTGCGGGCGGTGGTGCACAAGCAGACCGATCCCGGCCCCGAATTCACCGCCCGGTTCCAGACCTGGACACAGGCCCCGCTGTCCGAGAACGACGAGATCACCGCGCTGCCCGGCCTCGGCGACGAGGCGTATCTCGTACAACGCAAGAGCGCGGGCGGCACCCGGCCCACCAGCCTCACCCTCGCCGTCCGCCACGGGTGGACCACCTACGAGATCAGCTGGCTGCGCCTGTCCTCGGTCGCCGCCACCCCCACCAGCAGGCCGCCGACCACCGCCGAAGCGATCGAGCTGCTGCGCGGGACCGCGGACACGACGCTGCGGCTGCTGCGCGCATAACCGCCCGAGCAGGCAACCGGGCGGCAACCCGGTTCGCGCGTTTGCGACAATGAGCGGGTCGATTTCCCAGCTCAGCAAAAGGATGCCTGTACCACCGATGGCCGAAAGCATGATTGATCCGGACGAGCTCGCGACCTGTCTGCGCGTACTGGACAAGGCCGGGCAACTGGAGAAGGACCATCCCGACTCGGTGGCGGTACAGCGCGCGGTCGGCCACATGTTCAAGAAGCTCAAGCAGCGGCGGCGCATTGAGGCCAGGGCGGCGGTGTCGGCGGCCGACCGCGAGGTCGTCGCCGCGACCGCGACCGGCTCGCCGCAGCGGATCGACGACGAGACCGCGGGCATCCCGCTGGCCTCGAGCGCGGCGGGCGCCAGCGCGGGCACGCTGATCCGGCCGCGGCCCTGCTATATCTGCAAGCAGAAGTACACCCAGGTGGACGCGTTCTATCACCAGCTGTGCCCGGAATGCGCCGCGCGCAGCCACGGCAAGCGCGACGCTCGGACCGATCTGACCGGACGCCGCGCCCTGCTCACCGGCGGCCGCGCCAAGATCGGCATGTACATCGCGCTGCGGTTGCTGCGCGACGGCGCGCACACCACGATCACCACCCGGTTTCCGAACGACGCGGTCCGCCGCTTCGCCGCGATGGAGGACAGCGCGGACTGGCTGCACCGCTTGCGCGTGGTCGGCATCGACCTGCGCGATCCCGCCCAGGTCGTCGCGCTCGCCGACGACGTGGCGGCGCAGGGCCCGCTGGACATCCTGATCAACAACGCCGCCCAGACGGTGCGCCGCTCCCCCGGCGCCTACAGCGCGCTGGTCGACGCCGAGTCCGGGCCGCTGCCCGCGGGCCTGCTGCCCGAGCTGGTCACCTTCGGCAAGACGATGCAGGCGCACCCCACCGCGCTCACCGCCTCACTCACCCCGACGCTGTCCGCCGCCGATATCGCCGAACTCGCGCTGGTCGCGGGATCGGCCACCCCGGAACGCATTTCGCGTGGCGTCGCGATCGACGCGGGCGGTCTGGTGCCCGACCTCGCGCACACCAACAGCTGGGTGCAGACCGTCGCCGAGGTCGATCCCACCGAACTGCTCGAGGTGCAGCTGTGCAATTCGGTCGCGCCGTTCATCCTGGTGTCGCGGTTGCGACCGGCCATGGCCGCGGCCACCGCGCGCCGCAAGTACATCGTCAACGTATCCGCGATGGAAGGCCAGTTCTCCCGGGCCTACAAGGGCCCGGGCCATCCGCACACCAATATGGCCAAGGCGGCGCTGAACATGTTGACCCGCACCAGCGCTCGGGAAATGCTCGAGGCCGACGGCATCCTGATGACCGCAGTCGACACCGGATGGATCACCGACGAGCGCCCGCACTATACGAAGATGCGCCTGGCCGAAGAGGGCTTCCACGCTCCGCTGGACTTGGTCGACGGCGCTGCCCGGGTCTACGACCCGATCGTGCAGGGCGAGCAGGGCACCGACCTTTACGGCTGCTTCCTCAAGGACTATCAGCCTTCACCCTGGTGAGGCGGAATCGCTAAGCTGGTGGTGTGCTGTATCGGTTGCTCGCCGATGCCACCGCCGCCGTGCATTTCGCGTTCGTGGTGTACGTGGTGATCGGTGGATACCTGGCGTGGCGTCTGCCGCGCACCCTCTGGCTGCACCTGCTCGCGTTCGGCTGGGGATTCAGCACGGTGCTGTTCGGCATCGACTGCCCGCTCACGCATCTGGAGAATTGGGCACGCCATCGAGCGGGCGAGGCGGGGTTGCCGCCCAGCGGTTTCATCGACCACTACCTCACCGGGGTGATCTATCCGGAGAACGCGCTCGGCGCGGTCCGAGTGCTCGTCGCGGTGGTCGTCGTGCTCTCCTGGGTGGGCTACGCCGTGCTGCGGCGACGGGCGGCCGGACCGGCCACCCGCCTCCCGGCGGCCCGTTAGTTCCTTTCGCGGCAATACTTCTCGGCTATCACGCGGGCGAGCGCTCTTGGCCGAGCCGGGCCGCGACGACGTCCGCCACCGCCGCGGGGCGTTCGTCCACGAAGAAGTGCCCGCCGGGAAAGGTTGTGCGCTCGAAGGTTCCGCCGGTGAACTCGCGCCACTCGTCGGCCTGCTCCGGTCGCATGGTGGGATCGCCGGTGCTGACGAGCGCGGCGATATCGACGGCCAGTGGGTCACCCGGCGTGTACCGATAGGTTTCGACGGCCTGGTAGTCGCCGCGTACGGCGGGCAGCACCAGTTCCGCGAGACTCGGTTCGTCCCGCAGCATTTGGATCGGCGCGGGGTCGGCGGCCAGACGCTCGAGATCCTTGATCAGATCCTCGTCCGAGCCGAGGTGTAACCGTTGGGTCTCCACGAAAGCCGGTGCGGGACGGCCGGACACGAACAGGGCCGTGAGCGCCTGGCCGCCGCGCTCTAGCCGCCGCGCCGTCTCGAACGCCACCGTCGCACCCATGCTGTGCCCGAACAGCGCCAGCCCGTCGAGGTTTCCGTGCCGCAGCACCTCTCGGGCTATCTGGTCCGCGAGCTCGCACAGATCGGTGATCGGCGCCTCGCCGAGGCGATCCTGCCTGCCCGGATACTGCACCGCCAGCACCACGGTGCCCGCGCCGAAACATTGTGCGAATTCACGATATGCGGTGGCGGGACCGCCGCCCGGCGGCAAACACAGCAGGTAGCGGCGGGGAGCCGGGTCGCCGCGCAGCACCCGCAGCCACTCGCCCGACTCGATCTTCATGCCCACGTAGATCTCCTTCTCAGCTGGAACTATTACGCTCGTTCGCGTGAACGCGCACACACGGCTGGTCCACGACTACGAAGCCGGAATCGGTGTCACCCCCTCCGCCATTACGCCTGCCCCCGACCCCGGCAGCAATCTCGCTGCGACACTACCGGTCTGGGCACTGGCCGCCGGATCGGTCGCCGCGCTCACCGCCGCGGCCAATCGCCTGCGCACGATCCGCGGCCTCGATCCGGTGGCGCACCGCATCGACCCCGTCCGCATCACCGCCGCGTTCTCCAGCGAACGCCTGCTGCGCTTCCACGGTGCGCCCGCGACCATGTTCGCCGACCTCTCCGGGTTCTTTCCCACCTACGACGGATGGGTCCGCACACACGCCAACTATCCGCACCATCGCGACCGGTTGCTCACCGCGCTCGGACTGCCGATCGACGCGCCGGTGGACCTCGCGGTCGCGCAGATGGCGATGAGCCGGGCGGCCGACATCGAAGACCACGCCGCCGCGCACGGCGCGATCGCGGTGCGGGTGCGCACCGAGCAAGAGTGGGCGCAGAGCCCTGCGGGCCGCTCCGCCGCAGCCGGGCCGGTCGTCGCGATCGAACGGCGCCCTGACCGAGGCGAGCCCGGATTGCCCATGGGCGCAGCGCCTTTCCAGCCACTGCGCGGCCTGCGCGTGCTCGACCTGACCCGGGTGATCGCCGGACCCGTCGCCACCAGGACCCTCGCGCTGCTGGGCGCGGAGGTGCTGCGGGTCGATCCACCGCACCTGCCCGAGATCCCGTGGCAGTACGCCGACACCGGGCAGGGCAAGCGGTCCACGCTGCTGGATCTGCGGGACCGGTTGCCCCAGTTCAACGACCTGCTCACCGCCGCCGACGTGCTGGTCACCGGCTATCGGCCCGGCGCGCTCGCACACGCGGGAGTCACCGCGGCCCGACGCCCCGGGCTCATCCACGGGCGGGTCTCGGCGTGGGGCGAGTTCGGGCCGTGGGGAGGCCGGCGCGGGTTCGACAGCATTGTGCAGGCGGCCTCCGGCATCGCGATCGCCGAGGGCGCGCCCGCGGTGCCCGGCACACTGCCCGCCCAGGCGCTCGATCACGCGTCCGGCTATCTGCTCGCGGCGGGCGTGATCGACGCGCTCACCGCGCGCGCCACCGACGGGATCGGGCGCGACGTGCGAGTCTCGTTGGCGCGCACCGCTTCCTGGCTACTCAACGCGCCGGATCGGACGCCGCGCCACCCGCAGGCGGCCGCGCCCGATCCCGCGACCGCGGTCTACCACGGGGAGGCGTGCACCGCCGCACCTGCGATCGCGGAGTACCCCGCGTATACGTGGCCTGCCCCCGCCTACGGCAACGATCGGCCTGCCTGGCCGTTGCGGACGCACTAGTCGCCGGGGCCGCGGCGGGGCGGTGGTCGGCTGCGGGCTGCGGGCTGCGGG
>NZ_BAUA01000115.1 GCF_000710915.1 Nocardia brasiliensis IFM 10847
AGCTGTGGCGGCCCTGGGCGTGATTCTCGGAATCATCGTCGCCGTCGTCTAGTTGTCACCTCTGACCGGCTACTGAGCCGGTCAGCACAGAACGAAATCGTGCCGGACGACTGCAGCGTCCGGCACGCTTCTTTTTATCCGGCTGATTTCTGCTCCGGGGGATTGTTGTCACCGAACAGTGAAATAGATTGTGTTCATTCAAGGCCGGTGTGGACGGCTCCCGATGGCGTAGCTCGGAGCATGCGGCCGTGTCCGGGGGATGCAGATCGTGGGGCGTAGGCGGGGGCTCGAATACCACCAGCGCGGGGCATGGCGTGTACGGCCGATACTCGGGTGACCGGGCGTCTCCCCGGTGCACACTGTCGAGCGCTGAGCCGCGGTTCTCCTGGGGTGCGTAACCTGTTGACCCCCCTATGCATCGGAGGACCGGGGCGGCCCATATGCAGGCCACACCCGGTCCTCCGGACCGTCGAACTATCGGTGGTGGGGAATTACTCTTTCACGCCCATGCCGTGCGCGAGGGTCGGCCAGGACAGCTTCAGCTCGTCCTGCCAGTAGCCCCACGAATGCGTCCCGGTGTCATGGATGGTGAAGGTGGCCGGAATGCCCAGCGAATCCAGTTTCGTCTTCAGATTCTGGGTGCAGTGTGCCGTGGCCGCCTCGATCAGGCCGCCGATGATGATCTGATTGGCCAGACCGTTCGGGCCGGGCTGTGTATGCGGTCCGTCCAGGGTGTCGTAACGACCCGGCATGCCATTACCCGAGGAGATATACAGTTCGGTGCCGCGCAGGCCCTCCGCGTTGACGTAGGGGTCGTTGGCGATCCATTCCTGGGAACCGGTCGGCCCCCACATGTTCTCGTGACTGGCGCCGCCGTAACCGTCGACGACGAACTTCACGAATCGCGAACCGAGCGGGTCGCTGGTCTGTGCGCAACCGCTGTATGCGGCCGCCACGTTGTAGAGACCTGGTTTGGCGATAGGCAGTGCGAGCACGGTGGTCGCAGAGGTCGAGATCCCCGCGATGCCGTTCACGCCATTCGTGCCGAGTGCCGCATCGATGAGCGGCGGCAGCTCTTCGGTCAGATAGGTCTTCCATTTGTTGCGGCCGAGTACCGGATCGTCCTTGATCCAGTCGGTGTAGTAACTGAACATCCCGCCGATCGGCAGGATCAGGTTCACGTCTTTGTCCGCCATGAACGCGCGGGCGTCGCTTTGCGCCTGCCAGGAAGCGATGTCGATACCGCCGCCCGCGCCGCTCAGCAGATACAGACTCGGGCGCGGCTTGGAGGTATCGGCGGGGCGCTGGATTTCGACCGGAAAGGTCTTGTCCATCGCCGCGGAATAAACCTGGAGTCGGATATTGCGGTCGTCGATGGTCTCTGTGTCGGTTATCCGAGATCCGTCCGGCGCGGTAACCGAAGTGGTCAGCAGTTTTGCATCGGTGGCCGGGTCGGCCGTTGCCGCCGATACACCCAGTGCGGTCATGGCGCAGGCGAGCAGTCCGGTCGCCGCGATGGAGGCTACGGAACGTGATCTGCGGGAGTTGTGTGCTTCTGCGTTTACGCTCCAATTCATAGGACAAGCTTTTAGCACGCCGTTCGGATCGCACACGCGGCGACACGAAGCAATGTCCGAATTATGTAGAATCCTCGGCAAACTGGTCAGTTGTCATAGGCGGCGTTCCGGAAGCTGCCAAGGGGCGCAACGTTCTTCGCCGCGCCGGTGGTCATCGGCCGCCTGCCGCAGAAATCTCCGAGGCAATTCACCACGTCCGGACGTGAATGTGCGTACATATCCGGGTTCGGCACGGATGCACTTGGTACTTCATGGAAGTCCTTGGGTACCATCTGCGCCGGGGTATTCAGCCCCGACATCCGATCGAGCTCTCCGAAGGGTGAATTCATGAAGATGCTCAACCCGCGTTACGCCTTCGCTTCTCTCGCCATCACCGGTATCGCCGCCGGCGCCTCGCTGTTCGGCACCGGAATTGCCGCGGCGGATATGATCGACGATCTCGCTCCGCTGCTGAGCTCGGAATGCTCCTTCAAGCAGATCGACGCCGCGATCCATCAGGACGCGCCGGAGATGGCCGCGAAGCTGGACGCCTCGCCGGTGCAGAAGATGGCGCTGGAGGCGGCCTACAACATGCCGACCGACGTGCGTGTGAAGACGTTCCAGGAGTTCACCGCGCAGAAGAAGAGCGGCGTGGAGACCCCGCTCGACGCCATGAGCCCGGACCTGGGCGACAAGATGACGAAGATCAGCACCTCCTGCAAGACGTTCCCGCAGTCGTAGTTTCACGCTAGAACTACTTGGGCACTCGCGCTGTTCGACGGACAGTGGGTGGGCAGGTCGGCGTTCGCGCCTCGGCGGGGACGCCACCGGCCCTGCTCTCGACCGGCGCCGCGGGTCGGCTTTCGATCACCGCGGCGCACGCGTGCCTAGGATCGCAGACATGCCCGTTTCCTCTACTGCTGCCACGGCCACCGGGTTGTGCGCGTTCGTCGACGAGTCGCCCTCGCCCTTCCACGTCTGCCGAACGGTGGCAGCGGAACTGGAAGCCGCCGGGTTCACCCGGCTGGCCGAGGCGGACCCGTGGCCGGCGGACGGGTCCGGTCAGCATTTCGTGGTGCGCGGTGGTTCGCTGATCGCGTGGGCCGGCGCCGATGCCGCGGGGGTGACGCCGTTCCGGGTCGTCGGCGCGCACACCGACAGCCCGAATCTGCGCGTCAAACAGCATCCGGACCTGGCTTCCGCGGGCTGGCAGCTGGTCGGCCTGGAGCCCTACGGCGGCGCCTGGCTGAATTCCTGGCTGGACCGCGAACTCGGAATCTCCGGGCGGCTGAGCGTGCGCGACGGAGACGCGGTGCGCGAGAAGCTGGTTCGCATCGATGATCCGATCCTGCGGGTGCCGCAGCTGGCCATCCACCTGTCCGACGATCGCAAGGGCGTCGCGCTGGATCCGCAGCGGCACGTGAACGCGGTGTGGGGTGTCGGCCGGGAGCCGCGCTCGTTCCTCGAATTCGTCGCCGAGCACGCCGATCTCGACCCCACCGCGGTGCTCGGCTGGGAACTGATGACGCATGACCTGGCGCCGAGCCGGATCGTCGGCCGCGACCTCGATCTGGTCAGCGCACCGCGGCTGGACAACCAAGGCACCTGCTACGCGGGCCTGCAGGCCTTCCTCGCCGCGGTCGCCGCGCCCGGTGCCGCGATTCCGGTGCTCGTCATGTTCGACCACGAGGAGGTCGGCAGTCAGTCCGATCGCGGCGCCCAGTCCGATCTGTTGCCCCGGGTGCTGGAGCGGATCGTGCTCACCCGCGGCGGCGACCGCACCGAATACCTTGCCTCGCTGGCCGGTTCGGTGGTCGCCTCCGGCGACATGGCGCATGCGACGCATCCGAACTACCCCGAGCGGCACGAGCCCGCGCACCGGATCGAGGTGAACGGCGGTCCGGTGCTCAAGGTCAACCAGAATCTGCGCTACGCCACCGATGCCGCCGGTGCCGGCGCGTTCGCGCTGGCCTGCGCGCAGGCCGGAGTTCCGTTGCAGCGCTACGTGCATCGTGCCGATCTGCCCTGCGGCTCGACGATCGGCCCGATGACGGCTGCGGGCACCGGCATCACGACGGTCGACGTGGGCGCGGCTCAGCTGGCGATGCATTCGGCGCGCGAAGTGATGGGCGCCGCCGACGTGCCCGCTTACGCCGCGGCGCTGGCCGCCTTCCTCACGCCCGCCGCCACCGGGCGGTAGGTGAGCACCGCGACGACGAAGACGGCGAGGGTGGCCAGCACATAGCTGCTGCCGACGAGCTGCTGCCACCACGCCCAGTCGAGTTCCTTGTCGTCGGCGTGCGGCAGCAGCCACTGCGGTCCGATCAGGAACATGACGGTCAGCGCGCCGACGCAGCCGAGGAACACCGGCGACCGCTTGCCACGGACGATCACGTCCGCGGTGACCACCGCGGCAGGCGCGATCCACACCCAGTGGTGCGACCAGGAGACCGGCGAAACCAACAGCACCGCAGCCGCATTCACCAGCAGTGCGGCCACGGTGGCGCCCGCGTCGATCAGCCTGCGCATCCAGACCGCGGCCAGCGCGACCGCGACCAGCGACAGCGCGATCCACAGCACGGTGGCCGCCGAGTCGGGGAGGCCGAGACGGAACGCCATCCCCTTGATCGACTGGTTGCCGGCGAAGTAGGGCGGACCGATTCGGCCGGTGTCGGCCAGCGTGTGGAACCAGTACTCGGTCGAATCGCTCGGGAACAACAGGAAACCCAGACCCACCGCCGCGATCGCCGAGACGATCAGCGTGCCCGCCGCCTTCCAGTCCTTACGCAGCAGGAAGTACAGCAGGTACCCGCCGGGGATCAGCTTCACCGACACGGCGATGCCGATCAGCATGCCGCGCGGCCAGAATGGCTTGCGCACCAGGCAATCCAGCGTGACGGCGGCCATCAGCACCAGGTTGATCTGGCCGAAACCGAAGGTCTGGCGCAGGGGTTCGAAGGTCTGCAGCAGCGCGACCGCGCCGATCACCAGGGTCCACATGGTGACCTTGGGCAGCCCCGGCCGGATCCGCGCGAGCACCAGCCACAGCGTGATCGCCAGGCTCGCCAGCGAACTCGTCAGCACGATCACCTCGGCGACCGGCAGCGCGATCAGCGCGAGCGGGGCGAAGAACAGCGCGGCCAGCGGGGGATAGGTGAACGGCAGCCCGATACCGGCCACCGGCGGCATCGGGCCGTACAGCTCGCCGTCGTCGAGCCAGACCCGGGCACCGTTGCGGTACACCTGTAGATCGATGTAGCCGGACCACCAGTGCACGACCAGCGACAGCACCGCGGACGCGGCGAACAGGCCGATGGCGAACAGGAGCCAGCGCAATTGGTCACCGGACAGCGGAACGCGCACCTGGGCAGTCGACTCGGTGCCGGCGCCATCCTGCCCGTCGTGCTCGGCAACCGGCCCGGCCTTCGCGACAACCGGCTCAGCGGAATCCGCGATCCCCGATCGTTCGTTCACGGGCCCCAGCGTAACTGTGTGGGACGGTGTGACCCGCGTCGGCGCGCGTGGCCACCCGCGCGGGCTGTGACCGGGCGCACAGGAAAACGGCGAACCGGGCGTGAGGTGTATGCGGCCCGGTGCCCACGAACCGTGACGGCTAAACTTCCAGGCGAATCCCCAGCTTCGCGCTCCCGGCCCGAAAGGACCCTGGTACCCCGTGACTTCGCAGGTCGACACCGTCAGCGCAGCCGCAGCAACTCCCGACGTGCCGCAACCCTATAAAGAGCTGGGTCTGAAGGACGACGAGTACGCCCGCATCAAGGACATTCTCGGCCGCAGGCCGACCGACGCCGAGTTGGCGATGTACTCGGTGATGTGGAGCGAGCACTGCTCCTACAAGTCCTCGAAGGTGCACCTGCGCTACTTCGGTCAGACCACCACCGAGCAGATGCGGGCCTCGATGCTCGCGGGCATCGGCGAGAACGCGGGCGTGGTGGACGTCGGCGACGGCTGGGCGGTCACCTTCAAGGTGGAGAGCCATAATCACCCGTCCTACGTCGAGCCCTACCAGGGCGCGGCGACCGGCGTCGGTGGCATCGTGCGCGACATCATGGCGATGGGCGCGCGCCCGATCGCGGTGATGGATCAGCTGCGCTTCGGCGCCGCGGACGCGGCCGACACCCGGCGTGTGGTCGACGGTGTGGTGCGCGGGGTGGGCGGCTACGGCAACTCGCTCGGCCTGCCGAATATCGGCGGCGAGACCGTGTTCGATGCCTCCTACCAAGGCAATCCGCTGGTGAACGCCCTGTGCGCGGGCGTGATGCGGGTCGAGGATCTGCACCTGGCCTTCGCCTCCGGCACCGGCAACAAGATCATTCTGTTCGGTGCGCGCACCGGCCTGGACGGCATCGGCGGCGTCTCCGTGCTCGCCTCGGACACCTTCTCCGGTGACGAGTCCGGTACCGGTCGCAAGAAGCTGCCGAGCGTGCAGGT
>NZ_BAUA01000114.1 GCF_000710915.1 Nocardia brasiliensis IFM 10847
AATCGAGCAGCGGCGATCATGCCACTCTCGATTTCAGAATGTCAAACCATCTCGGCCGGAGAGGAAATCGGCCGAGGATCGCCTCGGACGAGAGGCGGGGAGAGCTCAGCCAGCTGGGGAAGCTAGATGACCGCGATGATGATGCCGAGGATCACGGTAAGAGCCGCAATGGCAGCACCGGCCATACTTCCAACCACGGGCAGAAGCATTGTTCCTCCTGTTGTCGGTAGAGCTAGTGATCGCACAGCGGCGGATGTGCCGCTGCCGATATCAGAGATGTCGAACTACCTCGACATTTCAGGAACTTAGCCGAGGTCGCCTCACACCGGAGGCAGTTTCACGAACTCGGTTCGAACGGAGTGCTAGATGACCGCGATGATGATGCCGAGGATGACGGTAAGCGCAGCAATAGCGGCACCGGCCATACTTCCAACCACGGGCAGCAGCATTGTTCCTCCTGTTTGTAGGTCGATCCATGGATGACTTAGCGCTGGTGATCATGCCAACTGTCACGTGGCGCGTGACGATCCGACCCGGCGTGTCGGGAAATTAAACGAAGTCGCCTCGCTCCGGACTTCATTTAAATAGAATATGGCTACTCCATAATTAACTGGTCGGTCGTCCGACCAAATCAATGCTCAACCCGCACAACCCAATCCGGCCGATGGCAGCACAAGCGGCCGGCCGAGCCCGGCCGGCCGCTGTGCCGACAAAAAAAGGAAAGATGGACGAGTTAGTCGTCCGGGGCGGGCCGACGGCTCCAGCGGGCCGACAGACCCCACGGCGGCACCGCCGAGTCGCGGCCGTGCCCGACTATTGCACGGCCGCAATGAACGGCCACTCACATGGCCGCGAAACAATCCCCGCGGCGGTTCGAATGACCGGTGCCGCCCGTTAGTTCCGGGTGGAATGGTTTGGCGGACAAGGGAAAACAGCGCCGATCACAGATCGGACGTTCTGGACATACGTCGGATGAATACGCGCTTACCCCGGATTCACGGAAACGAGTTCCAGCAGTCGCATGAGGTCCGCATAACGGCGCGCACCGATCCGGGCGCGCAGTTCCTGTTCCGCGCGCGCCTCTTCGGCGCGCACCGACGCGACGAGTTCCGCGCCGAGCCTGCTGAGCCCGATCAGGATCCGCCTGCGGTCGTCCTGTGCGGCGAGCCGGAAGATGAGACCACGCTCGGCCAGGTAGTCCGCGTGCCTGGTCGCCGAGGACGGCGCCAGCTGTGACCTGGCCGCAAGCTCGCTCATCGTGATGCCGGTCTCACTGGAGAGATTCGACAGCATCGACCACTGATCGGCCGTGAGCTGCCTGGCACACAGTGCTGCGTCCAAGTGACGCAGCCAACCGCGTTCTGCGGCACGCAGCGCACCATGCAGCGTCGAATATCCGCTTACAATGGTCGTCATTGTTATTTCCTGCCTGCCATGAATTTCGCTCGAACGAGAAGAAGAGTACCGAATGTCAGCGTTCGGCGAGAGCCCCGAGGGCACTATCGAGATCCTGAACATCGTTCCGATGCAGGGTCCCGGCGGTATCGTGGCCCCCTCGTGCGACGCGGCGATTTCGCTGGCCGTCGACGAAATCAACCGGGGCACAGGAATTCTCGGTCGCGAAATTCGTACTACGAATATCGACGGCGGCAGGCCGCCGCACGAGGTGGCGAGCGAGGTTTCCGCCCTGCTCGCGACCGGAATGGTGGACGCGATCACCGGCTGGCACACCTCCGCCGTGCGGCTGGCAGTGGCGCGAGCGACCGCGAGCCGGGTGCCCTATCTGTTCGCCACCGGACACGAGGGCCTGCCGGACGAGCTGCCCGGTGTGCTGATGCTGGGCGAGCATCCGGCGGGACAGACGCTGCCCGCCGTGCACTGGCTGGGCCGCGAGCACGGCATCCGGCGCTGGGCGATCATCGGCAACGACTACATCTGGCCGCGGGAATCGGCCAAGGCGATCCGCAACAGCCTGGCCGACCCCGACGCCATCGTGCTCGAGCGGTTCGTGCCGCTCGGTTCACCCGATTTCGGCGACTTCCTCTCCCATCCGGCGCTGGACCAGGCCCAAGGCGTGATGATCCTGATGGTCGGTGCGGACGTGTCCCGGTTCAACCGGCAATTCGCGGCCACCGGCCGCGCGGCCTCGCAACTACGGATCAGCCCGGCGGCGGACGAGAACGTCTTGCTGGCGGGCGGCCCCGGGGCCAACCACAACTTCTATGTGGCATCCAGCTTTTTCATCGACGAGCGTTCACCGGACGGGCGCGACCGGGTAGCCCGCTATCGCAGACGGCACGGTGAATTCGCCCCCGCGCTGACCAGTTTCAGCAATATGACCTATGAGGCCATCCACACGCTGGCCGGGCTCGCGCACGCGGTCGGCTCACTGCGCGTGCCCGAAGTCCTCGGCGCGCTGGACCACGGGGTGATCCTGGAGACCCCCGGCGGCCAGCGCGCCTTTCAAGGCAATCAGGCGATCCAGCACGGTTTCATCGCCCGCGCCGACGGCGTCGAATTCGACATCGTCGACCGGATCACCTGACGGCGGATCAGGCCGAGACGAGCGTGTCGAGCACGGAAAGGAACAGGCCGAGGCCGTCGTCGCTCGGGCCGGTGAGCGGCTCGGTCGCGTGCTCGGGGTGCGGCATCAGGCCGACGATGCGGCCGTCGGCCGAGGCGATGCCCGCGATGCCGCGCTGCGAACCGTTCGGGTTGTCACCGGCGTAGCGGAAGACCACCCGGCCTTCGCCCTCCAGCTCGTCCAGCACAGCGGTGGACGCCTGGTAGCGGCCCTCACCGGATTTGAGCGGGATGAGGATCTGCGCGCCGGCCTCGTAGCGCGAGGTCCACGCGGTAGCCGCCGATTCCACCCGCAGCCACTCGTCGCGGCAGATGAAGTGCAGACCTTCGTTGCGGGTCAGCGCGCCGGGCAGCAAGCCGGCCTCGCACAGCACCTGAAAACCGTTGCAGATCCCCAGCACCGGCAGGCCGGACTGCGCCGCGCGCACGACCTCGCCCATCACCGGGGCGAATCGGGCGATCGCGCCGGCACGCAGGTAGTCACCGTAGGAGAAACCGCCCGGCACCACGACCGCGTCGACCTGCTTCAGATCCGCGTCCGCATGCCACAGGCTGACCGCCTCGGCGCCGGACAACCGCACCGCACGGGCCGCGTCGACATCGTCGAGCGTTCCCGGAAAGGTGATGACTCCGATCCGCGCCGTCATGGCAGGCGAACCACCTTCCACTCCTCGATCACGGTGTTGGCCAGCAGCGATTCGGCGATCTGCGCGAGCTCCGCGTCGCCGACACTGTCGTCGACGTCGAGCTCGAATCGCTTGCCCTGCCGGACATCCGAGATGCCCTCGAATCCCAGGCGCGGGAGTGCACCGACGATGGCCTGCCCCTGGGGGTCCAGGATCTCGGCCTTCGGCATCACCTCGACCACGACTCGTGCCACGCGTTGCTCCTCAAGTGGGGTGGGGGGTTACCTCAGCAGCGTAGTTGTGCTGGTTGCCCGCGGCACCTCCGGGGTCGGCCAAATTTCGCGGGCGAGGGCCGCGAACCGCACCGCGCCTAACATGGCGCCATGCGCATAGCTCACTTCGGCCACTCCTGCCTACTCGTCGAGCTGCACGGTAAGAAGGTGCTCTTCGATCCCGGCACCTTCTCGCACGGCTTCGAGGGCCTCACCGGCCTGGACGCGATCGCGATCACCCACCAGCATCCCGACCACATCGACCCGAACCGGATCGAGGCGCTGATCGAGGCCAATCCGGGGGCGCGGCTGCTGGCCGATCCGCAGACCGCGCAGCAGCGCGGCGAGCCGTGGGAGGCAGTGCACGCGGGCAACGTGCTCGCACTAGGCGACCTGCGGATCACCGGCGGTGGCGGCAGGCACGCGGTGATCCATCCGGAGCTGCCCGTGGTCGACAACACCGTCTTCCAACTGGGCACCCCGGACGATCCGGCGCAGCTGGTGCACCCGGGCGACTCGCTGTGGGTGCCGCCGGTCCCGGTCGGCGTGCTCGCACTGCCCGCGGCCGCGCCGTGGATGCGGCTCAGCGAGGCCGTGGACTACCTGCGCGCGGTGCGTCCGCGCACCGCGCTGCCCATCCACTACGGCATCATCGAGCCCGCCGCGCAGGGCATCTACTTCGGCAGGCTGGCCGAAATGGGGCCTGCCGAAACAGAATTCACCGTGGTGGAGCCGGAAGACCAGCGCGAGTTCTAGCGCGCCCGCCGGGCCTGCTCGGCGTAGTCGAGCAGGAACAGCGCCTCGGCCAGGGCCATGTGCTCGATCTCGCTGGGATCCACGCTCTCGTTCGGCGCGTGGATCAGCGCCTTCGGTTCCTCGACGCCGAGCAGCATGATCTCGGCGGCCGGGTAGGTGTCGGCGAAGACATTGCACAGCGGAATCGAGCCGCCCTGGCCCTGGGTGGTCGTGGGGCGCCCATAGGAGGCGGTCAGCGCCGCCTCCATCGCCTCGCGCGCCGGGCCGCCGCTGCTCGATCTGAACGCGGCGCCGACGCCTTCGAGTTCGATGGTGAGCTTCGCGTTCCACGGCGTGTTCGCCTCGAGGTGCGCGACGAGCGCCTTGTGCGCCTGTTCCGGATCGGTACCGGGCGGGATGCGCAGGTTGAGCCGGGCGCGCGCGGACGGCTGCACCGCGGCGGCCGACCCGACCACCGGCGGCGCG
This sequence comes from Nocardia brasiliensis IFM 10847, assembly GCF_000710915.1. GTDB lineage: Bacteria > Actinomycetota > Actinomycetes > Mycobacteriales > Mycobacteriaceae > Nocardia > Nocardia brasiliensis_A. The sequence goes on from NZ_BAUA01000114.1 coordinate 4,703, forward strand.
TCGATGCCGAGCACGGTCAACGCGGGCCGGGCCCACAGCATGTCGGAGACCGTGCCGTCACCGGTGCACTCGACGCCGGGCAACAGGCCTGCGTCGCTACGGAATTGGTCTTCCGGGTACTGCACGCCGGTCCAGCGCTGATCGTGCTGCAGGCCCGCCACGGTGGTGTTGCCGTGTTCGTCGCGCAGCGAGGCGAGCAGGTGGATCAAGGCCGCGAGCGCGTCCGGGGCGGCGCCGCCGAACATGCCGGAATGCAATGGGCTGGTCAAAGTTTCGACAGTCACCACGACATTCACGTTGCCGCGCAACGTCTCCGTCAGCGTCGGCACCCCCGCGGCGAAGTTACCGCAGTCGCCGATCACGATCGCGTCGGCGCGCAGCAGTTCCGGGTTGGTCTCGACGAACCGCTCGAGCCCGCCGGTGCCCTGCTCCTCGGATCCCTCGGCGACCACCGTGATGCCCAGCGGCAGGTCCGGTCCCACCGCGCGCAGCGCGGTCAGGTGCATGACGATATTGCCCTTGCAGTCCGCGCTGCCGCGGCCGTACCAGCGGCCGTCGCGCTCGGTGAGTTCCCAGACCGGCGAGTGCCAGGCGGCGCCGTCCAGCGGCGGCTGCACGTCGTAGTGGCAGTACAGCAGCACGGTCGGCGCGCCCTCCGGCGCCGGACGCGCGGCGATGACCGCCTTGCTGCCGTCCGGCGTCTCGTGCAGGCCGACCCTGGTCAACCCCGCCGCGGCGAACGCGTCCGCCACCCACTGCGCGGCACGGTCGCACTCCTCCGGCGGGAACTGCCGTGGGTCGGCCACCGATTTGAACGAAACCAGTTGTGTCAGATCGGTTTTCGCCTGTGGCATCAGCGCGGCCACGGCCGCGCGCAGTTCGGCGGTACGAGAATCGTCGGTCACCGGTCCACTCTGGCACGAACTGACCGGTCCACCGAGTGAAATATCGCGCAACGGCCGATTCGTGTCGCCGCGCCCCGCACCGCCGTGCGCCACGTGTGTGATTCTGGTACCCGAGCGCAGTTCGGTACCAGCACGCGAGCCGACCCTCCGGAGGCAGCCGATGTCCGAGACCCCCGAGTCCGACGACCTGTTCGCGCTACCCGGCATCGACCGGATCGCGCCGCGGGCCGGTTTCCCGGAGCATGAACTCCGCCCCCAGGTCGCCTACGAGATCGTGCACGACGAGCTGCTGCTCGACGGCGTCTCGCGGATGAACCTCGCGACCTTCTGCACCACTTGGACCGACGACACGGCGCGCAGGCTGATGGCCGAGTCACTGGACAAGAACATCGTCGACAAGGACGAGTATCCGCAGACCGCCGAGCTGGAGCGACGCTGCGTGCGAATGATCGCCGATTTGTGGCACTGCCCCGACCCGGCGGGTACGCACGGCACCTCGACCACCGGTTCCAGCGAGGCGGCGATGCTCGGCGGCCTGGCCGCCAAGTTCCGCTGGCGGCAACGCGGCGGCACCGGTACACCCAATTTCGTCTGCGGCCCGGTGCAGGTCTGCTGGGAGAAATTCATTTAGCGGGACTTATCCGCTGAACTGTGTAAAGGGTCCCTCTCATGTTCCTACGGGAGCGTGATCTCCTCCGGCACGTCGCCGATCGGAACCCACTCAAGCGGGAGAACCTCGGCGCCGGGATCGACCGGCGCAGCCATCAGGTCGGCCGGTACGCCGGGGTGGTCGTGGACGGGCCACATCGGGCCGGTCGCCATCCACCGCGCGATGTGCCTGAACCTCTCGCCATCGAACGTCCACAGATCCCGGCGGACGTCGCGATAGATTCCCGGCCGGGTAGGCAGCGCTTCAGCCATCAGAGGTCCTTGCCCGCCGCGGCGAGCAACGGCCGCAGCTTGTCCGCTGCGATGCGAGCAGGGTGTGTTTGGATGGTGTCCAGCGTGAGATCGACGGCCCGACTCTTCCGGAAGTACTCGCGGGAAGCCTCTTTCGCGTTGGCAAGCGCTTCGATCGCCGCGTCCGGCTTCCCGGCGCTTAGGTAGGCACGGCCCCAGTCAAGCCAGAAGTGTGCTCGACGTTCCTTCGGAAATCCCTCAGGCAGGCGTACCTCTTCGGCGATCTCCATTGCTTTGCCGATCTCGCCGAGATCAAGCTGCGCGGACATCTCCCATAGCTTGAGGTTGGTCGGGCCGACGACAGTGCCATACGACTGCCGATCGCCGACACGCTCCGCGAGTGCGCGCGCCTCGGCGAAATGAGTTTCCGCAGTAGCTGTGTCGGTGAACAGTGCGGCAAGCCCTGCCCGGCGCATGTGCAGCGCGCACAACACCGCCGCGCCAGATTGATCGTCAGCGAGCGATTCGATTTCAGAGATGGTCCGATCTGCCAGCTGCATCGCTCTTTGCGTCTCGCCCACCCGCGCAAGCGCCGCCGACTTCACGTACTGGGTGGTCGCGATCAACAGGGGGTCGCCGGATTGAGTCGCAGCCCAGACCATGCGCTCGGTCGCCAACGTGCTCAGGTCGTAGTGACCTGTCTTGTGCGACAACGTGTTTCCTGCGCGGAACAGAGTGACCAGCAGCTCGTACGCCGGGGCTCCGTCGCGCAGGCCCGCAACAAGAAGTTGGTCGACGAGTTCCGGCAGTACCTCGGTGATCTTCGTGTACGCCGCAGCGTGACGCCAGCGCCCCACCTGTTCGACCAGGGGTACTAGCCGTTCCAGTGGTTCCGGGTCGATATCGGGCAGCAGGTCCACAGACGCCACTACCCGACGGACCGTAGGGACGATGACGTCCGCCTGGTCCAACTCGGTGTCTTCACCGCGCTTCAACACCGACGCGTCGACATTGAGCGCAGACGCGACAATGCCAACCCACATCGCACTCGGAGCTTCCTTGCCGTTCTCGACGTCGGACAGGCGGGACCGACTGATTCCGGCGAGGCTCGCTAGCTGTACCTGCGTCAATGTCCTGCGCCGGCGCCAGCGAGTGATGTTCTTGCCGATCGCGGCGTTGTCACTCATGCGTCCAACGGTAGCACCGAAAAAGAGGACATTTACAGGACAGTAGCGCGTTCACCAGGGCTTAACGTCGGATTCGCATCCAGCGACGGACCAGGTGTCGTCCCGGCGGCCCCCGAGCCACCGGCCCACACGTCGATACCCCCGCCGCTGGGTGCCTCCAACACAACACACCACATCCGAGGGGTATCACCCAATGCCCGCGTTGATTCTGCTTGTCTTTCTCGCCCTGGCGCTCGCCTTCGTCGGAGGGATCGGCCTCTACATCAGACCCGGTGACGCCGGCGAGCAGACCTGCCACGCCGCCCCGCCCGTGCCGCCCGATATCGACGAGGCGCACGAGATCATGCAGGACCTCATCAACTGCGACGTCGACGACTGCGACCGCAAGCGCGCCGCGTGGTGGGTCCTCGTCGATGCCGGTGAGATCACGCCGGTCGAGGAGGTCAAGCGGTGATCGACGCTACCGCCTTCGCGCGCGAGCGCTGGGCCGACCGGCACCGCTTCTGCGGCGACGACGTCGACTTTCCGGATGGTCTCGATGAGGCGCGCTACATCCTCGCGACTCACGACGGACACGGAATGTCGTGCCTTCAGACGTTCAACGCCCACGCGTACAGCCTCGGATGCCGGGGGGCGGTATGACCTCCGACGGCGAGTCACACATAACCCGGGTGGCCGACTGCTCGGTCACATGGCGCGTCGAAGCGGGCACCGTACGAGTCGACACTCTCCGCACCCGAGCGGGTGAGCGCAACCTCCGCGGTATCGAGCTGGGCAAAGCGTTCGGGCGCATGCCGCGCTCGTTGTGGGAGCGCACGCTATTCGATTTCGAGTCGCAACGTGACCTCGCCCGGGGTGGTGGTGCGCAGTGATGAGCACCGACCCCCCGCTGCGCGGGACGCCGGAACCGTTCGACCCCGGCGCGCTGAACTCTGCGCGGGTGTACGACTACCTGTTGGGCGGGAAGGATTACCGCGAGGTCGACCAGGACATGGGCAACGAAATGCTCTCGCGCGCACCGGAGATTAAGACGGTGGCGTGGTTCGCTCGCAGCTTCATGCTGAAAGCGGTTCAGATGGCCGCCGATGCCGGTGTCCGGCAGTTCATCGATCTCGGCTCGGGCATCCCGACCTCGCCCAACGTGCACGAAGCGGCTCGCGAGATCGACCCGTCCGCCGAGGTGGTGTATGTCGACTACGACCCGGTGGTTCATTCCCATTGCGACGCACTGTTGGCCGGGCCACGCGGGATCACGGCGTTGCTGAGCGACATTCGCCGCCCTGACGAGATCCTCGATCAGGTCAAGAACCAAACCCTGATCGACTTCAACGAACCCGTAGCAATCACGGCTATCGGCGTCCTGCATTACGTGATGGACGACGAGAGCCCCGGCGAGATCGTCGCCGCGTTCCGAGACGCCATGGCGCCGGGCAGCCTGCTGGCAATCACGCACGGCTCCACCGAGTCCGCCCCCGAGGTGCTCCAGGTGCTCACGGCCACCATGGGCACGTCAGCCCAGGTCTGCTTCCGGTCACCGGCGCAGACCGAGGCGTTCCTCGACGGCTTCGAGCTGCTCGAACCCGGTGTCGTGCCGGTGCAGGAGTGGCTGCGTCCCGACCTGCCGAAAACCCGCATGGTCATGGACGCCGCGATCGGCCGCATCGGCGGTGACGCGTGAACGCCAGCACGCTGCCCGGCTACGTCGATTGCTTCGCCGACCCGGGAGCGCTGAGCGGCGACGCCGCGGTCTACGCCCTGGCCATTCACCACGCCTGCCCCGGCCAATGCCTGCCCAGACTTCGAGCGGAGACCGCTCTCGATGCCGAGTACGAGACAGCGGACGCCCTCGCGCAGCCCAGCGCATACGACGAAATGTTCGCCGAACAGGTGCGCACGGCGATGCACCTGACCGAAAACGCCATCCGGTCACAGACTCCGGGGCTGCGACCGTCCCGGTAGGCGAGACGGCTGCACCCCGTCTCGCCGCGGCGGCGCCCGGTTGTGGAACGCCGGGCGCCGCACTTCAAATCAGCCCGGCATCGGGCCGGGGGAGGAAAGGGGAGTCGATGAAACTGATCATGGCGGTAGCGAGTGCAGCAGCAGGGGCCGCAGTCGCATTCACCGGCATCACGCCAGCGGTCGACGCGCCAGCCCACGCGGGGCCATGCCTGTTCGGGCACGTCGACGCACGCGACCCGAACAGCGCCTGCAAGGGCAGCCACGACGGGTCATGGCCGGAATCGGAGGGCACACCGGCGGGAACGCCGAAGCTCAGTTGCTCGCGGCTGAACGACGGTCAGCACGTGCGGGTGCGGCACCCGCAAGGAGGCTGGTCCTACTTCATCTGCCGCAAGCACACCGATCTGATCGGCCCGGACTACTGGGACTGGGACGAAGTCCTCGGCGCAGGCGCCTGATGGGAGGATGAACTATGGCCACCGGTGACGGACTCATCATCACGCCGCGCTACCACGACACCATTGCAGGCGCGGCACGGATCGCCATCGAACGCGGCGACGGATACCTCGGCGTCGAACACCTCATGCTCGCGATCCTCGCCGACCCGCACGCCGTGCCCACCCAAGATCTGCGGCGGCTCGGGCTCGACCCGGACGCCATCGGCCAGGCGCTCGACAACACGATGCGATCGGAGGCGCACAACGCGACGAGCTACCGCGCGCGGATGCTCGACGGGCGCGTGGTCGACGGCGCGCCCGACATCAACCCCTCGTGAACAACAAAACGCGCCCGACTCGTTAAGAGTCGGGCGCGTTTGTGTATCGATCGGCGAATCGATGCCGACATCCCCGGCAGCCGAGTAGCGTCTCGGCCACATTCAACAAGGGGATTCCATGGAGGACAGCCTCCCCGGCGCGGCCGGACAGTCGGACAACAACGCGATCGACAAGGCCGAGCGGCCGCGCCGGCGAAATCGGACGCTCGCATTGGTGCTAACAGCGGGCGTCGTCATCGGCGCGGCACTGGCCGCGGCCGGCTACTTCGGGTATCGCGCATACGACAACCGCCGAGACCAACCGAAGCCGCTACTCGTCGTCGGAACGATGACGTTGATCGGCTCCGCGAGCTGGGACGCGGCGGCCGCTGGCGGGTGCGAAGGCTCGGGCGGATACAGCGACATTCGCCAGGGAACCCGGGTAGTGCTCACCAACGAGTCTGGTACGACCATCGGTGTTTCGTCCCTCGAGAAGGGCTCGAAAGACGGGTCCGACTGCATGTTCCTATGGACGATGCTCGACGTCCCGGCCACCGAGAAGTTCTACACCCTCGAGATCGCGCGCCGCGGCGAGCTCACCTACACCAGGAAGGATCTCGAACTGCCGCTGACCACCACCCTCGGCGGCAAATGACCTGCGGGACCGCCGCTACAGGATGGCGTAGGCGGCCCAGTCGTCGAGGTTCGCCGGAGGTGCGCCGCCCCCGGACACTGCGGAGTCGTCCTCGCCGTGCACGCCGCAGTGCCGATTACTCAGGGGTACTTGCGTTGTCGTGAATGTCCCTTGCAGCACGGGCGCGTTGTCGAGGAACGCAGTGTAGACGGTGCCGCGCGCCTCCAGCCGGATCTTGCCGCCCTCAGGGGCTTTCGTCGTGCTGATGATGCCGGCGAGCCCGGTGGCGGAAGTGAAGTCCGTTCCGTCCCACGAGTACATGCAGATGCCGTGCTTGTCCGCGACGCGCCAATAGTGCACCCCGCCATGGTTGCTCGCCGGGTCGGCGCGCACGCACACGCTGACCGACGAGTGCAGCGGGTTGCGCCCGTTCCACCTGATGCGGGCCTCGCACGCCTGGTCGTCGCTGGTGGACGGTGTTGCGTGCCAGCCGAAAGAGATCGGCTCGGACGCGTTGCCGACCGCGGATAGTTCGCCCGACGCGACGTACAGCGGCCCGAACCGGGTGATCCAGTCCGCACTAAGGGATGCCCCGGTGAAATCGTCGGAGGCGAACAGGCTGTACGGGATGACGTCCCGGCCGACGAAGTTATCGAGGCTGTGCGAATTGGCCGACCACGTCCGCGATACGAACAGCCCGCAGCGTCGGTGGTTCGCGTCGCCCCACATCGCGTGACGGAAGGACGGCCCGGACTTCACCCCATTGAGGTAGACGGAATAGACGTGGTTCTCGTCGACTTGGACGCGCACCACGGTACCGACCGGGATCGTGACCGCGTGGTTACCGATTCCGGTGAAAGTGCCGGTGATGCCGTTGATGCGGCCCAGACTCCAGCCGTTCGCGGCGGTGCTCAGGATGATCATCTCGGTCGCGGCCGCGTTGCATCGCAACACCGCCCCCGCGCCTGCTGAGGTGTTCGGTGCCGAGCCGACGGTGAATTCCACGCTCTGGTACGGGGTGTCGGTCTCGGCGTTGTAGATCGCGGCACGGCGACCGGTCGCGGTCCCCTGCACCGCGAGCATGCCGGCGGTGACGCCGAGGTCCCCGCCGCTCTCGGTCCAGTCCGCACCGAGACTCGTCCCGGCCATGGCGTTGAAGTCACTGGAGTAGCAGGCCACGGTAAACCTCCATGAAAGTTGAGCTATGTGAGTTGGTAGGCCACAACCCGCCGCGGATCGGCTACGGCTGCCTGTGTGCGTGACTCCTGGGTGACGACAACCGACCGGTCCTCGGTGGTGATCGCCTGCACGCGCGCGCGGGGCGTGTCCGGCTCGGGCTGGCCGAGCACGCGTGCTGTCGCCGTGGTGCGCACGGTGATGACCCGTCCCGTGCTGGCGTGCAGGGATGCCGAGGCGGTGGCCGAGGTGGTGGCGGTGACCGTGGTCGCGGTGTCGGCGGGGGTGTTGCGGGTAACCGCCGCGGTCGCGGTCGCGGTGACGACGAGTGCGCCGTTGGCGGTCTTGACTCCGGCCGCGGTCCGGACCGCGGCCGCTGTGGGCGTGACGGTGATCGTGGTCGGGTTCGTCGCGAAAAGGGCAGCGAACGCGGCGGTGCGGGTGACAGTGACGACGAGGGGGACTGCCTGGATGGGGCGCGTGACCGCGGCCTCGGCGCTCAGCCCGACTGCGACGGCGAGTGGGGCCGAGGCCGGCGTCGACGCCGAGGCGGTCAGTCCGACCGTGACCGCGAGTGGTGCACCTGCGGTGGCCGCTCTGGCGGCGGTCGCGGTCGCGGCCGCTGTCACGTCGGTCTGAGCGCTCGCCGGTGTGGTGCGATCGACAGCCGCGGTCGGCGCCGCGGTCACCGCGAGGGTGTCGGCGAGGATCACCGGGCCCGCGAACGCGTCGGCGGTCGTTGCCGCGGTGATCGCCAGGGGCGCTTGCGCCGTGCCCGACCACGCTGCACCGGCGGTCGGCGCCGCGGTCACCGCGAGTGCGGCCGCCGCGGCGTAGTTGACGGCGGCGGTGGCGCTCGTGCCGACGGTGATCGTGGTGGACGTCGAGGCGGGTTGGCCGCGTTGAGCGTCGGCGGTGGCTGCGGCGGTGATCTCCAGCGGCGCAGAAGCGTTCGCGGTCCGTTGCGCCGTGGCGGTCGGGGTTGCTGTCACCGTGGTCGGCGCATCCCCGAGCGCGCCACGCACCGCGGTCGCGGTCGGGCTCACGGTCACATCGGTCTGAGTGCTCGCCGTGATCGGTACGCCCGCAATCGCGAGCGTCGCCGTGAACCGGCCGAGCACCGCGGTACTCGAGGTGGCGGTCCGGGTGCCGGTCGCGCCCGCCGCGGTCTGGCTGTCGACGCCGGCGCTGATGCCGTGCGCCGCGGTGATACCCGACATGGCAACCGAGGCGTCGAGTACTTCGGTCGCCGGTGAGGTCCAGGTGAACGTGTATGTCGTTGCGGCGGCGCGGATGCCGAACGCCCAGCACAGCAGGGCTACCTGCCCGGTGGTGGTGGTCGCGCTCGGCGTGGTGAACCCTGTGCTCGACGAGTTGTCGAACGAGCTGGCGTCGATGTTGATCGGGTTCGACGCGTCCACGGTCGCGCCCTGGTAGGCGACGATGCCTGCCAAGCTGGTAACCGCGACCGAAAAGTTCAGTGTGACACTGGTTTCCGCGCCACGGAACCGATAGAAGATGCTGTAGTTCTTGGCGTCGGATGCGCCGGACTGGTTGTTGTTCTCGGCCAGCGTCCACCCCGAAGGGGTGGTGTGGGTGTAGGTGCCCGCCGTATTGCGGTATGTGCCGACGCACAACACGAGCAGATCACCGCTGGCGGACCCGCTCGGATAGTTGACGACCAGCGAGGCCGACGTCGACGCGGACTGTGCCGTGCTCGTGCCGTTGGTCGTGACGCGCGACGGGGCGGGCACCGGGCCACCCTTGCGGCTATGCCGCGAGCGGCGCCAGGCTCAGCCCCGCCGCGGTCAGGGTCAACGTGTCACCGTTGACCACGGCTTTGGACGCGGTGAGCGCCGCCGACCACAAGAAGTTCCCGGACGACGAGGCATCCCAGAACGAGACGTGCGAGACGGTCTCGCTCGCGGTCATCGCGAACGACGGATTCGTACCCGTCAACGCGATAGCCCCGGACGCGGCCGCCCCGAACGTCGCCTGGCTGCGCGTGGTCAGGGCCGACGGATTCGAGGTGCCCGCCGAGCCGGGATCGCCGATGTGCAGCTTGGCGTAGATGCCCGACGGCTGCGTCCAGGCGGTGCCGCCGCGCAGGTGGTCGAGGATCTTGTTCGCCAGATTTGCGGTGTGGATACCAACAGTCATCGGTCAGTCCTCCTGTGTCTCAACAGATTCGGTGATGGTTTCGGCGTCGGTGGTGCCGTCGGCGTGCGTGACGGTGGCCTCGGCCCAGGTGCTGGCATCGAATGCTGCGGTCATGGTGGGTTACCTCGCTTCTACTGAGAGGGTCATGCGGCGGACGTCGGTCCGGCTCGCACTGGTGGTGATGCGGCACCGCACCTCGTACTCGGTGCCCGCGGTTCCTCCGGACAGCCACACGAGCACGGCGCTGCTGTCGTCGGTGGCCTCCTGGGATTCGATGGTCAACCCGGCGGGCACGGTGACCTCGAAACTCGAGATGGTCTCGCCGTCATCGAGCCAGGGCACCTCGCCGGGCACCCGCTCCGTGGGCCGTCCCTGCCCCCATACGAACCGGTAGTCGAGATTCGCCTCGGGGTCTTTGATCCGCCTCGGGTACAACATCATTCGTTCCCTTCGGCGGTGACGGGGTCGCCGATCTCATAGCCGAGATCGGTCAGGACCTCGGCGTGCGTGGAGACGACATAGGACTGATAGATCGGGTCGACCGTCGCGCCGGGGATACCGCCGTTGGCGGTGCAGCCGACGACATCGACTCCGGCATTGCGCCACTGCGAATACTCGACCGGATGCACGGTGACTGCGAGATATTCGTGTCCCCGATAGGGCGGGTCGACCCGCCAGATCTGAGCGTCACCGATCCACGAGGGATGTTCGGCGAGAACAAGATTCGCGATCATCAGGGAATCACCTCCATGTAGACCCAGACGGCGACCGCGCCGTTGCCGCCGTTGCCGCCGGGCAGCCATGCAGGCGGCAGGAGCCCGCCCCGGCGCCCGCCGCCCGCGCCACCACCGCCGCCACCGGGAGCGGCCCCCGCGCCGCCACCTCCAGGGCGCGAGTTCGCAGTCGCGCCGGGCCCGGCGTTGTTGCCGCCGCCACCGCCGCCGCCCCCACCACCCGAGAAGATGTGAGGGTCAGTGGCGGTGGTGCCCGCCGCAGCACCAGACGTTTCCGGCGGGCCCCCGTCACCACCAACGCCCAGAGCGGTCGATTGGCCCCGAAACCCCGGCGACATGTACTGATAGCCGTCATCGCCGCCGCCACCGCCTCCGTCGCCGCCGCGGCCCGGCGCACAGGTCGAGGCGACCGCCCCTTGCGCCGTGAACACATTCGAGGTGCCCGGCTTACCGGAGAGCAGCGAACCGAACGAGCTGGTGCCGCCGACTTGACCGATGCTGTTGACGGTGGCTCCGAGCCCGCCCGCGCCGACCGTGATCGTTTCCGTGCCTCCGACCATGGTGTGGTCGGACCATTCCTGATAGCGGTAGCCGCCGCCCTCGCCACCCTCGGCGCCGTCGGAATTGGTGCCCGGGGGCCCGTTGCCGCCGTTGCCGCCGTTGATCACCGCCGCAGCGATCCGGCTGATACGCATGCCCGCCGGCGGGGTGGGTTTCGTCCACGATCCACTGCCGGTGTAGAGGTAGCGGGTCACGGTCTGGCCGTCGATCACCGACGTCGTGACCGCCGCGGCCGCAGTGCTCGCGATCGCCCCGGCCTGGGCCTGCACGACCGGCATATTGCCTACGAAATCGTCGTTCACGACCCCGAAAATCGCCTCGAGTACCGAGCCGAACCCGCCGAGTATCGCCTGAATGATCGCGGCGATGATCGCGAATAGTCCGCCGTCGATTTGCCCCCAGCGGCCATCGCCGACAGTGGATTTCAGCTGCTCGGTGACTGCGGCCTCGGTGCGCGCGGACATGCCGGGGATCGAGGGGCCCGCCGATGCTCCGTATTCGCCGCCGTCGAACGGGGCCCCGGCTGGAAAGCTCACGTCAGCACCGCTCGGGTGGCACCGGCTGCTCGCGGCGGCGCTGCTCGAGAGCCGCGCGTTCGGCGACGAGTTGGTCGCGGCGGACGTCGATCGCCCGCGTCGTGGCGCGTAGGCGATTGAGTGCACCCAACGCGTCGACCCGCTCGCCCGGGGGTGGTGGCGTGACGAGGATTTCGATCATGGCTGACCAGGCGTCGTCGCGTTGGTTGCGTAACTGATCGTCCTGGTTCTCGAGATCGCGATCCTCGGTCCCGATGCGCCGCAATTCCAGTGAGGTGCTTCGGAATTGAGCGTTGCATTCCCGCTGATGCAGCGTGAACGACACGATCTGCACGAGCCCGAGCACGACAGCCACGGCCATCATGATCACGATCACGGTGAACGCTGGCGGGCGCAGCTCTACCGACGCGAGCCGCTCGCGGAACTGACGCCACCGCACGCGGATAGGCCGCCGGTCGAGTTCGGGAACAAGCCGGGTGCGCCGACCGCGGCGCACCCGGCGGAACCCGAGCAGATACATACCGGTCGCAGTGATCACGCTGCCGATGAGCAGCCCGACCAACACAGCGAGCCAGTAGTTAGTGATCATTTCCATCACCATCCGGGGCGTCCTCGTCCTCGTCGCGGGCCTCGTCGCGCGGGCGACGAGCCTTGAAATAGGCGGTGCCGAGAAGTCCCGCGATGCTGGTTATGACCGCGGTCATCGCGACCGCGACCTCGGGTTGGGGCCGATAGTCCTCGGCCCGGATCGCCGGCATCAGCACGAACGAAACGAGCCACCCGACGGTTATCGCCACCGAGATGCCTGCGAGCACCTTGACCAGGAGTCCGTTCTCGTCCACGCTTCACCACCTCTCCACACGTGCACACATCCGGGATTCGCCCGAGCAGCCAGCGCGGGCCACCCCGAGGCCCGGTCACCGCTCAGTCCTCGTCGCCCGACACGGGCCGCAATAGAGCACGTACGGCGGCCGGCAGTTTCAGCTCCGGCCATACCTTCGCGCGCGCCGTCACCAGCGCGCCGCCGCCGAGGATCGCCGCGGCGATGCCGATGATCAGATCCTCGGTCGCGTGGTCGACGATCCCCTTGCTGACGAGGTAGCCGACGACGAGCACGACCACGGGGCCGACCCGGGCCGCGAGGGGCTCCTCGTTCCACCACTTCCGCAACGCGTTCACGACTTCGCCTCCAGCAGTTCGAGAATCCGCTCGTTCTGTCGCATCACGTGCGCGATGCCGTCGACGAGAGTGCGGCGCGGGTTGTCGCTGTCGGCGCCGTCGCCGAGCTGGGGCCAGCCGTCGAAATTCGGCGAACCGCACAGCTGATCGAGGATGACCGCGACCGCCTCGACGAGATACCGGCCGCGGTCGGGGGCGGTTTCGACCGCCTTGCCGAGCAGCTCGGTCCAGCCCGCGCGGTCTGGGCCCATCAGCTGGACAGCGACATCTTCTGCATCGGACATGGGGTGCTCCTTGTCTGCGCTGAACAGCGCGGTGAGTTCCGCGGTCGTGCCGCGGAAGGCCCACGCGTCGATCTGGAGACCGGCGACACGGGCCCTTTGTGTGAATTGCAGGACAGCGACCCTGTTGCCGCCGTAGGGGTTCCAGCCGCTGGCGCTGGGGCCGGGGTAGAGCGCAGAGGCGTAGCCGGTCTGGTCGCTGCCGTAGCTCGAGGCCATCAAAGGCGGCAGGCCCGACAGGTCAGGGCGGCCGATGCCGTCCCAGTACCAGCGCGGCAGATACAACAGGGCGACGTGGTAGCCGCGGCGCACGAACTCGGCGTGCACGCCGCGCAGCACTTCGATCTGACCGGAACCGTTCTCGTGGTCGAGCATCACCGGCACGCCGCGGTCGGGCTCCGCGTGCTCGTAGTTGTCGACCTGCGCGGCCGCCGGTGTGGTGGTGACGTAGTGATAGGCCATGAACGCCAGGTTGTTTCGCTGCGCCCCGGCCTTCTGCTCGTGGTAGGCGGGGCTGGTGTACGTGCTGCCCTCGGTCGCCTTCGCAATGACCGCCGAGAACCCCTCGCCCGCAACCTGATCGAGGTCGATCCCCCGCTGCCATCCGGAGATGTCGACGCCGTAGACGGTCATGACCGCGGCCCCATCATCTGCGTCGCGATCTCGTCCCACACCGCGATGTCCGGGGCGCCCAGCGGCGCGCACGCGTAGCCCTTCGGCGGTATCAGCGAGGCGAGCTGACCGAGGGAGATCCAATACCCGTACGGGCGGAATCCGGAGTCGGCGACCCAGATAGCCTCGTCGTCGGAGTAGCCCATGAGCGCGATGTAGTGATAGACCGTCCCGCCGCTGTAGGCGGGCGACGCCGATCCGTTCACCCCGCGTGGGTAGTTCGACGGCGGGGCCACGATGTTGGCGACGATCCCGAATCCGGCGTCGATGCTGGCGCGGATGTCGGCCCACAATCGATCGATCTGGCCAGGGGTGGGCGGATCGTCGGGCATCTGCCGCACGAGGTAAACGTCTCCGCAGAACGCATTGAGCACCGGCGCGATCAGCCCGATGTGGTCGGTGCCGTTGCGGGTGGTGCGCATCGCGTTGGCCATCGCCTGTTCGGTGACATGGATGCCTCGCCCGCTCAGCACGACCTGCGTCGAGGCGGGTCCGCACCAATACGGTGTCTCCTGCGGCACAACTGACCGGTCGTAGGACAGCACGGTTTCACTCATCGTCGGGGGCCTCCTGTGCTTGTGCCTTCCGGCGTGCCTTCTCGAGCTGCTCCTGCGCGGCGCGCACTACATCGATGTGACGCGGGATGTCCTTCTCCAGCTGGGCGGCCATCGCGGCGCGCTGTTCGGGGTCGGTCATCGCCGCGATCTGATCGGCGAGGCTCGGTTTGACCGCGCGTAGCATCTGCTCGGCTTGGGTGTACTGCTGCTCGGGTGTCGACGCCGGCGCGGCCTCGGCGCGTGCGGCGGCCTGCTGCTCGTATTCCTCGCGTTTGACCCACTGTTGAGGTTGCAGCCATGCCGCGGCCTCGGGGTGTTCGCCGGTGCCGACCGGCATCTCGGTCATGAGGTCGGGCACGACCACTACGCCGCGGTTGATCAGCGCCTGCGCCCACGCCTGGCGAACGCGCGGATGGATCGGCACGAGCACGTCGGGGTTCCCGGCCTGGCCCGGGAAGGCGTCCAACAGCGCCATCAGCATGGTCAGCTGGTCGCCGCCGTCCCGGAAAATCGGATGTTCGGTCACAGAAATGTCCTCACGAGATCAGGTGCACGCCGATGTTCTGTAGCGTCGTGAACGCCTTGGTCAGCAGCCGCGCGTTACGGGCCGCCATCGACATCGCAGCGTCCGCTTTGCCTACAGTGGTCGACCAGCCGAAGAACTTCCCCGCCTCGAAGTCCCAATCGATTTCCATCTCCTCGACCTGATCCACGAACAACTTGTCGGTGACGTGGCTCGCGGTCGAGATGATGCGGTGACCGATGTCGTAATCGAGCCCCGGAATGTATTCGCCGCCGTCGCGCATCGTGAACTGGTGGGCGGTCTGAGATTTCGTGACCTCGAACCCCGCCCGCAGCGCGGCGACCGCCGACAGGGACCACGAATTGTTTTCCGCGCCCTGCTGATAGATCTCATACAGGTGAATCCATCCGAGATTATGGGCGCGAGTGTGGTTCGTCCATTGCAACCAAGCGAAAATGGTTCCCACCAGGAACGGCATTACCACGTCGGCGACAATCGAGCCGAGCCCGCTGAATCCGCCGAGTAGGAAATAGCCGATCAAGGCGGCGATGGATTCGATAGTGAGCCGTGCGAGTTGGTCGACGAGGGGGTTGTCGCCGCCGACTATCACGCTGACCGCGGTCGCGGGCGCCCAGGTGAGCTCGCTGGTTTCGATCTGGCTGTATCTGCTGTCGCGCACGGTGACGTGCGGGTGCGAGGGGATGGTGCCGTGGTAGTGGCCCTGGTAGTACTCGTCGGGCCAGATCGACTGATCGTCGTCCACGAACAGCCGAACATCCTCGACGAACCCGGACAGGAATTGCGCGACCGTGCGCTGTAACCCTGCTGCGATCCCGCCGCCGGTGCCGGTGCCATCGGCCGAGTAGTAGCCCGAATTGTCGACCACTTCGAAAACCAATGCGAGATTCTCGCAGGTGTCGACACCCTCGACCGGGCACGTCTCGCCGTCCACGGTCACGATGCGGCGATAGGTGATCGTGAGTTGTGCGTCGTCGAGCGCGTCGCCGATGATCTGATCCATGCGATTCATGCGAGTGGCAAGAATCGTCCACAAACTCGAATCGTCCAGATCGAACGGTTTGCATTTGATCAGGACCTGCCAGTCTGACCAATCGAAAAGATCATCCCAGGATTCGACATTGAATGGATCGTCCGGCATTGTCCACGGGTGCCCGTTGAGCCTTATCAGATTCATCAGGACCATCATGGAGATTGCCCACTTGGCAGGTCCGAAAATTGGTAGTACACGCGGGAATTGGAAAATCGGGATCGGCAATGCCGGGTTGGGTGGGCCGAGCATGAATTGCAAGAATTGGAGGTCGTCCACGAAATTCACTTCGAGATAGTGAACGCGGTTCTTCGTGACTACCTTCCAGTTTTTCAGCAGCCCCGACCATCGTTTCGCGCCGCCCATCACGTCGACGGTGACGATTACGTTTTTCTTGGCTTCGGGATCATCGGGAATCGACACGAGCCAGCGGGCTAGGTGATGGTCGAGGCGCAGGCGCAGTTGCCCGCCGACGCTCTTGTTGTTCTTCCACGGGAATTTCCCGGCGACGGTGTCCGGCACCCGGCCTTGCAGAACAGCCCCCGGTGAGCCGTCGGGACGGTTCTTCCACAGCCGCGTCAACGGCGGGGTGCGGCGCAGGCGGGTGAGGTTGTCGCGGATCTCGTCGGTCTGCGCAGACAAGGCTTCGATGTCGGCGAACGTGGTGGTCAAATCGTCACCCCCCACGGTCGCGAGAACCGGCGCGGAATCCAGAACTTGATGCCGGCGCCCGCCTGCACGCCCTCGCATTGGACGGTGACCGGGGTCGGTGGCGTCCATGGCGCGATCGGGTAGAGAATCCCGTTGGATTGCCAGCGGTCTTGTACGGGTGCACCATTCGCGGCGATCAGCGTCGGCTCGTCCGGGTCGCTGTCGATCGAGGTGTCCTCACCGGTGACCAGCGTCGGCAACCACACCATCCGCGCGGCGTCGTCGGCGGCCCGGTTGAACGGATAGGTCGCCTTCGCGTAGATCTTCTGACCCCAGCTGCGATCGAAGACCCGCCATCGCCCCGGCGCGTTCGCGAAGCCGCGCCAGAACACCGGCACGTCGCCGCGGTTGGGGACCATGACCGTCCCGGTCGCGGTCGATGTCGGCGGAATCCACTCCAGCTCGACCGGGGACGATTCCCAGAACGGACGCTCACACGCCGCGCTGATACCGAGAGTCGACTCGTGACGCAGCCATGGGTCGTAGCCCTCCCACTCGGCCGAGGCGTAGGCGATCGGCTCGGTCAGCAACCGCATCTCCAGCCGCCGGACACCGTACGACGTGTGCGCCTCCAGCCAGAACGTGTCTTCACCGACGAGGCCGAGTGCCATCCGGAAACGAGAATCGCGGTCGGCCCATTGCGCCGGATCGCGGCCGCTGATCTGCACCGAGAACACGGGGTCGCGGCGTTCGAAGGTCATGCCCTGGTAGTGCGCGCCGGTCGCACTGTTGAGCCAGTACGTTTTCGCTGGGGCGTCGATGAGTTTCGACGGCCCCTTGCGCAGCAGTACGCCCTCGGACTCGTCGGTCAGGTTCCAGCGGGAACCGTCGCGGCCGAGCAAGAACAGTGTCAGGTACTCGCTCACCCGGGCAGCCCCGCCATCGCGCCTTGCGCCTGTAGCGCGGACCACCGGTCTTGCTCGCGCACGAGCTCGCCCATGTCGGTCACCGTGACCGGGGCGTGGAAGTGCACGCCGTGATCGCGATTCACCGTGCGCGAATCGCCGCCGCGCGGGGTCATCCCGGCGGGCAGCGGCGGCAGCGGCATCGGCAGTCCGGCGTTGATCGCCTCCAGCTGCGGCCCCCACGTCTCGGCCGGGCCCGCGCTCACCACGAACTCTTTGTTGCTCAGCCACGGCGCGGGGATGCTGTCGCTGGTGGTGGTGCCCGGCCCGAACACCCAACCGCCATTCCGATAGCCGTGACCCTGCCCCCACACCCCCACCGGCGTCCCATACCGGGCGACCGTATAGCGCAGCGCCGCAGCGATATTCGCCGACGGATGCCAGATGTCGGACGGATACAGCTCGGACTTGTAGGAGTTGAACGTCGGGTCGATCACCTGCATCAGGCCCTTGCTCGGGATGCCCTTCTTGGCGTTGCTGTCCCAGAGGTTGATCGCGCGCGGGTTACCGCCGGACTCCGACTGCATCTGCGCCAGGCCCAGACTCAGCCAGCTCGCCGGCATCGCGAGCGCGGACAGCACCGAGGCGAACGTCGGCGACCACTGCTGCACCCCGCCGCCCGGGTTGTACTCCGGGCTCGGCGTGCCCTGCTCGCCGGTGCTGCTGCTCGACGAACTCGTGCCGGACTCGCTGCCCTTCTTGTCGACGGGCAGGTTCTTCGGGGTGTAGTCGTAGCCTTCGCCGTCGGCAGGCTGCCCGGGTTCGCCTTGCCCGGCCTTGCCGGCGTAGAAGTTGATCGCGGTGTTCAGGCTGCGGGTGTAGACGTTGCCGCCGGACAAGATGCTGTTCTCCAGGCCGAACATCGCGAGGATGCCCTCGGCGAGGATGCCCGCGCCCTTGGCCGCGATTCCCGGCAGACTGATATCGACATCGCCTGCGCCGCTTCCACTTCCGGATTTCGACGATTGCAGCGAACGCAGCTTCTGCGCGCGCTGGTTCTGGGCCCGCTGGTAGTCGCGGTCCGCGGCCGCCTTCTCCTCGGCGGTCGCGTTCGGGTCCGCATAGATCTGATTGCGCTTGGTGTTGGCCTGGTCAACCGAAGCGTCGGCGTCCTCCCGTTCGAGCTCGTCGTCGCTGCGGCGGCCCGGCAGCGCCTGCTGCGGCAACACCTCCGACGACGGGCCCGGCGTGCCGGAGCGCCCTGCCTTGCGGTCCTCGAGCTGGCGCACCTTCAGCTCGGCCTCACGCACTGCCAGCTCGGCGGCTTCACGCTCGGACGGCTTCACGTTCTTCTTGAAATCCAGTGCGCGCAAACGCTCCTGCGCCTGTGTGACCGCGTTCTGCGCCTGCGCGAGGTCGATATCGTCCTTCTCGCCCCACGGCTTGACCGCACCGCCCTGCGCCATCGGCTGCACGAGACCGGCTTGCAGCGCCGCACGGAACCGGTACACGCCAGCTTGCCCGCCGAGCTTGTCAACATCAGAGGTAGTGAGCATGTGCTCGCCGGGCATGCCGAGCAGCGCCACACTGTCGCGCCCGGGGATGCCACCCTCGATCGGCCCGCCGCCGGCGTAATGGACGTAGCCGGACTCGGGAGAATACGTGTCGGCGTTCTCGCGAACAGCCGGGCTGTCGATGCCCTGCTGCACGCGCAACATAATGTTCTTGGTGACCGGCCTGGTCGCCTCGGCCTCGATCTTCACCAGCTGCGCGCGGGCCTGCTCGTCGTTCAGCGTGACGACGACGGTCTTGTCCGGCAGCTCCTGCACCGTGTAGCCGAGCTTGCGCATCGCATCCTGCTGCTCGACCGTCGCCGACTTCAAAACCACAGTGTTCGCGGTCACCCGGTCGACTTCGACGCCGTACGAAGCGAACGCGTCCCGGCCTTGCTGCGTCAGCTCGAACAAACCCCGGGATGCGTCAGTCACCTGGACGGCTTCGTTGCCTTCGCGCGCCATGGCTTCTGACGTCTCGTTCATCTTGCCGCCGAGCGTGGCCGCGGACTCGCCGACGTCGTTGTACGCGGCCTTCAGCTGCGCGAGGTCCGGCAACACTTCCTCGCTGCCCTGAGCGGCGAGCGCGGCCTGTGCCTTGTCGATCCCCTCGCGGTACTTCTTGACCGCCTCTGGAAGCCCTTGCAACGCTTGGGCAATCTCGGTGTCCGACAGCCCTGATGCCCGCGCCCGCCCGAAGGTGTTGGCGCTCTCGGGGGTCGCGTCCCGCTGCTCGAGGATGATCTGTGTCAGCCGCTCGTTGATCTGATCCCGGGCGACCGGGTCGACGCCGGTCGACGCGCGAACAAAAGCTTCGCGCCCAACACCCAATGTGCTTGCGCGGGTGAGGTATCCCTCTTTGCCGAACTGCTCGGCCGCAGTCGACAGGGTGGCTTGGGTGGCCTTGCCGGTCGTCTCGTCGAGGGTGCGGCCCAACGCCTCGAGCTTGGCGCGTTGTTCCTCGGCGGCGCGCGCGGCCTCGGCGTGCCGTTGCGCGAGGATGCCGATACCGGCGGCCGCGACACCTACGCCGAGAGTGATCAGCCCCTGCGGGCCGATCATCGCCCCGATGCCACCGAGCGCGCGCCCGAAGTTCGAGGCGCTCGAGCTGGCAGCCATACCGTTGCGGAACGTGTCCAGCCGGGTGTTCGCGCCGCTGATGACGTTTTGCAAGCCGGTGAAGATCGGGCCGATCGTGCGGAACGCGAGATAGGACACGAGCAGGGTCTTGACGAGCCCCTCGTGATTCGCCAGCAGGGATGCAGCCCCCGACAGGAACGGCATCAGGATTGCCGACCACGCCTGCGCGGCCTCGTACACGGACTTCAGGATCGTGCCGACCGATTGCAGGACGGGCACCCACCGGTCGAGCTGCTCTTGTCCCTGCACGAAGAACGTCGTCAGCTTCTCTTGTCCCTCAGTGGATTTGAGCCAGCCCGCCCATTTGTCGGTGAGCCGGTCGGTAGTCGCGAGGAAGCCCTCGCCGCCGAGCTTTCCCGCGTTCAGAACCGAGTTCAGCATCGAGCCGAGATTGCCGAGCACCGACAGCAACCGCCCGCCGGCCTCGATGCCCTCGTTCATCCACCGGTCCAGATCGCCCGCCTGATCGGCGCGCGTCAGGAACGCATCGAACTGTGTCGCCGCATCGGTGAACGACTGCGCGAGCCGGGGCATCTTGTCGGTACCCGCATCGGTCAGGGTGAACAGGCTCGAGATGACCGGGGCGAGCGCACTGTTCAGAATCCCGGCCGAGGTGGCGGTGTTACGGAACACGGTGTCGACCGCGCCGACGGCACGCTCGGAGCCCAGCTCGCCGAGTATCGTCCGGAACCCGGTATTGAACTGGCCGGCCAGCAAGCCCATGCCACGATCGAGCGCGGGCAGCTGCTCATCGACCACGCGATGGAGCGGCTCGGTCAGGTTCTTCAGCGTGATCGACTGGACACGGTCCCCGATTCGCTCCCACTGCCCATCATGGGATTTCATGAGATCGACCAGGGCACGACCCTCACGGGTCAGACCCTCGTAAGCCTCCTGCCCCTTCTTGCCGTCAGCGAACGCGTCTTTCAACCCGTTCAGACCGATCGCCAAGGTCGTGCCGCCCGCGGCGGCCGCGGCGAAGAAGCCGGGCAGCAGCGCGGCGTTCTGCGTCAGCGCTTGCATGTCGGCGCCGATCGAAGCGACCGCGGCGCCGAGCGCGGGCACCTGCGACAGGCCGAGCGCGCCGGCGTTGAGAATGAGCGGGTTGGTCAGCAGGCCACCGAGCAGGCCCCGCGATCCGCCAGCGCTGCCGGTGTCGGCGCGCACGTTCACACCTACCGTGGTGCCGTTGAGTGCGGCGATCTGTGCTGCGGCCCCGGCGGTGTCGGCGTCGACGTTGACGGTCAGGTCTCGGTAGGAGGCTCGCAGCAACGCCAGATCGTCGGCCGCGGTGCGGGTGTCGGCGCCGACCTGCACGTCCACCCGCAGGTCCATCGCCGCCAGCCGCCCGCGGATCAGGGTCTCGACCGCATCGAGGGATACCTCGTCGACACCGACTCGGACCTCGACCGCTCGCGCGATCGTCCGCAGGTGCGTGTCGAGTTCGTCCTCGAACTCCGAGGTGTCGGCATGGATCTTCACGTCCAGGTCGGCGTGAACGCGTTCGAGGTATTCCTGTAGCTCGCGCGCGAATTCCGTGAAATCCGGGTGGATTTCGACGCCGAGCTTTGCCTCGACCTCCTCGAGGTCTGCGCGCAGTTCCCGCACGAAACCGCTGAAATCGGGGCCGATAGAGACATCGGCCTCACCGGCGGAGAACCTCGTTGCCACTCACTCACCCCCCGTCAGCTGTAGTTCCATCTCGATCAGCGGCGCGCGCCGGATCGCCTCTCGCGCAGCGAGATGCGGATAGTCGGGACGGGGTGAGACCGGCGCGGCGTTCGGATCGAGGCGCAAGGTGGCGTACACGATCTGAGCGAGCCGGTCGGTCATCGCGGCGAGGGTCGACTCGAGCGCACCGAATCCTTCGATCGGCGGTGGCGTGGGCCGGTCAGGCTCCTTCTGTGCCGCGAGTTCGGCGACGACCTCGGGTTCTTGGATGCGCTGGGACCAGCACGCCGAGCCCATCCGCCGGCGTAATCGCTCCCAGTACTCGAACAGAGTGCGCCAATCCCGGTCACCGCGTAGCCAGTCGTCGAGGTCGAGGTGCAGGACGGTTTGGAGATCCCAGCGCAGGGCGGCCCCGTAAACGCCTACGACGTCGACGAGGCCGCAGTACCCCCCACCTCGGCGGCACCTCGGCCGAGGAAGTGGTCAGTCAGTCGCATCTGCAACCCGACAAGCAGGCGTTCGCCGTCGGGCTGACCTCGGAACGCCCGCACCACTCTCAGCAAGCCGAGATCGCCGAGCAGCACGCGCAAGACGCCGATCGAATCGGAATGACGCGATGCCGTGTCGAGGGCGATCTTGTCCTCCAGGTCGGCCGGGAACCGTGCGGTCACGGGCGGATCGATCCAGTCCAGCACGTACGGTGCCATGACGCGACCGTCGAGGCCGATATCGCCTGCGATGGAACGGAGTTCGTCAAACGCCTCGATCTTGCGTTGCGTTTGCGCCTGTGCAGCGTCGTCGGTCTTCGCCCGTTGAACGGCCGGCTTCTTCGTGTCGGCCTTGCGGGGCGCGGACTTTCGCGGGGCACTCTTGCGGGGTGTGCTCGCGGCCATGGTGATTCCTCCTGCCCTGGCGGGTTCCTGGCGGGAGCCGCCCCCGTGGCCCGCCAGGACGACACGGGGACGGCGCTCGAAGGGGGTCAGGCGACGGTGATCGCGCTCGTATCGGACAGCGCGCCGAGGGTGGCGGTGATCGTGGCCGCCGAACCGACCGCCACCGCGGTGACGCGGCCGGTCGGGGTGACCGTCGCGCGGCCCGCGTTGCTCGTGCCGTAGGTGCACTCGGCGGTGCGGTCGAACCCGTTGTCGTCGATGACCAACAGCTGAAGCTGCTCGCCGACCGCCAGGGTCGTTGCAGGCGGGGTGACCGAGATCGCGGTCGCAGCCCCGACGAATCCGGCGGTTGCGGCGATCGAGTCGAAACCCGCACCAGCGATACCGAAGTCGTAGCTTCCACCGAAAACGGGGTCGTCGAGGATGCCGAGCGTGAACGGCAAACCGAGCTCCTTGCCGACCTGGCCTTGCATCGCGCCGCGCTTCTTGACCGAGCACTTCGGGTACATGAAGAACGGGTACAGTGCACCGCTTGAGTTGGTGTCTTTCGCGATGACCAGCGCCGAGTAGTACCGCACATCGAGCGTCGGCAGCTTGCGCGCACGGAAGCCCTTGCCGGGCTCGGCGGTCACGGTCGCGAGCGACATGTTGTGCGCCAGTTCGAGATTGATCTTCCGCCACTCCTGCGCGACGTAGTCGATCGAGAGCATTTCGCCGGTCATGATCTCCCGGCGCGGCATCGGCGACCCGTAGCCGTCGATCGTGGCGGTCTGCGTATCCGGCGCCAGGCTCACGGCCGCCGCTTTTTGCAACTCGCCGGAGGTCTTCCAGCCTGCGGGCAGCGTCTGGAGTACCCCGGATGAATCGGTGAGGTCGGTCGGGAAATACGACGCGCCGGGCGCCCAATCGTGCAGGCAAACAAGCCAGTCGAGCGCGGACATCACCAGCGGGTCTTGCTTGTCCTTCAGTTCCAAGAAGGTGGTTGCGGCCATGGCAGGCGGCTCCTTTCGGGCGTGACGAACTGCCGCGGCCCGGTCGGGCGCGGTGCGTCAGGGGTGATTCAGAGGGGCAGGGACTCGCGGATACGCGCGTAGTCCGGTGTGGTGGTGGGAAGTCGGCACTCGATGCGGAAGGTCGCCGGGACCATTCGCTCGTCGAGATCGAGCTCGAATATCTGCTGCGGCCCGACCAGTTCCTCGACGAACGAGATGTGGCTGATCGTGCCGTCCTCGCGGCGGACCGCGCCGCCGTGCTCGTAGGACAGGATCATCTGCCGCAGGTATTCCATGACGGCCCAGCTGTCGGCGCGGGTCGCCGCGATGGTGACGACTTGCACCGCGGCCGCGTCGTAGAGCCCTTCGGCGCCGAGCCCGCCTCGATGGATGCGTACCAGGACGCGCCCGGCGTCCAACTGCGTCTCGAGGTCATCGGGCAGCCAGGTGTAGGCCGCACCCGCCGGGGTGAGCAGGTCGAGCCAGCGTTGCGTGAGGTCGCACATCAGCAGTTCACGGTCGGGCCAGCCGCCCTCGTAGAAGTCCGGGAACTGCACGCTCACAACGTCCCCAACATGTCCAACACCTGGTTGAGGTCGTCGTGCCCGGCGATGACCGCGGTCACCTGACCGGCCTTGTTGCGCCGCTGGTATCCGTAGTTGTGGCCGAGCGCGTGCGGAGCCTCGGCGCCACCTATGACGAGGCGCGACTTCCACCTGTCTTTCAGC
Organism: Nocardia brasiliensis IFM 10847; assembly: GCF_000710915.1. GTDB lineage: Bacteria > Actinomycetota > Actinomycetes > Mycobacteriales > Mycobacteriaceae > Nocardia > Nocardia brasiliensis_A. The sequence continues at coordinate 29,002 of NZ_BAUA01000114.1, forward strand.
CGGCCGCCGCGGTAGGTCTCGATTCTCGCCGACCGCGCCAGGCGGCTCGTACGTTTCGAGACGATGTCACGAAAGATCGCCTGTGCGATCTCGGCGCGCTCGTACATCAGCGCCCGCATCTGCGGCGAAAGCAACAGACCCTCGATCGCCGGATTGCTCCCGGCGCCGGACTCGTTCCGGTACGGAATGTTGTGCTTCATCCGGTCACCGCCTTCAGCGTGTAGATCAGATAGCCCGGATTCCATCCGGTCATCGGGTGGACGCGATCCCAGTTCGCCGGGCCCAGAACCTGATACCGGACCCCGGTCGATTCGCGGCGCAGCTGATCTGACTGCCGCACTTCGGGCGAGCCCTTCGGCACCGCCAGGGTGCTCGTCAGGGTCGCCGATTCGCGCGCGTTCGCCGGATACTCCCCGCCCGGTTCGACCGGGACGTTCTGCCAGTACACGCATTTTGTGAGCGTTCCGGCCGGGCTCCTGTCCCGGTCGCCGGTCCGATCCCCTGCGCCCCGCAGAATCGTCCATGTCTCGCCGTACGGGACGACGAACGGCTGCACTACAGCCCCGGCCCGCTCGCCGACACCGCGCCGGACACATTCACTCCGAGCAGGGCGAGGATCGCGTCGCGCTCGGCGTTGGTGATGTAGAGGTTCCCGTCGGGATTCTTGTAGGCGATCTGCGTCGAGAACGGCCCCATCACCTGATAGGTGCTGGCGGCCCCTTCGATCGCGCCGGTCGTGAGCGCACGGCGAACCATGCTGCACGACAAGATCTCCAGGCCCTTGGCAAGTTCGGCGTCGTCCTCGGCCAGGGTGACGAGATCGCCGTACACCCGGAACCACACCGACAGCCACCACGCCGCGTCACCCATCAACGTCTCGACCTGTTCCTCGCTCGCCTGGGGCAAGGCCGGCGGGCGCGCCACGAGATCGTCGTAGGTGGCGAACGGCATCGGTCAGTCCCCCGCGCCCGGCGGGTTCGCTGCCACGATGAGCGCGAGAATGTCGGCTTTCAGCTTGGCGTCGCCGAGGTCGATCCCGTTCGCCTCCGCGAACGCCTGCAACTGCGGGACCGTCCAGGATGTCGACGGCTCGCCCTCGGGGAACGGCGCCGGTTCGGGCTCGGCTTCGCCCGTGTCCGCCGCCGGGGCGGGCTCGAGCACCTGCGGCTTGTTGAGCCGGTCGAAGCGCTCGACGTGATCGGGATGGACGAGCACGACAGCGCCGTTGTCGGCGCGGCGGGTCTTGCCCGCCGCGTCGATGTAGGCCATCGAGCCCATGCGCACGGTGCGCTTCACCCCGCTCATGCCGCGAGACCCGTCAGCTTGATCGCGTTGTACGGGTTGGTGACCGCGAACACGCTGCGCACCGAGGACTGCACCCAGGTCGACTCGATGCCCTCGGCCCGGTACGTGGTGGTGGTGAGCGGCTTCTCGTAGCGGACCTGCCCGACGAGACCCTCTTGCACCGCGTAGCCGGTACCTGCGGTGACCACGTTGGACACCGCGACGCCGAAGCCCTGCGACCGCAACCACGCCTCGGCGTCGCCGTAGATGATCGACAGGTTCGCGAACTCCTGCGGATTCAGGATCAGCAGGTTGAACGTCGTGCCGAACTCCTTGACCTCGCCGCGCTTGCGGATTTCGGCGAGATCGGCGGCCGGGAGCGCTGCTTTGTTCTCGGTCGAGAGTGTGAGCGCGGTGGCGTCCGCCCATGAGGTAGCGGTGATCTGGAGATCGGAACCGATCGCGGTGATCGACGCTTCCAGCTCGGCCAGCGCGCGGGCGTGCAGCTGGCGCACGATGTCGTTGCCGAGCTTGACCGATTCGTTCTGAATCAGCGACAGGTCGTTGCGGTCGCGTGCCTCGTCGGTGACGAGGTATTTGCCGCCCAGCTTCTCGACCTGAGCCGTCTTCGGCTCGGGCCGATCGAAGGTGACTTCGGGGAACTCGGCGCCCGGCGCGATCTTCTGCGCGCCACGCGTCGGGAACAGGTCGTTGCTGGTGAGCTGTGTGTACACCAGCGCGCCACCCTGTACGCCTCCGCTGTTGGTGAAAATGCGCTCCGCGAAGTAGTTCTTCAGCGCCAGATCCGACAAGTACGCGTTGATGCGCGTCGGTTCCTTCAGCATCAGATCGACGGTGATCAGGTTGCCCGCAACGGAAGGCGTGCCGAGCGGGTACTGCTGCGAGTACGCAGTTTGTGCCATTGTCCTGCCTCCTTTCCGTTACGCGCCGTACAGCGCGACCATGACCGGGTTGTTGTTGGTGCCGTCCTCGACGGCCATACCGACGGCCTTGCCCGAGGCGAGGGTTACCGCCTTGCCGGACGAGCCGACCTCGACCTCGGCGCCGGCCGAGATGCTGCCGCCCGCAGTGACGGGCACGATGCCGCCGCGGTGAATCAGGCCGGTCGCTCCGGACGCGATATCGGCGCTGGCGACTCCCAGCGCTTTCGCCGCCGCGGTCGCGGTCGCCGACTTGATCAGGCCGGTCGAGGTGTCCCGGGTCGCCGAGACACCGACGAACGTCTTGCCGGTGATATTGGCCGTGGCCAGGATGGTGATGTCCTTGCCCGGCCGGAACAGAGGTGAGCACTCATTCGCCATGAGCTGCCAACTCCTTTCGGTGAGCCCCTACGGCTTCCAGGCCGCGGGGTATGAGGTGTCCGGCTGAGCCGGCGGGGTGGGCGAGGCTCCTGGCCTCAGACCCTCGACCGGCCGGTCACTCGGCGGCGGGGTCGGTGCGGTGCCGGACGGGTACCGCGCGGCAAGGCGCGCCGCGCGTGCGTCCAGTTCTTCCGGGGTTCCGGACCCCAGCAGATCGTGATCTTCTTCAGGGATGCCGTGTTTGGCCGCTGCGCGGAGCACGTTCGCCTCGGCTTCCCGGTCGGCGGCGAGCTTTTCGGCTGCGTCGGCGCGCTCGCGTTCCCGCTGCGCCTCGGACTTGGCCGCTTCCTGCGCCGCCTCGTACTCCTTGACGATCGGCTCGGCGGCCTGATATTTGCGCCGCCAATCGGAGTTCTCGGCGCGCAGCTCGCTGATTACCTTCGTGGCCTCCTCCGGAGTCCAATCGGTTTTCAGCGCAGCAGGCGCCGGGGTGGCCGCGGGGGGCGCAGGATCGGGAGCGCCCGCACCGGAAGCGCCCGGCATATCCGCCGGGGTCGGTACAGGTGCCGTCGGGTCGGTCGCGGGCGTCGGAGCGGTCATCGTGTAGCCCTCCTGGGGCGTCGGGCCGCCGCCAGGGCAGCCGGTGGGTTTTCCTTGATCGCGGCCGCGAACGCCTTCAGCGCTGCACTGCCGGACAGGTTTTCGGTGCTGTCGTTCCACAGCTGCTCGATCTCTTCGCCGAGCGCGGGATTGGCAGCGATGCGCCGGAACGCACGGTTGAACGTCAGGCGCGTTTCCTCGTCGAGGTCACGCGCCGCGGTGCCCGCGGCGATCCAGAGTCGTTCGAGCCGTTCGAACTCGGTTCGGCCCTCCCAGTCGCGTCCGCGGCGCACGAGCACGACCTCGCAGTCACAGTTGTCGTGATACAGCTCGCCGAGAGCGCGGCTCCCGCGCGGCCGCCCCGCGCGGCCGACCACGGTCAGCGCGGACTTGTCCGAGCGATACACCGGTCCTCGGCTGGCGAGCATCGCGCAGAACGCGCAGTTCTCGTCACCGGAGAGCACACGCGCCCAGCCGATCTCGTCACCGGCACCCAGCGCGGTGTGCGCGATAGCGTTGCGGCCCGCCGCGGCGACGTGACGAGTCAGCGTCGCGCTGACCGCGTCGGCGACCTGGCGCACCACCACCCGGTCAGTGCGATTCGCCGCCGTCGCCGCCGTCACACGGACACGGGACCGGCGCCGCGACGCCGGGTCCAGTTCGGCCGGCGCGGCGACACGTGCTCGTGGCCGCTCGGCTACCTCCGGTGCGCTCACACGGGCCCGCGGCCTCGCAGAACTGTCCGGGATTTCCGGACTGTTCGGAGATTCCGAAGGGTTCAGCGCTTGCTGCTCTGGTTCTCGCCGCGGCGGCGCTGGTGGTTTGACCGCGCGTTCCAGCGCGGCGACGACCGCCTCGACCGGGTACGGGTCCGCGTCGGCGGGCCGGATCGCGGGATCGAACACGCGGATCTGTTCGACCGCGCGCCCGTAACTGCGGCGGCGCCGAGCCACGACCTGCCGGTGCAGCTGCCGCGCCATCTGCTGACGCTGCTCAGGAGTGACCGGCACCCCGTCGGCAGTCATGCGCCGCAGCACGATTCGGGCGAGGGAAGCACCGAGAGCACGGTGCAGCAGCCGCAGAACCGCGGACAGCACCGGTTAGACCTCGATCGGGATATCGTCCTCGAGCGCCCGCGCGGCCCGCGCGCGCTCGACCTTCTCCTTGGTCCATCCGGGAATGTCTTCCCACAGGATCTCGTCCGGCACGTTCAGCATCGTCGCGAGCTTGCCCAGACCATCCACCATCTGCGCGAAGCTCCGTGCCGTCGCGTCACGCCAAATCACCTCGGACGCAAAGTCAGCCGCCGCCGCGGTGTCGCCTGCGATGTGGGCCGCGGTGCGGAACATCTGCTCGTAGGATTCGCCGAGCGATGTCTCGATCTCGCTGACCTTGCGGTCCTTGCCCGCCTCCAGCGCGGCGAGGCTCGCCTCGCTGATGTTCGAGATACCCGACAGGCCCAGCTGCTGCGCGGGCACCTGCCCTACCGCGGCGAGGTCGCGTAGCCCCGATTCCTTGGACTTGATGTAGTTGTCCAGGTCGGTTGCATCGAACTGGCCCGCGCTGACCGTCGAGTCTTTGAAATACCAGGTGTCCGAGGCTGCGTGGCGCAACGCGTCGGCTTCGTTCTTCGGAATCCAGCCCATGACGTACCGCTGCCGGAACGCCGACCAGTACTGCGCGACCAGCATCTCGTAAGTGGTCTCGTTGATGCGTTCCTGAATCGTGAGCAGGGGCTCGATGATCCCGAACTGCTCCTCACCATCGAGCAGGACACGGTCTTGGAACCGCACCACCGGGCAGACACCGACACCGTGGTTGCGGCCCTCGATGTAGTCGAAATTGCCGACCGCGATATACGACGGGTCTGTCCAACCGAGCGCGGACTGTGGGACGTTTTTCACGCCGATGAAATGCACGCTGGATTCGTCGTAGAGCCGGATCATCGGCCCCTTCATCTCCATCGCCTGAATCGGCCACGCGTCATCGACCGGGCCGCCGTCGCGCGGATTCCATTCCAGCGGTTCGCCATACAGCGCGGTCATCTGCCGCGGCGATACCCCGCGCAGGTGTACCGCCGCCTCACCCTCGGCGGCGTCGACGGTGAGCGAGGGCAGCACGGTGGCATACGCGACGCCGTAATGCAGTGCGCCACGGTTGATCCCGGTCTGTTTGGCGTCGAACTGGTTGCGCTGCCACCACGTCCACGGGCCCGCAGTGGTCCGCATCTCCCGGCGTCCGGTCTCGGGGTTGATCTGCCCGCCGGTGAGGTAGTTGTCGACTTTGAGGGCCTGGCCGAACACGTCCAGGATCAGCGGCAGGAAATTCGTTTGGCTCTTGCGGGCGAGACCGACCAGGGCCGACAGCGCGCCTTGCATCTGCGTCGAGGTCACGCCGCGAATCTCGAGCGCCGCCAGCGCCGTGCTCGCGGTCCATGGGCGCATCGCCGCGGCCAGCACCTCGAGCCGTTGCGCCTCATACCAGCGCGGCCCTTGCAGCATGTACCGGGCGGCGTCTACGGCCTGCTGTCGGTTCACCGATCACCGCCTCTCACACGAACATCGCCTCACCGGACGGTTCCGGGTGAGCGAGTAGCCAGACCTTGCGCATCAGCCGGGCGCCGACCATCGCGACCGCGGCGTCGACCTTGCGGGCCGAGCCGCGCGCCGACTTGCCGAGTCCGACACCGTATTTGCCGGGCCGCCGCCGCGCGTTGTGCACGTGGGCGCGTAGCCGCTTGTGGCCGTCGTGGCGGAAAGCCTGGTCTTTAATGTCGGTGACCGTGCGCTCGGCGTGCTCGGTGTGCAACGCGGCGTGCCGCGGCGAACGCATGTCCCAAACGATCGGGTGCTGACGATCGCCCGATCGCACGGCGGGCAACCGCCAATCCTGAATGGTCGCCCACTCGTCACACAGCGGTTCCCAGAACAGTTCGCCGGACTCGTCGTCGCGGGCGTCCGACGGATCACACCAGAACCCAACGACGTCCCAGCGCGCGCACGCCCATCGCACTCGGCCGTCGACGTCGGCGCGGTCGACGAGCCAGGCTCGTTTGCTGTCGTGGTTCGCAGGCCGTTCCCAGATGCCGACCACGAACACGTTGCCGGTGTCGAGGCAGCAGCCGATCAGGGCCGTCGAGTCGTCGCTCTTGGAGCCGTCGAGGAACATGAAGATCTCGGCGCCCTCGGCCGGGGCCGGACTCGGCGGGCTACTGAGCCGGTCCCACAGCTGCGGCGTCGTCCATGCGTCGGCCGTGGCGACGATCTGGTTGTACCACTTGCGCCGCGACTCGCTCGGCGGGTTCGCCGGGTTCAGGATGCTCTTGACGATGCGCCCGTTCGGCCGGGTGTCGAGCCAGTACGAATCGCCGCGGATCGAGTGCACCACCGCGGGTGCGTCCTCGGCGGTGAGCGGCGCGGCCGGCGGTGCCTCGAGGCTGTCGTACAGCACACCGAAGTCCATCGCGGTCGCGTCTTCGCCGAGGGTCGCCTCGTACGCTTCGCGGGCACGCTCGCCGACCGAGTCCTCACCCGGCCGGTAGGCGTTGCAGATGTCGAGTATCCGTGCAGGCGAGTCCATCTCGGCCTTGGCGGCGTTGCCCTCCAGCGCGCCCGCCATGTCATGCCCGCCGTTCGAGCTGTTCCAGTTCTGCGTCTCGGTGCGGACCACCAGCGTGGGCCGGCCGCCCTCGATCGCCAGAGGCGAACTCGTGACCGCCTCGATCTGGCGGGTATCACCGAGCCCGAACACGTTCAGCTTGCCGATCTGGATTCCGTAGTGTCGTCGGGTCTCCGGCGGGATGAGGCTCGGGAACAACCGCATCGTGTTCTTGGTCTGTTCCTGGCTGACCGCGATGATCTGCACCCACGCGTTGGGTTCGTCGCGCCCGGCCGGGCGCCCGTCGCTGCCCCAGTGATCGAACGTCACATCGGCAAAGCAGCTGCTCGCCGACACCACCGCCGCCAGGGGGTCTTTGCCGTGTCCCTTCAACCGCTGGAACACCGCCGAGTGATACGTCAGATCGCCGGACGGCTCGAGCGCATCGAACCACAGCAGGAACCGGGCTTGTTCCGGCGTGCACTGCCACGGCTGCCCCTTGCGGTCCCGCAACCATCGCCCTGCCCACGCGAGCCGATGCCAGCCGAGCGAGAACTCCGGCAGCAGCCACCCGTTTTCCCACTGCCAGACCGGGCCGACCCGGACCGGCTCATACTCCAAATCGACCGGCGGCGCCGTGGTCTCGAGCAGATCCTCGTACCACCGGATGATCTCGCGGTACTCGTCCTCGAGTGTGGTCGTGATGAGGGTCGGGCCGGCGTTACGCGCTCTTGCCACGAGTCGACCAGCGGGCATTCGCCGCCGCGCGCGCCGCGGTCGAACGGTTCTCCTGCGCCTGCTCGGCGTCGTCGTCGGGCAGTTTCAGCTGTCGCAGCAGCGCAGCCAGAGTTCCGCGGTGCTGACGCAGCTCGGTGATCAGCGGGTTTACCACCCGTTGCCCCATCGAACCCCTGATCATGATCGCGTCGCGAGCGAGCGCGGCCTCGAGACTGTCGATAAGGTCGACCTCGCGCGCTGCCTCCCGCAGCACACGCAGCTCATCGGGACGCAGATCCCACCGGTTGACGATGTCGCCCCACAGTTTGCGGCCCCCGGGTCGGAGACCTTTCGGCGCAGGCGGTTTCGATGCCATGTGACCTCCAGGGTCTCGCCGCCTCCAGGGCGGTTGGCCAGGGTGAAAAACAGGTGCGATGCGCACGCAAACCGGGAAGTGCTATGCCTTCCGCCGTGTCCGGCGGCGGGCGAGGGTCACCCCCCACCCCGGGGTAGGCGTCCGGGGTGTGGCTCGGGCTCGCGATTGCGGCTGTGCTTAACTCGGCCGGCCGCGGCTTCGGCTTGGGTCTTGGCCTGGTGGCACGAGCGGCACAGCACGCACAGGTTCGAGTCCTCGTCGGTTCCGCCGGCCGAGATCGGCGTGATGTGGTCGACTTCCCATCCGCCGCGGCCGCATTTCTGACAGGTTCGTTTGTCGCGCTTGCGAATACGTTCGGCTGTTGCCCGCGACACTCCGCGGTATCGGTCGGGTGCGGTAGACCAGGGCATCAGCGGTAGTGGTGCGTGTGCTGTCGCGCTGCGGCTACATGCTCGGCCAGACGCGCTCCTGCGCTGTGCTCGCCGATGTGGACGTGGTACGTCATGGCTGGTGTGTCGGCCTGCCGCTCGGCCATGCGGTCCGCGATGCGCTGCGCAAGCTTGGTGATCAGGCGATCAACCAAGTCGAGTAGACGGCTACGCATCGCGTGCACTGTTCGACTCGGTGTCGACGGTGAACCTTTGCGGGAACGCGAAATGTTCGATGCCCCACGCGCGAGCGACCTGGCGCTGCTCTTCGGTCGGGTTGATCGAGAGCAGCGTGACCGCGCGTATCTCGCCGCCTGGCAGTCTGTTTACCACTGCACCGACAAGAGGATGCGCAACGGGATCGCCTTCAGCTGCGGCGCGATGCCGATCGGGTGGCACAGCATCGCGTGCACGATGGCGTACAGGTCCATCAGAACTCCTTGGGTGCTGTGCCGTTCAGGCGTTTCAGGAGGTTCGTCCCGAGGCGCCCGGCCCCGCGGGCAGGCAGGTAGCAGCCGCCGTCGAGCAACCACACCGGTACCGAGTCGGGTGCGACCATGTGGGGCTTGATGATTCCGCCTTGCGCGTACTCCATCAGGTCTCCTCAAGTATTGGCTGGCTGACGTCGCTCATAACGGCGCTCGCGTTCAGGTACATCGCGCATTCGTCGGCAAGGTCGCCCCATCCGCAGTCGACGTCGAGCGGAATGCCGAGCAGCGCGTATATCGCTCGGCCGGCCTCAAGGATCGTGGTGTATAGGTCCATCGAATCTCCCTGGCGGATGGAGGGGTTCGCAGCGCGCAGCTGCACCTACTCCACCGCTCGAGGATCAGGTCGAGGCGGTGGGATCGTGGGCCGCTTTGCCGGGGCAATCCATCGGCGTGACGCGCTGCGAAGTTCTGGGGTTCAGCTCTGGGCGCGGGCAATGCCGGCGTTGGCCCAGAACATGACTTGTTCGAGGTTGGTGAGCGCGAGCGCCTTCTCCCGGCCGGGCGGCAGGTCGCGGTCGAGCTGGTGTGCGAGCGCCTTGCACTGTTCCCGCACCGCGGTGTGAGCGAGTTGCCGCTCGACCGTGTCGGCGGGGTGGAAGGCGAACCGGCGGTCGATGTCGCTCATCGAGGCCGGGTCGCTGTAGTTGTCGGTCATCCGGCGAGTACGCCGATGATCGCGATAGCGATCTTGGCGAGTAGTTCCCACGGGACGAGCGAGAGCGCGGCGGACAGAGTAGCCATGATGGTTCCTTCGATCGGAAGTATCGGCGTCCAGGGTTGGCCGGCGGCGCGCAGCGAACTCTCCTCGACCTGATGCGAGGATTGCGGAATCGTTGGATTCGTTGGAGTGCTTCGCCGTCTCGATGGGGAGGCGTTGACGTACCGCCGGGCCGACCGTAGCGAGGGCAGGATTTGAACCTGCGACCTGTGCGTTATGAGCGCACCGAGCTGACCGAGCTGCTCTACCTCGCGTCAACGAAAAAGGACTGCGCCCCGATCTGGGGTGCAGTCCTTCCGCACCCTAAGAGTGCGAGGGGGGACAAATCTTGTCAAGCGGGCTCGCCCTATCGGGGGCCCGATTGCCCATCGAGCTCCTCGACCCTGTCGGCCCACTCCCATATCGCGAGCAACGTATTAGCCTTGCGTACCTCCGGGTTCTCGGCGGCCCACCACGTATGTGCCTGCCATACCGCCGTGTTGAGTGCGCGCAGCGCCTCGACGAGCTCTGCGGCGGTTGGGCGTTCCGGCTTTTCGCTCATGCCATTCCTTTCGATCGCCCGTCGAACTCGGTGTGCGCGCACTCCTCGCCCATTGCGGGCACGTAGATAGTGTGTCCGCAGCCTGGCGTGCGGCAGTAGTAGGTGCGGTGGAAGCCGTTCGGGGAGTTGAGGCACGCCGCCGAGGCGACCGTCACTTGGTTCGGGCCGAGCGCGTGGCCGTTGCGGCAATGCGTCGGCGCCGGGTGCGCCCACCGGCCCGGCGCGGTCTCGTAAAGCGCCAATGGGTCGAGGTTGGTGCGGCCGTCGAGAGCGAACGTGGGCGTCCAATCGCTCTTGTCGGTCATGTCACTCCGGTCACTTTCAGCACGGTGTATGGGTCGTTGATGTGCGCTCGGGAGCCTACGACCATGAAGGCGTTTCTCAGCCGGTCGTCGCCCCAGAGTCTCACGCGCGGCCGCCGGAACGCGTTCTCGACTGCGAGGTCGAACAGCGCGGCCTCGAGCAGGCCGAGCGGTGGCGCGAGGCTCGGATGCTCGGCGGCGAGCGCGCACCGCTCGGCGGTGGCGGTAGCCGGGCCGCGTTCGGGTGCCCCGAAATAGGCGGTTGGGACGACGGGCCACTCGTCGAGCGGATCATCGGGGACCTGCCAGGGATTCAGGCGCGCGTTTTGCAGGGCGAGCATCGCCAGCCGCGCGTAGCGGGCAGGGCCGAGCGGGTGCGCCCGTGCGAACGCTGAGACAGCTTCGAGTATGCGGGCGGTTTCGGCTCCAGAGAGACGGAAGCCCGATACCTCGATGAGTTCGTTCATGCTGCGTCTCCTTCGCTCGTTTGTTTCGGTCGCCGTCCGGTGCGCTGGTGGGCGGCGAGAACGTCGCCGAGCCGGTAGAAACGTGTCTCGCCGTCTCGGGCAGCCACCTCGAGCCCGCGTTTGGCGAGGTAGCGCACACGGTCCCGGTTGAGTCCGCGGCCGATATCGCCGAGTCCGGCGGCGATCCGTTCTACCTGGTCGGCGGTGAGCACGCTGTTGTTGGCGGCGCGTAGCCGGGCTTCGGTCACGACTACGACGTCCTCGGCGGGCAGGTCGACGATGTCTCGGCATCCCCGGACCGCGGCGAGGATATCGACATACATCCGGTGGGCGTGCTCGGTCATCGCGAACGGGATCAGGTGCCGATCGAGCCAGCGGGCGAGTTCGAGGGTGGTCGGCGGCTCGGGGATCGCCGGCAGCGTGGCGCCGGGTTGTAGCGGTCCAACGAATTCGCCGGGCACCCAAACGAGGGATAGCCAGGCGCGCGGGGTGGGTTCGGCGGCCGCGGCTGGTTCGTACGCGATATGCCGTTGTTCGAGGACGGCGCGCACCGCGGTGTAGAGCTCCCAGTGCAGGGCCTGGCGGGCGGCGAACGCGTCGAGGTCGATTGGGGGGCGCGACGCGGGCACGCCGCGGCTGCCCACACCAGCCTTGCCGCGTACGCCTTGGCGGGCGACGGTGACAGCGAGGTCGTCGAGGACGCCGGGTAGCGCCCTGAGTTGTTTCATCAGCTCGGACATCTCGGGCCGCGTCAGGAACAGATCGCCGCTCATAGCGGCCCCCGCCGGCCGAACACGAAATCGGTGAGTCCGTCGATGAATCCGCGGATCATCTCGCCGAAGAGCGTCCGGTTGTCATCCGGGACAACCGGAACCGGCGGCGGGGGTGGTTGTACTGGCGTCATATGTGACGCTGGTGCCGAAATCCCTGAATTCGGTTCGTGTGATGTCGGCGATACTGGCGTGCGTTGATATCGGGCCGCGCCAGGCAGGCCGAGCACGTCGCGCTCGTAATTCTCGTACCAAGCCATTGCTACACCTCTTCCCAGAATCCCGACCAGCGGTTGAACTGACGATTGCCGTGCTCGGTGCTCACGGTCACGGTTGCCCGGCGGAAATCGACGCTGCAACCGCCGATTTGGAGTACCGGCGGCCAGATCGGCCCATCGGCGACGTTCCGCACGACGATGCGTGCCGGGCGTTTCCGGCCTTGCCCCCGCTGTTTCATACGCGGGAAGAACTCGGGCCACCGCGGTTTCTGCCTGCTGCTCACGGGCTGACCTCCTCGGCGGTTGAAATGACGGCGATCCATACGCCGGGGGTCTCGCCGATTTCGGCGAGGCGTTTGCGGGCGAGGATCTCGGTTACCTGTGCGTCGTCGCCGAACGCGATGCCGGTGAGGGCGTCGAGGATGGCGCGGGTGAGCTTGTCGAGATCGGGTTTCTTGACCGCGGGCGGGGTGCGCCGCTTGGGGGTCGAGACCGGCCGGGGCCGCACGAATTCGAGCGCGACGGACACCGGGCCGGTGAGCACAGGGAATCCGTGGCGGTGCGCGGCGAGGGCGACGCGTTCGCGCCAGGGGCCGACGAGCTTGGAGGATTCGACCATGCGCCCGCCGCCGACGTGCCGCTTGCTGCCCTGCGGGGCGGCGTCGCCGGGCACGAACAGCGAGGTCTCGCTCACCTGGGCAGGCGGACGCACGCCAGCGGTTGCCATGGCATCGGCAACGTGGGCAGACCAGCTAGCCAGGTTCGGAGCCTCACTACCGCACAGGCAATGTCCGGAGATGTACTCCGGGAAGTGCTCGGCGATCAACCCGGCGAGGGTGTCGCGGTCACTGGCCGCCTCGTTGTTGCTCATGCCCGCTCCGAAGGTCTGGTCAGGTCGTAGATATGCACAACGTCGAGCTCCCACTCCTCGTCGATGAGGATTCGGTTGAGGTGCGTACCGCAGGCGAACCATCGGGTGATGAACTCAAGGTCCCCGCGTATGTCGAAAGTCCCTTCAGCTCGGGCTATCGACCACCGCGCGAACGCTTCGCACCGGTCGCATTTCGGGTAGTGCGGGTCCGGGTCATCGACCGACGACCAAGCCCACGAAGGCTTCCGAGCCCCGCTATGCCCCAGTGTGTCGCGGTCACTGGCCATCGGTGGCCACCTCGATTTCGTCAACCGCGCAGGGATCGAACGGAACGATGCCGCCAGGCACGATCTCGAGCAGCCCCGTTCCGTTGCATTCGTCGCACCAGCCCGTACCCGTGCTGTCGCCGCTTCCGCCACAGGCTTCACATTCGAACGGGTTCATACGCGTCCTTCCGGTTCGTAGTCGCGGCAGGCGGGCCACCACGCACGGATGTCGGATGATTCGCACGCCGAAACTCGAATGCCCTCGCCGAACATGCATTTCGGGTATGTACGGCCGTGGTGGGTGGTGAGCACGCGGAATCGGCAGCTGCCGCAGCGCAGTCCGTCACCCTCGCGGCCCCGGGCGGCCTCGGGGTGCAGGGCGAGGTTGCCGAGCGGGTGAGCACCGCAGGCGATTCGCCGCTCGACCAGGCGTGCTCGCTTCTGCCCGCGGGTCAACTCCTCTGCGGTCGGCTCAGCGGGCCGAGTGCCGGCGGGAAGGTCGAACAGGGCGGGTTCAGACGTCATCACGTTCGGCTCTCGCGATGGCGGCGCGTGCCCGCGCGCTGATGTTGGCCGGGTTGTAGTCGGTGCCGGTGGGCTCGCGCCGCGGCCGATGGATCGGGCACGGACGTTGTACGTCGGCGTCTTCGGGGGTGAGCCAGCCGCCGCGGCGGCAGCGGTACGGGCAAGTCTCCTGTGGCGGGATGGGTTCGCCGGTCCGGTCGAGCGTCATCTCGGCCCGTCCATCGGTGTGCCGTGTTCAGGGCAGCCGGGCATTCCGCAGGTGACCCGCGGCCAGTGCATGGCGGGTGCTGGTGCTGGCTGCTCGGCGCCGGTATCGAGCCCGGCGAAGTCGGGCTGCTCGTTCGCTTCCTCGTCGGCGTCGCACCCCGGGCAGGAGTCGGTCAGGTAGTAGTCGTGCGGACAGTGCGTGCGGGAGGCGACGGCGCGGCCGGGGCCGCTGATGAAGAAGTCCGGCCACCGGCGCACGTCGGCGAGGGTGGGGGCGTCCTTGGCGAGCACGTCGGCCGGTGGCCGCGGGATCGTGAGGTGCCGGGCGTACAGGTCGCGAACCTGGGCGTCGTCCCAGGCTGAAATTGTGGTTCCGCATGCGCATTCGGCGCGGCGTCGCGGGCGTCCGAACAGCTGTATACCGGGACCGATGGGTCCGAGCGCGCAGGGCGTGATGTCAAACGCCATGGCTCGCCTCGGCGGGTGCGTCGCCGGGCAGGTACACGTCGTGCATCGGCGGGCCGTAGTTGTCGAGGTCGTCGAGGTCGTACTCGCAGAAGTCGCAGCAGTCGCGGTCGCTGTCGGCCTCGTTGTGAATCCAGCTCAGCTCCGCGACGGCGATCCGGGCCTCGCCGTGGCGGTCGACGGTGACGGTGACGGCGTGGTCTGCGTCGACGTAGGTTGCGGTCGTGAGCCCGGTGTCGCTGCGCTGGATACCGAAATCGGCGGGCGTGATGGGTTCCGCGACGTCGTGTGCGATGGCGAACTCACAGGCTCGGGCGAGGGCGCGCTCGAGTGGGGTCGGTTCGGCGGGCGGTGTGGTTGAAACTTCAGTCATCAGCGTGCATTTCAGGCGAGGTCGAACAGGGCGGGTTGTGGGTCATCTGCATCGATGGCGGCGAGGGTGAGCCGGTCGAGTGCGTCGAGGTCGCGGGTCGGCATTCGCCAGTGCGTGAGGGCGCGGGCGCGCAGGTCGGCGGGCAGGCTCAGGCACCATCGGTGTAGCCGCTCGTAGCTGATCGAGGTGTGCCGCAGCAGGGCGCCGGCGCGCCATTGGATGGGCTCGCCCTCGGGCCGGTAGGAGTTCGGTCCGGCCCAGCGGACCGGAATCCATTCGTGCCATTCGCCGGTGATCGCGGTCGAGCCGAACCGGTAGCCGAATCCGGCTCCCCCGCCGCTGACGTGGCTCGTGCGCAGACAGTCGATCTCGGCATCGGGGCTGGCGAGGCAGGGGCCGAGCTTGTGTGCGACGCGGCGCATCAGGTCGCGTTGGTCGGCGGTGAGCTCAACCATGGTCGAGCTCGTCCCGGTCGGTGATCGCGGCGAGCTGCTCGGCGACTGTGGGCTCAGGCATGGGTGTTCCTGGCGTTCGCTGGGTAACTGGTTTGCGGGCCGGGAGACACGGCGGCCGACGGCTTGGGGAGGCGCGATGTGGTGTGTGCTGCGCCGCGGCGCGGCCGGTGCATCGGCAGCGAGGCGCGGCGAGTGCCGCGGCGGGTGTGGCCCGTGTTCGCGCGCGGTCGTGAGTTGCGTTCTACAGCCGGGTACGTCTCTGGGTTGGTAATGGTTGGTATGTAATGGTGGAGGTGCTCAGGTGGCACATAGACTTGTTCGAAATGGCACCTAGACTCTGCCCAGATGGCACATAGACTTCCTCGGGCCGTCCATGTCTGAGTGTTGTGAATGGCACCTAGACACGCCCCTTGTGGATAACTCCAGGTGCCATCTGGGCTACCTGGACAGGGTCCGGCGGGCACAAGTCCAGGTGTCACCCATGACCCCCAGACAATTCCGTCTCGTCCGGGTCCAACAGCGCGATGTCGGGCGAATACGGCATGTCCAACGGCACCGTCAACCGGTAGCTGTCGCTTTGCTTGGCGTGCCGATTGCCTTGCTTGACCCTCTGGATCAACCCCAGCTCCCGCAGATCGGAGAGCGCGCGTAAGACCGTCCGCCGCGACACCTGCATGACGATCTCGAGCCGATCGACCCCCGGCTCGACCCGCGTGCCGTCCGGATTCGCGTACGTCGACAGCATCAACGCCAGATATTTCGTACTCGACGGGATGCGCGCCCGGCGCACGATGCGTTCCCACTCGAACCGATCCACCCCCCGTAACCCGGCATGTACCGGTGCGCCGTCGTTGTCCGGACTCGCATGCACGGCACACCTCCAACTGCCCTACTCCTGGCCTCTGTGCCACCCGGGCACCTCCTTACGCAGCCGCTCGAGCTCGTCGAGCAGCGTGATCAACAGATCGGGATGCACTGCGCCGCAATAGGCCCCAGCCCGGCCACCGAGCAACGCCTCGACGTTGGCGGACCAGACACCCGGACCGCCCCCGTCGTACGGCCAGCCGGGCTCGTGGGTCTCGGCGAGCGTCCGGGCCGCCAGCTCGCGCAACTCGGCGATCTTCTCGCTGCGGATGCGATGGACTAGGGGCATACGACCCCCGGATATTCGTCCCACGTGCGGCCGTCGAGTTCGCGCCCGGCAGCCTTCTTGCCGACACGGCGCATGATCTGCCGGAAGCCCATGTCGTCCAGCGGTGGGCCGACCAGCTTCTCCGGATGCCGGAAGATGCCCATGCCCACGCCCACGGGAGCCCAGTCGCCCCACTGTTTGAAGAAGAACGGCACACCGGCCTGGCAGCATTGGTCACGCAGCGAGCGCGCCCAATCGGGATGCATCGGGCGGGCACCCGGGCCGGTCTCGCCCCCAGCAACTACCCAATCCACACGCCGTCGATCTGGGCACGAGAACGTACACATCCCACCCGGGAAGTCATGTGTTGGGCAGTGCGAGCGCCTGATATCGACCGGCCCGAGCAGCGGTTCGGCGCTGATCCACCGCACTGCGGCGGGAGTGTCGAGCAGCTGCGGAATGCGGATGTCGGCCCAGCGCTGCGACTCGACCGAGACGCCGAGCCAGACGTTCGGCAGCGGCCGGGGAAACCAGCGCGGGCCCTCCATCCAGTCGTACAACGGGTATGCCGCGCCCTCGGGCGGCTCGCCCATGCTGTCGAGCATGTCGGCGAACAGCCGCGCCCGTGGCGAGCTGTACACGGCGCGAACGGCTTCCGGTCCGCGCGGCAGCGGCGCGCCCTTCACGGTCTCGTCGCCGGTGTTGTCGTGCCAGCGCTTCAACCACGACCGCATCCGCGCGGGCCGCTTGGTGAGGGTCTGGAACGTGTGCTGTGGCGCCTGCGCCATCACTTCCCAGACCCGCGCGATGTAGCCGTCGGGTACGTCCTCGTGGAACAGGTCCGACATGCTGTTGACGAACACGCGGCGCGGCGACCGCCAGCGCAGTGGCTTGCCGAGCCGGTCGGGATGCAGCAGGACGCCGGTCGACGCACCGATCTGCGGCCCGTCGAATCGCCTGTGCGCCATGCGCATCGGCGGTGTCCGCTCGATGTAGCAGTGGTCACAGCCCTCGCTGATGCGCGTGCAGCCGGTGGTGGGGTTCCAGGTCTCCTCGGTCCATTCGATCGCCGTCATAACTGCCCCGGCTCTCGCAGGTCGGCCGGGCGGCGGGCGTTGCATCCCTGCGTGGCGTGTATCTGCTCGAACTCGGCGGCGATGCCGCGCAGGGCCTGCGCAGCGACGGCCAGGCACGGGGCGCGGTCGTCGACCTTGACGAAATTCTGAATCGTGCCCGGCCGGTCCGGATCTCGGGAGATCAGAATCCGGATACCGGCATAGGTGTACAGGTCATCTTCGAGCCGATCGGCTTCCGGGCCGGGACGCTGGTACGTCTTCGTGATGGGGATCGGCCCGCGCCTGCGTCGCTTGAACGGATTCATTGGCCCGCCTCGCTGTCGCTGTCACGGGTGGCCAGCAGATCGGCTAGCAGGCTCGGCAGGCTCTCGGCGGGCACGAGGACATCGCGGCGGCCGTTGATGTTTCGGGGACCGACGATGCCGCGCCCGTCCATCTCGTCGATCAGCCGGTTCGCCTTGGCGAAGCCGAGGCGAAGTTTGCGCTGCACCATCGACACCGAGGCGATCTGCGTCGACACCACCAGATCGACCGCTTGCATGAACAGCTCGTGTTCGGGGTCGGACTCGGGGCCGGCGGGCGGGTCCGGCTCGTGCAAGGCGGTTGCCGCGGCGACGATTTCGGGTAGGCGCCGATCCCATCCCTGCGCCCAGTCACGGGCGCGAAGGTCATCCGCGGGACGGATGCGGGGCATCAGCATGCCGAGGAACGATTCCCCGCAGCGCATCAACAATCCGCGAGAGGCGACGTGCGCCTCGATCTCGAGCGGCTCGCCGTAGGCGTTGGCCGCGGCCTTGAAGCGGGCGAGGAACTCGCCCCCAACCACCATGTCGGCGAGCAGCGTCGGGCCGGAACCGTGTTGCTCGGCAATCAGTTTCGGGACCACGCACAGGATGCCGGTATCGGCGGGTAGCCGCGGGACCTTCAGGGCGCGGCCGTCGAGCATGCCGGAACAGTCGGTGACGGTGACGTGCTCGGGCGCGATGTCCAAGCGCAGCATGTAGTCGGGTTCATCGGCGCCGCTGTCCTTGCCCGCCTTGAAGATCGCGAGGATCTTCTTCACGTCGTCGGGCAGAAGGTCCACCGCGCAGCCTTCGATGTCCTCGCCGTGCCAGATCGACACGATCGCCAGACCGGCAGTGAACCGGTCGGTCGCGGTGACCGTGATGTTCTCGGTATCGACCGCGAGCCGCACGCGGTGCACGCTCGGCATTTCGTCTTCAGTGCAG
This sequence comes from Nocardia brasiliensis IFM 10847, assembly GCF_000710915.1. Lineage (GTDB taxonomy): Bacteria > Actinomycetota > Actinomycetes > Mycobacteriales > Mycobacteriaceae > Nocardia > Nocardia brasiliensis_A. Next base: position 47,432 of record NZ_BAUA01000114.1, read on the forward strand.
GCGTGCACGATGACTGCGGTCAGGGCGTGACGTAGGTCGGCGGTGCCGACGGTGATAGAGATGGCGATAGAGGTGCTCATTCGGGTTGGCCTTCGGGGGTGTTGGAGAGTCCGAGCACCGCACGCACGATGTGCTCGGCCTGCCGGAACTCGCTGTCGTCCTTGATGACTCGCGACTCATAGGCGGCGAGCACATTCGCCTTGCGCTGCTCGTCGACCAGTTCGCCGAGGCGGGCCTCGATGGCGAGCAGTACCCGGGCGGTGGCCTCGCTGGCGATCGGGATCGCCTGCTCGCTGCCGTACGGGTGCCGGAGCTTGCTCAGGACGCTTTCGGCGGCGGCGCGGTGGTTCTCGGCGTCGCTCATCAGTCCTCCCCGCAGTAGCAGTCGCCGTCATGAGCACCACAACCGGCGCACATGTCGTTCGCCTCGCGATAGGTCATTTCGGCGCAGTAGCACTCGCCCGCGGGGCAACCGCGAGGGCAGCTCATCGCGCACCGCCGGTGATCTGGTCGTACAGGCGCATCGCCCACTGGGCGTCACCCATCGCGGTGTGCCGCTCCTCGTCGGTCGGCGGCTCGACACCGCAGGCTCGCGACAGCACGTCGGATTTCCAGGGCAGAGTGAGCGGCATCGAGTCCACGTCGCAATCGATGGGCGCGTCCATGCATGCGAGGCTCGAATGCCCATGTGCGGCGAGCCCATACCGCCACCCGACCGCCAGGGTCTCGACGTCGATCAGGTGGTAATGCCACGCCGGGCACAGCCCGTGTCGGCGCAGCATCGCCGCCAACACCTCGGTGTCGAAATTCGGTACAGCGCCGACGATATGGGCATCGCGGGTCCACTGTTCGACCAGCCGGGCGGCCTCAGCTTCAGGGAGCAAGCGGAGCGAGTCGTCCGGTGCAGCCTTCGCCCTGTTCCATCCGTCGGCGTAGCACTCGTGCCGCTGGTGGAAGCGGCCGATCCGCAGCCCGATCAACTCGGCCCCGGACAGGTCTACGTCGCTCACCTGAATGAGGACCGATCGGTCACCGACGCCGTCGTCACGCCGAATCATGGCGACTTCCCACGCGCGCCGATCCGTATGCAGGCCGGTGGTTTCGCAATCAAGAAAGCAAAGGGGCGCGCTCATTTGAACTGGCCTTTCGTGTTGCGGGTACGCCCGAGATAAGCCGGGCGGCGATTGCGCGCCTGCTCGCTGGTCGTCGCCCAGCGGCAGTTATCGGGCGAGTACGGCCCGTCGTTGTCGACGCGATCGAGGCTGCGGCCCGCGGGTCGCTCGCCCATGTCGGCGACGAAGTTCCAGAAGTCATCCCGCCACCGCTGGCACACCTCGATTCCGCGACCGCCGTATCGCACGTACGCGTGATGAGTTGTGCGCAAACAGCGCCCGATCATGTCGAGGTAGGTGTCGTAGAGCGGATGCTTCGATTTGCCGCCGCGCCAGTTCGCGTTGCGCTCATCTGGTCGGGATGGTCGCGACTTCACCGAGCAGCTGTAGCCGCAGAACTTTTTGCGCTCGCTGGCGAACTTGACCGTGAAGCCCGTCCCGCAATGCGGGCACGCGCGACGAAGCGGACTTGCGTTGTCGAGGAAGACCAGAGGTGCGCTCATACCCGGACACCTGCGTTCGCCGTGACGACGCCGGATCGCACGGCGTCCTCGATCAACTCATCGAGATACTCACGCGCTGACGAGTCGAGTTGGTCGGGCGTGAACAATTCGCGGGCCTCGTCGGCGGTGAGACCGAGCGCCTTCCGGGCATACTCGGCGATGAGGCGGTCACCGCCCGGTGTCGACACTTCGAACGCGAGGCAACTGCCCAGCTCTGCGAAGATCGGTTGCGCGCCGTCGAGCACGGCGGTCCACCCGGCGATACATCCGGCCGTACCGCCAGCGCCTGCGTCGTCGCGGTAGAAAATCGTTTGGTCGTGCTGCGCAGGGTGGGCGTGCACATGCTCGCTCACCCGGCGGGCGAGATCGAGTTGTGCTGGCGTGGTGATCGGCACGGTCTCACTCCCCCGCATTCGGGACGCTAGTGGGGCCGAGGGCTTCGGCGACGGTGTCTCGGGCGTTGCTCTGCGCCTCGTCGGCGATCAGCACGCTGAGTTCGGCGAGGACGTCAGCGGCTTCGGCGTCAGTGAGCGCGTGCGGGCCGGGGATGTCGTCGCGCTTGAGGAAGGTGCGCAGGAAGAGAATCTTCTTGTCGTCGGTGTCCGCGCCGAGCTGGTCGAGCATCTGGGCGGCGTCGGCCCACCATCCTGGCGCGGCGTCTACCTGCGCAGTGTCTGGTTTTGCGCCCTCATTCGAGGCGGGCTCGTCGAGCGCGCCGGGCACCATCGCGGCGAGTTCGTTGGCGACGGTGCGGGCCTCGACGCCGGTCAGATCGGCGGCAGTGCCGATCATCCGGCCGAGCCGCTTGGACAGCCAAGCAAGTTTCTCGTCGACGGTGCGGCGGCCGTGCCGGTCGAGCTGCGCGCCGAGGCGGCGTTGCTCGGCGAGCGAGGACATGGTGTCCTCGTCGGCGGCCGGGGCGGGGTCGGTCTGCCTGCCTTCGGCGAGGACATCGGCAGCGTTCACCCGCTCGGCGGTGGCGTGCACCGGCGCGACCGGCGACCCGTCGGGGTTGATCGCCTGTACAGCGTCTTCGAGTTGGACGCCGGCGAAGTCGTCGGGGTACGCGCGCCGCCACGCCTGCGCCTCGGCGCATTTGGCGGTCTGGTTGGCGGGCATCTTGCGCCACATCGAGTTTGGTGAACCGTCGGCGTTGGTCTGGACGAATTCCGAGTACATCGCCACACCGACGTGCGCCTCGCCACCCCGGAAGATCGTGAACTTCGCTGCGGCAGGCGGGTTCTTGGGATCAAGCCAGACGTCTTGCCAGTCCCCTCCGTCGGCGGCCTTCCAATACGGGCCGTCGACGCGGATGACTTCGCCCTCGCGTTTGGCTGCCTCGCGACCGTTGCGGCGGAATCCATCGATGCCCGTTTGGATGGTCCACTTCATCACCCAGTCCTCGACCTGGCGACGCTGGCTTTCGTCCCAGTACTTCACCTTGGTCCGGCGGCCGATCATGTAGATCTGCTTGCGGAACGGGTCGAGCCCGGTGGTCTGGCAGACGTGATGGAACACCTGCAAGTCGCCCTCGGAGGCGTCCTCGATGCCGAGCTGACGCAGCGCGGCTACCTGCTGCGGGGTGAACTTGGTTTGGTCGGGTGCGAGCGCGATCTCCGACCGCACGGCGGCCCGGGTCACCGGCGGTGCGGATTGCTCGGCAACAGCGATTTCGGTGGTGGTCATCAGGCGTGGTCCTCTCGGTAAACCCATGCAGGCTGGGAGATTTCGTGAATGTCGTTGCCGTAGCCGGGCCAGTCGTCGGCGTCGCGGCAGCGGGCAAAGGTGTCGATGGCGCGCCGGTTACGGTCGCGACCGAGCGCAAGGAACTCGCGGGGCACGCGGTTGATCGACACCAGGTGCGGCGGTCGGCGGCCGACCGCGACGAGCAGGAAATCGGCGTCGACGTCGTTCTCGGCCAGGCCCTCGACGTACCAATCGTCTTGCTGGTGGTAATGGAATTTGCGGATGTCGGCCGAGAAAGTGCGCGGGTCGGCGAGCTCGCAGGTCTTCACGTCGAACGCGAGCGCCTTGCCCGACGACGGCGAGATGTAGAGGGCATCCACACGGAACCGCCGGCGGATGCGGGTCTCTGGGTCGAGGAACCAGCCCGACACCTCGCGGTCGCTCACCTCGAGCCGCGGCCCGATGACCGGGTGCAGGCGCACCTGATCGGCCATGGCGACCGCGTGGCGGTACTTCTTGGACAGCAAGGGGATCTCACCGGCGGCGCGGTGCTTGCGCCGCAATTCCTGCTCGGCCTTGCGGTTCCAGTTGTCGGCATGGATCTCGACCACGGGCGCACCGACACCGAGGGTCAGCGAGTGCACCGCGCTGCCGAACTCCATGGTCTCGTTGACCTCGTGCACGACAGGGTGCGTCCAGTCGTACCACCACTGTTCGGGCACCGTGTCGACGAGCTTTTTCGCCCCCGAGCACGACAGCGCGGTCAAATCACCGTGGTAGTCGCCCTCGTCGTACCCGTAGTACAAACCGGGCTCCGGCGCCGGTGCCGGTTCGGGCGCGCAGTGCCAGCACGCCTCGCGGTCGAGGTCGGTCACGTCGCAGATGTCGTTCACGCCAGCACCGGCCCGTCGACGAATTCCCATTCGATGTACTCGCCGTTGAAGTGGGTGCTGATCGGGCCTGCCACGCCGGGGGTGATCTCCGACTCGGCGAGCATCTCGGGCATCGGATCGATCGCGCCCCAACCGGCGTTATCGAAAAACGACGCCATCCAGCATTTTTCGTGTAGTACGAACGGGTGCTCGTGGTCGCCGCGTGTCCAGACCTCGCATTCGCAATCCGGGAAGCTGTGGCACTCCGCATCGCGGTCACCTCGGCAGGTGAACTCGATCTTCGGGGAATCGGCGGTGCCGGTGATCGCCACGAAATGCAGGTGCGGATCGACGCTCACGCGGGCACCGCCGATCCGATACCGGTGACGGTGCAGATGGCCTGTTCGACCTCGGGCCAGACGTGCCGCGTATAGCCGCCCCGGATATCCCGGATCACCGCCAGGGGTAGACCGGCAGCATCCGCGATGTCCTGGCGGCGCGCGCGCAACGCGCACAACCGTTCGATGTGCTCCCGTGATGCATCGGCAGGCACCATGCCCCGGGTGCACGGCTGGCATCGATCCCGCCCGGGGCGCTCGGTGAACTCGTGCCCGCATTGCGGGCACTCCAGCCGCTTCTTCGGAGCCTCTTCGACTTGCGGCCCGGAATACTTCTCCCACAATGCTTTCCGCTCGGCGCTACGGTCGAGGTGATGACCCGCCCACACGCCATGCGTCAAGCCGTGCCGGGCAGCCTCGGCGCCGCACGCCTCGAGAACGGGGCAGTCCCGGCAGATGTCGCGCGCTGCGTCGGCCGCACGGGGACTCGTACCGACGGGAAACCAGGTTTCCGGATCGAACGCAGGGTCCGCGCAATCAGCACCCATGCGCCAACTGAGGGGATCTGGCCCCTCGCCTCCGGCACCCGCCGTTACCTCAGCGGGTGCCGTTCTCGCCGGGCTCGCCGGTGCAGCGGACACTGCATCGGGGTTGTTGCGCTGCCGTTTGCATGCCGCGCTACAGCATCCGGCCATTCCCGTTTTCGCCGAGAGCGCGGTCAGCGGCAGCGGCCCACCGCACACGAAACAGCCGAAGCGTTTCGACGCGCTCTCGCCGAGGCCGAGCATCGCGAGTAGCCGGGACTCGTCGTCGGGATCTGTTGCGCGGCGCGCGATCTCGCGGCGCGCACGGGCCTCTGTCTCCGGGTCGATCTCGTCGACCTTCTCGACGGTGTTGTTCTGGAGGACCATCAGCCCACCCCCACCGCGTCGGCGAGCTCGACCGGGCCGACGGTCTCGGTTTCGACGACGATCGTTGTCGAGGTGAACGTCACGATCCGAGCTGCCTCGAATGCCCTTGCTACCCCGAGGTTTTCGGCATCGCCACGCAGGTTCCGCAAGGTCGCCTCGGCCGCATAGAGCGCCGACCACGCCAGGCACACACCCTCGCTCGTCACCAGTACGCGCGTGCCCGCTCCCGGCCAGCCGGGGTCATCGTTGTGCAATCGCCCGTCGGGCAGCCGGATCGCATACCACTGCTCGGTCTCGGTCAGGGCGTCGCTCATCGCTGAGCCCCTTCGTCAGCGGCGGCGCGCGCCGCCCTGTATTCCGCGGCCGCAGCTTTGACCTCGGCGACGCTCGCCTCGTACGCATCTCGGTCGGCGACGCACCACACCACGACTTCCGTGATGTTCCGTGCCGAGCACTCGCCGGAATACTCGACAAGCCCGGGGCTGACCGGGTCGGACACCCGAGTCAGGTTGAGTTCTGCCGCCCACGCCGCGACCGCATCGGGGTCGCCGTCCTCGGCGAGGCCGTGCAGGCTCCAATCCCGGTAATCCTTGGCGTACTGCGTCCACCACAACGGAGGCAGTGAGGGCGCAAGCCCGTTCATGTAGCTCGAGATGGCCCTCGACACAGCCCTGTCGAGATCGCGGTGCTTGATCTCGATCATCGGTCGGCCCCGTCCAGCGCGGCGGCCACGGGCAGCGGGCACGTCGGTGCCGGGCCGTCGGCGGCGACGGGCGCGAACGCGGCGAGGATCTCCTCGACCTGGTCGGCGAACTCGGCCTGGTTCGCCCAGCGCAGCATGCGGGCCAGCACCTCGAGGCGGCCCGCCAGATCGGCCGGCGGGGCAATCGCACCACGCGAGGCGAGGCTCACGCCGAGCGAGATGTACAGCGCCCGCGCGTCGGGGGTAGTCAGGTACAACTGTGCGGCCGGACTGAGCCGCATCAGGTGCTGGTTGTGGTCGGCATCCCAGACCACGCCGAACACGGTGTGCTCGTGCAATTGTGTGGTCTGAGCGAGGAATGAACTCATCGGATATGCTCCTGTGCTGTGTTGTAGAGCGCACCGCCGAGTTAGGCCCTCGGCGGTGCGTGTTGGGTTCAAGGGGTGTTGGACGCGACGCCCGGCGCGAGGTCGGACTCACCCGTGCCGGGCGTCGTGGTCTCCTGGTCACTGCCAGGGGACGAATAGGGGGCGGGCCGCAGTCGCCCGCTCATGAACATCACGCCGAGGACGAACCCGGCGGCGGTCCACGAGCCGAACGCGACGATCAGGAACAGCCAGCCGCTCATATCGCGGCCCCGCTGATCAAGGTCATCAGCACGATCCACGCGGCGATGCCGAGCATGATCAGCACCACGACGAGCAGGTCGTGCACGAGTCCGCTGTGCGGCCGATGCCAATGCAGCCCAGGGGTTTTCACGGTCGGCCTCCGTCGGCGAGAAGGGCGGCGAGCCCACCGGCACCGAGCATGCCGAGGATGATCAGGGCGGCGAGCGCGATCATGACCGTCCCGACCTCTCGGCCCAGCGGCGGGCACTGCGGTCGTTCATCCGCCCGTCGCGCAACGCCGATGGCGCGCGGCCCGCGAGCACGTCGTCGAAATGCCTCGGCGACTCGAACCCGAATGCGCGGGCGAACATTTCGATGTCGTAGTCCGACACCGGGCGATGGCTCTCGTACTGGCTCACGTGCTGGTTCTCACGCCTCTTGGCGCGGCCACCGGCGCTCACGCCGCACCCCGAACAACGGCCGCTTCACGGCGCGCCTGCTCGCGGTCGGCGCGGCCGTAGCCGCGTATCAAGAGCACGACCTCGTCCATGTCGTCGGGCCCGAAGCGGTCGAGCTGCTGCTTCAGCCAATCCGAATCGATCGTCATGACGCTGCTCGAACTTGCTTGGGGGGCATGAACTCATCGGGAGTGACGCCGAGTACGTCCGCGATCTTCTCGATGTCGGTCAGCGACAGGGGGTATAGGGCGCGCAGTTTCCGGCTCAGCGTCGCGTCGGGTATCCCGGTCTCGATGCTGACCTGTAGTCCGGTCTTGCCTGCATCGTCAATGGCGGTGCGGACCCGTGCCGTGACCTCTTCCGCCCAAGTCTGCGGTGTCTTCATATGGCGACTCTATCGCCATATGAAGACATCAGCAACCGTTCAGCGGTCACGAGGACATCTCGTTCGAACTAGTGTCCTGTTGCTGGCGTCTCCAAATGAAACCTAAACTGACGGGTTATGGCGACGAATGCACGCGAGACGGGGTGGCTCACCGAAGCCGTCGCGGCAGAGATCCGAGCGCTGCTCGGGTATCGGAAGATGAAACAAATCGATCTGAGCCGTGCTACCGGCATCCACAAGGCCACCCTGTCGGCGATGTTGCGCGCCCGGGCGGCGATCGATATCGAGCAGCTCGCCGCCATGGCCGACGCGCTCGACGTCGACCCTGGCGAGATCATGCGAAAGGCGAGGGCTCACCAACCGCCGGCGAACGAACAGCCCGCCGGGACGGAATCCGTCGCCTCTCTGGCGAAGGCCGGGGGCGACAAGTGGCAGGCCGGACCGCCCGACGAGGAAGATCTGCGAATCTCGGAGGCCGATGACGACGCCTCGTAGGGCACGTGTATTCGCTGGACGTATCGCCCTCGAGCGTTTCGCCGCCACTGCGGCCCACGCCTATCGACCCACGCCCACCCTGCTGCCTCGCGCAATAGATCCATTTCCGCATCGCTCAGGCCACACCGCGGGGTCACATAGGGGCGGTCCCCGACGAGGGCTATCACCCCGATCGTCGCGCGGCCGTCGCGAACCGACACCCTCCCTCTCGGAGTCTTGAAAACGACCCCTATCGCGCTCAGGCTGAAATCGATTGCCGAACCGCTGGTATACGCATGTTCATCCATTCGGGTGCTCTCCCATTCGCCGCGCCCGCTTGCGGCAAAGCCCCGACTAGCCCCGCTCGTGCTCGGTGTTCCTTCAGCTTCTGAGCTCCCGCGTCCACGTGGCAATCCGGCATTCGGAAAGCTCCCACACGTAACCGACCAGGTGTCGCCGCGTGGACGCGGGGGCGCGTGCCTCACTTCTGGACACGCTCTGAGCCCGCGCACGGCCACAGCGTGACCGTGTCGTGACCCTTCAGTTATCAACCGGCCCTTGGTAGTTCACGTATCAACTGACCGGTTCATGCGATAGTAATCCTCAAGGTCCGATGGTCCAAGGAGTTCGGAGGGATCGCCTCCGAAATATTCCAACAGCAACCGCTCAGACCGTTCGGCAAATCACTGGCAAGCCAACGGCGTTCGGCGCACATGCGCCACCATAGAGCGCGAAACCATTGCTAAACAGGACATTCGGTACCCGCTGCTGATTGATAGCGAGAATGCCTGTGTCCAGCATTCGAACGACACGCCGTGATCGCCAGCAAACCCCACGGCATCTCACACAGAACCAACCGCACGGTTCTGTTGCGGGGCAAGGGATCTCGCGGGATAGACCTGCACCCCCACCTCGCTGTACCTTCCCCGGCGCTCGACGGGAACGATCCGAACATCGAATCCGCGGCGGATGATCTCCCGCTTGCGCTGCAAGGTGAAGCGGTCCGAAGCCCACAGTTCCCGGATATCTTCGCGTGCCGCCTCGATCAAGACGGGGTCGGCCGCCTGCGTCATCGCGTCGACGCGAGCGTTCGCCGCTCGGATGTCCGCCTCCAACTCCTCGACGTAGACGGCGACCGATTCAGCCGACATCCGCGTCCGGGCCGCATTTTTCACGTACGCGTTGATCTCCTCGCGCAGGTTCTTGATCGCGGACAACTCGGACTCGATCGACTCCGTCTCCGACTCGTCTTGCGCGAGCAGCTTCGTCCGAGTCGACGGCCGCTCGAGCAGCGACAGCAACACCTCTTCCACGTGCGCATCCACCCGGACCATGTTCCGAGCAACGTGGTTGTACTCCGCGCATATGTACCGGTCACCGTGACGCTGTTTGTTCGTCGGCCCTTTGTGGTCGATCTTTCCTTGCTTCCCCAACTCCAGACACGAATTGCACCGCGCGATGCTGGTGAGCAGATACTTCGGCTCGGTGCCGCGCGTCTCGACGACCACCTCACTGCACAGGCGCCGCCGCAACAACGGATACAGCTCCCGGTCCAGCACCGCCGGCCACTGCCCCTCGCCCAGTTCCTCGCCGTAGTGGGCATAGATGCCGAACAGCGTGGGGTTCGTGAGGATGCGCTTCACGTCCGGGCCGCGGAACGCGCCACCACCGCTCGCCCTCCACTGGTCTTCGAACAGCCTGCCCACCGCACGCGGTGTCTTGTTCTCGTCGAGGATCAGCCGCGCGGCCTCGTTGAGAATGCGCGCCTGCACCGGATCGATCTCGCGCCGTACCGGTTTGCCGGTTCGGTCGTCGCGCACGATGCGCAATCCGGGCGACTTCTTGCCGTGCGGCAAACGCGCATCCTGGTTGGCGGACAATGCGCGGATGACGCGCTTGCGGGTCTTGCCCGCCTGCTTCGCCCCGTCGAGGATGTCTTGCCACACCCGCGCACGATCGTCGTCGTCGTTCATGTCGTAGAGACGGCCGTCGTAGTACAACGGCACGTCACGCTCGGCGAGCACGTCGCAGAACGGTCCGAACTCGACCGGGTCGCGGGTGATGCGCGACGGCTCCCACACCACCAGAACCTGCCCTGGCTTCAGCACAGTGGGCAGCCGCTGGAAGTCCGGCCGCTCACGCTTCGAGTGCCTCGACGCGCCGCGGTCGTTGTCCTCAAGGACGTGCAGAACCTGCCATTCCTCGTACTTGCAGTCCTCGGTGCAGCCGTTGATCTGTTCTCGGCACGACCGCCCGCCCGCGTCGTCCTTCGATACGCGGGCGTAAATCACGGCTCCGGTGATGATGCGGGCTTTCGCGGCGGCCGACCGGCGTGCAAGGGTCATGCAGGAAGTTTAACCCCCCGGCTAAATAAATGTTGGCTGGGAGAAATTCGCGCGGTACTTCGACGTCGAGATCCGACAGGTCCCGCTCAGCGGTGACCGGCTGACGTTGCATCCGGACGAGGTCGCCGCGCACTGTGACGAGCGCACCATCATGGTGGTGCCGACCTTCGGGCAGACCTTCACCGGCCTGTACGAGGACGTCGCCGGGATCAGCCGCGCGCTGGACCGGGTGCAGGAGGTGAGCGGCCTGGACATCCCGATCCACGTGGACGCCGCGAGCGGCGGGTTCCTGGCCCCGTTCACCGCGCCCGACCTGGTCTGGGATTTCCGGCTGCCGCGGGTGAAATCGATCAACGCCTCCGGGCACAAGACCGGATTGGCCCCGTTGGGCGCGGGTTGGGCGATCTGGCGCGAGGCCGCCGATCTGCCCGCCGAGCTCATCTTCGATGTGGATTATCTGGGCGGCAGCGTCGGCACTTTCAATCTCAATTTCTCCAGGCCTGGCGGACAGGCGATCACCCAGTACTACGAATTCATCCGGCTCGGCCGCACCGGCTACACACGGGTGCAGTCCGCCGGCTATCACGCGGCCCGGAAACTGGCCGCAGGCCTGCGCGAGTTCGGCATGTTCGAGCCGATCCACGACGGCGACCCGCGGCACGGGATCACCGCGGTGTCGTGGCGGCTGACCGGCGACCCGGGCTTCAACCTCTACGACCTGTCGGATCGGCTGCGCAGTCGCGGCTGGTTGATCGCCGCCTACCCGTTGCCCGCGCATCGGGAGAACGAGATCATCATGCGGGCGGTGATCCGGCACGGCTTCACCGTCGACATGGCCGAACTACTGCTCGCCGACTTCGACCGCTGCGTGAAACAGCTTGCCCGGCATCCGTTCTCGACCTCACTCACCCGCCGGGAAGCCGGCGGGTTCACCCACAGTGCCACGGCGCAGGTGCCGGACCCGAAACCGAACACGCACTGAGCCTTTCGCGCGTCGCCGCCCGCTTTACGCCATGACGGACGGCGACGCCGGTGCGTTACGCCGCGCGTGCGATCGCGGGCGACTCCCACCGATAGACGGCACCTACGGCGCCGTGGAACAGCGCGAGATCGACGGCGTCGAGCATGGCCTGGCGTGGGCCGGAGCGCTCCAGTTGGGCGGCCGAAACCGCAAGGCGCAGTAGCCCACCGCGGCGGGCGGTGCGGGCAGCGCCCATCACCAGCGCGCGGCACCACCACGGTTCGGCGCGGAAACCCTCGCCGATGCCGTACACCCGGACCTTCTGCGCCACATTGCTTTCCAGATCCAGGATGGAGGTCAGGCCCAGCGCGACGCGAAAGCCGAGTTCCGGCAGCACCTCGAGGGCGCCGACCGAGGCGTCCCAGCGCGGCGCCGCGAACAGACGGGTACGCAGCTCCACCTGCTCCATCACCCGGTCCGCCGCGGTGAGCCGCAACTTCGCCTCGTGCCGTGGCAGCGTGGCGAATTCGGCCCGGCGGCGCTTGGTCGCCGCCTGGTCGTAGCCGTGCAGCACGATGGCGTCGCCGCGGGCCCGCCTGCCGCGCAGCCAGGCCTGCGTCGCGGGGTCCTCGGTCAGGCGATACTTGCCCTTCAGCCGAGGCGCCACAAGCAGCGAGAGCGGCACACCGCGCTGGTCCATCGACGCGGCGAACTCGATCGCCGCGTCCCGGGTGGTGTCCCTGATGCCGGAGATCGAGACGATCAGCTCAGCGTTCATGAACCTACGATGCCAGTGGCAGATGTATTCGACGTGCAGGTCGGGTGACCGCGCGACGAACAGCACCGGGCGAGGTCGCTACCTGCGGCGCGGCCGATCCGGCGGCCGCACCGCGCGCGATCACGCGCCGGCGAGACCGACCCGGTCCAGCACCCAGGCGTACTCGAAGGCGACTTCCTTCCACTTCTCGTACCGGCCGCTGACACCGCCGTGGCCCGCGCTCATCTCCGTCTTGAGCAGCAACTGCGCGTCACCGGTCTTGGTCGCCCTGAGTTTGGCGACCCATTTGGCCGGTTCGACGTAGAGCACGCGCGTGTCGTTGATGCTGGTGATGGCGAGGATGGCCGGGTAGTCCTTGGCCTCGATGTTCTCGTAGGGCGCGTACGACTTCATGTAGTCGTAGACGTCCTTGTCCGCCAACGGGTTACCCCACTCGTCCCATTCGATGACGGTCAGCGGCAGCGACGGGTCCAGGATCGAGGTGAGCGGGTCCACGAACGGGACGTTCGCCAGGATGCCCGTGAACAGCTCGGGGGCCAGGTTCGCGACCGCGCCCATCAGCAGGCCACCCGCGCTGCCGCCGTCGGCGATCAGCCGATCCGCGGCGGTGACGCCGGTGTCGATCAAATGCCGGGCGCACGAGACGAAATCGGTGAAGGTGTTCTTCTTGGTGAGCGTCTTGCCGTTCTCGTACCAGAGCCGGCCCATCTCGCCGCCGCCGCGGACGTGCGCGACGGCGAACACCATGCCGCGGTCCAGCAGGGACAGGCGCGAGACCGAGAAGGACGGATCCATGCTCGCCTCATAGGAGCCGTATCCGTAGAGCAGCAACGGCTTCGGTGCGTCCATCGGGACGCCCCGCTTCCAGACCAGCGAGATCGGGATCCGGGTGCCGTCCGCGGCGACCGCCCAATCACGATGCTGCTCATAGTCGTTGGCGTCGTACCCGCCGAGCACCGGCTGTTCCTTGCGCAGCAGCAGCTCGCCCGTGGCCGGCACGTAGTCGAACACCTGCACCGGGGTGATGAACGAGCTCAGTCCGATGCGCAAGGTCGGTTGTGCCCATTCTGGATTCGCGCCCGCGCCGACGGAGAACAGCTCGAGGTCGAAGTCGAGTTCCTTGCGCTCGCCGTAGCCGGTCTCGGTGAGCGGCCAAACCGTCACTCGGGTGAGCGCCTCGCGCCGGTAGCTCAGCACCAGGTGATCGGCGAACGCGTCGACGTCCTCGAGCCGCACGTCGTCGCGGTGCCCGATCAGCAGGGTCAGGTTCGACGGGTCGGCCACCGGTGCGTCGGCGAGCACGAAGTTCTCCGCCTTCACGCCGTCCACCACGTCGTTGTGCAGGATCAGGAATCGGTCCTCGCCGGCCACCACCGCGTGCTCGGCCGAATATTCGACCCCCTCGCGGCGCGGCAGGATCACCCGGAACTCGCCCTCGGGGTTGTCGGACTCGAGCACCCAGCCCTCGGTGGTGATCTTGGAGCCGACCCAGATCATCAGGTACTTCTCCGAGCGCGTGGAAACCACGCTCACCCAGTACCGCTCGTCCGGCTCGTGGAACACCTTGACGTCGGTGTCCGGCGCGGTGCCGAGCCGGTGCCGCCACACGGTGTCGGGCCGCCACGATTCGTCGACCGTCTGATAGAAGACGTGCGTGCCGTCCAGCGACCAGGTCGCGCCCGGTGCGGTCTCGGCGACCTCGTCGGGCAGCAGCTCACCGGTGCGCAGGTCCTTGAAGCGCAGCACGTATCGCTCGTCCCCGTTGGTGTCCACGGAGTAGGCGAGCAGATTGCCGTCGTGGCTGATCGAGTACGCGCCGAGCGCGAAGAAGTCGTGGCCCTCGGCCAGCACGTTGCTGTCCAGCAGGATCTGCTCGCCCGGCACCTCGGTGCCGGCCTCGAGCTGCGGCGGGGTCCACGCGTCGATCCCGTCGGCGTCGGCCGCGATCGGACAACGGCAGTGCACGCCGTACTGCTTGCCTTCGAAGCTGCGCGAGTAGTACCAGTAGTCGCCCATCCGGGTCGGCACCGACAGGTCCGTCTCCTGGGTCCGCGACTTGATCTCGTCGAAAATGCTGTCGCGCAACCCGGCCAGGTGCGCGGTCTGTGCCTCGGTGTAGGCGTTCTCGGCTTCGAGGTAGGCGATGACCTCCGGGTTCTCCTTGTCCCGTAGCCATTCGTATTCGTCGACGAACACGTCGCCGTGGTGCACGCGTTCGGCGGGCACCGTCTTGGCGATCGGCGCGGCCACCCCGCCCAGGTCTGAGATCGTTCCGGTACCACTGTCGAGAGCCATGCGCTCCACCGTAGCGGCGTGCGCATCGTCCGTCCCGGCAGGACCCGGCCTGCCCGCTGATCAGCGGGGACACTCCGGCCTTACGGTCAGACCTCCGCTGATCCCGCGTTTCCCCGGGGCATCGTGGTGTGGTCCGAAGCGGCGTGGATGACACCGTCGAGAACCTGCTGGGTGCTCTGTAGATCACGCAGTGCCTGTTCGATCCGACGGCGTTCCTCGGTGAGCCGTTCCAGCAGCAACGGCGTGGCCGTCGCGTTGGGTGTGCCGTCCACATCGTTGATGCACGGCAGCAATTCGCCGATGGTGTCGCTGTGCAGGCCGGCCGCGAACATCTCCTGGATGCGTCGCACGCGCTCGACGGCGGCGGCCGGGTATTCGCGCTGCCCACCGGAGGTCCGCGTTGCGGCCAGCAGCCCCTTGGTCTCGTAGTACCGCAGCGAGCGGACGCTGACGCCGGTCTGCTCGGCCAGTTCTCCGATGCGCACAATCACTCCTTGACCTGACATTGATGTCAGGTTTTACGGTACAGCAATGAGGCTGCTGACCGAGTACCGCGATCCGAAACTCACTACTGCCAACCGCATCGTCATGTCGCCGATGACCCGGCTGCGCACCCGGCCCGACGGCGCGCCGACCGCCGACGTCATCGACTATTACGCCCAGCGGGCTACGGCGGGGCTGATCATCACCGAGGGCCTCTGGCCGCATTCGACCGGGCAGAGCGAGGCCTGGTCGCCCGGTCTGCAAACAGAGCCGCACGTGGCGGCTTGGCGCCAGGTCACCGACGCCGTGCACGCGCGCGGCGGCCGCATCTTCGCCCAGCTCATGCACGGCGGGCGCAAAGGGCATCCGCTCGCGCGCATCGACGGCTCCTGGCCCACCGGTCCGTCCGCCGTGGTGGACGAGGACCGGGTGCACCTGATCGCGGGCGGCAAGGCCGACCCCATCACGCCTGCCGCGTACGACCACGACGGCATCGCCGCCGCGGTCGAACAGCATGCCCACGCGGCGCGCAACGCGATCGACGCCGGCTTCGACGGCGTCGAGATCCACGGCGCCAACAGCTATCTCATCCACCAGTTCCTGGCCGACAACACCAACCTGCGCACCGACGAGTTCGGCGGCTCGCCCGCCAACCGCATGCGCCTGCCGCTGGCCATCGTCGACGCGGTGGCGGGTGCGATCGGCGCGCAGCGCACCGCGATCCGGCTCTCCCCCGGCAATCCGCAGTTCAACATGTACGAGGCCGATCCGGGACCGCTCTACCGCATGCTGGTCACCGAACTCGACCGGCGCGACCTCGCCTATCTGCACCTGACCGACAACGACGACTACCCGGCGCTCGCCGACCTGCGGCCCCGCTGGCACGGCACGCTCATCGCCAATATCGGCGAGAACCGGGAACCGACGACCGCCGCGGGCGCCGAGGCCGTGCTCGCGCGCGGCCTCGCCGACCTGGTGTCGTTCGGTCGTGCGTTCATCGCCAATCCCGATCTGGTGCATCGCATTACCCACGATCTGCCATTGGCCGCGCTGCGCGAGGACGGGCTGTACGGCCGCACGGCCGAGGGATACAGCGACTACCCGGCGTACGCGGCGAGCGTGGCACGCAGCGCGTGAGCCGGACGCTCAGCTCTACCGGCGAGCCGCGAACTCGAATCGGCGTGTCGCCCTGACGAATCGGCGTGTCTGCGCCGTGTCGTAGGGTTGCGATTATGCGTATCGCCGTTGCCAGCCGGGTGGCCGTCGCCGCGACGATACTGTCCGCGGTGGCGGGCCTCGGCGCGGCGAGCCCGGCCGCGGCCACCGGCGGCGCACTCGCGGTACCCCCGGGTCGGCAGGCTTCGATCGCCACCGAAACCGCGTTGCTCAGCTGGGACGGCAAACGCGAAACCCTGGTTCTCGACCTGAATCTGTTGGCGGACACCGACAATGCGGTGCTCGTCGTCCCGACGCCGAGCCGGGCCGGCTTGGAGCCGGTCGCCGAAACCACCTTCGTCGACCTGAATCGGCTGACCCTGCCCGAGATCGTGACCGAGCGCCGCTGGTTCGGCGCAGGCGCACCCACCGGCGCATCCGACGGGCCTTATCAAGCGACGCTGGAAGAACCGACAGGTCCGTTCGAGACGTTTCACTTCACCGGCCCGCAACTCGCCGACATGCGAACGTGGTTGGCCGCCACGGGTTACACACTTCGACCGGAAGCGAATACGGCGCTCGACGAATACGGCAGGGACGGTTGGTCGTTCGTCGCGATCCGGCTCACCCGCTCCGGCTCGACGACCGGGACGCCTTCGTTGACCGGGCGGATCGCTCCGATCCGCCTGAGTTTCGCGACCGAACGACCCGTCTACCCGATGCGGATATCCGGCGCCACACCACAGCGGCTGCAGTTGTATGTGCTGAGCGATCACCGCATGGCACGTTCGAACCCCGCCGCGACGACGCAGACCGTAGACGTGGAGTTCGCCGGACGCATCGCCGACACCACCAATCCGACGCTGACCGGTATGGCCGACGGCGGACGGAACTATCTGACGAAAATGTCGGTCGCGATCCCGGACCCCTCGAGCCGCACGACCGACTTCACCTTCGCTGCCGCACCCACCGACGACGAGGTCCGCGGCCGGCTCACGGTGCTCGAGCCCGTGGAGTTCCTCGGTATGCCCGCCGGTCCGGTGATCCTCGCGCCCGCGACGGCGGCCGCGGCGCTGGTGCTTTTCGCGCTGGTGCGCACGTTGCGCCGACAGCCGAAGTAGCAGATCAGCCTTCCAAAACCTTCACCTTGTCGTTCGCTCGGCCCGCGAGCACCGCGCCGAGCGTCGCCAGTACGACGAGCCCGGCCAGTTCGCCGAGCCAGCCGCCCGGCACCCAATCGAACAGGCCCCACAGCTGCGATTTCCGGTGATCGATCAGCAGCCGAATGACGGCTTGTGCCGAGGCGACCAGGACGACCATGCCGACGACCTGCACGCCGATCCACGCGTTCTTGCCCATCCTTATCTTCCTTTCGTCGCTGTGCTCGGTCCGGACACCCTCGGTGCCGTTCTCATCGTTCGCCGCGCCCCCTGAATCGCGCATCGGTCATCGGTCGGGGACGGGTTCATCCTTTGGTCGCTCGCGATTCGCCCTGCAGAGCGATGCGCGGGCCGACTGGCCCCGCATAGAGTCACCTCATGTCCAGCGCCCCCATGTCGTCGGCGCCGCCGCTGCGGTGGTGGTCGCACGCTTGGCGGCTGGCGGTGGCGGCGCTGATCGGCGGGCTGGCCTGGAACACCTCCCAGGTCGAGATGGCACCGCTCGACGGCATGCAGTTGGCCTGGTTCCACGTGGTCGATCCGCTGCTCGGCGTGGCCTGCATCCTGCTCACGCTGCTGCGGCGCCAGTATCCGGTGACCATCGCGGCGATCGTGACGGTGGTGTCCACCGTGTCGGTGACGGCGAACGGCGCGGCCGCCCTCGTTCTGTGCTCGCTGGCCACGCGCAGGCGGTATGCCGAGACGATCGCGATGTCGATCGTCTGCGTCGGCACCGGTCTGCTCACCGACACCGTCTTCTATCCCAAACGTCCTGACATCCAGCCGGATTGGTACGGCCCGACCGTGCTCACGGCCACCGTCGCCGCCATCGTCGCGATCGGCTTCGCCGTGGGCGCACGGCGAGATCTGGTGTGGTCGTTGCGTTCTCGCGCCGAAACCGCCGAACGCGAGCAGCACGCGCGCGCCGCCGAGGCCCGGTTGCTGGAACGCAACCGCATCGCACGGGAGATGCACGACGTACTGGCGCACCGAATTTCGGTGGTGGCGATGCATGCCGGGGCGCTCGGCTTCCGCACCGACCTGACCAGGGAGCAGACCGCGGCCACCGCGAAAACCATTGCCGAGAACGCCCATCTGGCACTGCAGGAGCTGCGCGAGGTGCTCGGCGTGCTGCGCGCCGACACCGGCCTCGACGACATCCCGGAACCGCCGCAACCCACCCTGGCCGATCTGGAGCAGCTGGTCGACGAAGCCCGCTCGACCGGCATGGACGTGTCGATCATCGACACCACCACCGCCGAACTACCCGCGACCAGCGCCCGCACCGCGTATCGCATCGCCCAGGAGGGACTGACCAACGCGCGCAAGCATTCACCCGGCGCGCCGGTGCGGGTGCGCATCGACGGCGGCCCCGGCGGCGACCTGACCGTCGTCGTCGGCAACGCCGCCGCGCGAGCGCCCGGGCTGCCCATCCCGTCCTCCGGATACGGCCTGCTCGGACTCACCGAGCGCGCCGAATTGGTCGGCGGCACCCTCGATTACGGGCCGGACCCGGCCGGCGGGTACCGCTTGCGTGCGGTGCTGCCCTGGCCGGCCGCCGTCACCACGGGCGAGCGATGACCACGCCGATCCGCGTGGTCGTCGTCGACGACGAACCGCTGGCCCGCTCCGCCTTGACACTGATCCTCGGCGGCGATCCGGAACTGGCGCTGGTCGGCGAGGCCGCCAACGGTGAGCAGGCGCTCGCCGTGGTGCGCGAGCAACGTCCGGATCTGGTGCTCATGGACATCCGGATGCCGATACGCGACGGGCTCGACGCCACCCGCGAACTGCTGAGCCGCCCGGATCCGCCACGCGTGGTCGTGCTGACCACCTTCGACGCCGACGACATGGTGTTGCAGGCATTGCGCATCGGCGCGCACGGATTCCTGCTCAAGGACACGCCCCCCGCCGAGATCGTCAGCGCGATCAAACAGGTCGCGGCGGGCAAGCCCATGCTGTCGCCCAGCGTGACCGCGCAGCTGATCTCAGTGGCCACCGCCGCACCCAGCGCGGAGGAGGCGGCACGCGAGCCGGCCCGCCGGGCCCTGGCCGCCCTCACCGACCGGGAACGCGAGATCGCCGAAGCCATCGGCCGCGGCCTGTCCAACTCCGATATCGCCAAAGAACTGCACCTCAGCGTCGCCACGGTGAAGTCGCACATCAGCAGACTGCTCACCAAACTCGGCGCGGAGAACCGAGTGCAGATCGCGATCCTGGTACTCACCGCGGCCCGACCCGGCACGTGATCCGCTGGGCCGCAACGAAACCCTAGGCGCCGATGGCGGGCGCGATGGTCGGCCACGAGGCGTGCAGGGTGTCCTGCCAGTACGACCAGGAGTGAGTTCCGGTGGGGCTGTAGTCGACTCGGGCCGGGATGCCCAGGGCGCGCAAGCGTTGCTCGAAGGCGACCACGCAGGTGTTGACGCCGACCTCGACCGGGCCGCCGAGGAAAATGTTCTCGGCCAGTTGCGGTTTGATCTCCAGCTCGTGCGGACCCGGAAGGCCGGTGCCGGACGAGAGGTAGATCGTTTTGCCGCGCAGGTTCTCCACCAGCAGCGCGGGATCGTGTTCGGCCCAGGCCGGACTACCCGGCGGACCCCACATGTTGACCGGATTCCCGCCCCGGTTCGCGATCGAGAACATCATCGCGCCCATCGCCAAACCCGTGTCAGGGCAGGCGCTGTAGCCCGCGACCGCGCGATACAGCCACGGCTTTCGGGCGGCGAGAATGAACGCCGCGTTGCCGCCCATGGAGAGCCCGCCGATCGCGTTGACGCCGTTGCCGTTGAACGCCGCATCGATCAGCGGCGGCAGCTCCTCGGTCAGGAACGTCTCCCAGCGGTAATGGCCGAAGCGGGGATCATCCTGCTGCCAGTCGGTGTAATAACTGGCCTGGCCGCCGACGGGCAGCACCACATTGACGCGCGAACCCGCGAAGAAGTGCTCCGCGTCGGTCGCGTTGGTCCAGGTGCTCTGGGTCAGGCCGGGATCGAGCCCGTCCAGCAGGTAATAGGTCGGCCGGGGGCCGCCGCCGGCCGGATGCAGCACTTGCACCTGGATGGTTCGGCCCATAGCGGGTGAATCGATGAACAGCGCCGAACGGGTAGGCGTCAGGCGGTCGATGCGCTCGATCTGCGCGGCCGCCGCCGTACCGGAGCCCACCCACGTAGGTACGGCCAGGCCCAGCGCCAAGGCCAGCACTGCCACAGCAACCGATGTTCGCCGCACGTCCCCACCTCCATCACCGCAAGACAATGACCTTCAAGGTAACCCACGGCAAGACGGGACGGAAGAGATCTTGATTTCAAGCTTCTATTCAGCAAACTGTCCGGTATGTATGCGCTACGCCCGACGGCTCAGCGATCTAGTGCCCCACGGATCGACCCGGCCAGATAATCCAGATCGGCGCGCGGCGGACTGGTCGGGCGGCCACGCAGGCCGAATCCGTCCCCGAGGGTCCGCGGGATGACGTGCAGATGCACATGGAACACCTCTTGGCCCGCCGTAACCCCGTCGGCCAGAAAGAAATTCACCCCGTCGCAGCCGACCTCGCTGACCCGCAACGCCGCCGCCACCCGCTGCCCCACCTGAAACAACTTGCCACCCACCACCGGATCCAGCTCGGCGAGACTGCGCGCCGCCACCTTCGGCACCACCAGCACATGCCCCGGCGTCATCGGCCGAATGTCCATGAACGCCAACACATCATCGTCCTCGAACACCCGGCTCGCCGGCGCCCGCCCAGCCACAATGTCGCCAAAAATCGTGTACGGATTCACCGCAGCACCCTAACCCCACCCCACCACGCATCCCGCCCCATACCGAACAGACGATGCTGCCCGCGACAGTCGATTCAAACGACTGGCCCCTTCTCGACAAGCTGCTGTAACATCAGTTATAGCTTCTGGCACTAGCCGGAAGAAGTGGACCCGGCTCCTCTCCGGACGGTGAGCAGTCGGGTTTCGCGCTATTTGCGGCAATCCACCTCGAAGATGTGCTGCGGCCGCTGGCAACAGGTGATTCAAACGACTGGCCCCCTCTCGACGAGCTGCTGTAACATCAGTCGTAGCTTCTGGCACTAGCCGGAAGAAGTGGACCCGGGTCCTGGCCGGACGACCAGCATCCGGGTTTCGCGCCGTAGTGGGGGCTTGTTCACGTCGAAGACCAGTCGGACGAGGGGCATTATGGTCAACCGCCATCGCCCTCCGGCGCCGAAGGCCCACGCGGCGGCGTCCGCCCACCACAGGCACGGCTCCGTATGCGGCGGCATGTGGGCGTATTGCAACTCGGCAGAGGCCTTGCGAAGCACGGTCGCAATGGACTGCCGATCGCGTTGGTCCTGATTCTCCCGAGACTCGATGACCAGCCGAGCAGCCTTGATCTCCACCAGATCCGTGACCAACTCCGTCATACAGCTGTGCCGCACACTGACCTCGCGACCACGCCCTTCATAGATGGCAACGCCCACTCCAACGCACTGAGCCATGGCCGCGATAATGTGCCGCTGCCGCTGTTCGGACTCGTCGTTGAAATGCCAGCGCCGCTGACCGGGCAGACAGAAGCTGCGCACCAGCGCCCGAGCACGGTGCAGTTGCTCACCAGGTATCAGGACCGCGCAGAGGATGTACCTGTCCCGGCGGATCGATTCGTCCACGAAGGCGTGAATGGCCA
The DNA here is from genome assembly GCF_000710915.1 of Nocardia brasiliensis IFM 10847. GTDB lineage: Bacteria > Actinomycetota > Actinomycetes > Mycobacteriales > Mycobacteriaceae > Nocardia > Nocardia brasiliensis_A. Next base: position 69,333 of record NZ_BAUA01000114.1, read on the forward strand.
CCGTGGGACGATAGCGGTCGCCTATGACAACCGCGATCGAATTCCGGCGAAATCGTTGCTCTCGCTACAGGATTGGCGAGGGAGTGTAGCGAGCCGCTTCGGGGTTGGCGTCGACGAGTTTCTGGACGGCGGCGATGACATCGCAGACCTGGGCCTCGGCGGCGCCGATGAAGGCGGACTTGTCGGCGAGGGCGGTGTCGAGGGCGGCGCGGTCGAGCGGAAGGCGCTCGTCGGCGGCGAGGCGGTCGAGCAGATCGGGTTCGCGGCCCTGTTCGCGCATGGCGAGGGCGACGGCGACGGCGTGCTCTTTGATGACCTCGTGCGCGGTTTCGCGGCCCACGCCGGTTCGGACCGCGGCCATCAGGATCCGGGTGGTGGCCAGGAACGGCAGGTAGCGGTCGAGTTCACGGGCGATCACGGCCGGGTAGGCGCCGAACTCGGTGAGTACGGTGAGGAAGGTTTCCATCATGCCGTCGATCGCGAAGAACGCGTCGGGCAGCGCGACGCGGCGCACCACCGAACAGAACACGTCGCCTTCGTTCCATTGCGCGCCGGCCAGCTCTGCGGCCATCGAGGCGTAGCCGCGCAGCACCACTTGCAGCCCATTGACTCGTTCGCACGAGCGGGTGTTCATCTTGTGCGGCATCGCCGAGCTGCCCACCTGGCCGGGCTGGAACCCCTCGGTGACCAGTTCGTGCCCGGCCATCAGCCGGATGGTGTGCGCGAACGAGGACGGACCTGCACCGACCTGCACGAGCGCGGACAGCACATCGTGGTCGAGCGAGCGCGGATATACCTGTCCGACGCTGGTGAGCACGTTGGCGAAACCGAGATGCCGCGCAACCTGCTGCTCCAACCGGGACAGCTTCGCCGGATCGCCGCCGAGCAGGTCGAGCATGTCCTGGGCGGTGCCCATCGGGCCCTTGATCCCGCGCAGCGGATACCGCTCGATCAGCTCACGGACCCGGGTCAGGGCGATGAGCAGTTCATCGGCGGCCGAGGCGAACCGTTTGCCCAGCGTCGTGGCCTGTGCGGCGACATTGTGCGAGCGTCCCGCCATCACCAGGGTCTGATACTCGGCGGCCCGCTCGGCCAGCCGGGCCGCGACCGCGACACCGTGGGCGTACACGTGCTCGAGCGAGAGCCGGATCTGCAGCTGCTCCACGTTCTCGGTGAGGTCGCGACTGGTCATGCCCTTGTGCACGTGCTCGTGCCCGGCCAGCGCGTTGAACTCCTCGATGCGCGCCTTCACATCGTGGCGGGTGACTCGTTCCCGTTCGGCGATGGACGCCAGATCGACCTGCTCGAGCACGCGCTCGTAATCGTCGAGTACGCCTGCGGGAAGGTCGATTCCGAGTTCCGACTGCGCCCGCAGCACCTCCAGCCAGAGTCGCCGTTCGAGCACGATCTTGTGTTCGGGCGACCACAGCCGCACCAGTTCGGGGCTGGCGTATCGGGTGGCAAGGACGTTCGGAACGATGCTCACGTCTTGTCAGTCTAATGTGCGGAAACGGTCCACTTGCTGGGGCGTCGCCGGGGCGACGATGTCGATCACCTCGAGCAGGGCGCCACGCGCCATCCGGCGGGGTTCGGGGTCGAGTTCGGTGAGTGCCGCGACCACCGCGCCGTCCACCACGGCGACCAGTCTGCGGAGTTGTTCGGGGCGGACGAGTCGATCGGAGCGGCGCAGCACGTCGGCGAGCAGCTCGTCGAGCTGGGCGCGCAGGCGCAGCTGCACCTCGCGCAGCTCGGGGTGCCGCGCCGACGCGACCGAGCGCTCGTAACGGGCGATCAACTGCCCGCGCGCGCCCTCGTCGTGCCCATCCGTGCCGACCAGCAGATCGAGCACCAGATCGACGGTCGCCTCGGCGCCGCGGCGGCGGTGACTCACCTCGCCGACCCGGCGGCGCATGGCGTCGAGTTCCACGTTGCCGCTGAATTCGACCGCGCGCGCGATCAGGTCTTCCAGCGATTCGAAGTAGTAGGTGGTCGACGCCAAGGGAAGGTCGGCGCGGGTCGCGACCGAACGGTGCCGCACTGCCTCGAATCCGCCTTCGAGCAACAACTCGGCGGCAGCAGCTACCAAAGCCTGGCGACGCCGTTCGCCTTTCGGGGTCGTCGCGGTGATCACCGTGCCATCGTGCCAGTCGTCATCAGTTCTTCCAGGGGAAATCAGCGAGGAAAAGCAACCATCGATGTTTTACCGTATCCGCGCGGTCATGGTGTCGAACTGCGGAAAGTTGTTGCCGTACACGACGATCAGACCGCGAGATAGTGCCCTAGACGCAGCAGCGCCGCCTCGATGTCGGCGGTGGCGCCCGCGAAGGAGAACCGAACTGTCCGGTTTCCGCGCACCGTATCGAAGTCCAGGCCGGGCGCGAGCGCGACGCCGGTGTGGTCGAGCACGTCGGCACACCAGCCGCGCGCATCGTCGGTGAGGTGACCGATATCGGCGTAGGCGTAGAACGCGCCGTCGGCCGGGGCGAGGTCGGTGATGCCCAGTTTCGGCAGCCCGTCCAGCAGCAACTGCCGGTTGATCGCGTAGCGACGCACGTGCCCGTCGAGCTCGGCCTTCGCTTCGGCGCCGAACGCGTGCAAGGCCGCGTACTGCGAGATGGCCGGCGGGCACACGGTCAGATTGGAGGCGAGTCGCTGCAGCGCCGGACGCAACCCGGGCGGGGCGAGCATCCAGCCGAGCCGCCATCCGGTCATCGAGAAGTATTTGGACACCGAACCGATGACGACCGACTCCCGCGAGGTCTCCCACGCGGACGAGGTCGCCGTATCCGCACCCGCATAGGTGATGCCGTGATAGATCTCGTCGGAGATGAGCAGGGTGCCGTGCTCGGCACACCAGCGCGCCAGCGCCGCGAGTTCGGCGGGCGCGATCACGGTGCCGGTCGGGTTCGCCGGACTCGCGACGACCAGCCCCGCCGGCGGTTGCGCCAACGCCTCCAGCATCGCCACGGTCGGCTGGAACCTGGTCTCCGCGCCGCAGTCCAGTTCGACGACCCGGCAGCCGAGCGCGGTAAGGGTGTTGCGGTAGGCCGGATAACCGGGCCGGGCCACCACGACGGTGTCCCCCGGGTCGAAGGCGGCCAGGAAGATCAGCGAGAACGCGCCCGACGACCCGGTCGTGATCACGACATCGTCCGGGTCCACCGGGTAGCCGTAGGTCACGGTGTGGTGGGCCGCGATCACCTCGCGCAGCGCAAGGATGCCGAAAGTCTCGGTGTAGCCGAGCAATTCGGATTCGATCGCGGTTCTCGTCGCGCGCAGCACCGGCGCGGGCGCGGGCGTCGAGGGCTGACCTGCGGCGAGTACCAGCACATCGCCGTGCGTTCTGGCCCGTTGCGCCGCAGCTTTCCATACGTCCATCACGTAGAAAGGTGGAATGGTCGACCGGCGAGATTCTCTGGACACCCGCAAGACGCTAGACGGTGTCCCTCGACGGCAGCGCGCGGCTGCCGGGCTTTCGTCTCGTCGCGCAGACTCCGCCGTATCCCGCCGTCGTGCCTGCCGGTCCTGCACGCGGCCGCGACCGGGGTTATGGTCGCTCTGATGCTCGAGAATGCTCGACGAGCCGGACTCGACCGGGTGCGCGGAGTGGGCGGCATCGTGGTCGTTCCGCCGGATTGGCGTGCCCGGATGCGGGAGAAACCCGCCCGGGGCATCCGCATGCTGTTCGATCGGGTGCAGCTCGGTGAACTGCTGCGACACCGGCCCGACCCCAGGGAACTGTGGCGGCGGCGGGCCGAGTTACCCGAACTGTGGGCGCAGCGCCGACCCGATCGGGACAAAATGCTCGCGCTGCTGCGCAAGCATCGCGTGCTACTGGCCGGGCTCGCGGCCACCGCCGTGTTCGCGGCGGGCGACACCGCCTACACCGGCACCATCAGCGATCAACAACCCGACGTGGACCACGTGCAGCGCGTAGCCGTGGCCTATCCCCTGCAGATGCAGACCACCCCGCCGTCGGTACGCCGCTACCTGAACGCCATCGCCAACGGTGAACGCCTGCGCGAACAGGCGGTGGTGGCGGCGGCCGCACGCGCCACCCTGGAGCGCGCCAAGGCCGAAGCCGCCGCGGCGGCGGCGGGCGAATACCAACCGTGGATGGCGGGCGGCACCCTCCCCAATCCCGGCGCGGCGCTGCCCGGCATGGGCGGTTTCGTGATGCCCGCGCGCGGCGTCTTCACCTCCGGGTTCGGTTCCCGCTGGGGCACTTTCCACAACGGCATCGACATCGCTGGCCCGATCGGCACGCCGATCTACGCGGTCGCCAACGGCACCGTCATCGACGCGGGCCCGGCCGAAGGATTCGGGCTGTGGGTGCGCATCCGGCACGACGACGGCTCGATCACCGTGTACGGGCACATGTACGACTTCTTCGTGTCCCGTGGCGAGCGCGTCCCCGCGGGCATGCAGATCGCGCGCATGGGCAACCGCGGCGACTCCACCGGACCGCATCTGCACTTCGAGGTCATCGTGGGCGGCCAGCATGTAGACCCGCGCCAGTGGCTGGCGGTCCACGGCCTGAACTTCGGCTGAGGCTGTTACGACTCCCGGGTCTGGCCCGAATTCGCGGAGAGGCGGTCGGGCACGGCGATGCGGTCTTCCACCGCGGCGAGTCCGATATCGGTGCGGTAGTGACTGCCCGGCAGCTTGATCGCGGTGATCCGCGCGTAGGCGTTGGTTCGCGCCTCGGCCAGGTCGGCGCCCACACCGACGACGTTGAGCACCCGGCCGCCCGCCGAGATCAGCGCGCCGTCCTCGCGCAGCGCGGTGCCCGCGTGCAGCACCGCCGCGGTGTCGTCGAGCGCGCCGTCACCGGCGCCGGCGATCACATCGCCGATGCGCGGGCGGCCCGGGTAGTTCTCGGCCGCGACTACCACGGTGATCGCCGAGCCGTCCCGCCAGCGCGGCGGCTCGACCTCGGCGAGGGTCCCGGTCGCGGTGGCGTTGAGCAGTTCGCCGAGCGGGCTCGCCAGCAGGGCGAGCACCGCCTGGGTCTCGGGATCGCCGAAGCGGCAATTGAATTCGACCACGGCGGGTCCGGCGACCCCCATCGCGAGGCCCGCGTACAGCAGTCCGGAAAAGCCGCTGCCGCGCCGAACCAGTTCGGCGGCAACCGGTTTCACCACGTCTTCGACGATCGTGGCCACCGCGTCCGGGGACAGCCAGGGCAGCGGCGTGTACGCGCCCATGCCGCCGGTGTTCGGGCCGGTGTCGCCGTCGCCGACCCGCTTGTGGTCCTGCGCGGGCAGCAGCGGCACCACCGTTTCGCCGTCGACCAGGCAGAACAGCGATACTTCCGGTCCGTCCAGAAACGATTCCAGCAGTACCGGATGACCCTGTTCGAGCAGTTCGGCGCCGTGATCGCGGGCCGCCGACCGGTCCGCGGTGACCACGACGCCCTTGCCCGCAGCCAGGCCGTCGTCCTTCACCACCCAGGTCGGGCCGAAGCGGTCCAGTGCGGCGTCGAGGTCGGCCGGGTTGTCCACGATCTCGCTGTGCGCGGTGCGCACCCCGGCGGCCGCCATCACGTCCTTGGCGAAGGCCTTCGAGCCCTCGATCCGCGCGGCCGCGGCCGACGGGCCGAAACAGGCGATGCCCGCGGCCCGCACGGCGTCGGCCACACCGAGCACCAGCGGCACCTCGGGACCGATCACCACCAGGTCGGCGGCCACGTCGGTGGCCAGCGCGACCACGGCCTCCGCGGAGCACGGATCGACCGGCCTGGTCTGCGCGTGCTGGGCGATGCCCGCGTTGCCCGGGGCGGCGACGATCCCCGTCACCGCGGGGTCCCTGCGCAGCGCAAGGACGAGGGCATGTTCACGGGCTCCGGAACCGATGACGAGTACGCGCACGGCAGACAGCTTAGGTGAAGCCCCAGGAACCCACGCCTCGGCTCATGAACGATAGGCGACCATCGAATATCAGCTTCGCGACGCGCATGATGGAAAGGGACGGTTCCGGCATACCGCTGCGGGCCTGCCACACCCAGCTCGTGCGAAGGACGGGGAAACGATGGGCCTGATCGACGGAATCATGGGCAATGCCGGACGGATCGATCCCGGTCGGGCACAACAGGAATACGCGAAGCTGATGGGTGAGGGCGAACAGATCTATGCGGCGTACCTGCTGGTGCGCGACGCCATCCTGTTCACCAATCGCCGCCTGATCCTGGTCGACAAGCAGGGCATGACCGGACGCAAGGTGAGCTATCACAGCATTCCCTACCGGGCGATCACGCATTTCTCCGTGGAGACCGCGGGCACCTTCGATCTGGACGCCGAGCTCGCCATCTGGATCTCCGGCAATCCCGATCCGTTGCAGAAACGGTTCAACCGCCAGGTGGACATCTACGAGGTGCAGGGGATCCTGTCGCACTTCGTGTCGGTGTAGTCCGCGCCGCCCCGGACTAGTCTGCGCTGTATGGCTTCTGTCTTCAGCGCGATCATCGCCGGTCAGCTCCCGGGTCGATTCGTGTGGGAGGACGACGAATTCGTCGGCTTCCTCACCATCGCCCCGGTCACTACCGGGCACACCCTCGTGGTGCCCCGCAAAGAGATCGATCAGTGGCAGGACGTCGACACCGAGACGTTCGCCAGGTTGACCGCCGTCGCCCAGAAGATCGGGCAGGCGGTGCGGCAGGCGTGGGACGCGCCGCGCGCGGGCCTGCTCGTCGCCGGGCTGGAGGTGCCGCACCTGCACGTCCACGTCTTCCCGGCGTTCACCATGACCGATTTCGATATCTCGGGCGCCGACCCCAACCCGTCGCCCGAATCCTTGGACGACGCACAGACCAAAATCAAGCAGGCGCTGCGTGACCTCGGCTACGGGGCGAACGTGCCCGACTGAGCCCGTCGCACATGATGTTTGACCAAAGGGTGGCCGGGCGCTGAAACAGGTTGCCTGGCTGCCTTTTTCGGCGTCTCGGCCGACTCTTCGCGCGGTGGCCACACCGGCAACCCGTAACCCTCCGGCATCCGCTCCAGTTCGTCACAGATGTCGTTGATCAGCTGACTCGTGCTCGGGCGCATCGGTTTTCCCCTCCGTTTCGCGCGCGGTCGACCCCAACCGCTGCCACCACAACTACCAGGCGGGTACGACAACTCTCGCCACCGTCCTGCCCCAATACGTCCGTGCCCTGCCCGAGCACTACGTCCGCACCATGTCCCAAGTACGCCGATAGGCGCGCCGTAACCGACGCGCCTATCTAGTCGGAGGCCCCTGTCAGGATTGAACTGACGACCTTTCGCTTACACATCAGGCAGGGCCTCTACCTACCGAACGAGCGCGCCGTCGCCGACGCGCTCGTCTGGAGCCCCCTGTCAGGATTGAACTGACGACCTTTCGCTTACAAGGCGAGTGCTCTACCACTGAGCTAAGGAGGCGGGGTCCGCTCGAAAGCGGTTGCCATCATAACCGGGCACGCCGACTGCGTGACACCGGCATTACGGTGTCACGCAGACGGCGATCGATCAAATGTCCCGGCGCAGTATCAGATACCGCGGATCAGGACTGGGCGCCCTGGCGGGCCGCATCGTCGGCGGCCATCGCGTCACGCAGGCTCTTCGGACGCATATCCGTCCAGTTCTTCTCGACGTACTCGACGCAGGCGGCCCGGCTGTCCTCACCGAACACAACACGCCATCCGGCCGGGACCTCCGCGAAGGCGGGCCACAGGGAGTGCTGCTCTTCGTCGTTGACCAGGACGAAGAAGCGGCCGTCTTCGTCATCGAAGGGGTTGGTGCTCAATTTCACCTCACTGGATACTGGCGCTATGTACGGGACCGCTCGTGGTTCACCCGGCACAGGCCCGATGAACCGAGGTTCCACGGACGTCCGCACCGTTAGAGTCCCGAGCGTAGTTTCGACCCTAGCAAGGCAGACGTTACGCCTGGGCGGTTACCTCTGGCGGTGAGAACTCAGCTCGCGAAAAAATCAAGCAGGATCTTGTTGACCGTTTCCGGCTGTTCCAGGTACCCGAAATGGCCCGCATCGGGGACTTCTTGGTAGCGCGCACCGGGAATCACCTCGGCAATCTCCCTGGACAGGTAGGGCGGGATCATCCGGTCGTCGGCGAAGCCGACCGACAGGCAGGGCACGGTGATCGCACGGTAGGCCTGCACCCGCTCGAAGTCGTGATCCATCCGGCGCTGGGCGCGGATGCCCGGCGTCACCGGGCCGCCGGTGAACTCGAACAGGTCGAGCCAGTCGCGGGCCGAATTCGGTTCGGCCATGGTCGCGGGCGAGAGGTTCATCACCGCGGTCACCGCGGCCTCGTACTTCGCCGGCAGCTTGACGCCACTGGCGTCGAGTTCGTGTTCGCCGAGCGAGAGGGTTTTCTGGAACTGGTCGAGCCGCCCGTGGCCGGCCATGAAGACGGCCTTGCGCACGAGTTCGGGCCGGGCCAACGCCAATTCCTGGGCCACCCGCGCGCCCATCGAGGTGCCGACGACCAGCGCCGGGCCCTCGTCGAGCAGCTCGATCAGCCCGGCGGTGTCGGCGACCAGCTGGTCGATCGTCATACCGTCGGCTGCCTCGTAGGAGGGTGCGATGCCGCGGTTGTCGAAGGTGCACACCCGGTAACCCGCGGCGACCAGCGCGGGCACCTGGTGCAGTTCCCACACCCGCCCGGGGCTGCCGGTGCCCATGATCATGACCACAAGCGGCCCCGACCCCTTGACATCGGTACCCCGCGCACGGTCACCTTTGACCTGGTAGTTGAGGGAAATTCCGTTCACCGTGGCCAGCGGCATATCGACCCTTTCGTGGAGTTGCTGCTGTCCCCCACGGTATAGGGGCGAGCGGGGGCGGCACACCCGGCCGGGGGCCGGTGTGACGCGGGTACCACCCGCTCCTGGCGGCGCCAGATACCATTGACTATTCGCACGTACGAGCGTAGTGAACCGGGAGGACTTGAAGATGGCCGCGAAGGGCAGCGCGAACGACATCGCGGACGATGATCTGGAACCACTGGCCGACGAGACCGCACGACAGGCTCAGCGCGTGGTCGCCGCCTATGCGGAGGACGCCGACGAGTGCCGGATGCTGTTGTCGATGCTCGGTATCGGCCCCAGCTCCCGGGTCGAATAACCCGTTCTTACCTTCGACGCCAACGGCGACGTCGAGCTACCCAGATCCTGTGGGACCCAGCGACGCGCAAAGGATGCGTGAGTGGACCAGATGACTTCGTCCGACGGCTCCGAACCCGCCCTAGACACTTCCGCCGACAACCCGCAATCCCCGGTCGGCCCCGCCGAATCCGGTTCGGGCTTCGTGGTGGTGGCCAATCGGCTCCCGGTCGACCTGGAACGGCTGCCGGACGGCACGAGCCGGTGGAAACGCAGCCCGGGCGGCCTGGTCACCGCGCTGGAACCGGTGTTGCGCAACAACAAGGGCGCGTGGGTCGGCTGGGCCGGGGTGCCGGACGCGGATGTCGATCCGATCATCGAGGACGGCCTGGAACTGCATCCGGTGCCGCTGTCGGCGCAGGAGGTCGCCGACTACTACGAGGGCTTCTCCAACGGGACGCTGTGGCCGCTGTATCACGATGTGATCGTGCGACCGGTCTACGACCGCAAGTGGTGGGCCGCCTACGTCACGGTGAACCGGCGCTTCGCCGAGGCGACCGCGAAGGTGGCGGCGGAGGGCGCCACCGTCTGGGTGCAGGACTACCAGTTGCAACTGGTGCCCAAGATGCTGCGCATGCTGCGACCCGATCTGACCATCGGTTTCTTCCTGCACATCCCGTTCCCGCCGGTCGAGCTGTTCATGCAGATGCCGTGGCGTACCGAGATCGTGGAGGGTCTGCTCGGCGCCGACCTGATCGGCTTCCATCTCCCCGGCGGCGCGCAGAACTTCCTCTATCTGGCGCGCAGGCTGGCCGGTCAGCCGACTTCGCGCGGCACCGTCGGCGTCCGTTCCAAACTCGGCGTCGTGCAGGTCGGTTTCCGCACGGTGCGGGTGGGCGCGTTCCCGATCTCGATCTCCTCCGCCGAGCTCGACGAGCATTCGCGCCGCCGTTCGATTCGCGAGCGGGCCGCGAAAATCCGTGCGGAGCTGGGCAATCCGAAGACCATCCTGCTCGGTGTCGACCGGCTGGACTACACCAAGGGCATCGATATCCGGCTCAACGCGCTGGAGGAGCTGCTGCTCGAGCAGCGGATCGATCCGGCGGAGACGGTCATGGTGCAGCTGGCCACGCCGAGCCGGGAGCGGGTGGAGAGCTACATCCAGATGCGCGGCGACATCGAGCGCCAGGTCGGCCGGATCAACGGCGAGTTCGCCCGGGTCGGTTACCCGGTGGTGCACTACCTGCACCGTCCGATCCCGCGTGACGAGCTGATCGCCTTCTTCGTCGCCGCCGACGTCATGCTGGTGACGCCGCTGCGCGACGGCATGAACCTGGTCGCCAAGGAGTACGTCGCCTGTCACAGCGGGCTCAACGGCGCCCTGGTGCTGAGCGAGTTCACCGGCGCGGCAGCGGAATTGCGCCAGGCCTACCTGTGCAACCCGCACGACCTGGACAGCGTGAAGGACGCGATCGTCTCCGCGATCGAGGACGACCGCGACACCAAGCGCCGCCGGATGCGTTCGCTGCGCCGTCAGGTGCTCGCCCACGACGTGGACCGCTGGGCCCGCGCCTTCCTCGAGGCCCTGGCCCAGGATCAGGTCGCGGGCAGCGCCCTGCTCTCCGACGACGACGTCTACCCGGAGGAACGTCAACCCACCCGCTGAGTTCCGTTCACAGGAATCACCCAGGTTTGGTCCAGCGACTTCGCAGGAGGATGACGGACCATGAAGCCCATGAGTGGTGCGCCTGTGGAGCAGGCACCCGAGGCGCGGGTGCTGGTGGTGGACGACGAGCCGATGATCGTCGAGCTGCTCGCGGTGAGCCTGCGCTACCAGGGCTTCGAGGTGGACACCGCGGCCGATGGCGCGCAGGCGCTGGACAAGGCGCGCACCTTCCGACCGCAGGCGCTGATCGTCGACGTGATGATGCCGGGCATGGACGGGTTCGGCCTGTTGCGCAGGCTGCGCGCCGACGGCGTCGACTCCCCCGTGCTGTTCCTGACCGCGCGCGACGAGATGCAGGACAAGATCACCGGGCTCACCCTGGGCGCCGACGACTACGTCACCAAGCCGTTCAGCCTGGAGGAAGTGGTCGCGCGGCTGCGGGTGATCCTGCGCCGGGCCGGGCACACCGCGCCGCAGCGGGAGAATTCGCGGCTCCGGTTCGAGGACATCGAGTTGGACGACGACACGCACGAGGTCTGGAAGGCGGGCGAGCCGGTCGCGCTGTCGCCCACCGAATTCACGCTGCTGCGCTATTTCATGGTCAACGCGGGCACCGTGCTGAGCAAGCCGCGCATCCTGGATCACGTGTGGCGCTACGACTTCGGCGGTGAGGTCGGCGTGGTCGAGACCTACGTGTCGTACCTGCGCAAGAAGGTCGACACCGGTTCCGAGCGACTCATTCACACCCTGCGTGGCGTCGGCTACGTGATGCGCGCACCGAGCCGCAGCCGGTCGGCCGGGAAATGAGCCCGGGGCGGATCGGAAGGATTCGCGCCAAGGCCACCGCCGCACTCTCGGCGGTCCCGTTGCGGGTGACCTTGATGGTGGTGCTGGTGCTCACCGCCGGGCTCGGCCTGCTCATCTCGGGCACGGTGGTCACCTCCGGGCTCGAGCAGTCGCTGACCAACCGCACCGATCAGCAGTTACGGGAGGGCGTGATCGAATGGTCACGCCGGGCCCGAATGCCACCGCCGCCGGTGCTGCCACCGGACCCGCGGCACGCGCCGAGCCAGTTCTACGTGCATTCCACCAGCACGGACGGCCGTACGTTCTTCATCAAGGCCTTCGGTGTCGACGGCGAACCCGCGCTGCCGGAGAATCCGGCCACTGGACCGATCACCGTGGGTTCGGCGGGCGGTGCGCCGGTCCAGTGGCGCGCGCTGACGCTACGCGCCCCGGACGGCACCACGACCGTGGCGCTGCCGCTCACCCAGAACAACGACACCGTGCATCGGCTGGTGGTGCTGCAACTGGTCGTCGGGCTGACGGTGCTGGCCGCGCTGGCACTGGTCGCGTACTTCGTCATCCGGCGCAGCCTGCGCCCGCTGCGCCGGGTCGAGAGCACCGCGGCCGCCATCGCCCGCGGTGACCTGTATCGCCGAGTTCCGGTGCGCGGCACCAACACCGAGGTCGACAGCCTGTCCCGGTCGCTGAACGGCATGCTCGCGCAGATCCAGCAGGCCTTCGCCAAGACCGAGGCCTCCGAGGCGGCCGCCCGGCACTCCGAGGCGAAGATGCGCCAGTTCATCGCCGACGCCAGTCACGAATTGCGCACCCCGCTCACCACCATTCGCGGTTTCGCCGAGCTGTACCGGCAAGGCGCGACCGGCGAGCCCGATCTGTTCATGGACCGCATCGAACGGGAGTCCCAGCGGATGGGCATCCTGGTCGAAGACCTGCTGATGCTGGCCAGACTGGACGCCCAACGTCCGCTGGAACAGGGAGTGGTGGATCTGCTCGCGGTGGCCAGCGACGCCGTGCACGGCGCCCGCGCCTTGGCCGCGGCGGCCGATCCGGCGGGCCCGCGGCGGCGCATCGAACTCGAAATACAGTCCGGCGAGGGCACTCTGGAGATCGTCGGCGACGAGACCCGGCTCCGTCAGGTGCTGACCAACCTGCTCAACAACGCGCTCACGCACACGCCGGCGGAAGCGGCCGTCGCGGTCCGGCTCACTCCGACCGCCGACGACATCGTGCTGGAGGTCGCCGATACCGGCCCCGGCCTGCCACCCGAAGAGGCCGAGCACATCTTCGAACGCTTCTACCGCACCGACGGCTCGCGCACCCGCAGCAGCGGCGGCACCGGACTGGGCCTGTCCATCGTCCAGGCGCTGGTCACCGCGCACGGCGGCACGGTGCGCGTGCAGAGCGCCGAGGGCATCGGCACCACCTTCACGGTCCGGCTGCCGCGCGGACTCAGACCGGCGTGACCTGGTCGACCAGCCAACGGTCGCCGTCCTTGCGCACCGTCGCCTTGACCCGGCTGCCGGTGGTGGTGCCCTGCGGGGAATCCTTGCTGGTGGTCACCTGATTGAGGAACATCAGCACGACCACCTCGGACTTGTCCGCGGACACGATGCCCGCCGCCTGGGTGGTGGCGTGCACCGTGAGCTGCTTCTCCTTCGCGCCGGGCGCGATCGCCTGGGTGATCAGCTTCAGATAGTCGTCGCGGAACTTCGGCGACAGGTTGTCGGCCGCCTTGGGCAGTTCCTTGTCCACCGTTTGATAGTCGTAGGTGAACATCGCCGACACCGATCGATCGGCCGCGGCGACCGCGTCCTTGCGGGCCTGCTCCGCCCGATCGTCGTTCCAGATCCGGAATCCGTTGACGCCGAGCACGATCAGTGCCGCCACGGCGACCACACTCGCGCCCGCCAACAAAATCTTGCTGCGCATTGTCATCCGACGAACTCCACCTTGGATGCGGTCAACCCGGCGTCGCCCCGGCTCACGGTGATCCGGAAACGGTAGAGCCGCGTCTGCGGGCCCTCCTGGCCCGCGTTGGTCAGGGTTTGTTTGACCGCCACCAGCACCTGCGCCGAGTCCACGTCGTCGCTTTCCAGTGCCGCCTCGACGACCTCGCCGTTGGAGACGATCTTGGCCTGCTGCACGACATTCAGGAACGGATCGACCCGCCCGTCGAACTCGCTCTTGAACTGGCCCGAGGCCACCGCGAGGATCCGATCGATGTCCTGCTTGGCCGAATCGGCGCGAATGGTGGTCAGATTCAGGGCGGCCTGCCTGGCGGTCTGCACGAATTCGGTGCGCCGCTCGTCGCGTGCGTCGATCGATCGAGCTTTGACCACCGACAGTCCCGCGCCGATCACCAACGCGAGCACCAGCAGCGCCGCGGCCGCGAAGGCGAGGATGCGCCCGACGCCGAGGGGGGACCTCGCCCCGGTGGCGTCGACCGGCGTCGCATCGGGCTCGACTCCGCTCGTCTTCGGCGCTGTGCGGCGTTCGTCGGATCCGACGTTCGCGGCCTTACCGAGGTCGACGGCCTCGACACTCGTCGCCGCGCCGAGGTCGGCGGCCGCCTTGCCGAGATCGACAGTTCCGGCGTCTGCGACCGCGCCGGAATCCACGGCGTCGACCGGGGTGGGCGCGGGGGCGGTATCGGAGGACGCCGCACGCACCGATGGTCCGGCGGCACCGGCCTTCGGCGCTTTCGTCTGTTCGGCCGGTATCGATGTCACACCGGGTGCCGCCGACTCGTCTGCCGGTGGCCCCACCGAGCGCACGGCACGTCGCCGCGTGCGCCGCTGATCTGCGTTGATATCGCTCATCGTTGCTGCTCCTCGAGCATCGCCTGCCAGCTCGACGGTACCGTGCCCGAACCGCTCGGTCCGATATCGCCCTGTCGGTACGTGCGTCCGTCCGGACCGATGTACTGACCGGTGGACGGGTCGTAGGATCGCGCGGCCGCCGGTGTCCCGGTGCCGTACGCGGCGGGTGCGGTCTGCGCCGGAACCTCCGCGGGCGGCGCTGCCGCGGGCGCCACGGGCTGTACGGGACCGAACGGCGGGTTGTTGCCTTCCGGAACATAACCGGTGCGGCACAGTTCGGGCGTCGGCGCGCGACGACCGGGGAATTCCGCGCACGGCGTATTGCGGATACCGCGCACCTGGATCGGCGAGTCCTGCGGCACCTTGCAATACAGGCCCGGCGGTGAGGGCAGCGAATCGAGTTCGCTCGGCGAGCGCCATTGGTCGGTGGGCAGAAATCCGGTGGTACACGCGGGCGGATCGTTGACCACGGTCCCGAAGTCGACCATGGCGCCGTACTCCGCGGGTCCGCGGATGACCGTCCGCAGCGCCGCGATCAGCGGCGGGAACACCACCAGAAGTTGTTCCAGCCCAGCGTGATACGTCACGCCGACCTGCCCGGTGCTGACCAGGTTGTTCAGCAGCAGCGGCAGGGTCGGTCGCAGGGATTCGAACTGCGCGTTCACCCGCTGCATCGCCGAGGGGCCCTCGTGCAGCACGTTGCGCAGCGAAACATCGTGCGCGCGCAGCTGATCGGTCACCGTGGCCAGGTCACTGGTCCACGACCGGATCGCGGCGTCGGACCGGATCTGGGTGTCCAGCAACGGTCCGATCTGATCGAGCAGCTTCTTCGTCGGTTCCGCGTTGTTCTGTGCCTCCTGCACCAGCAGCGATGCCGAATCGATGAACCGTTGCAGATCCGGGCCCGCCCCGTTGAACGCCTTGAACGCCTCGTCGATCACCTGTCGCAGCCGGGTGTCGGCCACGCTCGACAGCAATCGATCGGACTGGTCAAGCAACGTGCCCACATCCTGCGGCAACTTGGTGCGCCCCACCGGAATCACCGAGCCGTCGGCCAGGTTGCCGCCGACCGGACGCTCGGCGGGAATCAGGTCGACGTACTGCTCACCGACCGCCGAAACGCTGCGCACCCAGGCGTTGACGTCCGCCGGGACCTTGTAATCGCTGTCGATGGACAGGTGCGCTTCGACACCGGTCGTGGTCAGCCGGACATCCTGCACCACACCGACATTCGTGCCGCGATAGGCGACATTCGCGGTGGGATAGAGACCACCGGTGGCGGCCAGCTGCACGGTGACGTCATAGCGCCCGATGCCCAGCATCGCGGGCACCTTCACATACACCCCGCCCATCACCACCAGGCCGATCACCGTCAAGATGGCGAAGATCGCGAGCTGCGTGCGGACGAATCTGGTCAGCGTCATCGGCCCGGGCCCCCTTGTGGCGCAGTGTTTCCCGGCAACGGCACGGTCAGGCCCGGAATCGCGGGCAGGCCGGGGATGGGCGGCAGGCCGGGCAGCGCGGGCGCGGGCTGCCCGTCGGCAGGCGGCGGCAGCAGCGGTCCGGTCGCCGGATTGCCTGCCTGCGTAGCGGTATCCGGGGCGAAGCCGCCGACCACGCCTTCGACACCGCCGAAGCGGCCGCCGAGCGGCGTGCCGATCAACCAGTTGTTGTCCAACCGCTTGCCGGTGAGGTCGACCGTGATGAACAAGTTCAAGTAGTCACCCTTGATCGCCTTGTCCAGGTTTTTCATCGGGAACGGGAAGGTCGGGACGATCTTCAGCGCCTCGACCAGGTTCATCCCGGTATCGGCCAGCGTCTGCAGCACCGGTGCCAGACTGCGCAGGTTCGCCTTCAGGTTCTCCCCGCTGGTGGTGACGATCCGGTCGGTGACGTCACTGAGGTCGCCGAGCGCGCTGATCGCCGCGGTGATGTTCGCGCTGCGGTCGGCGAGCACGGTGAGCGCGGGATGGATCCGCTCGATCGCCCTGGCGACCACGTCGCGCTGCTGGGCGAATTGCCCACCGAGCCGGTCGAGTCCGCTCATCGCCGCGATGATGTCGTTGCGCTGCTTGTCCAGTCCCGTGGTCAGCGTCTCGAGCTGAGGTAGCAGGTCACGGATGTCGTTCTCGCGCCCGGTCAACGCCGAATTCAATTCGCGGGTGATCGTTTCCAGCTGCGAGATACCGCCGCCGTTGAGCACCACCGACAGCGAGGACAGCACCTGCTCCGTCGTCGGGTAGGCGCCCGCTCGCTCCAGCGGAATCACGTCTCCGCCCTTCAACTGCCCCTGCGCGGCGGTATCGGTGGGGGCGGCGAGCTCGATGTGATTGCTGCCGAGCAAGCTGGTCTGCCCGATCTTGGCGACGGCATTGGCCGGCAGGTGCACGTTCGGGTTCAGCGAGACGGTGACCAGCGCGTGCCAGCCCTCCACCTCGATATTCGATACCGTCCCGACCGTCACGTCGTCGACCCGCACCGGTGAATTCCTGGTCAGCGTGGTCACATTCGGCATCTGGATGCGCACCTGATACGCGCCGTCCATCGTGCCCTCGGTGCCCGGCATCGGCAGCGAGTTCAGACCGTCCCACTCGCAACCCGAAACGCCGAGCAGCACAGCCAGACCGAGCACCATCGTCGTCATCCGGCGCGGCATCATCGTCCCCCTCCCGGAATAGCCAGTCCGGCAAGGCCTTCCGGCACGGTGACCGGCGGCGGTCCCGGCGCGGGCGCCTGCTCCGCCAGACTCGGCGGGCTGAACTTCAGCTGTTCCGGGAACGCGTGCACACCGGTCGCCGGGTTCAGCAGGATCGGCGCGTAATTCATGGCCAGCGAACTGATCACCGGCGCAAGGTATTGCGCGCAGAGGTCGGCGGAACGATCGGACTGGTTGATCTCCAGCGCGCGCACCGAGCCGCAGAGGAAGCCGAGCGGATCGGCCGTATTGTTCAGCGCCACCGCACCGGTGAGCGTGCCCTGGGCGGGCTTGTAGATCTGATAGAAGTTCACCAGCGCGGTGGGGCCCGAGTGCAGCACCCGCTCGAGTTCCGGTTGCTTGTCCACCAGAATCTGGGTGACGTCGGCCAGCCGCTGCACGCCCTCGGTGAGTTCGGCGCCGCTGCCCTCCAGGAAACGCTTCACATCGGCCAGCGCGGTATCCAGATTGTCCAGTCCCGCACCGAGTTCGGCAGAGGCACCCGCCAGCACCGAGGAGACCGAGGCCAGCCTGCCGCCGAACTGCACGATCTGTTCGTTGCTCGCCGCGAGCACATCCACGAACTTCTGCAGGTTGCGAATGGTGCCGAACAGGTCGGTGCGTCCGTCGGAAAGGGTGTTCAGGGTGGCGGACAGTTCACGCAGGGTGTCGCGCAGCTTCTGCCCGTTGCCGTCCATATTGTCCGCGGCGGTGTTGACGAAGCGTCCGAACGAGCCCTGCGAGTCATCGCCGACGGGGCCCAAAGTGGTTGCCAGCTTGGAGAGTTCGGCCTTGATGTCGTCCCACTCCACCGGCACCGCGGTGTGCTCGATCGGAATCTGCGCGCCGTCGGCCATTTTCGGGCCGCCGGTGTAGGCAGGCGCCAGCTGGATGAACCGCGCCGAGACCAGCGACGGCGAGATGATCACCGCGCGGGCGTCGGCGGGCAGGTCGATCCCGCGATCGATGGTCACCCGCACCCGCACCCGGTCCTTGCCGGGATCGATCGAGTCGATCCGGCCGACCTTCACCCCCAGCACCCGGACCTCATCGCCCTTGTACAGGCCCGAGGTCGACGGGAAGTACGCGGTGATGCTGGTCGTGCCGAGCCGCGTGATCCCGGTGTACGCGCCGAACGCCACCAGCGCGACCACCACGGCGCCTGCGACCACGACCGCCCAGCGAGGCACCTTTTTCGCCTTGTCCATGAGGGTCATCGCGGTGGCTCCTGAATCGACGGGCCGATCGACGGCGGTGCCGGATGCGTGAAGATGTTGCGCAGGTCGTCGGGCAGATGCTCGGGCCACACCAGCGCGTCCACCAGGCCCTGCAACTGGGTGCTGGTGGCGTTGACGACATAGGCGTTGAACCACGGGCCGTTGCCGACCTGCTCGCCGAGGGCCGCGGCGTACGGGCCGAGGTTGTCGAGCGCGTCGGACAGGTTCTGCTTGTTGCGTTGCAGCAGGCCCAGTACCGAGTTCAGTTTGTCCAGCGCCGGTTTCAGCTGCGCCTCGTTGTCGTTGACCAGACCGGACAGCTGCTTGGCCACCTCGTTGACGTAGACGATCAGCTGCCCGATCGCGCCGCGCCGCCGGTCCAGCTCGCCGAGCAGGTTGTTGCCGTCCAGCAGCAGCATGTTGATCTGGTTGCTGCGGTCGGCCAGGATCTTGGTCACGCTCTGCGCTCGAACCAGCAGATCGGACAGCGCCTGGTCGCGCGCATTGATGCTGCGGGACAACGCCGTTACCCCGTCCAGTGCCGCGCGCAGCGGGGCGGGCGTATCGGCGAAGGTCGCCGAGAGCGTGTCGAGCGTCTTGTCCACCTGCTCGAGGTCCAGCCCCTGCACGGTGCGGCCGAGATCGCCGAGCGCGTCGTTGAGCGAGTACGGAGAAGTGGTGCGGTCCAACGGAATCGTGTCGTCGCGCCGCAGCGCGCCCGGCCCGGTCGGCGTCAGCTCGAGCGACTTGCGGCCGAGCACCGTGTTGGTCTTGATCGCGGCAGCAGTCTTCTGGCCGAGCACGATCGATTCGTCGAGCGTGAAACGCACCAGCACCTTGTCGCCGTCGAGATGCACGCTGTCCACCCGGCCGGTGCGCACCCCGGCCACCTGGACCGGGTCGCCGGGCAGCAGTCCGCCGGCGTCGGCGAAGAACGCGGTGTAGTTCGCGCCGCCGCGGATGAACGGCAGCCGTTCGAACTGCAGGGCCGACAAAGCCACGCACACCGCGACCACCAGGCCGACTATGCCGATGGTGACGACACGGGATCGCTGCTCGTTCATTCGGGCGCACACCTTCCGGTCGTCTGCTTGCCCGGCAGGTTCACCTGCAACGGCTGCCCGTCCGGCCCGTCCACGAGCAGGTTGGTCCCGCAGACGTAGAGCTGCAGGAACGAGCCGTAGGCGCCGATGCGGATGAGCTTCTTGTAGGTGTCGGGCAGCCGATCGAGCACCCATTGGATGGTGTCGGAGCCGTTGTCGAGATTGCTCGACAGCCGCCCGGTCTGCTCGATGGTGGTGCGCAGATCGGGTCGCGCCTGCGCGAGCAGATCGGTGAGATCCCTGGTGGCCCCGGCGATCCGCGGCAACGCGTCCCCGATCGGATCCCGGTCGGCGGCCAGATCCGTGATCAGGCGCTGCAATTCGTCGAGCGTGGTGGCGAACTGGTCGCCGCGCTGATCGATGGTCTGCAACACCGTGTTCAGGTTGTTGATCACGTTGCCGATCAGCTCGTCGCGGTCGGCCAGCGTCTTGGCGAAGGAACCACCGCTGTTGAGCAGCGAGACCAGCGTGCCGCCCTGGCCCTGGAAGATCTGGAGCAGAGCGCTGGTCAGGTCGTTCACCTGCGCGGGATCGAGACCGCGCAGCAGCGGCCGGAACCCGCCGAGCAGCATGTCCAGGTCGAGCGCGGGCGCCGTCTTGTCCTTGTCGATGGTGCCGCCGTCCCGCAGCACGTCCGCGGCGCCCGGGCCCTCCAGCAGTTCCAGATACCGGTCTCCGACGAGGTTTTCGTAGCGGATGGTGGCCCGGGTGCTGGTGAGCAACCGGTACTTGCGGTCGACGTCGAACTCGACGTGCGCCAGCTTGTCCTTGCCCACCCGCACCGAGGAGACCGAGCCGACCGGCACCCCCGCGATGCGCACCTTCGCCCCGGGCAACATGCCCGACGAGCTGGTGAACACGGCGTGGTAGCCGTGTTCCCTGGCGAAGCGCATCTGACTGAACACGACCGTCAGCCCGGCGAAGACCAGCGCCATCACCAAGGTGAAGATGGCCAGTTTCACGGTCGTCGCGGTGTTCTTCACAGTGCGTCCACCCCCGGTAACCCGGCGAACAGCAGCTGGAACACCTTCGGCGCCGAGTTGGGCTTCACGAAACCCGTGTTGGGCACGTACGGAGCTCCCTGATTCGTGTCGGTGACGACGTAGTCGGCATGACTGTTCGGCACCCGGTCGACCACGCCCTCGCAATGTGGGCCGCCGGTGGCGTTCACCTTCGGCAGGTCGTCCGGATAGGTGTAGGGCTTGGCGCCGAACATGAAGTTGGTGTTCATCCCGATGCCGGGCAGCACCCCGCCGAATACCCGTTCGGCCAGCGGCATCATCGGGCCGAGCGCGTTGATGACGCAGCCGAGCGCGGGGTTGTATTCGAACAGCAACTGCGTGGTGGGCCGCAAGAGATCCAGCGCGGTGCCGAGGTTGCCCTCGTTCTCCTTCAGTACCGCACCGGTGGTGTCGGCCAGGCCGATCAGGTTGGCCAGCACGTCGTCCAGGCTCTGCTGCTCGTCGACCAGCGCGCGGCTGGTGACCGTGGCGTTGTCCACGGTGCGCAGCAGCTCGGGCGCCGTGTCCGCGTACAGGTCGGTGACCTGACCGGTCTGCACCAGATCCTGTTGCAGCGTGGGCAGATACGGGTTGATATCGCGCAGGTAGGCATCGCTGCGGGCGAGCAGGTCGCCGAGCTTCTCGCCGCGGCCCTGCAACGCGGTGCCGAGCGCGGACAGCGTCGCGTTCAACTTCTCCGGCTCGACCTTGGCCAGCACATCGGACAGGTGCTGGAACAGCGTGTTGAACTCGACGGTCACGTGCTGCACACTCACGCGCGCACCGGGTTTCAGCGAGGTCGCCGAAGGCTGATCGGGCACCGTGAAATTCACATACTTCGCGCCGAAGACGGTGGTGGAGCGGATATCTACGCCCGCGTTCGCCGGAACCAGTTTCAGCTGATCGGGATTCACCGCCAGCTTCAGGCTGGCGCCCTCGGCGGTCTGCTCGATCCCGACGACCCGGCCGATCTCCACGCCGCGCACCTTCACCTTGGCGTCCGGGTCGAGTACCAGGCCGCTGCGCGGCGCGTCGACCATGACGGTCGCCGTCGAGGTGAAGCCGCCGACGAACATCAGCAGCGCGATCGCGACGATCGCCACCATCGCCAGCACCATCGCGGCTCCGGCGAGCTTGAACCCGAGCGCGTTTCGCAATTTCGTCGAATCCGCCATATCGCTATCCGGAGAGGTGGAAGTTGCCGGAGGTGCCGTAGATGGCCAGCGAGATCAACAGTGTCACCGTGACCACCGCGACCAGCGAGGTCCGCACCGCGTTGCCGACCGCCACGCCGACCCCGACCGGGCCGCCCGCGGCGTTGTAGCCGTAGTAGGTATGGATGAGCATGACCGCCAGTGCCATGAAGATCGCCTGCGCGAACGACCAGAGGATGTCGCTCGGGATCAAGAACGTGGAGAAGTAGTGGTCGTACACGCCCGCGGACTGCCCGTAGATGACCACCGTGGCGAACCGGCTGGCCAGGAAGGAGGCGATCACGGCGAGCGCGTACAGCGGCACGATCGCGATCATCCCGGCCAGCACCCGGGTGCCGACCAGGTATGGCACCGGCCGGATGGCCATGGACTCGAGCGCGTCGATCTCCTCGGCCACCCGCATGGCGCCGAGTTGCGCGGTCGAGCCGGCGCCGATGGTGGCGGCCAAACCGATGCCGGAGATGACCGGGGCGGCGATGCGGACATTGATGAAGGCCGCGAAGAATCCGGTGAGCGCCTCGACGCCGATATTGCCGAGCGAGCTGTAGCCCTGCACCGCGATGGTGCCGCCGGCGAACAGAGTGAGGAAGCCGACGATCACCACGGTGCCGCCGATCACCGCCAGAGCACCGCTGCCCATGCTGATTTCGGCGATCAATCGAATGGTCTCGGTCCGATAGTGGGTGAGCGCGCGCGGAATTGCCCCCAGCGCCTGCGCGTAGAACACAGCCTGTTTCCCGACAGAATCGAGCGAGTCCGACATCCGACGCACCCGTCGAACGGTACGCGGGAAGCGGGATTCGATCACGAAGGCCATGCGGTCACCGCGCCGTGAACTTGATGCCTACCGCGGTGACCACCACGTTCACGACGAACAAAGCCATAAAGGCGAAGACGACGGTCTGATTCACCGCATCACCGACACTCTTGGGACCACCTTTGACATTCAAACCCAGATAACAGGCCACCAGCCCGGCGATCAGCCCGAACAATCCGGCCTTCACTTCCGAGATGATCAATTCGGGCAAATGAGTCAGCAACGTGATGCCGTTGACGAACGCGCCGGGGTTCACGTCCTGCAGAAACACCGAGAAGAGAAATCCGCCGACGATGCCGATGGTGCAGACCAGGCTGTTGAGCATCAACGCGACGAACATCGAGGCGAGCACGCGCGGCACCACCAGTCGCTGCACCGGGTTGATACCGAGCACCCGCATCGCGTCGATTTCCTCGCGAATCGTGCGGGCGCCCAGGTCAGCACAGATCGCGGTGGCTCCGGCGCCCGCCACGATCAGCACCGTCACGATCGGGCCGACCTGGGTCACCGCGCCGAACGCCGCGCCCGCGCCGCTGAGATCGGCCGCGCCGATCTCGCGCAACAAGATGTTGAGGGTGAAGCTCACCAGAACCGTGAATGGAATCGCGACCAACAGTGTCGGCACGATCGAGACCCGTGCGATGAACCAGGACTGGTCGATGAACTCGCGCCATTGAAATGGCCTGCGCACGCTGGCGCGGGCGACTTCGGCAGTCAGTTCGAAGAACCCGCCGACGGCCCGCAATGGCACGGCAAGGACCTCGTTCATCTACGAACCTCCTTGCTCAGAACCCGCGTACAACTTCACGGCACGATTCTTCACCGAGGCCGCACCGCCTCATTGATTAGAACACGTTCACAACGTTGCCGGAAGATGTTTGTCACTTTTGAACTGCACTTTTTAGCTGCGTCGGCATATAAATCTGGAACGGGTGTCAGAGAGATTGATCCCACCTTTGTGAGGCGGAGCACATCTCGACACCCAATGTCTACCAAGTGCCGGACCCTTGATCAACAGTTGGTCAGTTGATCAGCAGTTCGTGTCGAGTGGGTCTTGCAGATACCGATCCTCGCTGCGCATGTTTCGCGCCGGAGATCGAGCGGCGATGCGGACTCAACCGAGATCGAGCAGCGCCGAAGCCGAGAAGGTCTGCCCCGCGAGGCGTTCGGCGAAGTAGCCGCCGAGGGTGGCGGCGAGATCGCCCGGCGACCACTGACCGTCCGCGGCATCGAACCGTTGCTCGACGACGGGCGCGGCCATGAGCGCCACCATCGCGCCGTAGACCACGAACAGCTGACCGTTCACCGCGTCGGCGGCCGGTGATGCGAGATAGGCGACGAGCCGGGCCACATGATCGGGAGAAAGTGGATCGACCGCACCCTCGGGTGCGGCGCTGAACACCGCTTCGGTCATCGCGGTCCGCGCGCGCGGCGCGATCGCGTTGGCGCGCACGCCGTAACGCGAAAGCGCCCGCGCCGCCGACAACGTCAACGCGGTGATGCCCGCCTTGGCGGCGCCGTAGTTCGCCTGCCCCTCCGGGCCGAGCAGTCCGGCCTCCGACGAGGTGTTGATCAGCCTGCCGTAGACCGGCGCGCCGGCCGCCTTCGACTTGCCGCGCCAATAGGCCGCGGCGTTGCGGGACAACAGGAAATGGCCGCGCAGATGCACCGCGACGACCGCGTCGAAATCCTCGTCGGACATGTTGAACAGCATCCGGTCCCGGGTGATCCCGGCGTTGTTCACCACGATGTGCACACCACCGAAGGCTTCCTCGGCGGTGCGGATCAGCGCGTCCGCGGTGGCCCGTTCGGCGATGCTGCCCGCGACGAACTCGGCCTTGGTGCCGAGCGCGCGGAGCTCGGACAGCGTGTCGGACACCGCATCCGATTCGGCCAGGTCGTTGATCACCACCGAGGCACCGGCACCGGCCAACGCGAGCGCCTCTGCCCGCCCCAGCCCGGCGCCCGCTCCGGTCACGATCGCCACTCGTCCGGCCAGGCTCACATCTGCATCGTCCACGGGGCCGACCCTAGAACGTGTTCCAGCCGATGGCAAGGGACCATTTCACTGGAGCCGCAGCGCCGCTTTCGGGCATTGCGCGACCGCGTCCTCGACATCGGCGACGCGATCGGCGGGCACGTCGGCCGTCAGGATGTGCAACTGGTCTTCGTCATCGAGTTCGAACACGTCGGGGGCGATTCCGACGCAGATTCCGTTCGCTTCGCACTGATCCAGATCGACGCTTACCTTCATGAGAACTCCTTTACCGCGATCCTTGGCGAACCCTAACAAGCCGGTACCGCCGCAGGTGGCGCTATCGACCGGATTCAGTAGCAATACTGGAACATGTTTCAGTCGGTATGCAATGATCGGGTGCACCCACATCGAGAAGGCATGAGGTATTTGCCATGCGCATTGCGTACACGCCGCAGCAGGAGGAGCTACGCGCGGAGCTGCGCGACTACTTCGCGCGACTCATCACCCCCGAGCGGCGGGCCGCGCTCAGCGCGCAGACCGGCGAGTACGGCCAGGGCACCGTCTATCGCGACGTCGTGCGGGAGATGGGCCGCGACGGCTGGCTGACGCTGGCCTGGCCGAAGGAATACGGCGGCCAGGACCGGTCCACGATGGATCAGTTGATCTTCACCGACGAGGCCGCGATCGCCGGCGCCCCGGTGCCGTTCCTGACCATCAACTCGGTCGCGCCGACGATCATGCACTACGGCAGCGAGGAGCAGAAGCGCTTCTTCCTGCCCAAGATCGCCGCGGGTGAGCTGCACTTCGCCATCGGCTACTCCGAACCCGGCGCGGGCACCGACCTGGCCAGCCTGCGCACCTCCGCGGTGCGCGACGGCGACGACTACGTGATCAACGGCCAGAAGATGTGGACCAGTCTGATCGCCTACGCCGATTACGTCTGGCTCGCGGTGCGCACCGACCCGAACGTCAAGAAGCACAAGGGCATCAGCATGCTCATCGTGCCGACCACGGCCGAAGGCTTCTCCTGGACCCCGGTGCACACCATGGCGGGGCCCGACACCAGCGCCACCTACTACCAGGACGTCCGGGTACCCGCGAGCGCACTGGTCGGCCAGGAGAACGGCGGCTGGGCGCTGATCACCAACCAGCTCAACCACGAGCGGGTCGCACTCACCTCCGCGGGACCGCTCGCGCTCGCGGTGCGCCAGACCGTCGACTGGGCGCGCAACACCAAGGCGGGCAACGGCTCCCGGGTCATCGACCAGGAATGGGTCCAGGTCAACCTGGCCCGGGTACACGCCAAGGTCGAATACCTGAAGCTGCTGAACTGGGAGATCGCCAGCCGGGCCGACGCGGGCGGCGACGCGGCGCCGCGGCCGTGGGACGCCTCCACCTGCAAGGTGTACGGCACCGAGCTGGCCACCGAGGCGTACCGGCTGCTCATGGAGGTGCTCGGCCCGCAGGCCTACCTGCGCCAGGACTCCCCCGGCGCCGAACTGCGCGGACGGCTCGAGCGGATGCATCGGGCCGCGCTGATCCTGACCTTCGGCGGCGGCACCAACGAGGTGCAGCGCGACATCATCGCGATGACCGCCCTCAAGCAACCCGCCGCCGCGCGCTGATCCGGAAAGCAGAGAGCTGACATGGATTTCACTCCCACCGAAGCCCAACTCGATCTGGCCCGGCTGACCGGCGAGGTGTGCGGCAAGCTCGTCACCGCCGACCGGCTGCGCGAACTCGACAAGGCCGACGACCGATTCGATGCGGCGCTGTGGAGTTCACTCGCCGACACCGGCGTGCTCGCGGCGGCGCTGCCGGAGTCCGTGGGCGGCGGCGACTTCGGCGTGCTCGAGCAGACCGCCGTGCTGCGCGAACTCGGCAAGTCGCTCGCCGCCGTGCCTTACCTCTGCTCGATCGTGGTCGGCGCGGGCGCGCTGGCCCGGTTCGGCGATGCGGCGCAACAGGATCTGGCGACCCGGGCGGGCGCGGGCCAGGTGATCCTGACCGCGGCGCTGACCGAAGAGCACAATTGGAATCCGGCCGAGCCCACAGCCGTCGCGGTCGAGGCCGACGGCGGCTGGCTGCTCACCGGCGTCAAAACCACGGTGCCGGTGGCCGATCGCGCCGAGCGCATCCTGGTCCCGGCCACCGTCGCGGGCGTGCCGGCGGTGTTCCTGGTCGATCCCGCCGCGGCGACGGTGACCGCGCAGCAGGTCGTCGACCGCAGCCCCGAGTACCTCGTCGAATTCGCCGATGCCCCGGCCGAATTGGTCGGCACCGTCGAACAGGGCGCCGAGATCTTGGACTGGCTGTTGACCAGGGCCTGGCTCGGTCTCAGCGCGCTCCAACTCGGCACGCTGGAGCGCGCACTCGACCTGGTCGCCGAATACGCCCGCGAGCGTGAACAATTCGGCAAGGCGGTGGGCAGCTTCCAGGCCGTGGCCCAGCGGCTCGCCGACGCCTACATCGATGTCCAGGGCCTGCGCCTGGCGGTCACTCAGGCGGCCTGGCAGCTCTCCGAGGACCTGCCGAGCGCCGCGGCCGTGCACACCGCCAAGTTCTGGGCCGCCGACGCGGGCCACCGCGTAGCGCACACCGTCGTACACATCCACGGCGGCGTCGGCATCGACCGCGACCACATCGTGCACAACTACTTCACCGCCGCCAAACACCACGAATTCGCCCTCGGCGCCGCCACCGACCACCTTCGCGCCCTCGGCACCCTCCTCACCACCAACCCCACCTGACCCACCCCCGAACGGCCCGCCGATCCCGGCGGGCCGTTCTTGTCTGAAGTCACCGTGTGACGCAAACGCCGGGGGCCGCCACGTTATTCGTGGCGGCCCCCGGTATGCGTGCGCGGTCTACTTGGTGCTTGCTTCTGCGTGTTCGTCGGCGGGGCGTTCGTCGGTTTGAGCCTTGGCCCAGCGGTAGTCGGGCTTGCCGGCGGGGTTGCGCTTGATCTGGTCGACGAACCAGAGGCTGCGGGGGAGTTTGTAGGGGGCGATCTCCTGGGTGAGGACGGGACGCAGCTCCTCGAGGGTGGGGCGCTTGTCGCCGCGGCACTGGACGACGGCGGCGACGCGCTGGCCCCAGCGTTCGTCGTCGACGCCGACGACGAGGGCGTCGAAGACCTCGGGATGGCATTTCAGCGCACCCTCGACCTCTTCGGGGTAGATCTTCTCGCCACCGCTGTTGATGCTGACCGAGCCGCGGCCGAGCATGGTGACCGTGCCGTCCTCCTCGACCCGGGCGTAGTCGCCGGGGATCGAATAGCGAATCCCGTTGAACTCCTTGAACGTTGCCGCGGTCTTGACCTCGTCCTTGTAGTAGCCGACCGGGATGTGGCCCTTGCGCGCGATGAGCCCGACCTGCCCGGAGCCGGGCACCACCGGATTGCCGTCCTCGTCGAGCACCTCGGTGGCGGCGTCGATCTTCACCCGCGGACCACCGGTGTGGTTGGCGCCCTTGGCGATCACCGACAGCCCGCCGAAACCGGTCTCCGAAGACCCGATGGAATCGGTGATCATCCGGTTGGGCAGCAATTCGAGGAACTTGTCCTTGAGCGTCGGCGAGAACAGCGCGGCGCTGCTGGCGATCACGTACAGGCTCGAAAGGTCGTAGGGCGCACCGGTTTCCGGGTTCCCGTCGAGCAGCGCGTCCACCATCGGCCGGGCCATCGCGTCACCGGTGATGAAG
This sequence comes from Nocardia brasiliensis IFM 10847, assembly GCF_000710915.1. Taxonomy (GTDB): domain Bacteria; phylum Actinomycetota; class Actinomycetes; order Mycobacteriales; family Mycobacteriaceae; genus Nocardia; species Nocardia brasiliensis_A. Next base: position 97,435 of record NZ_BAUA01000114.1, read on the forward strand.
ATGAGGTTGATCTTGTGCCGATCGATGTGCTGCCACACCCCGTGCCCGGTGAACTCGGGGATCATCACGGCCTTGCCGCCGTCGAAAAGACTGTGGAAGGTCGCCGTCTGCGAGCCGCCGTGGATCATCGGCGGAATCGGGAACCGCACCATCTGCGGGTTACCCGCGCCCTGCTTGGACTGATGCCACTCGTCCTGGACGTATTCACCGGTGAGGAAGTTGATACCGCCGCCGAGCACCCGCCACCAGTCCTCGTGCCGCCACATCACGCCCTTCGGCAGTCCCGTGGTGCCGCCGGTGTAGAGCATGAAGATGTCGTCACCGGAACGTTCACCGAAGTCACGCTCCCCTGACGCGGCGGCCAGCGCGGCCTCGTATTCGACCGAATCCGCTGCGGTCGCGGTGGCACCGGTCGTATCGTCGTCGACAACGATCACCGTCTTCAGCAGCGGCGTCTTCGGGAGTACCCCGGCCACCCGATCGCTGTAGCGGCGCTCGTGAATCAGCGCGACCATGTCCGAATTGTCGAAGATATATTGCAACTCGTTCTCGACGTATCGGAAGTTCACGTTGACCATCACCGCCCGCGCCTTGAACACCGCGACCATGGCCTCGACGGCCTCGATCGTGTTGCGCGAGTAGATGCCCACCTTGTCGCCCGGTTGAACACCATGTTCGAGCAGGTAGTGAGCCAATTTGTTGGCGCGCTCCTCCAGCTGGGCGTAGGTGACCTCACGGCTGTCGTCCGCGAGCGCGACGCGGTCGGGCATCAGGTCGATGGCGTGTTCGACAAGGTCCGCTATGTTGTAGCTCACAGCCCTAAAATAGAACGTGTTACTGTTCCTGGCAAGGTTCGAAAGTCAGGAGATTCGCCGATGCCACACTGTCTCGTCGAGAAACGCGATCATGTCCTGATCGTCACGATGAATCGCCCCGAGGCGCGCAACGCGCTCTCGGCCGAAATGATGGCGATCATGCGTGACGCCTGGGACCAGGTGGACAACGATCCGGACATCCGGGTCGCGATCCTGACCGGTGCGGGCGGCGCGTTCTGCGCGGGCGCGGACCTGAAGGCGATGACCGCGCAGCATCCCGGCGATTCCTTCGCGGGCGGCGGCTGGGACCTGTCGAAGATCGAGGCGCTGCTCAAGGGCCGCAGGCTCACCAAGCCGTTGATCGCGGCGGTCGAGGGCCCCGCCATCGCGGGCGGCACCGAGATCCTGCAGGGCACCGACATCCGAGTGGCCGGTGAAAGCGCGAAATTCGGCGTGTCCGAAGCCCGCTGGGGACTGTTCCCGCTCGGCGGGTCCGCCGTGCGACTGGTCCGCCAGATCCCCTACACGGTCGCCGCCGACATCCTGCTGACCGGCAGGCACGTCACCGCGGCCGAGGCGAAGGACATCGGCCTGATCGGGCACGTGGTCCCGGACGGCGGCGCGCTGGACAAAGCACTCGAGCTCGCGGCCCAGATCGCCGCGAACGGTCCGCTCGCGGTGCAGGCCATCCTGCGCACCATCCGGGAAACCGAGGGCATGCACGAGGAAGAGGCGTTCCAGATCGACGCGAAACTCGGCATGGCGGTCTTCAAGTCCACCGACGCCAAGGAGGGCCCGAAGGCGTTCGCGGAAAAACGCAAGCCGACCTTCACCGGTAGCTGAAAAAAGCACGCCCCCGGCGCCTTTCGGCGACCGGGGGCGTTATTGCGGCGAATTCAGCCGACCGGGTAGGCCATCCAGAACGGCTCCCACTGGTGACCGTCGGGATCGATGAAGGTGCGGCTGTACATGCCGACCTGTTCCTCTTGGGCCCGCTTCTCCGCGTTGACCTCCTCGGTGCCGCCCGCGGCCAGCGCCGCGCCGATGTAGGAGTCCACCTCGGCGATGCTGGTCAGTGCCAAACTGTAAGAGGCGCCGATTCTTTCGGTGGTTTCGGCCACCGGGCGACGACAGAACGTGGTGAAGAACTGTCTGGTCAGCAACATGATGCAGATGTTGTCGTCGATCACGATGCAGGCCGCGTTGTCGTCGGTGAATTCCTGATTGACCTTCCAGCCGAGCGCCTCGTAGAACTTCTTCGACCGATCCAGATCGGCGACGGGGAAGTTGAGAAAAATCATCCGGCTGCTCATGTGTCGGTCCCTTTTCGTAGTCCGCCTGTTTCCTGCGCATCTATGAAGACGAGGCGCAGACCCGGAACTCATCGCTGAGCGGGCGATGTGGCCGGGCACACGGCCTGGTTCAGCGATCTTGAAAACGCAGGTAACGGACTTTTGGGTCTGGGATGTGTCGGTGGGCTGTGGCAGGGTGACAACCATGAACGACTTGTCCGGCCACACCGCCGGCCTCGCTCCCGACGTCCTCGAATCCTTCGAGAAGCACCGCCGGGAATTGTGCGCTTACGCCTACCGCATGCTCGGCTCCTCTTTCGAGGCCGAAGACGCGGTCCAGGAGACCTTCACCCGCGCGTGGAAGTCCTACGACTCGTTCGAGGGCCGCGCGAGCCTGCGCTCCTGGCTGTATCGGATCACCACCAATGTCTGCCTGGACATGCTCGACGGTCCGCAGCGGCGGGCCAGGCCGATGGACCTGTCCGGTCCGTCGCGACCGGACTCGCCACTACCCGCGCCCCAGCCGGACTACGTCTGGATCGAGCCGATCCCGAACGCCCTGGCCTTCGGTGCCGACCCGGCCGACCACGCCTCGGCCAAGGACACCCTGCGGCTGGCCTTCGTCGCCGCCTGCCAGCACCTGCCCGCCACCCAGCGCGCCATCCTGATCATGCGCGAGGTGCTGCGGTTCTCCGCCAACGAGACCGCCGAGGCCCTCACCATGTCGCCCGCCTCGGTCAACAGCGCGCTGCAGCGGGCCAGGGCGACCATGTCCAAGGTGCAGCCGACCACCTCGGACAACTACGACGAGTCCGACGACAACCAGCGCAAGCTGGTCGACAACTTCGTCAAGGCCTTCGAGGCCTACGACATGGACACCCTGACCTCGCTGCTGAAAACCGATGTGGCGCTGTCCATGCCGCCGATCGAGCTGTGGATCTCCGGCCCGGAGAACGTGGTCGCGTTCATGCTCGGCCACGGCAGCGGTTGCCGCGACTCCCGGATGATCCGCCTCGAGGGCGCCAACGGTCACCCCGCCTTCGGCCACTACAAGCCGAGCGGCGAGCCCGGCGTCTGGGTCCCCTGGTCGATCACGGTCCTGGAACTCGACGGCGACACCATCTCCGGCCTCAACTTCTTCCTCGACACCGACAAGCTCTTCCCGCTGTTCGGCCTGGCCCCGGAACTGCGCGAGCCGGCGTAGTTTCCCGCCCCGCCGCCCGGGGGAAGGTCTGGGACAGACGGCGTTGTCCTGTGCGAGCGGGTACGGGTCCACTCGCGCACGGGTTCTCCCGCACCGCGGGTTCTCGCGCACCGCGCGGGTTCTCCCACACCGCGCGGGTTCTCCCGCACCGCGCGGGTTCTCCCACACCGCGCGGGTTCTCCCGCACCGCGCGGGTTCTCGCGCACGGCGCCACGACTTGCCGGACGGCACACCGGGTGTCGCGAAGGCGCGCGCGAGCTTCCCGTTTGCCGCAGTAGGCCACCAGGCACCCGCCTGGCGCTGCGCCGCGCAGGTCTTCGCGTCCCGCGCACGTTTTCGCGTCCCGCGCGATGACTTGCCGGGCGACACACCAGAAGAGTCGCGAAAACGCACGCGGGGCGTCCCGTTTACCCAGCAGTCCCCGCCCGGGCACGCGCCCGGCGCTGCACCCCCGCAGGTCTTCGCGTCCCCGCGCACGTTTTCGTGTCCCGTGCGACGACTTGCCGAGGGACACGCCAGGACATGTGCAGGAG
>NZ_BAUA01000113.1 GCF_000710915.1 Nocardia brasiliensis IFM 10847
GGCAGCGGCGTACGCCGCCGCCGAACGGCAGCCAGGTTTGCGGTGTGACGTCGCCGTCGAGGAAGCGCTCCGGTCGGAAGTGTTGCGGCTCGGGGTGATTGGCCAGGTTCTGGTGCGCCAGGACGATCGAGGTCGACACTCTGGTGCCGCGCGGCAGGGCGACCCCGCCGATGGTCAGGTCGCGGGTGAGCTGGCGTTGTACCCGGCCGATCACCATGCGGTGGCGCAGCGCCTCTTTCATCACCGCTTCGAGATATTTGTCGTCACCGTCGCGGCTCGCCTGCCGCGCCCGGTCCTGCACCGCGGGCGCGGCGGCCAATTCGTGGAAGGCCCAGGACAGTGCGGACGCGGTGGTTTCGTGTCCGGCGAGCAGCAACGTGACGAGCTGGTCGCGCAGTTCCGCGTCGCTGAGCGGTTCGGTGGTGGGATCGTCCCCGGAACCCACCGCGAGCAGCCGGGACAGCACGTCGGCGTACTGGTCGACGTCGGGTTGGGTTCTGCGACGGGCGATCTCGGCGTAGAGCAGGTCGTCGATGGCGGTGAGCGTCTCGGCGAAGCGGCGCCACGGCCCGAACCGCCGCAGCCACTGCCATTTCCAGCCGAGCAGCACGACGGGACTGATCGCGGTGACGCGACGCAGCTGCGGTGTCAGCTCGGCTCGGCGGCGTTCGTCGGCGACGCCGAAGACCACCTGGGTGATCACGTCCAGCGTCAGATCTTCCATGCGCGCGAGGAGGTGTTCGGTACTCCCGGCGGTCCACCGCTCCACCTGGGTTTTGGTGATGTCCTCGACCAGGGCGCGGTAACCGTTGAGGGCCGCACCGGTGAAGGCGGGCATCAGCAATCGGCGGGCGCGGGCGTGTTCGCGGCCGTCGGTCAGCAGCACCGAATGCTCGCCCATGATCATCGCGAGCTCCCGATACGCTTCGCCCGCATGCAGATCCGCCGGAGCGGCGGCGAAGATCTCCTTGATGTGGTCGGGCCGGGAGAACACCACGATACGGTCCGGATAGGGAGGCAGCAGCCGCACGGTGAAGACATCGCCGAAGCGGCGCGCCTGCGCGCCGAGGAACTGGGCGTGCCGCTTGGTGTGCAACACCGTCTGGATCAGTCGCGGTAGTCGTGGTGCCGGTGGGTATGCGCCGGTCATCAGGTGGTCCTTTCCGCCGAATCGGGCTGAGGCCGCCCCGCCGCGCCCGCGCGCCGCGCATAGCCCTCGATGACGACGAAGGCGACCGCGCTGAGCGCCGCGGCGGCGATCGGCAGGGCGAATGGACTGAACAACGAGAGGGTGACGCCGCCGGCGATGCTGCCGAGAGTGACGCCCAGGTAGGTCGACGACGAATTGAGCGCCAGGACCTGGGTCGCCGAATCGGGCGCGGAATCGAGCAGCATGGTCTGCATGGCCGGTGCGTTCCAGTAGAGCGACAGCGACCACACCAGTGTCAGCAGCACGAGCACCGGCAGCGGGATCGGGGCGAACGCGGTGAGCACGGAGAACACGACCATGGTGCCGAGGAACAGTCCGAAGCCGATTCGCAGCGCGGCCGAGGGTCCCTTCTTGTCCACGTAGACGCCGCCCGCGACCGAGCCGAGCAAACCCGCGACACCGGCCACTGCGAACAGCAGACCGCGTTGGCGTAGCGACGAATTCGAGAAGTCGGCGGCGAACGGGCCGAAGTAGGTGAACATCATCAGCGCGCCGCCGAGCAGGATGGTGTTGCCCAGCAGCACGGTGACCACCGGACGACTGGACAGTGCCTGTAGATGTGTTCGCGCAGAGACCAATTCGCCGGGCTTGTCGAGCTGTGCGCGGACCCCGAACAGCAGCGCCGTCGACAGCACGCTCAACCCGGCGAACACGACGAAATTACCGCGCCAGCCGAACACGCTGGCGCACAACGTGCCGAACGGCACGCCGACCGCCAGCGCGCCGACGATGCCGGTGGACACGATGCCGATGTAGGAGCTGCGCTTCTGCGGTGGCGCCAGCATGGGCGCGAGGGCGAACATCGCGGGCAGACAGGCGGCGGCCGCACCCGCGGCGAGCACCCGCAGCAGCATCAGCTGCCAGAACGAATCGACCAGGGCGGCCAGCAGATTCGCGATGACGAAAACGGCCGATGCGGCGACGAAGACGCCGAAGCGGCTGCGCCGGGCCGAGGCGAACGCGATCAGCGGCGCACCGATCACCAGCACCAGCGAATAGATCGAAACGAGCTGTCCCGCGGCGGATTCCGAGATGCCGAGGTCGGCGGCCAGCTCGGGGAGCACACCGGCGATCATGTAGTCGTCGGTGTAGAAGACGAATACGGCGAAGGTGAGCGCTATCAACCAGAACGGCATCGGGCCTCCAAGGGCGGGTGGTCAGGGGATGAGAAAGTCCGTGGCGATCTTGTCCGGGTCCAGGCGCAGCGACCGCTCGCCCATTGTCGATCGATCGCGGGTTCCCGTGACGAAGATCGCCGACCAGTCCCGGTGATACAGCGGATCACCGTCCCAGGGCCGCCAGGCGATATGCGGTGTCAGCGTGACGCGGCCCTTGTCGATCCACGGCCGCAACAGCTCGGTGCGCTCGTCGGTCTCGACATCGCTGGTGAGCCGCCCGGTCCCCGCGGCCAGCCAGCGCAGCAGCGCGTCGGCGTCGACGGGTGCGCAGCGCGCGGGATTGATCAGATGCCCGTCGTGGCGCAGCAGGCCGAACAGGGTGTCGCCGATGTAGTCGACCAGTTCGGGAAGGCCTGGCAGCGCAACGACCATCAGGTGCGCGAAGCGGCCCGGCAACCGGTCGAGCGGCACGGCCGCCGCGGTGCCGAGCGGATGTGCGGCACCGGATCGCGGACGGACCACCGTCACCGCGGCACCGAGTCCCGTCAATGTTTCAGCGACGGTGCGCCCGAACGCGCCGTACCCCACGACGAGCGCCGCGCGCCGATGGAACGGTTTGGGCATGTCCTCGAATGTGCCTGCGGCGCAGTGCAGTACCTGCTGGGTGACCACATATTCCGTCAGTGCGGGTGCATACGCTCTGGCGCTGCGCGTCACCAGGTTTTCGCGCGCGAGGGTCCGAACGTGCGGGTAGGTGGGCGCGGAGGAGACCAGGTGCACCCAGCAATCCCTGGTCGCGGCCGCGATCTCGGCCAGCTCAGTCGCGGTGAGGTCGTGTGCCGCGAGCGCGACCATGTTGTGGGCGAGCGGAGTTCCGGGCGGCACCGTTTCGACGCGCACCTGCGCATCGCGCAGGGGGCCCGCGATCGTGGCGGGATCGGTCGACGCGCCCAGGCAGTAGAGCGTCGACCGATCCACCGTGACGGGCCGCATCAGCGTCCGGCGGTCAACGCCAGTGGAACGCGGATATGTCCGTGCAGTACCACAGAATCCCGCCATTGGCGGCCCGGCAGCAACCTGGCCTCGGGGTAGGCGGACAGGAAGCTGCCGACCGCCACTTGTCCCTGCACCTTCGCCAGGGACGCACCCAGGCAACGGTGTACGCCGGTGGAGAAGCTCATGCTGGTGCGCGCTGCCACATTGCCGACGTCGAGCCGGCCCGGGTTCGGATAGGCACGAGTGTCGTAATTGACTGCGCCGACCCAGATCAGCGCGCCGGTGCCGGGTGCGACGACCCGGTCGCCGACCTTGGTTTCCACCCGTGCGGTGCGGTGCGTCAGCTGGATGGGGGAGTCGTAGCGCAACAGCTCCTCGAACCAGGGGTCGGTCAAACGGCCGTCTTCGAGCACCTCGTCGCCGATACCGTGTTCGAGCACGGTGACAATGGAATTGGCGATGAAGCTGACCGTGGTCTCGAACCCCGCCGCGAACACGAAACCCACCAGGGTCAACAGCTCCGGGAAGGTCAGCTCGCCGGCGAGGTGCATGCGCACGCAGTCCTTGAGGAACCCGTCGCGGAGCCGGTCGGGGTCGGTGCGGCAGTCGAGCACGAAGTCGGTGAACTTGCGGGCCACCGTCATACCGCGCCGGTAGTCCGGATAGGTGATCCCGACATCGAGCAGCTTGGCCCCGTGCCCGCCCAGCGCGTCGAGCATGTCCTCGCCCAGGTCCGGGATGCCCAGGAAATCCGAGATCACCCGGATCGGGATCTTGCGGGCGAAATCCGCGACCAGGTCGATCTGCTCGCGTCCCTCGAGCTCGGCGAGCACGGCCGCGGTGTGGCCGGTGATCACGTCGATGGACGCCGTCACGGCACGATGGGTGAACATCGGGAACACCAGTTTGCGCAATCGGGTGTGCTCGGGCGGGTCCATGAAGACGAGGGCGGGAGCGTCGAGCGCGATCGGCACCGAACGCCGGGTCAGCCAGCGGTAGAGCCCCGCGGCGGGCGGAATCGCCACCGGCTGGTCGGCGGACCAGTCGGCGCTGCGCAGGATCTCCTCGCTCTCTTCGTATCCGGTGACGACCAGGCCCGCGGCGCTGTCGTGCACGCCGGCGTCCGCGCCGATCTTGGTCAGGATCGCCCGGTACGGATCGCCCTTCTCCGGGGGGCGCAGGAACAGCCGGCCCACATCGTTGCCGTCGCCGAGCATCGAATCGGGCAGCAACCGCAGTGGGCCGTGTAGCAGGAACCAGCGAATCGGATCAGTGACCACCGAGCTCACGGAGGACAACGTCGACACCCCCTTGTCGTTGCATTGCGGCATAGAAATTTTCGCGTTCGAAGCGGAACAATGCGGCTTGCTTGTGCGGCAGGTCCACCTCGCCGAGTTCGTGGCCGTCCACCACTTTGCAGACGCTGCGGTCCAGCGCACGTACCAGTTGGTTGGCGGCGGACGGGTCGGAGATCACCCCGGTGCACTCCGGATAGGTCTCGAAGATCCCGGCGATGAGCGCGACCCAGAACGGCAGCGCGTACCCGAAATAGTCGGGTTCGCCGATGCATCCGTGCATACCCATGTCGAGGTCCGGCGTGTCGTAGTAGTCGGCGACTACGTCCAGCGCCGCCCGGTAGAGCTCGACGTAGCCGCCGCGCTGTCCGTTCTGCCCGACCAGGAACGGCCGAGTCTTGTTGTCGGAGAACTGGAATTCGATCTCGGCCTGCCAGCCCTCCCGATCCCAGTCCTTGTGCATGGCGAACTGCACGTGCGGTCGGGCCATCCACTCGACCACCTGGTCGATCTCCGCGGTGGTGTCCGGCGTAACCGGGGTCAACTCCCACGGCGGTGGCAGCGTCGGCACCTTCCATTCCTGAAAGGCGAAGTCGGTCAGCGGTTTCCCGCGCCGCCGGGACCGATCTATGGGTTGTCGCCTGCTTGCCACAGCTCACCCCTCATTCGCGACCGCCAGCAGCTCGAGTGCGGTCAGGACGGCGTCGGTGCGGCCGCTGAGCCGGGCCCGCCCGCCGAGGCGGATGTGATCGAACGTCGCCTCGACCGGCAGCTCGTCGATGCGGTCGGCGCCCGCGATCGGCCTGCCGACGCGCCACAACCAGCCGCCCGAGGCGTCGGCGTCCACCTTCGGCTCGGACCAGTCGAGTCCGGCCTGGATTCGCAGATTCAGCAGCTCGAGATCGATACCGGTGATGATCCTCGATTGGAACGGCACCTCGCCGCCGGACGCCCGCGCGCACACCTCGCTGACCACGACATCGGCGAACGCCGGTCCGCTGGAGAGGTATTCGACGTGTGCGGTGAACGTGCCGTCGAGTCCGAGTGCGGTGCAGGTGCGGATCGCGAGATCGGCCAGCCGGGCCTCGAGCTCGGGTGCGACCCGGGCCGAGCCGGAGGGCCCGCCCGTGGTCAGGTCCAGCAGCGAGCGGATGTAGAGCCCCGAGAACAGGTGCGTCACAGTGCCGTTCACCACGAGCACTTCCGAATGATATTGCGGCCCGCCGAGCAACCGTTCGATAAGCCCGTCGCCGAGCGCGACCGGATCGACGGCGCCGAACGGCTCGATCCGGATGCCGCGCAGATTGGCCTCCGCGGCCGGTTTGACGATGACGAGTTCGTCATCGCCGAACCCGGTGAATCCGGCGGTCGTTTCGACGGCGCCCGCCGCCACGATCAGCGACTCGGGCACCGGGACGGCGGCCGCTTCCAGCGCGCGCCGCATCTGCCCCTTGTGCCGGTAATTCTCCAGCGAGCCGGGCACCGCCGTCGGCAGGCCGCGCTCCCCGCACAGCTGGGCGGCGAGGCCCAGCAGATACTCGTCGTTGGTCACGACGGCGCTCGTCCCGTCCGGGAGCAGCGACCGCCATTTGTCGATCTCGGCGATGTACTGCTCGCCGAGGTCGTCCAGGGTCACTTCGGCGTCGCGGACCAGCGGCACCTCGCCGGTCCGCAGGATCCGTAGCCGGGCGCCCGTCGCCGCTACGGCCGCTCCGAAGTCGGCCAGTCCTTCGCTGCCGAGCGATTGCTTCGCCTGCAGCAGGACCACCGTCGCGCGCTCACCTGATGACAACACGCCTCCATGCCTCTAGGTGCTGGTCGACGCGCTGGCAGCCCGTGACGACGGCTTCCGGATCGCGTGCCAGCGATATACGGATCAGGTCGGTGCCGAGATTCGGCTGCTCCCAGTAGAACAGCTCGCCGGGCAGCACGTGTACCCCGACCTCGCCCAGGTCGGTATACAGCGCGTTGGCGGCGACGCCCGCGGGCAGCCGGAATGTGTCCACCGAGATCCGCGAATCCGGATAGGCGGGCGGCAGATTGATGTTCTCGCGGGCCAGGGCGCGGTTGCGCTGGATATCGTCGCGCAGTTGGTCGTAGCCGCCGTGCCTGCCGTCCTCGGCGAACAGTTCGACCACCCGCAGAATGAACGGCGAGGCCGAGAGCATGTGGTCGGAGTACATCCTGGCCAACGGCAGCGGGTTGCCCGCGTTCCAATTCAGGAACCCGGTCTTGAGTTCTTGCAGGGGCCAGAGCTTTCCGGTGTCCTCGATGATCACCCAGTCGAGCGCGAAGCCGCCGAGCACGGCGTACATGTCGTACTGCGCGCGCAGATCCTGTGCCCGGAAGCACGAATCGATGACGAGCACGGTGCCGCGCTCGGCGCACGCGGCCGCGATATCGCGCAGCCGGTCCGGCGCGAGCACGGTGCCGGTCGGATTGTTCGGCGAGACGATGAACAGCACCCCGCCCGGCGGCGGTATGTCGTCGAGCGGCCCGTCGGCCAAGGCGTTTTCGGCTACCGAGCGGATGCGCAGGCCGTGGCCGGCCAGCAGGTCGTGCAGGTTGTCGAAGGTCGGCTCGACCATGGCCACCGGGCGATCGGCGAGGCGAATCGCCTTGCCGATCATGTCGATGGCGGTGGAGGAGGAGTAGCAGCTGCGAAAGCTGATGTCCTCGTCGAGCGCGCTGTGCTGCCCGATGGAGGACAGGAACGCGGCCCGCGCACTCTTCTCGACCACGTCCACCGGCAGTTTGCGGGTGTGCGCGAAGATCTCCGGGAAGGCGGCCACGATCTCGGATTGGCTGGTGGACAGCGACATTCGAGGGTGTCCGTCGGACAGGTTGACACCGTCGACGAGCGCCCTGACCTCCAGGTCGGTGATGTTGTCAGGCATGCAGACGACCATCCTGTTGTATCCGGGTGCGCCGGGCGGCCGCGGCGAGCGCCATGATCTCGAAGATCACCGCGACGCCGAGATGTGCGGTGATATCGGCGGAGTCGTAGGGCGGGGAGATCTCGACCAGCGAGACGGTCCGAATGTTCGGCAGGTCGAGCTCGCGCAGCAGTTGCAGCGCGAAGGCCGACGAAGGCCCGCCGACCTCGGGGGTGCCGGTGCCGGGCGCGCACGACGGATCGACGAAGTCGATGTCGAAGGTGAGTGCGACCGGATTGTCGCCGACCTTGTCCCGCACGATCCGGCCGAGCTCCCGGCAGCCGAGCGTGAGTGCCTCGTCGCTGTGGATCACGGTGAATCCCATGCCGTCCGGGGCCAGATCCTCGCGGGGCACGCTGCCGCGCATGCCGATCTGCACGCTGGTCGTCGGGTCGATCAGGCCTTCGTCGACCGCCCGCCGGTAGACCGTGCCGTGGAAGTGCTCGACGCCGAAGTAGTTGTCCAGCACGTCGCGGTGGGCATCCAGCTGTACCAGCGAGAGCGGCCCGTGATGCCTTGCCGCAGTGCGGAGTTCGGCGATCGCGAGGCTGTGGTCGCCGCCCACCAGGATCGGCAGCGCGCCGATCGCGTGCACGGCGTCGACGCCTTGCTCGATCAGCTCGAGGGTTTGCAGGTGATACCCCGGGATAATGTGCACATCGCCGCCGTCGACGACCGACAGCAGGTCGGTGATCACCAGATCGCGTTCCCGGCTGCCCAACCGGGCGAGCGTGCTCGCGGCGCGCACCGCCTCCGGACCGAATCGGGCGCCGCTGCGATAGCCCGTCGCGCCGTCGATCGGCACCCCCAGGATGACGGCATCGACACCGTCGCCGGAGGTGAGCTCGCGCACCGGCCGATAGGGGAGCCGGAAGAAGGTGCGCGGGCCCGAGCTCAACCGGCAGACCGCCTGGCTGTCGGTGTAGTCAGTCATCGTCGGAGTCCTTGGACCGCAACAGGATTGCCGTCACGATCCCGGTTTCGTCGAGGCCGGGCGTGTCCACGTCCGCGGCCACCACCTCGAGCCCTTCGCTGTCGAACAGGCCGAGCCAGTACTGCTTGGTCGCCAAGCGCTGGTCGGTGAACGGATGCAACAGGAAATAGTGGTTGTAGTAGTTCGTGCGGTGGGGGTCCTTCATCGCTTCCGCGTTGTCCCAGCAGTAGTCGATGTCGATGACGAGCAGTTCCAGCCCGGGGTTGTTGTCGAAGAGGGTGCGCAGGAACTTTCGCACGCCCGCCTCGCCCTCCTGCCCGAGGATCTCGTGGATGACGAAGCTGATGATGCCGAAGTCGTAGTGCGAGTCGGTGTGTTCGAGATGGCCGATCGCGTCCGCGTTCACGATGCCGATCCGGTCCGCGTGCAGCGAGCCCGCGACGAATTCCACTGCGGCCGCGGCGCCTTCGGGGCTCGGCTCGATGCCGGTGAGTCGCATGTCCGGATATTTCTCGGCCAGTGTGGTCAGGAAGATGCCGCTGCCGCAGCCCAGGTCGATGCCGCTGCGGTAGGTCTTCCCGCGCTGGTCGAGCACCCGGTACATCAGCGGGATCGCGTCGTGCACGCTGATCGCGCAGCTGCCGACCCCGACCATACGGCCGTCGCGGGGCACCGCCGCCGGGTCGGTGAAGCCCTGGCCGATCTCGAGGAAGGTCCGCCCGTAGCCGCCGATCATCATCTGATACCAGCCGCGGGCCTCCCAGATCTGCACCAGCTTGTCCGTGGCGCGGTCGTCCTCGGTGTATCCCGCGGTGCGCAGGAACAGTTGCAGCGCCTCGACCCGCTCCGGCGTCGTCACGACCGCCTCCAGCGCTTTGCGGGCCGGGACGCCGTTCACGACGATCTGTTCGAGGATGCCGTGCTCGATCAGGTTGTACAGCACAGCCGACTGCACGAATCCGCTGAACGGTTCCAGCGCTTCGATCAGGCGATTCCGGGTGAGCATGTGGTTCATACCTCTCTTGCGGTAGTTCTGCGCGGGTCAGCCAGCGGCGAGCCGATCGGGATCCCCGACGAACGCGAGTTCGTACTTGTTCTGCCGGTATCCGTAGGCCCCCGAGGACAAGTTGGTGAACAGCGTCCAATCGGAGAGCTGCGGCGCGACGGGCAACAGGCCCTGCCCGCTGGTCCGACCGGGTTTAGGGCAGATGAGGTCCAATCCGGCGATCTGGGACAGCAGTGCCGCCGCGCCCTCGATGCGGTCGGTGAAGTTGCCGATGCCCTGCAGCAGCGTGGTGCGATCGGCGGCCCAGAAGCCGTAGCGCTCATCGAAGGTCGCGGATTCGAGGGCAGCGGCGAAATCCCGCTCGGTGCTCGTGGCGAACCGGCGCAGCTTCGCCAGCAGCACCGCGGGCTCCTTGGCCGAGGTCGGCCCGCCGTCCAGGACCCGCTGTGCGAGTTCGTGATACAGCTGCGCCTTGGCCGACATCCGTGCCAGCGCCTGCACCCAGGCGGGGTGGGTCATGCCGGTGCGGGCCCGGAACGTATTGCACTGCTCGACCGAGCCGTCGATGAACACGTTGGCGTTGGGCACGAAGGCATGGTCGAGCTCGATGATCGCGTCCTGCTCGTCGAGCACGTCGATCGACTCGTCCGGAATTTCGTGTGCGCCACGGAAACCCGGTCGTGCGTGCACCTTGACGCCGTCGCTGCCCGGCTCGACGGCGACGCACAGCGCGGTGGACGTCTCGGTCTGCGAGAGCATGCGGTAGGGGTAGATCAGCAGGACGTCGGCGTATGGCGCGAGGGTGGCCAGCTGCTTGAAACCGCTCAGATAGATGCCGTCGGAATCCCGTCCGACGACCCGCAGCAGATGGTGCTCGGAAATGCGCCCGCGTTCGGAAATATCGGAAATCGCATGGGTGAGGATCGAATTGGCTGCGCGGCACCCGCGATGGAACTCCTGGACACGGTCAGCGTTTTCCCCGAAATGAGTGGCATTGGTGGCCCATGCGGAGACGATACCGGCCAGGAAATCGGGGCTGCGCCCGAGCAGTCCACCGCTGTAGGTGGCGAATCGGCGCAGTTGTCCGGCGTACTCGAAGAACTGATCTCTGGTCGTTGGTGGCGTCCAGATGCAGTCCCAGAACAATTTCAGTTCCGGATTGGTCCGCAGCCCGTCCAGGGTCTTTGCAAATGGCGTGCGATCGGTCGCCGCGCGCGCCGTCGAAATACTGTCGGTCGAGCAGGTGATCTGCTGAGTTTCCAATGGATTTCCTTAGCCTGCAACCCGGATAACTACCGTTGACGGGGTGTCCGGGCAGATGAGTAACCTTGCGGCTATCTGTGCTGCGGCCCGAGCGGTGTGTATACCCCTATGAATCAGGTCGAATGCATAGAAACCCCCGCTCTCGAGATGGACAACCTGTAGCATGCCTCGCTCGCGAGAGTGATGAAAACCCCCTGACCGGGGGGTTGCCGATATCGCCGAAACGACGAGAATGCCAGCCCGCCGGCGCGTGTAATAACTTCTGTCGCAACGCCTCTCATTCAACACCAGCTTCTCAGGAGTATGCGCCCAGCAGCGTTGCGAGGTGGGTGTGTCGGTGCTAGATTCGGGCCGACGGGGGCTGAGCTTTCCCTGATTCGGGTGTCCGGCGAAAGCTTGTGACAAATTCGGCCGGTAACCGACGCGCGCGGGCCGGGCCATGCACCCCGAAGGTGGAAGGGCGGTATTGGTGGAGACGAATCGGGTGGGGTCCGGTGCCATCGATCGAGCGGCGATCGAAGAATGGCTGTCCGGAAGAATAGGTGAGATCGTCGGCGCGGATCCGGCGACGATCGATCGGACCACCACCTTCGCCGCATACGGATTGACCTCCTCGGACGCGGTGGGTCTCTCCGGTGAATTGGAGGAGTGGCTCGACCGCAAGCTCCCGGAAACCCTGCTCTATGAGCATCCGACGGTGGCGCAACTCGGTGCGGCGCTTGCAGATACGAATCCGGGCCGCACGAGCACAAGCGAACGACCGGTGGCCGCCCACGCGACCGGTGGACCACCACCCGACGACCAGGACACGATCTGCATCGCCGGGATGGCCTGCCGGTTTCCGGCCGGGGCGAACACGCCACAGTTGTTCTGGCGCAATCTCGCCGACGGCGTCGATGCCGCGACGGACGTGCCGCGCGCCCGCTGGGACGCCCAGCGATTCTTCGATCCCGACCCGTACGCGCCCGGAACGGCCTACACCACCCGCGGCGCGTTCGTCGACGACCTCGCGGGATTCGACGCGCAGTTCTTCGGCATCTCACCGCGCGAGGCCCTGCGGATGGATCCGCAACAGCGGATGCTGCTGGAAACCGCCTGGGCGGCACTCGAAGACGCCGCTATCCCCGCGGACCGGATCCGGGAGAGCCGGACCGGCGTCTTCGTCGGCATGATGGCCGACAGTCGCTACGCGCACCTGCTGGTGGACCGCGGCGGTCCCGGCGAACTCGACGACCCCTATGTGGGGCTGGGCAGCGCGACCAGTGTGGTGGCGGGGCGGCTGTCCTATCTGCTCGACCTACGCGGCCCGAGCATGGTGGTCGACACCGCCTGCTCGTCCTCGCTGGTCGCATTGCACCTGGCGATCAACAGCATTCGCACCGGCGAATGCGATCGCGCCGTGGTGGCCGGTGTCAGCGCGATCGTGCACCCCGACACCTACCTGCAGGCGTGCAAGATGCGGATGCTCGCCGCGGACGGGCGCTGCAAGACCTTCGATGCCCGGGCTGACGGTTTCCTGCTCGGCGAAGGCTGCGGGGCGGTCGTCGTCGAGCGGCTGGCCGACGTCCGAGCACGCCGGCACCAGCCCCTCGCCGTGGTGCGCGGGTCGGCCGTGAATCAGGACGGCACCAGTAACGGATTGACCGCGCCGAACCGCGCCGCGCAGGTCGCGGTGATCCGGGCGGCACACCGCAACGCCGGAATCGACGCCGGCAGCGTGGACTACGTCGAAGCGCACGGCTCGGGCACCCAACTCGGTGACGCGATCGAGATCGCCGCGCTGACCGAGGTTTTCGGCACCGCGCGGATCCGCGAACGGCCGCTGTACGTCGGCGCGGTGAAGACCAACGTCGGCCATCTGACCGGCGCGGCCGGGATGGCGGGGCTGGTGAAAACCGTGCTCGCGCTGCGCCGCCGGACCATCCCGCGGAATCTGCATCTGCGCGAACCGAATCCGGCGATCGACTGGGCGGCGAGTCCGGCTCGCCTGCCGCACGAGAACATTCCGTGGCCGGACGCGGACGAGCGCACCCCGACCGCCGGTGTCAGCTCGTTCGGCTGGTCGGGCACCAACGCCCACGTCGTCGTGTCCGCACCACCCACCCCGGTGCGAGCGAACGACGAAGCGCGCAGGCACATACTGGCGCTGTCGGGGCGCTCGCCGCAGGCCGTGACCGCCACCGCGCACGCGCTCGCCGAGCACCTGCGCAGCCATCCGCGCCTGCACCCGGCCGACGTGGCGGCGACTCTCCAGGCCGGACGCTCGGCGATGCCGCATCGGGCTGCTGTCCCGTGCGAGACGTTGCTCGAGGCAGCCGAGGCGCTCGACGAGGTCGGACGGCGTGTGCCGGTGACGGCGGTACCGCACGGGCAAGCGCCTACGGTGCGCTTCGTATTGCCCGGTACCGGCGATCAATTCGCCGGGATGGGCCGCGACCTCTACCGCGCGGACCCCGCCTTCCGCGCCGCCCTCGACCACTGCGCCGAGATCGCGGCCGTGCCCCTCGGTATGGATCTGCGCGCGGTCCTGTACCCGGACTCGGCACCCGCACCGTCGGACCCCTTTGCCGCGCTGCGCAACCGGGGCACGACCACGCCTCCTTCCGACGAATTGGTGTCCCGAACCGATCTGGCGCACGCGGCGGTGTTCGCGTTGAGTTACGCCGCCGCGCAGCTCTGGCGCGGTCGCGGCGTCGAGCCGACCGGTCTGCTCGGCTACAGCCTGGGCGAGTACACCGCCGCCTGCCTTGCCGGGGTGTTCGATGTCGAAGTCGCGCTGCCACTGGTGGTGCGGCGCGCCCAGCTCGTCGCGGCCGCCGCACCCGGTGCCATGCTGACCGTGGCCATGGGTGCAGAGCGGCTCGCGGACTACCTCGGGCCGGATCTGTCCTGCGCCGCGGTCAACAGTCCGAATACGGTGGTCGTGGCCGGTACCGAGGCCGCCGTCGCCGCGCTCGAGCAGCGCCTCGCGGCCGACGAGATCGCGGCGCTGCGCGTGCCGACCACCCGCGCCATGCATTCGCACCTGCTGGAGCCGCTGCGCGCGGCACTGCTCGAGCTGTTCGACGGCATCGAGTTGCGTGCCCCGCGAATTCCGTTCGTGTCCAATGTGACCGGAACGTGGATCAGCGACGAACAGGCGCGCGACCCGCACTACTGGGCCGAGCATCTCTGCGCGACCGTGGTTTTCGACGAGGGCGTGCAGACACTGGCCGGCTCGGATCCGTGCGTGCTGGTCGATCTCGGGGCGGGTCAGCTCGCCAGTTTGGCCGCGCAGACCCTGGCGCACTCGGATGGCGCGGTGACCCTGCCGACGCTGCGCGCCGCATCGCTGCGCGCCCCGGACGGCCAGGTGGTCGCCCGCACCCTGGGCCGGTTGTGGGCGGCCGGGGTGGACGTGGACTGGTCCAGGGTCGGATCGGCGGGGGCGTCGGTCTCGTTGCCGACGTATTCCTTCCAGCATCAGCAGTTCTGGCCGGATGCGCCCGTGGCCCGCCCGGAGCGCGAGCCCGGCCCGGCGCGCACCGGGACCATCGAAGTGCTCGAACCACAGTGGGTCGGTACTCGAGCCGCCACCGGTGCGAACAAGCGCCGCGGTCCCTATCTGGTCTTCACCGATCCCGAGACGTGCAGCGCCGAGCTGGCCCGGCACCTCGTCAAGGCCCTCGGCGGGGCCGATGTGGTAACCGTCTCTCCCGGAACGGAATTCGCCACTACCACCGCGGGCGGATACCAACTCCGGCCCGGTGCGGCCGACGACTACGCCCAGTTGACGACGGCACTGGCCGACCGGAACCTGCTACCCCGCACGGTGGTTCACCTGTGGTCGGTGCAGGGCCCGCAGGACGATCCGGTGTCCGTCCACGGTGTCGGCGCGCATCAGCGGCTCGGGTTCGACAGCCTGCTGACGCTGTCCGGGCACCTGAGCCGGCACTGTGTCGACGGCTGCCGGATCCTGGTAGTCACCGATCATGCGCAGAGCTGCGATGCCGAGGACGAGCTGTATCCGGGCAAGACCACCCTCGTCGGTCCCGCGCTCACCGTGGGACAGGAATATCCCGGCTTGGCGGTGCGCACGTTCGACGTCCGCACCCCGGTCGAGGACGCGACCGCCTCGTGGAGCGAACTCGCGGAATCGGTGGTCGCCGAGCTGGATTGGCGCGGCTCGGCTGCGGTCGTGGCCCGGCGGGGGCGGCGCAGACTCGTGCAACGTCTGCAACCGCGCACGCTTGCCGAGTCCGAGGCTTATGTGCGTGACGGCGGCGTCTACGTGATCACGGGTGGAACAGGAAGTATCGGTCTCCAGATGGCCGCCCATCTGGCAGCGGCGGGGTCCGGGCTCAAATTCGTGCTGCTGGCCCGGACTCCGTTGCCGGATCTCGACGACCCGGCATCGCTCGCGCAAGCGAGCGCGACGGGACACGAGCGCGCCGTCGCGGTGCGCGAGTTGGTCCGCGCGGGCGCACAAGTACTGGTGCTGCCCTGCGATATCGGTGACCGCGCGGCGGCGTCCGCAGCGATCGCGCTCGCCCGCAAGCGGTTCGGTCCGATCGACGGCGTGATCCACGCTGCGGGCCTGCTGACGCCCGACGCCTTCACCACGATCGAGAACACGACACCGGAACTCGTCGCAGCGCACTTCCGGGCCAAGGTGGACGGCACGCTCGCGCTGGCCCACGCGCTGCGCGACGAGCGGCCCGACTTCGTCGTCCTGCTGTCCTCGATGTCGGCGGTGCTCGGCGGCATCGGCTTCACCGCGTACGCGGCGGCCAACGCCTTCCAGGATCAGTTCGTCACCCTGCGCGGTCTGCCGGGTGGGTCCGCATGGCGCACCGCGTGCTGGGACACCTGGCAGGCGACCGTGCGGCAGGGTGAAAAGCCCGGCGTCGCAACCTCGTTGGATACCTACTCGTTCGCCCCCGCGGACGCGCTCGCGGTGTTCGACCGGCTGATCGCGGGCGGACCGCGGCGCGCGGTCGTCTCCGCGGGGCAACTGCGCGAGCGGCTCGAGGCGTGGGTGCCCGCCGGGGATCCGTTCGACAGCGGCGTCGTGCCTGCGGCGGCGCCGGACCACACGGTCGAGGACTATCGGCGCGAGCTCGCCCGGTTGTGGCAGGCGGCACTCGGCGTCGACCAGGTGGGCCTGCACGAGAATTTCTTCGAATCCGGGGGCAATTCGCTGGTCGGCCTGCAACTGATCAACGCGATCAACAAACAGTTCCGCGTGGTCGTCCCGACCGTCGCGTTGTTCGAGGCCCCCACGGTCGATGAGATGGCCGGCTACCTGCTCACCGCGACCGCGCCGGAAAGGAAGTCACGGACATGAAATCGCTCGGAGTCATAGGTGCGGGCGTGATGGGCAGTGGCCTCGCACAAGACCTTGCGGCACACGGTTTTTCGGTGGTTCTCGTGGACCGCTCGCCGGAACAGCTCGACCGTGCGGCGGAGGAGGTGCTGCGGTACTACCGCACCGGTCGGTTGTTCGGCCACGACACCGAAAAGTACGGTGATCTGACCCAGCGGGTGACCTACACGACCGATCTCGCCGACGTCGGCGCAGCGGAGTTCGTAATCGAGAACATCACCGAGAACTGGGCGTTGAAGTCCGAGATCTATCCGCAGCTGGACCGGATCTGCCCGCCCGAAACGGTGTTCGCGGCGAATACGTCGTGCATTCCGATCACCAAGATCGCCGCGGCGACTACCCGGCCCGACCGGGTGCTGGGCATGCATTTCATGAATCCGGTGCCGATGAAGTCCACGGTGGAGGTGATCCGCGGCTGGCACACCTCCGAGTCCACCATCGCGACGGCGCAGGACCTGCTCGACGGTCTCGGCAAGCGCGGCATCGTCGTGAACGACATGCCGGGTTTCGTATCCAATCGGGTGTTGATGCTGATGGTCAACGAGGCGATATTCCTGCTGCAGGACGGCGTGGCGGGCGCGGCCGAGGTGGACGAGATCTTCCGCTCCTGCTTCGGGCACGCCTCGGGTCCGCTGGAGACCGCGGATCTCATCGGGCTCGACACCATCCTCTACAGCATCGAAGGACTGCAGGAGTTCTACGGCGACAGCAAGTATCGGCCCTGTCCGCTGCTGAAGAAGATGGTCGACGCCGGCCTGCACGGCCGTAAAACCGGTCAGGGCTTCTTCTCGTACTCCTGAGCGCAGCCCCGCCTCCTTGCCCCCGTAACCGACAGGACCGCAGACATGTTCTCCGATGCCCGTTCCGAACTCCGTGAATTCGTCGCCAAGCGCTTTCCCGCCGGTGAACTCCAGGACGATCGGGACATCTTCGAAAGCGGCTTCGTCAACTCGCTGTTCGCGATGGAGCTGGTCATGTTCATCGAACAACAACTGGGCGAACGGATTCCGAACGACGAACTGATGCTGGACAATTTCCGCACGGTGGACCGGATGCTGGCGCTGGTCGGCCGGATCGGCGGCCGGGATGCGGCGACCGAGGTGGCGTGATGCGGCCGCGGGCGGAGATCACCGCGTTCGTCGACCAGGTGCTGGCGCCGCGCGCCGCGGAGTTCGATCGCGCGGGCCGCATCGACGCAAAGATGGTGGGGGAGTTCGCCGCCCGCGGTCTCTGGGGCGCGGTGTTGCCGGAAGCCGACGGCGGCACCGGGGCGGGCATGACGGTGCTGGCCGAACTGCACGAGGAGATCGGGCGCGGCTGCGCGGCCATGCGCAGCCTGCTGACCGTGCACTCGATGGTGCTCTACGCGCTGGATCGCTGGGGCAGCGAGACGATGCGGCGCCGGTGGCGGGCCGATCTGGTGGCGGGGGCCGCGCTCGGCGCGTTCTGTCTCACCGAGTCGGACGCGGGCAGCGATTTCGCCGCGCTGCAGGCCACGGCCGTGCGCGAGGGCGAGCAGTGGGTGCTGAACGGGCACAAGCTCTGGGTCACCGGCGGCCAACTCGCCGACGTGCTGCTAGTTTTCGCCCGCACCGCGAAAGGTCCGGCGGCCTTCCTGGTGGACGCCGCCGAACCCGGCGTGCGGCGCAGTCCGGTCGAGCACGTCACCGGGACGCGTGGCAGTCAGGTGGCCGAGATCGTCTTCGAGCACTGCCGGGTGGGACCGGACGCGATGATCGGACCCGAGGGAATGGGGCTCGCCATCGCCACCGGCGTCCTCGATATCGGCCGGTTCAGTGTGGCTGCCGGCTGTGTCGGTCTCCTGCAGGCCTGCCTGGAGGCCTGCGTGCGCTATGCGAGCACCCGTCGTCAGGGCGGTGCGCTGTTGCGCGAACACCAGCTGGTGCAACAGATGATCTCCACCATCGCCACCAACACCAGGGCGGCGCGGCTGCTGGTGTGGCAGGCTGCCCGGCTGAAGGACGCGGGCAGTCCCGACACCATCATGGCGACCTGCATGGCCAAGCAGTTCGCCGCGACCGCGGCGGTGGCGGCCGCGAACGACGCGGTGCAGCTGCACGGCGCGCGCGGCTGCAGCGAGGAGTACCCCGTCGCACGGTACCTGCGCGACGCCAAGGTCATGGAGATCATCGAAGGCAGCACCCAGCTGCAACACGTCCTGATCGCCACCGACGCGTGCCTGAATCGGGCGCGGGTCGTCGCCATTGCTTGAGTCGGCCGGATCTGCGCAGCGGGAAGGGGAATTCGATGAACGCCGAGGTGCGCAAGCGCCCCCGTCAGATCAAATGCGTGGTCTGGGATCTCGACCACACGCTCTGGGACGGCGTACTGCTCGAGCAGGCCACCGTCACCGACCTGAAACCCGGTATCCGGGAAACCATCACCACGCTGGACGAACGCGGAATACTGCATTCGATCGCCAGTCGCAACGATCCCGAACTCGCGCTCGCGAAACTCACCGAGCTCGGCATCGCCGACTACTTCCTGCACCCGCAGATCGGCTGGGCCGATAAGTCGGTGTCGGTGGCCGCCATCGCTCAGCGACTCGATATCGGGATCGATACCCTCGCCTTCGTCGACGACCAGGCGATGGAACGTGACGAGGTCGCGTTCGCCCATCCCGAGGTGCTCTGTATCGACGCCGAAGAGATTGTGTCGCTGGCGGATCGCCCGGAATTCCGGCCGCGGCAGGTGAGCGCGGACGCGCGTAATCGGCGGCATATGTACCGGGCGAGCATCGAACGCGGCGTGGCCGAAGAGCGCTTCGCGGGCACCAACGAGGAATTCCTCGCCACGCTCGGCATGCGCTTCCGGATCAGCCCGGCCGCTGCCGCGGACCTCGGTCGCGCCGAGGAACTCGTCGTGCGGACCAATCAGCTGAACTCCACCGGCATCATGTACTCGGCCGAGGAACTCGCCGCCTGCGCCACCTCCGACGAGTATCTGCTGCTGATGGCGGAGCTGGAGGATCGCTACGGCAGCTACGGGCAGGTCGGTCTCGCGCTGGTGCAGCGCGGTGCGCACGAATGGCGGTTGAAGCTGCTGTTGATGTCGTGCCGGGTGATCTCCCGTGGTGTCGGAACGGTGCTGTTGCACCATGTGCTCCGGCTCGCGCAGGACCACGGTGCCCGGCTGCTCGCCGAATACGTTGCCACGGAACGGAATCGCATCATGTACATCACGTACCGGTTCGCCGGTTTCACCGAGGCGGGCGAACGCGACGGTGTCACGCTGCTGGCCGCGCCGGCCGAACCGCCCCCGCCGCCACCGGCGTACCTGACGGTGGAGACTCCCGAAGTGGGGGTCCGCCCGAGCGTCAGCGAGGTGCGGGCATGAGCGCGCCGACCATCGCCGCGGGCAGATGGATGCCGTATCCGGGGGCCGGTGGCGCGGCCGCCACGCTGTACTGCCTGCCGCACGCGGGCGCGGGCGCCTCGACCTACCTGCCGTGGCGCAAGCAGTTGCGTCCCGAGGTCGACGTGGTCCCATTGCAGCCGCCCG
The DNA here is from genome assembly GCF_000710915.1 of Nocardia brasiliensis IFM 10847. Taxonomy (GTDB): domain Bacteria; phylum Actinomycetota; class Actinomycetes; order Mycobacteriales; family Mycobacteriaceae; genus Nocardia; species Nocardia brasiliensis_A. The sequence continues at coordinate 19,646 of NZ_BAUA01000113.1, forward strand.
GCCGGGAACTGCGGCTGCGGGACCAGCCGTTCGAGGACCTCGGGGCGCTGCTCGACGACCTGCTCGCGGTGCTGGACGGTGCGTGGCAGGAGCCGTTCGCGCTGTTCGGGCACAGCCTGGGCGCGCTCGTCGCCTACGAGCTGGCCCGGCGGCTCGCCGCCGGTGCGGGACCGCGGCCGGTGCACCTGATCGTGTCCGGACGTCGTGCGCCACAACATCCTTCGCGGTTACCGTGGGTCCGCATGGCCTCCGACGCGACGCTGCTCGAGATCGTGTACCGGCTCGGCGGCACACCCGAGGAGGTACTCGCGGACGAACAGATGCGCGCCCAGGTGCTCGCGCTGATGCGCGCCGATCTGGGGGTGGATCAGACCTACCACTATCGGCCGCACCCGCGGCTCGACGTGCCGATCACCGTGCTGAGCGGGAGCGCCGATTCGCACGTCACCATGGCCGAGCTCGAGCCGTGGGCCGAATGCGGTTCGGCCGGAGTCGATATCCGGCTCGTGCCCGGCGGGCACTTCTTCCCGGTGACCCACCGCGACGCCGTGCTCCGGCGGGTGCGCCAATGCCTGATGGGGTCGCCGTGATCGGCGGCACGGCCCCGCGCCGGACGATCGCGCCGGACGACGTCGAACTGTGGTGGACGGCGCTGACGGGGGAGTGCGCGCCGCAAGACCGTCGCGTACTGGACGCCGCGGAACTCGACCGCAGCACCCGCTTCGGCACGGCGGGGTTCGCGAACGACTTCATTCGGATCCGGGCCACGCTGCGTCGCGTGCTCGCGGCGTACACCGGAATCGCCCCCGACACGTTGGAATTCACCGCGGGCGTACACGGCAAACCGGAATTGCCAGGCCACGCACTGCAATTCAATCTCACGCACACGACCGACTGCGCCGTTGTCGCGGTGGCCGGATCGGGCGCGGTCGGCGTCGATATCGAATCGCTGGACACCGACTTCGATCAGGTGGCGCTGGCCGCCCGAGTGCTCACCCGTGCCGAGGCGGACCTGGTCCGGGCCGACCGCCGCCGGTTCCTGCACCACTGGGTGGCCAAGGAGAGCTACCTGAAATGGCTGGGCAGCGGGCTGACGATATCTCCCGACACCCTCGAAGTCGGGGCGGATGCGTCCGGGCGCACGGTGGTCACCGGCGTCGACGGTGTCGAGTTGCCCGTCGGGTACGTCCATCGCTTCGGTTTGAGCCCGCGCCACGTCGGCGCCTTCGTCAGTCACCGGCCCGCCCGGCGCTTTCCGCTGCGCCCCGCCGAATCGAACGGGGCCAGAGCATATTTCGGTCGTCGTAGCGCAGGAGTGCAAGCATGACAACCTTCTTCCCGGTAGAGCCGGTAACCCTCGTGCAGATGCTGACCATGCGGGCCGCCGCCAGGCCGGACGAGGTGCGGTTCCGGCATCTCGGCGACGGTGACGAAGTCAGTGCGGCAATGACTTTCGCGGATCTGGACCGGGCGGCCCGAGCGGTGGCCGTGCGGCTGGCCGAGGTCACCCGGCCGGGGGAACGGGCGCTGCTGCTCTACGCGCCCGGTCTGGAATTCGTCGTCGCCTTCTACGGCTGCCTGTATGCCGGTGTGGTCGCGGTGCCGGTGGCGCCGCCGCAGCCGAACAAGCTGGCCGACTCGCTGGCGCGGCTGGCGTCCATCACCGCCAACTCCGGGGCGCGGCTGCTGCTCACCAGTGCCGATATCGAACCGCTGCTGACACCGGTGCTGGCGCACAGCAAGGGGTTCACCCAGCTGCGTACCGTGGTCACCGATCAGGTAGACCCGGCGACGGCCGACCGGTACCGCGATCCGGGCATCACGGCCGAAACCGTTGCGCACCTGCAATATTCGTCCGGTTCTACCGGCGAGCCCAAAGGAGTCGTGCTCACCCACGGCAACGTGCTCGCCAATCTGCGACTGGTCACCGGGAAGATCGGTGCGGGAGTGGGCGTGGCGTGGCTGCCGACCTTCCACGACATGGGCCTGCTCAGCATGGTGACCTACCCGGTGTACAGCGATTCCTCCGTGATCAGCATGTCCCCGTTGGCCTTCGTGCAACGGCCGGCGCGCTGGATAGCGGCGATGTCGCGCTTCGGCGCCACCCATACGGTCGCCCCCAATTTCTCTTTCGCGCTCGCGGTGCGGCGGGTGGCTGCCCCGCAGGTCGGCAAATACGACCTTTCGCCGCTGCGGGTGGCGCTCTGCGGCGCGGAACCCGTTCGGGTGGACACGATGCTCGCCTTCGCCGAGCATTTCGGCGACGCGGGTTTCGACGCCGCCAGTCTGTTCCCGTGCTACGGCCTCGCCGAGGCGACACTGCTGGTGACCGGCGGCCCACGCGGCAGCGGGCTCACCACCGTCGAGGTCGACCCGACCGCGCTGGCCAAGGGGCGGGTGGAACCGGTGCCGAGTGGCGGTCGCAGGTTGGTGGCCAGCGGTGAACTCAACGACGCCTACGAGTTCGTGCTCGCCGACCCCGATACCCTCAGCCCGCTGCCGGCCGGGCAGGTCGGCGAAATCTGTTTGCGCGGAGACAGTGTCGGCGCCCGGTACTGGGACGCGCCGGAAGCCACGGCCGAGACCTTCGGCGCGACCGTCCCCGGCCATGCCGGAAACTTCCTGCGCACCGGCGATCTCGGCTTCGTGCACGAGGGACAGCTCTATGTCACCGGTCGTCGTAAGGACCTCATCATCATCGACGGCTACAACCACTATCCCTCCGACCTCGAAGCCACCGCGATGGACAGCCACCCGGCGCTGCGGCCCGACCGCTGTGCGGCCTTTCAGGTGCTCGATCACGACGACCCCGAGCTGGTGCTGGTGGCCGAACTGAATCGCGACCACCCGGCCGACGCCGCCACCAGAGCCGAGATAACCACCGCCGTGCGTACCGCGATCGGCGAACACCACGGCCTGCGCCTGACCGACGTGGTCCTGATCACCCCCGGCTCCATCCCGCTCACGTCGAGCGGCAAGGTCCGCCGCTACGCGGTCCGCGACCGATACCGCGACAACGCCTTGTCCCCGCTGTCCTGAACCGGCCGACTACAAACCGACATCCCCTGCTGGGCAAGGGATGTCGGCTGGTTGGAGCGTCGAGCCGGGACGGGCGGCAGCGGTCCTCCCTCCGCTGTCCGCGCGCCGCCGGGTCGCCCGACGCCACCTCGGTGCCGGCCGCTCGCACCGCAACCCCTCGATGCGGCGACGGAAGCCGGCGCGGCGCGGGCGGTGGGGCGCGCTGGGAGTGTGGGTCGGGCCGCCCCCTCCGCGGTCCGACCCACCCGGGATGCGGTGTCGTGTTCATCCGGCCACCCGCGCTCGATCGACCGGGGCCGGTCGGCTCGCGCGGCCGGTGCGGGTCAGCGCCGCCAGCACAAGGGCGGCGCAGACCGAGGTCAGGATGAAGGTCTGGAAAACCTGCAGCGGCCCGGTCGCGGCCAGTACCCAGCCACCGAGGGTGGGCGCGGCCACCGCGCCGAGTCTGCCGACGCCATTGGACCAGCCGAGCGCGCTACCGCGCAGGTCGGCCGGATAGGCGTCCGCCACAGCGGCGTTGATGAGATTCAAGGTCGAATGCGCGGCCGCGCCGAGCGCCGCGATGACGGCGAGTAGCAGCAGCCGGTCCGACAGTCCCGTGGCGCAGGCCGCGACCATGGCCGCGGCGACGCACGCGCTCACGCTCGCCACGGGGCGCGCGCCCCACCGCACGGCCGCCGCGGCGAGCGCGAACGATCCGATGACCGCGCCGCTGTTGAGCGTCAGCGAGAACTGCAGCGCCGACGTCATCGGATAGCGCAGTTCCCGCATCAGCGTGGTGATCCAGGTGTTCAGCCCGTACCAGGTGAGCAATTCCGCGAACGCAGCTACCGCGAACAGGATCGTCATCGGTCCGCGGGGTGCGGTGAACAGTTCGCGTACCCGGCTCGGGGTGCGGGTGCGCGCGAATTCCCTGGACTCGGGCAGCAAGACGATCGCGATGAGCAGGACCAGCGCGGAGCCGATCGCGCCGATCCAGCACAGCGGCCGCCAGCCGTGCTCGGACAGCAGGGCCAACCCGGCGAGCGCGGAGGTGATGCCGCCGATCGGGATACCGGCCATGAGCACAGTGACGGTCAGGCTGGTGCGGCCGGGCGCGGTGTACTCCTTGGCCAGCGCCAACGCGACCGCGGCGGCGGCGCCCATGCCGATCCCGGCGAGCAGGCGGAACGCGCCCAGTTGCGCCACGGAGCCGGCCAGCCCGCAGGCCGCGGTCCAGCCGGTGAACCAGCCGACGGCGACCAGCAGCGGGCGCCGCCGCCCGAACCGATCGGCCAGCCTGCCGCCGGTGAGCGCACCGGCGGTCATCCCGACATAGACCATGCTGCCGACCGTGCCCGCCGTGGATTTGGTCATCCCCCAACCGGTTTCGTCGAGCAGCGCGGGCAGCATCGCACCGTACATGATGAGGTCGTAGCCCTCGGCGACGACGATCAGCGCACACAGCCCGATGACGCCCGTCGCGGGAAGGCGGTCGCGGGCGGCCCCGCTGCCCGCGATCACGGCTTCGCTCCGC
>NZ_BAUA01000112.1 GCF_000710915.1 Nocardia brasiliensis IFM 10847
GTCGGAGCATGACCCACCCGCGCTGAGCCGAAGCATCCTCCAGGGAGTGCCGCAGTTAGCATCGGACACCCAGTAACTCGCTTCTCGCGGCGCTCCGCGTGCTACGGAACGCGCGTGACTCCGACGGCGGACTCGGTGAGGCTGCCCAGGTACAGCGTGCCCTCGTGTTCGACGACGCCGGTGACCATCGCGAAGTTCGTGCCCTCGGTCTGCAGGTCGTGCACTGTGTTGCCGTCGAAGTCGACCGCCATCACCCAGATCGTCTTCGCCGGCTTCGGCTGCACCCAGTCCGGCAGCGCCCACACGATCCGGCGCAGTATTCCGGGCAGGGGAAGCAGCCGGTCCAGGATCGGAATTCGGGCGCTGGGCAGGGTGATCCAGATGAGCCCGTCGCTGCCGAGGCCCAGATTGTCCGGGAAGCCGGGCAAATTCTCGATGAGCAGGTCCCGGGTGCCTGCCTTGGGGCCGGTCAACCAGTGCCGGGTCAGCCGGTATCCGCCCGTTTCGGCGACCACTACGCACGAACGATCCGGCGCGAGCACCACACCGTTCGCGAAATGCAGTCCGTCGAGCAGCAATTCGACCTTTCCCGACGGATCGCGCCGGAACAGCCTGCCCGTCCCGGAATGCTCCAGCAGGTCGCCCATGTATTGGTCCAGCGGATACCGGCTGGTCGACGAGGAGAAGTAGATGGTTCCGTCCGTGTCGCGAACCACGTTGCTGGCGAAGGGGAGTCGCGCCCCGTCGAACTCGTCGACGAGCACCTCGAGGGTGCCGTCCGGTCGCAGTTCGAGCAGGCCACGCTCGAAGTCGCAGATCAGCACGGTGCCGTCGGGGTCGGCGTGCAAGCCGAGCGGCCGCCCGCCGGTGTTCGCCAGTAACCGCACCTCGCCGGTCGCCGGGTCGATGCTGTGAATCGCACCGTCACCGGTTCCGGTGAGCAGTCGTCCGTCGGGCGTGCGCACCACATCCTCGGGACCCGCCGCGGGCAACTCTACTCGCGTCAGCGCGGGAAGTGGTGGCGTGCTGTGTGTTTCGCGCGCACGCCGCGAAGCGGGGGGAGGGGTCCAGCGTTGCGGATTCATCGTCGATGCGAGCACGTCTCAGCGTAACGCCGGGGTAGGAGGTGCCTGGTGGAATCGGATCCAGGGAGGGGGATTGCGCAGGCGAGTGCGATACGTGCCGCGCCCGGGCGCGAGCAGCCGCCGACGGCAGCACAACTAAATGACATGTCCATACGTAGATATGCGCATCTAGCCATGTGTGCAATCCTGTATGAATCCTGCGGTAAGAAAGTGGGCACGATCAAAAAACCGCCCAGACGAAGAGGGCACACTTTTCGCGAGGCATGGACCTCGGTCTGTCTGGCACGGGAAATCCGTCGACACCGGACACGGCACCTACCGCGGGCGAGGTTGCCGTATATGTGCTCTGCGAGAAGCGCGCGCTGTTCGCGAGGCCACGGCGGCGTCGTGGTCGCTGCGGATGCGCCAGGTGCATCGGTCGGTGTGCCCGCGGCCGGAGTGTCCAGTGCAGCCCGGCACGAGTGGTGTCGTCGGGTTCGTTGGCGGCCGCGACTTCGGTTGCGGCCTTGAACTTTCCCGTACTCGCGGCACACCACACCAGATGATCCCCGTGCGACATCGTCGACCTTTCCGGTCGTGAGATCGCTTCATCGGAACAGCGGCGCCGTCCGTCGCGCAGGCGCGTGTTCTCAGCGAACAGTTTGCTGCTCGCCGAGGGCGGCGGCACCGCGACCTCGCTCAGTGAACAGCTGCCCGTGACGCGACCAGGCCGTCGCACGCCATCTCGGCGTACTGGACCGCTGCGGCGAGTGCCCCTACGGCTGGTGGGTGATCGCGTACCAGAGCACGGCGAGGGTGCCGATCACGAAGAGCGGGGACAGGATCCACGTTTCGACCTTGTTCCCGGTGCGCTCGATGATCGGCAGGCTGGTGCGGAGTTTGAACGGCCAGAACAGGCGGCAGCCACGGTCGGTGAGACAGTCGCCGAGCAGGTGGGTCAGGGCGCCGAGGCCGACGCAGAACGGCAACCAGACGGGCTTGTCGGCGATCCAGTGGTCCATGGCGAACGTCCCGGCCGCGGCGAGCACGACGACGGTGCCCCAGGCGGAGAATCCGTCGCCCGATGGACAGAGGTGTAGGGCGCGCACGGCCAGGGCGAGTAGGAAGAAGACGAGTCCGAGGGTGAACCAGCGCCCGATCCAGTGCTCGCCGGCCCACGTTCCGTACGTCACGGCGGCCACGAAAGCCAAGGAGTGCGTGGCATGCCGATGTCCGCCGGATACCCACGAAATGATCTTGCAGAGCGTGTAGGAAAGCGGGCCGAGTACATGCGCGATGGTCCCGTTGGGGTGATCGGCGTCCGGCAGCAACGCGGCTCCGGCTGTGAGGAAGGTTCCCAGCAGCAGATCGACGGGCCCGAGATGTCCGGTGGCGCCTTGAATCGTGGGGTAGGTCAAGATCGTGACGGGCAGCGCCGCTGCCGCCCCCGACCAGGCCAAAGCGCCACTGGTCGCATGTGAATGTCCAAGCACCGACTGAACGTTAGTTCACCTCACGACTATTCAGCGAATCCCGATTCAGTGATCTTGGTGGACAAGAACATCCAGCTGGGGGAGTCGGGTTACCCTCGGGCGCAAGGAAGTCCGCAGGGAGCCTGCCGCGCATCTTTTGGCATCCCGCGCGTATGTCGGTCAGCTGACACGCGCGCGGGACGACGAGAAGTGCGCAGCGAGGGGGAGCGGTACTTATCGCCTATGGAGGGCCGCGCGGGTGTGGAGGTTGCCTGGGGGACTGCTCGTTACGAGAGGTGCGCAGGACGACGAGAAGTGCGCAGGGAGAGGAAGGCGGTACTTGTCGCCTGGGGGGCTGCACGGGTGGGGAGGCGGCGCGGGGGACTGTGCGGCACGAAAGGGTGCGCGGCCGGAGGGAACTACAAGAGGAGAGGTGCCTGGGGAGGGGACAGGTGGCGCGTGCGGACGCCGCCTGGGGACTGCTCGTAAGCGGGAAGCGGATCTGCTGTTTAGCCACAACTGATCGCCGGCGCCTTCGGGCGTGTGGACGTTCAGATCTCTACAGTCAACAAACATGGTGGTACGCCCCTGTGCGTATATATGCATATACAGCTCTACTCAGGCACCTCGAGAAACAGCCAACAACCAAAACCGCACGGACAGGAGAGGTTGGCCCCTCAAGGCCGAGCGTGCGGATCCACGATCCGGTGTAGCGCATGCAGATCCGATTCGAGCGTGTAGAACACCCGCAGCGCACCGACGAACGCGAACAGCCCGCACACGCACAGCGCCACGATGGAGGCGATGACCGTCTGCTGCTGGGTCGGGTCCAGGAACGCGACGCCCGCCGCGACCCCGAACAACGGCACGGAGGCGGCGATGCCGAGGTAGATCCGGCTGCGTCGCGCGAGCCGATGCAGCTGCACAGCCTCGCCGGGGGAGCTGTGTCCGGCGGCGACCAATCCGGGGTAGTACCAACGGAGTACGAAGAAGGTCACCGGAAAGTAGGTGTAGACGACCGCGACGGCCGCGGCGACGAGGTGCGAGGCGATCAGGTTGATCAGCAGTCCAGGGGAGAGGTCGCCGATGTAGTGCAGCTTGACCAGGAAGACGCCGAGTGCGAGCACCCAGCCTGTGAACGCGACGGTGGCGATGCGGTCGCTGCAGGCGAGGGTGTCCGCGCGGGCTTTGGCGAGAGTCTTGTCGTCGTAGCGTTTGCCGCGCCGCAGTCCCTCGGGAACCAGGAACACCAACCGGCACCAATACAGCAGCAGTCCGATGCCGATCGGGTATCCGATGGCGGCGGTGATCAGCGCGAGTCGGGTGAGTTCTGCGCGTCCGTCGGCGCTGAGTTCGAGGTCGAGCAGCCTGGTGTTGTGTCCTGCCAGGTACATGCCGCCGAGTAGTTGCCCGAGCGCGCTGGACAGCGTGACGACGGGCATCGGCCGCATCCGCAACCGGCCGCGCAAGCTGTGCGAGGGCGGGTCGATGAGGTCGCGCGCGGTGCGGTCCAGCGCCAGGTTCAGTTGCTCGGCGAGTTCGGCGCCGGTGCGGTAGCGGTCGTCGCGGTCGGGGGACAGGCAGGTGAGCAGGGCGTGCCGCAGGATCTGCGGGCAGTCGGCGGGGGCGCTGCTGCGGCGTTCGTCGATCGGACGCCTGCGCAGTTCGATCATCCGGGTCAGTGAGGTGTCGGATTCGCCGATGCCGATCTCGTCGGCGAACGGGAGCCGCCCGGTCAGCAGTTCCCACAGGACGACCGCGAGGGCATAGAGGTCGCTGCGGGTGTCCAGGTCGGCGGCGGTGGTGGGGATCGCCGGATGGCAGGCCTCGAGCTGTTCGGGCGACATATACGCCAGCGACCCACCGAAGTACGCCACGGGACTCGCGCCCGGGATGTGCGTGCTGAAGCTGATGTTGAAGTCGGCGAGTTTGGGTTGTCCGTCGACGGTGAGCAGCACATTGGCGGGCTTGATATCGCGGTGCAGGACGCCGGCGCGGTTGGCGTAGTCCAGCGCGGTGGCGAGTCGGCTGCCCAGCCACGCGACCGCCTCGGGCCAGGTGAGGTTCGCGAGTTCGGTTCGGGTGGTGGACGGTTGGGGTGTGAGCACGCCACCGGAGGTGACCGCGGTGTCGACGGCATCGAGCAGGAGCTGTCCGCTGCGCTGGTCGATCGGCGTGGTGCGGAGCAGGCGCAGGACGCCGAGCAGGGTGCCGCCCGGCACGTACTGCATGTACATCAGCTTGAGGTGTTGTTCTTCGATCTGACGCTGGTCGAAGACGCGCACGATGTGTTCGTGGTCGAGCTGGGCGAGGGTCTGCGGTTCGCTGCCGCGGTCGCGGGAGATCTTCACGGCGACAAGGCGTTGCATCGACCGTTGCCTGGCGAGGAAGACGCGGGCGAACGCGCCTTGTCCGAGTCCGATGAGCAGGTCGAAGTCATCGATGGTGTTGCCGGGCGCGATGGTGTCGAGTGCGTTGGACGCGGTGGCGTCGGCGAGCAGGGTGGTGCGGAAGTTCTCGCCGGTGTCCAGGCGTTCGGCGATCTGCGCCATCTGGGTGGCGAACTCGTGCTCGTATTCGGTGAGGTCGAGGTCGTCGCCGCCGCGGCTGCGTGCGGTGATCTCCTCGTAGATGAGGTCCGGCGGCAGTGGGGCGGTGTCGAGTTCGGGGAATTGGGCCCGGTAGTCCGCGAGTCGCTTGCCGTTGCCGGTGGCTCGCCAGCGGTGCTGGAGGTCGACCTTGATCAGTTCGATCAGGGCGGATCGGCGCAGTCCGGCCTCGGCCGGCAGGTGCGCGGCCAGGTCCGGGGGTTCGGCGGCGCCCTCCCAAGCGCTGTCGAATCCAGCGACCAGTTGCGTCAACGCGCTTTGCGTCGCCGTCACCCGGTCGGCACCATAGTGCGTTTCCATGTGGCCCACCCGATCAAATGGCTTCCCGAGCCCCCAACAGAGCTTAAACGATCACTCTAATTGGGACCTTCGAATTATCCGGCACTGAAGGTTTCCGGCGCTCGGGTCGCCCTGTTGCGCAACGAAGTGTTGCACATTACGGCATCACCAGCTAACGTCACGTGCAACAAAATGTTGCACGTCGAGAGGCTCGGACATGGAGTACGGACGCATCGAACGGTCCCTGTACATCGAGGCCACCCCGGAGGTGGTCTACGAAGTCATCAGCAGTCCCGAACATCTGCGCGAGTGGTGGCCCGACGAGGCGTCGCTCGATCCGGTGCCCGGCGCGGTCGGCGAACTCGTGTGGGGTGACCGGAACGCACCGGACGCCTCCGTCGCCTTGCTGACCGTCGTCGACGCGCTACCGCCCAAGCTGTTCTCGTTCCGCTGGGGACACCCGGCGGACGACGCTGCCGACGCCGGGAATTCGCTGTTCGTCACCTTCGAACTCAGCCCGTCCGGGACGGGCACCACCGTGCAGATGACCGAGGTCGGGTTCCGCGAGCGGGGTTGGGAGATCGCAGTACTGGAGCGCGAATACAACTCCCACATCGAAGGCTGGGAGCTGTTCCTACCGCGTCTCGTGGCGTACGCCGCGAAGGTCGGTGCGGGCCGATGAGCACCGCCGTCGATGACGATCTCTGGTCCGCGATAGGGGATCCGACCCGGCGTCGCATGCTCGATCTGCTGCTCTCCGAGGGCGGCGGCACCGCGACCTCGCTCAGTGAACAGCTGCCCGTGACGCGACAGGCCGTCGCGCGCCATCTCGGCGTCCTGGACCGGGCCGGCCTGGTGCACGGCACGCCGTCCGGTCGCGAACACCGCTACCACGTCGACGCCGCCCAACTGGCTCGCGCGGTTGCCCAGCTCGACGCGGTCGGCTCCGCGTGGGATGCCCGGCTGCAGCGCATCAAGAAGATCGCCGAGGCGATTCAACGCACCAAAGAGAAGAAGTGAGAGAGGAACTCCGAAATGGTCGACATTCTGCATCGGGTCGGGATCGAATCACCCCTCGACGATGTCTACACGGCACTGACAACGATCGACGGACTCGCCAACTGGTGGACCACCAACACCTACGGTGACGAAAGCGCCGGGGGAGTAATCAGGTTCCGCTTCGGACCCGAGGGCAAGGAAGGGTTCGACATGAAGATCACCGACCTGCGGCCCGCCGAGCGGGTGCGATGGGAGGTCGTCGACGGCCCCGAGGAGTGGGTGGGCACCGAGGTCTCGTTCGCCCTCAAACGCGAGGGTGACCACGCGATCGTGCTGTTCCAGCATCAAGGCTGGCGCGAACCCGTCGAGTTCATGCACCACTGCAGCACCAAGTGGGCGCTGTTCTTGATGAGCCTCAAGAGTTACGTCGAAACCGGAACGGGGGCACCGGATCCGCGCGATGTGCGGATCGACAATTGGAACTAGACCCTACTGGTCCACCGTGAAGATCACGTGGCCACCGAGCTGCGCCGTCCGGGCGAAGAAGGCCCTGATATCAACGAGGTTCGACCAGGTATAGGCGAAGTCGTCCGTGTCGCGGGGCCCGGCATAGTCGTCGGAGTCCAGTGCGAAAAAGCGTTCGCGGAACGACTGTTCGTCCAGTGGCGCCAACGCCCGTGCGACATCGTCGACCTGCTCGGACGTGAGATAGCTGACGAAATAGTCTTCGCCCGCATCCAGTCGAGTTCCGCCGAGCACAGCGTAGGAGAGTGGGTAGGTGCCGCCGGCGGGATCGAGTGTGCCGTCGGACAGGCACCGATGAATGGCATCCCACGCTTTGTCGCTGCTCACCTGATCGGCCTCGTCGGCCAGCTCTTCCTCGACCATCTCGACAAGCGCCAAGAGATCATCCGGATCTTCCGCGCCGAGCAGTGCTCGCGCCTGTTCCGGTGTCAGAGCGAAATGAACACCCAGAGATCCCACTGCACCGTCCTGACTACCACGTGTAAGAACGTCAGCGTATTTCGGTGGTCGACTGTGCACAACGCACTGTTATCGGGGGCAGTGGCGCTAGGGTCGGTCGTTCTCCGGAGGAGAGCCGGCGGAGGGTCACAGGTGCTGTATATGGGTATTACTGGTAACCCTGCATATTCGATGCTGGCGTATTCGTCTGTGGACTTGACTCGAGCACGCGCTCTCACAACATCGGCGCCCTGGTCGGCCGTGAGATAGCTGACGAAGTAGTCTTCGCCCGCGTCCAGTCGGGGTGCCGCCGAGAACAACGTGGTACAGCGCGAGCCCCGCTTCAGCCCCGACTTATGACGGCTGGCGCGACAGTGCTCCTCCTGTTTCAATGCTGCTGTGATTCGATCTTGGACGGGGGCACTCCTCAAGGCCTTTTGTACTGTCGCTGTACTGATACCCGCGCTCTCGCTACTTTCCGCCTGCTCTGATCGAGACCAGGCGCGAACCCGGAGCTCGTTCGAGTGCGATGATCTATCGGATTACTCTCTCGATGTATTGGAGGAAGCAGGAAAACTCACGGCAGGCCGTCGACAATCATCCGACGAGGTGGTGACGACCGAATGCGTTTGGGGGGACGAAAAGGTTAGCAAATGCTTAAGGGATGAAGCGGCTACGGAATGCAACCTGGATGAATTCAACAAGGCGCGTTTCAGTTCGATTTCTATTTACGATTATGCCACCCTGGAGAAAACTCCGAAGCCGGCCGATGAAATGGCGGGCACCATCTATGCTCCCTTACCTCAGGTGCCCGATGCGGATGAGGCCTACTTCGGGCCCGGAGACCCCAGAAAAGGGGAGTGTAATGTGAAACTTTTCAAGGGGACCCGTCACGTCAGAATATTATACTTCCGCAAATGGATCCATGATACTTCAAGTTGCAAATTCGTTGCGACAGAAATCGCCAAAGACTTCGCAAAACAGCATTTCCGGAAATAGCGCGCCTTTTGGTTCATCCTGTTGAGGAAGAAGTCATGGTCATCCCTGTCGGCCAGCGGAATACCGGGCCCAAGGCTGTGCCGCCAGTTCTGCGTGTTTATGCACGACCTGTGTGCTGTAGCCGAGCATTTCGGCAGCGAGGGGCGGCGGGACTTGGGTGACGAGGGTTCGTAGTGCGGTGTTGCGGGCGCCAAGCAGATTTATCCCGAGGTTTCGGACCCGCTGCATGATGGTGTCGGGAAGGACATGTCGTCCTGCGCGATAGCCAGGGAAAAGCCATTCGCTCTCGAGGCCCGCAGTCGTGCGGAGATTCGGGCGGTTGGCTAGGTGATCTGCGAGAAGCTTGTCGAACGGTGCTGGAACTGGGACTGGCTCAGAACCCAGCGCCAATCGGATCTCTGATGGTGTGACAACGACATCTGTCGTTCGGAGTCCAGCGATTTTCACCAGTGGCTGTGCGTAGAGCAGCAGGAGAATGGCGGCTACTCGATAGGGTAGGGATTCGCTGTTGCCCGTGAGTAATTCACGCAACCATGCAAGGCGTTGCTCCTGCGTGAAGACGCGGACTGACTTCGGTTGCCGATGGTCGATCGAGATCGTTCGGTTGATCCTGGCGCTTCTCGCCCAAACGAAGAATGTCCGGATGAAGTGTCGGGTGGTCGGACCGTTCGCAAGCCATTCGTCGACGTCTTGCTGGGTGCAGGTCTCCGCAGTGCGCGCGTAGCTCTCGTGCAGCCAGGCCAGGAATTTGATGGTCTCAGTGATGTCTTGCTTTGATGCGTGGACCGGTCCGCGGGTCTCATGTCCGTCTGCCGATATTCTTCTGACGCGGTTGAGGTGGTGCCATGTCGCGAATTGCTCAACTGGCTGGCGTACCGACTTTTCGGGGATTGTATCGAGCTTGGCGGAGATCCATGATTCGAAGTGCGCGAGGCGGCCGTCACGCGGGGGGAGTAGGCCGTGATGTTCGAGGACGCTTCGCAGGTGGTTCACACGCTTGCCGGCTCCTTCGGCATCTAGACCCTCATGTGTGAGTGGTATTTCGCCGGATGCTAGGCGGCGCAATAGGTCTCGCACTTGTTCCGGACGTTTCCAGGTGAGGATGCTTTCGGGCCGATCGACATTGCAGAATGCATCAACGAGTGTTTTCATCGCTTGCGGATCGGCGGGGCAGTGCAAGAGCAGAAGCGTGAGGTCCTCTCTGAGTGCGCATCTGGCGCAGATGCCATGGCGATAGAATTCGGCTTCGACTCCGCATCTGTCGCAATGGAAATCATCGCTGATGCCAGCGCATTCGACACATACTGGTTGACCTCCGATATCGCCCCTGCCTGGCAGAAGTCGTTCGAAACCGCAGCCTGGGCAGTGTCCGTAGGTCCGCATCGCCTCGTGAAAGCAGGTGCCGCAGATCGCGCCCTCTGGCCAGCGGGCGCGGAGTTTCTTGGCCTGGCGGCTGCATCGGGCGCAGGTGAGAGTTCCCTTTGTTCGTGGCCGCCCGCGAGTCGTCGATCGTGGATTGATCTCAATCGTCATCGGAGATCACCCGTGCCCGCTTAGGCCTGATCGCCCTGTTGAGCTCGACGACGTTCGGTGTCGAGCCGGTCTTCTGGCGACGAGCGTCGGTGGCGGTAACCGTCACCAAATCCTCAATGCCGCAGCCGAATATGTCGCATAGCGCTGCGACCATCTGCAACGACACTCTCTCTGGCCGCTGATTCACGAGCCGGTAAACCTGTGGCCGCGAGAGAGTGATCCCGCGTTCATGCAGCCGGGGGATCAGCGCGGTGCTGTTGTGCAGGCCGTGGCGGGCCATCAGCTCCGCTAGCCGCCATGTGTAGTCGACTTGGCGCTTCATCCGATTCCTCCCTCTCCCAAGGCTTCGGCAATTGTTGCGTCCAATGCCTTCCGTAGCGTTCGAGTGCGGAAGTCACTGGAAACACACGTGTAAATAGCTGTCGTACTGGCGTGTTCATGACCCATCTGGTGTTGGACAAACAGGGGATCCCAGCCGTCTTCGATCAGGTGGGTCGCATATGACCGGCGCAGCGAATGCAGATCCAGGCCGGGCGGAAGGTCTAGTTCGTCGCAGTAACGGCGGAACCGCCGGATAAGCGTCGCCTCGGCCACCAGGGCACCTCGTTCGCTGGGGAACAGATCAATCCCATCGTCAAGGCACGGTTGCCCATGCGTGAGCCAATCGACGATGATCTCCGGCGTCCATTCGAACACAGTCAAAACGCTGCGTCGCTTCGGCGGCGAACCACGCTTGGCCTTGCCGTATCGGACATGAACGACGCCATGTCGACCGAACTCTTTGGCGTGTGGGTTTCCAGCGAAGTCGACCGTTTGCAGATGCCGGAACTCGTTGAACCGGAGGCCGTAAGAGTAGGCGACCTTGAACATCACCGAGTCCCGATAGGCAGGCAGGTAACCCTTCCGTCCACTCGCCGCGATCAAAGCAACCTGATCATCGGCGTAGTCGAAAAACATCTGGAGCTCTTGCTTGGTGAATGCTCGTTTCTCTGGCCCGGACTCATTGTCCTGGACATGCTGAGCCGTGTTCCAGTCGAAGAAGACTTGGGCAGGATGGGCACCAAACCGCTGTTCGCAGACACGATCCCACCCGTAGTCCGGATTGCTCACGTAGGAGCAGAATTGTCGAAGGGCGACCTGGTAGCCGCGGACCGTGGACTGTTTGGCGTGGTGCAGCGAGCGAAGGTCGCCGAAGAACTCTTCAACCATTGCTGGTGCCCAAGTCCACGGAAATTCGTTGGTGTAGTCGAGGAACCGCTGCACATACCGTGCCCGCTGGTCGATCGTCGAGTGCTGTAGGTTTCGGCATAGCTGCTGGTTGCGCCAACCGCTGAGCATCTCATCGACCGTGTGCTGCTCGGGATGCAGCAGCGGAACCGAGTCGACCAACCTCACTCGACCGCTTTTGTCGACTGCCAACCAGTCCTCCTGAGCCAGTGCGGCTGATTCATCTGATGAATCATTGATTCGCCGGATGAATCATAGGGGGATCATTGCCGGTCGCGGGGCCGTTTGGAGTCACGAAGTTCACCGGGGCAAAGACCCGCTCGGGTCCGTCGTTGAAGTTCGACTCAGGGTTGTGGCTGGAACTCCCTGGTAGGAAGCGGTTTTGGTTCTGTCAGAGCTTGGGTGGATCGTCGGAGGGGAGGGTGTCGAATGATTCATCAGATGCAATACGCAGGAGTATAGTTGACATAATGTTGATTATCGGCGTAGAAACGGACGTGCTGGGAGTCGGCCGCGCTGGGCGTATGTTGTTGGTGTTGGCGGTGTTTCATGCACCGCTCCCGACTGGCACGCTCGCCCACGGGCCTGCCAATCGATCTCGTCATCCTCGACGGCGAGTCCACCCCGACCGGCGGGCTGGGCATCGCCAAGCAACTCAAGGACGAAATCGAGCACTGCCCACCGGTACTCGTGCTCACCGGCCGGCCCGACGATGCCTGGCTGGCCAATTGGTCGCGCGCCGAGGCGGCGGTCTCGCATCCGATCGATCCGATCCGGCTGACCGAGGCCGTGGTCGGGCTGCTGCGCAACCGTTCGGCAGCCTGAGCGGTTCCCCCGTACCACTTTCAGTGCGGGCATTGATGCACAGTCTGCATTAATCGAAATACGGCCTGCCGCTACACAAGCCGATGCCCGGTGGCGGACTTATCGCCGATGTCGCGTACCGACCTCCCGTCCGAGCCGGGTCGAGCGACGGAAACTGCGGCGAGGCTCGCCTAACAGCAAAACCCTGGACACTGCCCGAAACCTGCTCCGAGGAGCTGTTTTTCGCGACACCGACTGACCGGTCGACCAACGTCACGTGACAGCCCTTGCGATTACCACCGTTTCAGTCATAAATCCGAGTCACGAATTAGATCAAACGCAGCAGTCAAAGCTGCGGCACCCAGACATATCGGTTGTAGGCTGTGCCCTAGCTCACAGGTGCGCGGGCACAGCCATCACCCCGCGCCGAGCAGGCCATGGGGCGAGTCTGGCCGAGGCGGACAACGACGTCAGCCCGCCTCGGAAGCTGCCGTCCGGCTAACGGGCGGCCCACCCGCAGGCTCCAGCCCACCAGGAAGGGGCCGGCTCACACCAAGGGAGAGGGCAGTCGTGAATATCGAAATGCCGACTCTTGTACTAGGCGCGGTCGCTGCGGCGTTCGCGGTGTTCACCATCATCATGGCGGCCCTCGTCGGCCCGAAGCGGTACAACCGGGCCAAACTCGAGGCCTACGAGTGCGGTATCGAACCGACTCCGCACGCCGTGGCCGGCGGCCCGGGAAACGTTACGGGCCAACGCTTTCCGGTGAAGTACTACCTCACCGCCATGCTGTTCATCATCTTCGACATCGAGATCGTGTTCCTCTACCCGTGGGCAGTCCACTTCGATGCACTCGGTCTCTTCGGTCTCGCCGCGATGGCGCTGTTCATCTTCAACGTGTCCGTGGCCTACGCCTACGAATGGCGGCGCGGCGGGCTCAGTTGGGACTGACTGCCGCACAGCGTGTTCGGGCGACGAGTGGAAGTGAAGGTTAGTCGGATATGGGTCTCGAAGAAAAACTGCCCAGCGGCTTTCTGCTGAGCACGGTCGAAGATTTCGCCGGATATCTGCGTAAGGGCTCACTGTGGCCCGCCACCTTCGGTCTGGCCTGCTGTGCCATCGAGATGATGGCCACGGGCGCAGGCCGTTTCGACATTGCCCGCTTCGGTATGGAGGCGTTTCGCGCCTCGCCGCGGCAGGCGGATCTGATGATCGTCGCGGGCCGGGTCAGCAACAAGATGGCGCCGGTGCTGCGACAGGTCTACGACCAGATGACAGAGCCGAAATGGGTTCTCGCCATGGGGGTTTGCGCGTCGTCGGGCGGGATGTTCAACAACTACGCCATCGTGCAGGGCGTCGACCACGTGGTCCCGGTCGACATCTACCTGCCCGGCTGCCCGCCGCGGCCGGAGATGCTGTTGAACGCGATCCTGACGCTGCACGCCAAGATCCAGGAGATGCCGCTCGGGGTCAACCGGGAAGAGGCCGTGCGCGCCGCCGAGCAGGCGGCCCTGGCTTCGACGCCCACCATTCGGATGGAGGGGCTGCTCCGATGAGCTTCGACTCCTCCGACAACAACACCACCACCACCGCGGCGCACGACGAGACGGATGCCGCCGCGACGGCGGGTCCGGAAGGCACGCGACCGATCCCCGACCAACCCGACGAGGTGATCGGCACCCGCCACGGCATGTTCGGCGTGCGCGGCAGCGGCGACACCTCCGGTTACGGCGGGCTCGTGCGACCGGTCAGCCTGCCGGGCAGTTCGCCCCAGCCCTACGGCGGCTACTTCGACGAGATCGTGGACGCGCTGCGCACCGCGCTCGACGAGGGCGGCCTGCGGCTGGAGGCGGCGCTGGAGAAGATCGTCGTCTTCCGCGGCGAACTCACCCTGCACGTGCGGCGCGAACACCTCGTCGCGGTCGCGCGCGCGTTGCGCGACTCGGCCGCGCTGCGTTTCGAGCTGTGCCTCGGCGTCAGCGGGGTGCACTATCCCGAAGACGCCGACCGCGAACTGCACGCCGTGTACCCGCTCATGTCGATCACGCACAACCGGCGCCTGCGCGTGGAAGTGGCCGCGCCGGACGCCGATCCGCACATCCCGTCGCTGTACGAGGTGTATCCGACCACCGATTGGCACGAGCGGGAAACCTACGACTTCTTCGGCATCCTCTTCGACGGGCACCCCTCGCTCACTCGAATCCTGATGCCCGACGACTGGCGCGGTCACCCCCAGCGCAAGGACTACCCGCTCGGCGGGATCCCGGTCGAGTACAAGGGCGCGCGGATACCGCCGCCCGACGAGCGGAGGGCGTACAACTGATGACTGCATCGCAAAGCGATTCCGTGCGGGGTAGCGGCCCGGCGCCGGGCGGGGTGAACGAAACCCATCCCGAGCCCGCTGTTACCGGCGAACCCACCGGTCACCGTCGCCGGACA
>NZ_BAUA01000111.1 GCF_000710915.1 Nocardia brasiliensis IFM 10847
CACGCACCGTCCTCACCCGCAACCAACTCACACTCCCCGGAACCCGGCCGCGTCCGCAACATCACCAACGTCCCCGCCCACGGCGGTAACCTGGCTCGCCGACCGTGGCGCACCGCGATCATCCCCCCGGGCTCCCACAAAGGTTGTCGACCGCGCCTCACGCTGACGCCCTCACCGGCCGCTACCGAATGGCTCCCGCGCACATTTCAGCGTCCCGCGCACGCGTCAGTCGAAAGACACGCGCGCGGGACGCAAACCTATGCGCGGCAGCCGCCGCCGCGCCCGGGTGGCGCGCGCTGCCTCGCACGGGTGGCGCCCGCAGCGACGCCACGCCGGTCTCCACCTGGTCAATCGATCAGGGGGAATTGGTGGCGGCATCGGCCGAGAGGGTCCCGCCACCAGTTCCTCCTGATCCATCGACCAACTCCTCCCGCTGCCCGCAGGAGTCCGGCGTCGCCTTCGGCGTCTGCGTTCCTGCTTCCCGCCGTGGTTGGTCCGCGTAGTCGCTTAGGGACGTCACCCCGCCTGCGTATTTTCGCCCGAGCGCTGGTTTCTCCGCGTTCGCGTACAGCACGGAATCCGTCCGAGCTGCGCCAGACAGCACGGAATCCGTCTGCGCAGCACGCGGCCCAAGGGCGAAGTCCTTCGCTCACCCGGACGGTTTCAGTGCACGCTTGTACACTGAAACGATGATTGAGCAGGCGCAGCGGCAGGCGGAGGTACGCGCCCTCGCCAGATTGGCGGGCGACGAGCTCGGTGGCGCGGTCGACGGGATCGCGGCGGTGCATCGGGCGATCGCGGGCCGGGTGTTCGCGGCGGTGCGGTTGGGGATCGGTCCGGCCGCGACGCCGGTCGAGGTGGTGCACGACGCGATCGCCGGCGGGGTGTACCGGATTGTGAGCGAGTCGGCGGTGGCGGTAGGCAAACTGGCCGAGCGGACCGCGGATCTGCCCGGCGCGCAGCCGCCTTCGCGCACGGTGTTCGGGGCCGGGTTCCTCGGCGCGTTACAGGGTTTCATCGGCGACGATCTGGAGCAGGCGCGGCCGATCCTCGCCGGGCCGATGACGTTGCGGGTGGATGGGGAGCCGGTCGCGCCCGAGCAGATCGGGCAGTATGTGGCGAAGCCGAGTTCGAGTGTGGTGGTGTTCCTGCACGGGCTGGTGGAGACCGAACACGCCTGGCGATTGGGCGGGCGGACGAGCTATGCGGAGGGGCTCGAGCAGGACCTCGGCTACAGCACGCTGCAGATCCGCTACAACAGCGGTCTGCACATCTCGGAGAACGCCCGCCAGTTGAGCGAGCTGTTGCAGCGGGTGGTAGCGCACTGGCCCGTCGAGGTCGAGCAGCTGTCGCTGGTCGGGCATTCGATGGGTGGGTTGATCGCGCGGGGGGCTTGTTTCGAGGCGAGCGAGTCCGGGTCCGGATGGGTGGGCCGGGTGCGGCATCTCGTCTGTCTCGGTTCGCCGCATCTGGGTGCGCCGCTGGAGCAGTTCGTGCACTTCGCGTCCGCGGCGTTGGTTCGGGTGCCGGAGACGCGTCCGTTCGGCCGGTTGCTGCGGCGGCGTAGCGCGGGGATCCGCGATCTGCGGCAGGGTTCGCTGGTCGATGAGGATTGGCGCGATATCGACACGGATACGCTGCGGCGCAGGGTCATTCGTGAGGTGCCGCTCGTGGACGGGGTGGCGCATTATTTCGTGACCGCGTGCGTCACGCGCAGTCCCCGGCATCCGCTCGGGCGGATCATCGGTGACGGTCTGGTGCTCACTACGAGCGCGTCGGGCCGGAACCGGGCTCGTCGCATCGGCTTCGATGACGCCAACGGGCTGCATGTCCCGGCCGCGAATCACTTCACCCTTCTCAACCACTACGCGGTCTACGAGAGCCTGGTGCGTTGGTTGAGTACCGCGCCCGAGCTGGCTGTCGAGGAGGCGGACACCGTTGCCGGGTCGTGAAAGGTACTGGCGGGCGCGCCGCACACCAATCGAGTGCCGTAGCTGCGCGGCCGCGATTCTGCTGGTCAGCTGCAGGTAGCCACATCGCGGTCCGCCAGACGGAAAAGGCGGTGCCCGATCGGAGTCGACGATACCCATATCGTCGCCAAACGTGACTCGTTCGGTCAGCAGCTCCCACCGGACGACCACGAGAGCGTAGCGAACTGCGCGCACAACGCAATGTGCCTGCTGGCACCCTGCGACGCGACCGCTGCGCCATCGGCCTGGCCGATAACCCGATAAGTCGCTGCGGACAATCCACACCCGAGCTGGTCCCGGACCGACCAGCTCGGCACGACACGCAAACCGGCACGGTACGCAAACCACCGCGACCGGTCAGCACGAGAACCACTGCGCCCACAGTATTCGGCCGTGCATGAAGTCTCCGCCGATACGCAGCGCGTACAGGCGGGAAGACGAATCCGCTGAACAGCGCACGCACGCCGTGCCGAGCGCTGCCTACAGCAGGTGTTCGGGGTCGGAGTCGGCTTCGATGCGGACGTCGGCGGTGAAGAGGGCTTCGACGTCGTCGTCATCGGTGTGGGCGGCGTAGAGCAGCAGGCAGCCGCGGATGCCGTCGAGGAGGTCTTCGAGCAGGTCCAGGGCGGGGCGGGCCGGGTCGAGCCGGCTGATCCGGAAGCTCGCGAGCATGGCTTCGCGGGTTTCGGCATCGACTTCGAAGGTGCGAGCCTGTTCCTCGATTTCGGCGACGCGGCCGACCACGGCCCACGGGGCGGGCACCCGGCCTTCGTGCACGGCCATGGCTTCGGCGATCAGGTCGACGACGACCTCGGTGGGGCTCTCCCCCGCGTCGAGGCGTTCGAGCACCAGGGTGGGGGTCTCGACCTGCAGGGCTTCGATGTCGTCGGCTTCCACGACGACGTCGGTGGCGGGTACGCCTGCCATTTCACCCGCGACTTCGGCGGCGGCGAGCAGCCAGTGTGCGGCGGCGACGGCGGCGGAGGCGGGGTCGAGTTCGGTGAACAGTTCGATGGAGCCGAGCGGGTCGGCGCGCAGCAGGTCGTCGGCGGCTTGTACCTGGGCCGGGGAGACGTCGGGGCGGGACAGTTCGACGGCTTGGCGGGCGCGGCCGGACAGGTCGCCGCGTTCGGCGGATTCGATGGCCGCTTGTTCGGCGCTCACCTCGGCGATGATGGTGTCGCGCAGGACGGGGTCGTCGATGTCGTGCAGGGTGCGTCCGACGCGATGCGCGGATTCGACGACGCCGCTGTAGGAGACGACGAGTCCTTCTTCGGAGGGCAGGTTGGGGGTGCGCAGGCCGACCTCTACCTCTTTGAAGTTGCGGCGCTCCTCGGCGCGGCGCCAGGCTTCGCTGTTGGGGATGTCGGGATCGCCTGCCGCGCTGGCCGGGTGGGTGTAGGTGCGCCAGTGGAACCGGGACAGCGTGGTCAGGTTCGACGCCAGATTGGTTGCCTGATCGTGGGTCACCTGGTTGGACAGCACGGCTACCGTCTGCGCGAGATCGCCGCGTCCGGTCGCCCAGGTGGCGACTAGTACGTTGCGGTCGGCGTCGAATGCGTATCGGGTCACCCGGCAAGTCTGGTCTATTCGCGCGCGATCCGCGCGCCCAATCCCGTGCATCGACTCCGCCGCGCAGCGCGATTCGACGTGGCACGCTGAAAGACGGCAGCTCGGAGACAGACCCGGCGTCCGCGTGTCGGGCGGGCAGGAGAGGATGAACGACATGACTCTCGACCATGGTGATCCCGGCGACGCGCCGTCGATTCCGCAGCCCACGGGCCCGGTGGCGAATTCGGCTCGGCCGACTGCGGCGGAAGAAGCGAGAACGGTTGCCGCCGCGACGAATACCGCGACGCTGGCCAGTCTCAGCGAGGACGGCACGCCGTGGGCGTCGTTCGTGACGTATGGGCTGCTGGACGGGCAGCCGGTGCTGTGCGTGTCGCGGTTGGCCGAGCACGGCCGGAATCTCGCGGCCGACGCGCGGGCCAGTGTGGCGATCGTGGCGCCGGATATGCCCGCGGATCCGTTGGCGGGGACCAGGATCACGCTCGCGGGTGTGGTGGAGCAGCCGGTGGGCGCGGAGGCCGAGGCGGCGCGGGCGGCGCATCTGGCGGCGGTGCCCGCGGCGAAGCACTACATCGATTACAGCGATTTCTCGTTGTGGGTGTTGCGGGTGCGGCGGGTCCGCTGGGTCGGCGGGTACGGGCGGATGGATTCGGCGAGCGCGGAACAGTACGCGGCGACGGCGGCGGATCCGATCGTGCCGGTGGCGGCGGGGGCCATCGCGCACCTCAACGACGATCACGCGCCGGCGCTGCTGGCGATGGCGCAGGCGCTCGGCGGGTATCCGGATGCGACGGAGGCGAGCTGTGAGCGCGCGGACCGGTATGGGCTGGACCTGCGGGTGGTGACGCCGCGCGGGGTGGCGCGGACCCGGGTGGGTTATGCCGAGCCGATCGGTTCGATCGATGAGTTGCGTGCGGCGACGGTCGAATTGGCGCGGCGGTCGCGCGGGATGAATCAGACTTCGTAGAGTTCGAGGGGCAGGTCGTCGGGGTCGAAGAAGAACGCCATCCGTTTTCCGGTGACCTCGTCGACGCGCAGTTCTTCGGTGCGCACGCCTTTGGCGGCGAGCCGGTCCAGGGTGGCGGCGACGTCGCGGACCGCGAACGCGAGGTGGCGCAGCCCGGCAGCCTCGGGCCGGCTCGCGCGGTGGGGCGGTTCGGGGAAGGAGAACAGTTCGATCCTGCTGCCGCCGGGGATGGCGAGGTCGAGCTTGTAGGAGCGGCGTTCGGCCCGGTATTGCTCGGCGATCACGGCGAGCCCGAGTGTCTCGGTGTAGAACCGCTTGGAGCGCACATAGTCGGACGCGATGATCGCCACGTGGTGAATGCCTAGGAGTTCCACTCCGCGACCGTATCCCAAGGGTGCGGTCGTTCCCGGTAGGCCCCTGTTCGGGTCGCGGGTGGATCACACCGGGAGCCGCCGCGGGCGCGTCGCGGCGATCACGAATCCCGAGGCGGCGGCGAGCGCGGTCAGTACTCGGGCATGGTTCCACCGGACCCATTGCGTGTACAGCTCGTCCCATCGGGTCGCCGAGCCGGGATCAGCGGGGTCGAGCGCATCCACCGACGCGCTGATCGGCACGTTGCCTGTCCCGGTGATGACGACCGTGGCGAACAAGAAGGTGACGGCTGCCGCGAGGATCCACGGTGCCGCAGGGTTCCGCCAGCGCAGGACCGCGCGCACGATCAGGACGAGGCACAGCGCGGTGGTGCCGTACATGGCCAGCATCAGCGGTGGCGTGACGGCGGTTCGGTCGAGGGCCTGCATGGCGGCGATCCCTTGCGCCGGGGGCAGCTCCCGCAGGCCGGGCATGACGACGAAGGAGAAGTCGAAGAACACGCCGCCGTTGACGGCCGCGGCGAGCGCTGCCGTCCACGTCAGCCACGGGTCCGGGCCGCGCCTCTCCCGTGCTCCGGGGTTGTCTTTTCGCATGATTCAACGACATCAGCCGTGCGCGCGGATCACCATGCGCGAGACGCGCCGATGCATGCGGGAGCGTCCAGTGCGGTGTTCACACGGAGAGCATGGCGACGATCATGGCGATGATTTCGGCGGCGTCGTCGGGGTGGGGTTTGCGGACGCCCGCTTCGAGGGTGCGTTCGTAGTCGGCGATGAGCGCGAACATGATGGTGGCCATGGTTTCCAGGCGCTGCCTGCGTTTGCGTGCGGTCAGGTGGGGCAGGGCGGCGGTGAGCCGGGTGGCGATGATGCGGACGGCGGCGCGGTCGGCGCCCGCCAGGCGGCGCGGATCGGCGATCACCGGGTGGGCGCGCACGACCTCCAGGAAGCGGCCGTAGTGGGTGACGCCGTCGGCGGCGCTGAGTTCGAGGATCGGTGCGGCGAGCATCGTGACGAGGGTGTCGAGGTCGTGTGCGGTGCCTTCGGCCTCGTAGCGGGCCAGCAACTGCATGCGCCGGTCTTCGAGCCAGTTCATCCTGCGGTCGACGATGGCCTCGATCAGGCCGGTGCGCGAGTCGAAGTAGTAGTGCACGGCGGAGTTGTTGCGGTTGCCCGCGGCCGCGGCGATATCGCGCAGCGGGACGTCGACCCCGCGTTCGGCGATGAGCCGCTCCCCCGCGTCGAGCAGTGCCGCGCGCGAATCGGCGATGAACATAGCGAGACTGTACTAAACACTCACCTTGACTGAGTTAAGCACACGTGTTTAGTTGAGGAGATGGGTTGCGGGGTTCAGTGCCGAGCAGCGTCCGGTCGTGGCCCGACGCCTGCGGGTCCGACGCGGCACGGCCGCGCGGGGGCCGACCGGTGATCGCGAGCGGGCCGATCTTTCAGCTCGGCTGGGTGGTGCCGGATATCGTGGCAGCCCGACGGCAGTTCACCGAGCGGTACGGGGTGGCAGAATGGTTCTCGATCCCGGACGTGCACTTCGGGCCGGAACTGTGTGAGTTACGGGGCGCGCCAGCTGATTACACGATCTCGGTCGCGCTCGGATATGCGGGTGGGCAGCAGCTGGAGTTGATCGAGCCGCGAGGTGGGGCGAGCTTGTACGCCGAGCACCTCGAGCAGGCCGGCGCGGGATTGCATCATGTGGCGTGGGTGCCGGAGGACTACGACGGCGCGCTGGACGAAGCGCGGGCCGCGGGTATCGAGATCGTCGCTCGCGGCGAGTTCCAGGGTGTCGGAATGGAGTTCGCGTACCTCGAAGGAGGACCGCTCGGATCGCATATCGAACTCATGCGCTTGTCCGACGAGATGCGGGCGATGTTCGACGCACTGATCCCGGAAGGCTGCACCAACCCATGGCAGTAGGAACCGAACTCCCCGACGTGGCCGTCCCACCGGCGGACTGGGACGAGACCGCCGATGTGGTGGTCGTCGGCTTCGGCATCGCCGGTGCGTGCGCGGCGATCAGCGCGGCCGAGGCCGGTGCGCGGGTGCTGATTCTCGAACGTACCGGTGCCGCGGGCGGCACCTCCGCGCTCGCGGCCGGGCACTTCTACCTCGGCGGCGGCACACCCGTGCAGCACGCCACCGACCACCACGACAGCGTCGCCGCGATGCGCGACTATCTGGTCGCCGTCAGCCCCGACCCGGACCACCGCAAGATCGAGGCCTACTGCGCGGGCAGCGTCACGCATTTCGCGTGGCTGGAAGCGCAAGGGCTGGGCTTCGAGCGGTCGTATTACTCCGGCAAGGCCGTCGTGCAGCCGGGTACCGAAGGTCTGATGTGGACGGGCAACGAGAACGTCGCCCCGCATCGAGACCTGATCGCCCCCGCGCCGCGCGGGCACAAGGTGAACGTGCCCGCCGAACGCGGTGGTGCGGAGATCATGCGGGTGCTCACCGCGCGGGTGCACGCGCTCGGCATCCGGGTGCGCTACGAGACGCGAGTCGAACAGTTGGTGCTCGACGACAACCGGGTCGTCGGCGTGCGCTGGCCCGGTGGCGCCGCGACGGGTGCGGTGGTGCTGGCCGCGGGCGGCTTCGTCGCCAACCCCGGCATGCTCGCCGCCTACACCCCGCTCGCCCGGCACTTCCTGCCGTTGGGTGTGCCCACCGACGACGGGCTCGGCATCCGGCTCGGCCAGTCCGCGGGCGCGGCGACCACGCACATGCACGGCGCGTTCCTCACCGCCTCGTTCTATCCGCCCGCGCAACTGCTGCACGGGATCATCGTGAACAAGGCGGGCCAGCGGTTCGTCGCCGAGGACTCCTACCACGGACGCACCGCGGGTGCGGTTGTCGCACAACCGGATTCGACCGCGTACCTGATCGTGGACAGCAAACACCTGGTGTGGCCGGAGCTGCCGATGGCGAAGTTCGTCGACGGCTGGGACACGGTCGCGAAGATGGAGGCGGCGCTGGGCATGCCCGTCGGCGCGCTGCAGGAGACGCTGGCGAACTACAACGTCGCCGCGGCCGACGAGCATGACCCCGAATTCGACAAACATCCGGACTGGGTGACGCCGCTGACCGAAGGCCCTTGGGGCGCCTTCGATCTGACGCCCGGTAGCGCGACCTACGTCGGGTTCACCCTGGGCGGACTGCGCACCTCGGTCGACGGACAGGTGCTGCGGGCCGACGACTCACCGATCGGGGGGCTGTACGCCGCCGGGGCCTGCGCGTCCAACCTGGCGCAGGACTGCGACGGTTATTCGAGTGGAACCTGTCTCGGGGAGGGCTCGTTCTTCGGGCGCCGCGCCGGGGCGCACGCGGCGCTGCACTCGCGGCGCCAGGAAGGCGACTGATATGCGCTTCACCTATGCCGAGACGATGACCGACCCGGCCTACTACATCCCACTGGCCCGCGCCGCCGAGGCGGCCGGGTACACGTCGATGGCGGTCGCCGACAGCATCGCCTACCCGCGCGACTCCGACGCCAAATACCCCTACACCCCCGACGGGAATCGCGAGTTCCTGGAGGACAAACCGTTCATCGAGGCGTTCGTGCTCAGCGCGGCGATGGCGGCCGCGACCACGACGTTGCGGTTCACGCCGTTCGTGTTGAAGCTGCCCATCCGGCCGCCGGTACTGGTCGCCAAGCAGACCGCGTCGATCGCGGCATTGAGTGGCAACCGGTTCGGACTCGGCGTCGGGATCAGCCCGTGGCCCGACGATTTCGAGATCATGGACGTGCCGTTCGAGAAGCGTGGCGCGCGGATGGACGAGTGCATCGACATCGTGCGCGGGCTCACCGCGGGCGGCTACTTCGGATTCCACGGCGAGTTCTACGACATCCCGCCGATCAAGATCAGTCCGGTGCCCACCGAACCCGTCCCGATCCTCATCGGCGGGCACAGCAAACCCGCACTGCGCCGGGCCGCGCAACGCGGCGACGGCTGGATGCACGCCGGCGGCGACGGCGACGAACTCGACCGTCTCCTCGTCGAATTGGACGCGCTGCGCACCGAATACGGCACCCGAAAAGACTTCGAGATCCACGTCATCTCCCTCGACGGCTTCACCGTCGACGGCATCAAACGACTCGAGGACAAAGGGGTCACCGACGTCATCGTCGGCTTCCGCCTCCCCTACACCCTCGACCAGGACACCGAACCACTCGACACCAAGATCGCCAACCTCTCCCGCTTCGCCGAACATGTGATCGCCAAGGTCAACGGGTAGCGTCCGGCCCCCGCCCCGTGGTGGCGACCGGGTTGTTCCCAGCGACAGCGGCGGCGCGGGCAGTGGCCGAGACACTGAGCGGCGTCACTACTCGAAGGGCCACTGCGCGTGTGTCTTTCCGTGCCCTGGGCCGACGGTGTCTTGTTGGTCGGTTGATCACGGGGAACTGGTGGCGGCATCGTGCGAGAGGCCACCGCCACCAGTTCCTCCTGATCAACCGACCAGGTTCTACGCGGCGTGTCGGCGCGGGGTGTCGTTCAGTCGAGTTCCTGGACGAGGCCGATGATGACGCCGCCGGGGCCGCGGACGTAGCCGTAGCGGTAGATGTCCTTGTATTGGGCGATCTCCCCGACGAGTTCGGCGCCGTGGGGGCGCAGGCGTTCGAAGACTTCGGCGGTGTCCTCGACGACGAAGGTGAGGCGCGGGATGCCGGGAGTGTTGACCGGTTCCCGGTGGGCGGTGCGGGTGGATGTCGGGTTCTGGAAGGCCGACAGCTCTAGACGGCCGCTGCCGTCGGGCACGCGCAGGAACGCGATATCCGCACGGACCTCCGCCAACCCGATCAGCTGGTCCACCCACGGGCCCTCGACCACGGTCTCCCCTTCCAATTCCAGACCGAGTTCGAGGAAAAAGGCGACCGCGGCCGCGAGATCCTCGACCACGATGCCTGCGTGATCCATCCGGATCGTCATGGGTTTCTCCTCTTTCGCTACGGTCCCGTGCGGTGCCCGTTGATCGTGTCAGGCGCTACGCCTGCGGTTCGTAACCCGGGGCGGTGTCCGGGTTCCTGGAATGTGTGACTTGCTGCAACGCTGCGGCTCAGGCGTGCTGGCGCTCGGCGCGCTGCCGGATCAGTTCTTCGACCGCCGACGGCAGGGTGTTCTCGAAGTCGATGAGTTTGACCCAGGTCGGGGTGATGACGATGCGGACCATGCCGTCGTACAGCGAACGGACCTCCGCTTCCCATTCGACGCGCTGCTCGGCGCTCATCTCGTAGCTGCCGTTCATTTGCAGGTACTCCTCAGGGATGCCGTCGACCTCGTCCAGTTCCGCGCGACCGCGCAGGAGCAGGATCTTCGGCGGGTGCACCTCGGTGTCGATGGTCAACGCGACCTCGGGCGTGTGCCGCAGTGAGTGCAACTTCGCGGCGTTCTTCGTGGTGCACACGACGATCTCCCGCCCGTTCCAGGTGAACGCGATCGGAATGTTGCGCGGGCTGCCATCTTTGGCGACGTATGCCATCCGCAGCAGGTCACGAGCCAGAAGTTCCTGGCTCAACGGCTTGTTCAGAATCGTGGTGATCTCGTCGGCGTGCATGGTCGCTCCTTCATGTCGGCGAGCGCGGTTCGGCTGCTCGTACCCCGGGGACGGAGCCACCCACGCATCCTCGACATCCCCCGGCAAGAATTTCCGAACTTTCTCTCCACTGCCGAGACGCATCCGGCATGCTTCGCACTCATGGGTATCCCGGCATGAGCGAGGTCCGAATCTGGTGCCTGCGCCACGCCGAGTCCGAAAACGTCACCGACCGAATCGCCGGCGCAGTGCCCAGGTCACCACTGACCGCCCGCGGCCACCACCAAGCGGTCGACGTGATGCGAACGTTGCGTGCAGAACCGATCACCGGCATCTACTGCAGCACGGCACTACGCGCACCACAGGCGCACCCCCGGTCGTCAGCCGCAGACAACGTCGTCTGATCTGAACAGCGCCGGCATTCCGGCTCAGAACGGTAGCCGCGAGCGGCGGCTACGTCCTCACGCCGACCCGGGTAGAGGACGTTGGCGACGAACCGGCCGAACAGTGGCGACGCGACACGCGAAATCGACGGTCCAACAACCCGCCGATGGGAGAGTCGAGGTCCGGAGGCGTGGCCCGCCGCGCTGAAACCCATACAGCGAGTCGGCGACGGGGAGTTCGGATCCACAGCCGTTTCGCGGCAGGTGCTCGAACACAATCCTCATCGGCCGCACCAGGGGTCCACCGGTCCCGCCCGTCGAGCTGCGGAATCGCCCGCGACATATCTGGTCACAACGAACCGTCGAGCAGATCGCACAGCGCATTCCGGCAAGAAGTCGTCGTCGGCCAAGTGCCGAACCGGGTGTTGCGACCGCGTAACCGCGAGACATCGGCTCAGCGTGGGCGGCCAGTCCTGTACCAAACCGAACGGTGTCCAGGCGCAACTACTGCGGCGCCCACCGCAATTCGGTCGCCGCCGTGCAAGAGAGTCGGCGGAATCACGCCGCTCTGCGCCCGGCATGTCTCCTGGCCCGGAGCGCGCGATCTGAGGCGGCCATCAACGACCGCAGGACGCACCTCCCGTAGCACGGGAGGTGCGAGCCTTTCAGAGGGTGATGCCGAGGAGGGCGTCTACGGCGGTTTTCAGGGCGGTGGGGGCGGAGGGGTCGGGGCCGCCGTAGTCGAGGGCTTGGCGGGCCCAGTTGTCTATGGCGTCGAGGGCTTTGGGGGTGTCCAGATCGTCGGAAAGGTGTTGACGCAGGCGCGCGATGGTGTCGGTGGCGTCGGGGCCGGTGGGCAGTGCGGTGGCGCGCCGCCAGCGGTCGAGGCGGGCCTTGGCCGCGTCGAGCACGGCGTCGGTCCACATGCGGTCCTGCCGGTAGTGGCCGGCCAGCAGGCCCAGGCGGATCGCGGCCGGGTCGACACCGCTGCGACGCAGCGTGGAGACCAGCACCAGGTTGCCCTTGGACTTCGACATCTTCTCGCCGTCCAAGCCGATCAGCCCGGCGTGCACGTAATGGCGGGCGAAACGGCGGCCCGCGATCAGGGATTCGGCGTGCGCGGCGGAGTACTCGTGATGCGGGTAGATCAGATCGCTACCGCCGCCTTGGATATCGAACTCGGGGCCGATCCGGTTCAGCGCGATCGCCGAACATTCGATGTGCCAGCCGGGACGGCCCTCGCCGAACGGGGCCGGCCAGGACGGTTCGCCGGGACGGGCGGCCCGCCACAGCAGCGCGTCGATGCTGTCCCGCTTGCCCGGACGGTCGGGGTCGCCGCCGCGCTCGGCGAACAGGCGCTCCATCGTCTCGCGGTCGTAGCCGGACTCGTAGCCGAACTGTTCGGTCGCGTCGGCCCGGAAGTACACGTCGGGGTACTCGGCGTCGTCGACCACGTACGCGGCGCCCGACGCGAGCAGCTTCTGCACGAATTCGACGACCTCGTCGACCGATTCGATGGCGCCGACGTATTCGCGCGGCGGCACGATGCGCAACGCGGCCATGTCCTCGCGGAACAGCTCGATCTCGCGCGTGCCGAGGTCGCGCCAGTCCACACCGTCGCGTTCGGCGCGCTCGAACAGCGGGTCGTCCACGTCGGTCACGTTCTGCACGTAGTGCACCTCGTGCCCGGAATCGCGCAGCGATCGGTTGACCAGATCGAAGGTCAGATAGGTGGCGGCGTGCCCGAGATGGGTGGCGTCGTAAGGAGTGATCCCGCAGACGTACATGGTGGCGGTGGCGCCGGGTGTGACCGGACGCACCTGACGGTCGGCGGTGTCGAACAACCGCAACGGCGGCCCTGCTCCGGGGATGGTGGGTAGGGCGATATCGGACCAGGACTGCATAATTCGAGGGTAAAGGTGGGGTCGAGATCGCCGCTCTCCGCCCCGGCCGATCCGCCGCCGAACCCCTCTGATACGCCACTCACGACCTGCGGAAATCGGCAAATCATGGGATGTCAAGGTTTTCGCTCTCGCTGAGTCCCTTGTCAGCGGGCAGTTAACGGGACCGCGATCGCCGCACCGAACGCTTCGCGCGACGGTAGCGCGTGCACCCGCCGAGGGCAATGCCAGGGGTCACGCGCGCCGCGTCGGCACACACTGCAAGATCGCATCAGCTGCCGAGCCGCAGGCGCTGAATGTCGCGCCCGGCGATCGGACAACAACCCCTCGGCACGCCGGACCCGCGGCCATCCATGGCTGGGTGCCCGGCCCGCCACCGCCCAACCATCCCCGGCACGCAAGGCCCGCGACCGCCCCATGGCTTGGGCGGGCGGCTCGCCACCGCGCTGGACGAAGCCTGCGACGGGGCCCTCTTCGACGCGGTGGTCGACGAGCTACGGCAGCATCGACCGACTGCGGCTTCGCACGCACCACGTCCTACCATCGCCTTCACTCCAGCACACCAGAACACAAGCCCCCCAAGCCGATTCGGCGCCCGATGCAACCCCGCACACCGTGCCGGATCAGCTCAGAACGCGGGCCAGGGTATCGGGCGGGAGGTGCGCGGCGTCGGCATCACCGGGTCGTCGACGAGTTCCTGGGTGCGGTCGACGAGGGCTTCGATCTCGGCGTCGGTGATGTGCTCGGCGAGGTCGTCGGCGACGGCACCCGGCAGTTCTTTGGCGAAGGCGGTGATGTCGGCGACGAGCCCGTCGCTCAGGGGCTGCCCGGCCCATCCCCACAGCACGGTGCGCAGTTTGTGCTCGCTGTGCAAGCAGATGCCGTGATCGACGCCGTAGACCTGTCCGTCGGTGCCTTCCAGCGCGTGCCCGCCCTTGCGGTCGGCGTTGTTGAGCAGCACGTCCAGCACGGCCATGCGTTGCAGGCGCGGGTCGTCGGCGTGGATGAGCGAAACGTCGTTGCCCGCGGGGTCCTGCGCGCGCAGCACCTCGCGGAAACCGTCGGGCACCGCGCCGAGCGGCACCAGGTCCACGAGGTCGAGCCGGTCGCCGCGCGCGGTGTGGTTGTCGACGCCGTCCACCCAGCGCTGCACCATGCCGACGCCGTAGGGTCCGTCGCGCAGGATCGTCTCCGGGATCACGCCCCAGCCGACGGCCGCCGAGATCCGATAGGAGGCCACCTCCCGGCCCGCGAGCGTGCCGTCGGGGAAGTCCCACAGCGGACGCTCGCCGCGCACGGGTTTGTACACCACCCGCAGGGGCGGCTCGTTCTCGTCGAGGATGTCGCAGACCAGGGTCACGTTGCTGGCGGTACTGACCCGCCCGATCACGGTCAACTCACCATTGTGGAACCGCTCCCCGGCCCGCGTCACCGTTCACTCCTCTAGCTCGGCCGCGCCGAAGATGTCGCCGCGCTTGTAGCCATTGGTCCGCACACACATATGTCCCCGCGACGACAGCGGTTCCCCGCACAGCGGGCACGGCGGGCGACCCGCCGCGATCACCCTGGTCGACCGCAGCGCGAACTCCCGGGCCTGGATCGGGGTCAGGAACACGCGCACCGCGTCCG
Source organism: Nocardia brasiliensis IFM 10847 (assembly GCF_000710915.1). GTDB lineage: Bacteria > Actinomycetota > Actinomycetes > Mycobacteriales > Mycobacteriaceae > Nocardia > Nocardia brasiliensis_A. The sequence continues at coordinate 14,332 of NZ_BAUA01000111.1, forward strand.
GCCCCTCCTCGGTGTCGTCGAGCACCACCGATTCGTCCACCTCGGTTTCGGTGATCGCCAGCAACTCCACCACCACGGCGTTCGCGTCCGCGTCCCAGCCCAGCCCCATCGTGCCGACCCGGAACTCGGCGTCGACGGGGGTGACCAGCGGGGCGCTGTCGCTGATGTCCTCGGCCTGCGGCGGCACCTCGGCGCCGAAGCGGCGGGCCACCTCGTCCAACAGCAGACCCATCCGGTCGGCGAGCACCTTCACCTGCTGCTTTTCCAGCAGCACGCTCACGACCCGCGGTTCCTGAACGGCCTGCAGATAGAACGCGCGATCGCCCGGCTCACCGACGGTCCCGGCGACGAAACGATCGGGGGTGCGAAATACATGGATTGCGCGTGACACATGCACCTCCTGATACGTGGCCCTGATCGACTATCCGCGGCGCGGTGCCGCCGACTACCCGTGTACAAGGAATCTCAACGCTCCGCATTCCCATTATCCGCACTCCCCGCCCCGCCCAGCTCGCCGCCGGGCACCGGGCCGTCCGGATCGGCCGCAGGTTGCTGCCCTGCGGAGCGTGAATCGGCAACGGGGCGTTGCTGATTCGACAGCGCCGAGAGGTCGGCGCCGGTGTCGTTGAACCGCCACACATACGGCGAGGTGGGGGTGTAGCGGATGACGCTGATCGAGGCGGGTTCCACCATGATCCGCTGGAAGCCGTCCAGGTGGATGCCCAGCGCGTCGGCCAGCACGGACTTGATGACGTCGCCGTGCGTGCAGGCCACCCACAGCGCGTCGCCGCCGCGCTGTTCGGCCAGCGCCCGATCGTGTTCGCGCAACGCGGCGACCGCACGGCTCTGCACCTGCGCCAGTCCCTCGCCGCCGGGGAACACCGCACCGGAGGCGTGCCGCTGCACCACCTTCCAGAGCGGTTCCTCCAGCAGTTCGCTGATCGGCCGTCCGGTCCAGTCGCCGTAGTCGACCTCGATCAACCGATCGTCGAAGACCGGTTCCAGCCCGAATTTCTCCGCCAGCGGGGCCACTGTGCGCTGACAGCGCAGCAGCGGCGAGTGCACGATCCGCACGATCGGCAGTCCGGCGAGCCGTTCGGCGACGGCCCTTGCCTGCTCTTCGCCGCGCTCGGTCAGCTCGACGCCGGTGCTCCGACCGGCCAGGGTGCGGGCGGTGTTCGAGGTCGACACACCGTGTCGCAGCAGAATCACCGTCATGTAGTCAGCCTAGTCATTCGGCCGGACCGACCCCCACATCGCCGGACGCATGCGCTACGGCCGCGACGGTACTCACGTGGCCGACACGACCCCGGTCGCGAGCAACCCCATCACGGTCAGACCGAGCAGGATGCGGTACCCGACGAACCAGTCCAGCGAATGCTTCGCCACGAACTTCAGCAGCCACGCCACCGACGCGTAACCGACGGCGAACGCCAGGATCGTCGCCACCAGCAGCTGCGGTCCGCTCGCGTTGAGCCCCTCACCGGCGGGTTTGAACGCGTCGGGGATGCTGAACAGGCCCGAGGCGGTCACCGCGGGAATCGCGAGCAGGAACGAAAAGCGCACGGACGCTTCGCGAGTCAGGCCCAGGAACAGACCCGCCGACGAGGTGGCGCCCGAACGCGACACACCCGGGATCAGCGCGAGACACTGCGCGAAGCCCATCACCAGTCCGTCGCGGGTGGTCAGCCGCTCGATCGGGCGCTGCTTGCGTCCGTAGTATTCGGCCGCGGCGATCACCAGCGCGAATGCGATGAGCATGAACGAGATCAGCCACAGGTTGCGCGCCGCGGTGCGGATCACGTCCTTGAACAGGTAGCCGAGCACGCCGATCGGGATGGTGGCGATGATCACATACCACCCGATCCGGTAGTCCAGTTCGCGCTGGCGTTCCTCGTCGAAGTAGCGGTCCGCCTCCGCGTTCGTCACGACGGGCAGGCGGGTGGTCACCTGTTCGGTGATCGGAACGGTCTCGCGGACCGCGGACAGCTTGCGGCCGAGCACGGTGAACCAGGCCTGCACGATCCGCCAGATGTCCTTGGCGAAATAGACCAGCACGGCGGCCTCGGTGCCCAGCTGGGTGACCGCGGTGAACGAGGCGCCCGCGTCGTCACCGAAGAACACCCCGGACACGATCCGCAGGTGCGCGGACGAGGAAATCGGCAGGAACTCTGTCAGTCCCTGCACCAGACCGAGCACCAGTGCCTGCAACCAGGTCATCGATTCGCCGGTCATGCAGCCTCCCGGTCACTCATTCCGCCTCCATCCGTGCTGCCCGAAAGAACCGTTCCGACTGGGCAATTGGTCAACTGGTGGGTCGCGATGCCGTGAGGTCGGCCGCAATCCCGCAGCGACAGTACAGTGTCGGCGCGTACGGGGCATGCCCGCCGCCCGCGGTCGAACGATGCGCCGCGACGCGCGAACCCACTGCGCGGTGGGCGACCGCACGGCCGCGCACGCTCTAGGCTTGGCGCCGTGACGATTGCGCGGGCACGGTGATGGAACAGCGGACGGTCGGCCGCAGCGGCCTACGGGTGTCCCGAATCGGATTGGCGACCCATACCTGGGGTGCGCACACGGATACCGACGACGCGGCGGTACAGCTGGCGGCGTTCGTCGAAGCGGGCGGCACGCTCGTCGACACCTCCCCCGCCTACACCGGCGGCGGCGCGCAGCGGATCCTGGCCGAGCTGCTCGGCGATCTGGTCTCCCGCGACGATCTGGTGCTCAGCGGTTGCGCGGGCATCGCGCCGCGGGTCACGCCGGCCCCGGCCGGGCCCGCCGTCCCGGACGCGACGCACTCCGCCGTGGACACGTCCCGGCGCGCGCTACTACGCCAGCTCGATCGGACCCTGCTCGAATTCGGCACCGACCATCTCGACATCTGGCACGTCGCGGTCTGGGATCCGCGGACCCCGCTCGACGAGGTCGCCGCGACACTGGAACTCGCGGTCCGGTCCGGGCGGGTCCGCTACGCGGGCGTGCGCGGGTTCAACGCCTGGCAGCTGGCCAGCCTCGCCGCGCTCGCCCCGATCAGTGCCGCGCAGACGCCGTACTCGTTGCTGGCGCGGGGCGCGGAAACCGATTTCGTGCCCGCGGCACAGCATCACGGCGTCGGGGTGATCGCCTCGTCTCCGCTCGCGGGCGGCATTCTCACCGGCAAGTATCGCGACGGCGTGCCCGCGGATTCGCGGGGTGCGGACGAATCGACCGCCGCCGATATCCGCGACAGTCTCGACGAACGCGCGACCCGCGTGGTCGACGCACTGGTCACCGCCGCCGACGGGCTCGGCACCTCGCCGCTGGCCGTCGCGCTGGCCTGGATCCGGGACCGGCCGAGCGTGGCGAGCATGATCGTCGGCGCGCGCGATATCGGTCAGCTCACCGGCGTGCTCGCGGCCGAGGCGCTCGAACTGCCGCGGGCGATCGCGGCCGCGCTGGACGACGTGAGCGCCCGCGCCGAATGATCGCCGCCCGCGCGTGTGCCGCCTGCCTGCCGCCGCACGGCACGTCTTAGGTTACCTTCATGAGGCATGCGACGTCGGCAGACCCGTCCGTCCAGGCGCAGCGCAGCGGCCGTGGCCGATCGGGGCTGACCCGGTGGGTGCTCGCGGTGCTCGCGCTGACCCTGGCGGTGACCACCGCGGCGTGCGGTACCG
>NZ_BAUA01000110.1 GCF_000710915.1 Nocardia brasiliensis IFM 10847
GGTAGATGTCCAGCAGCGCCTCGTCCTGACCGGCGGTGTTGTCCTTCTCCAGGGTCGACATCATGATCTCGGAGAAACCGAAGCGCTCCACGATCTCTTCGGTCGTCCAGCCGAGCGCCTTCAGCAGCACCGTGACGGGCTGGCGGCGCTTGCGGTCGATGCGGACGCCGACGGTGTCGCGCTTGTCGACGTCGAACTCCAGCCACGCGCCACGCGACGGGATGACGCGCACGCTGTGCAGGTCCTTCTCGGTGGCCTTGTCGACCGAGTGGTCGAAGTAGACGCCCGGCGAGCGGACCAGCTGCGAGACGACGACGCGCTCGGTGCCGTTGATGATGAACGTGCCCTTGTCGGTCATCATCGGGAAATCACCCATGAAGACCGTCTGGCTCTTGATCTCACCGGTGTTGTTGTTGATGAACTCCGCGGTGACGAACAGCGGCGCCGCGTAGGTCATGTCCTTGTCTTTGCACTCGTCGATCGAGGCCTTGACCTCTTCGAACCGAGGATCAGAGAAAGACAGGGACATCGAGCCGGAGAAGTCCTCGATCGGCGAGAGCTCCTCGAGCACCTCCTCGAGTCCCCCGACTAGCCCGACGTCGCCGCGCGCGGCAACTTTTTCACGCCATGACGGCGAACCGATCAACCATGCAAATGAGTCCGTCTGTAGATCGAGAAGTCCGGGCACCTCCAAGGGTTCACGGATCTTCGCGAAAGACACCCGCAACGGGGCTCCGGGGATTCCGGCAACTGCCTTGGTCTGGGTGGAGACTGCCAAGATGCGTCCTTCCAGCACCTCACGCGCGTCGCGTGGTGGTCCGCGACCGTCGCTTGTCTGCTACGAATTCCGCTGGTTACGACCCAAACAAAACCCGAACAGGCAACAACGGAAGTAACACCGGAAGGTGGAACTTACGTGTGCAAATCGAGGTATGGACAGGAGGCAGCCAGCGCAACGTCCAACCGTACACCAATCGTCACGGGGGTGTCAACCTACCACCCGTGCGCACATTCACGTGGCTGGCGCGCCGTGTCCGAATCGCTGGCTGCGTCGAGGACGACGGGGCGCTAGGAACCCACTGTGACAGCTGCCGCTGTTGTGAATAGCGTGACTGGTCGGGCGAAACTCGTCAAGTAGGCGCGAGAGCGACGGATCACTGGTCGACGATGTCGCTGGCCAGCCAGCGATCGCCCACCTTCTGCATGTGCAGCACGATCGGACCTGCGACGCTCTGCTGCGCCACGCCGTTCTTGGTCGCGCTCACGACCAGGTTGACCAGCAGTTCGGCCCGGTCGTCGGCGAGCAAGGTCACGCCGATCGGATCAGCCTTGGCATCCGCGCTCGTCTGCGCCTGCTTCACCGCCGAGATGGTGGTGTCGGCGTACTTGTCGAGATCGGCGAGCATCTTGCCGGTGAGCACCTGCTTCGCCGCGTCCCGGTACCCGTCGATGTTCTTCACGTCGTAGGCGTAGACGGTCTTCAACGCGTGGTCGGCGGCCGCCCGCACCTCTTCGGTGGTCTTGTTGTCGACGAACGCCCGGTTCGAGTCGTCCACGCCCGGACGCAGCGCGGCAACCACCGCGAATCCGCCGAGCAACACCGCGGCGATCAGGCAACCCGCGACCAGGGTCCAGAACGAACGGCTCGATCGCGGTGCCCGCGGCGCGCGAATCCGGGCCGGGCGGGTAAGCGCGGGCTCAGGGCGTTCCGCGCGCGCCTGCCGTTTGCCGACCGGGCGGGCGGTACTCGTCACGCGCGGCTTGCGGATCGGCGTGTTGCGCGGTGTGCCGCTGCGTGACGCACTGGTCCGCGACTGCTGCTCCGCGCCGGGTTGCCGCTTGGGCGTGAGCCGGTTGACCGGTTTACGAGAAGTCATGGTGTCGCTCCTACGATCCCGGTTTCGGCGCGGCGGGTGGCTGCTCGGCCGGCGGTTGATCACCGGCGGGCGGCTGCGGCGACTGGCCCTGTCCACCGCTGAGCAGCACGGGCTGACTCAACGAGGAGATCTGCTCGGCCTTCCACACCTCGCCCGTCTTGGCGACGTCGACATTCCAGGTGTAGCGATATTCGGCCGGCGGCTTGTCCTTGCCGAGCTCGGTCACCTGCAGCACCACCAGCGCGGAGGCCTTGTCCTTTTCGCTGTTCAGCGTGGTCACGGCGGCGCCGAGCACCTTGGAGGTCATGCCGACGTTCGTCTGCTTCGCGAGTTGCTCGGCCTGATCCTTGTTCTTCTCCGCCGACTCGAGCAGCGCACCGGTCATCGAGGAGCGGGCCAGTGCGAGCGAGCCCGGCACGTCGTCGAGGTTCATCGAGGTCATATTGAGCGCGGCTTGACGGGCGGCGTCGAGGGCGTTGTCGCGGGCGTCCGCGCGTGGGGCGTCGCTGACCGCGGCCCGGATCCAGCCCGCGCCGAACCAGACGGCGGCGACCAGGGCGACGATCAGCAGCACGGCGGATCCGGCCAGCACGAGAGTGCGCCAGATCCCGGAGCCGGCCCGCACGCCCGAATCCGCAGCTGTGTCCTTCTTGTCCTTTTTCATGTCCACGGCGGCAGCCCCCTCGGCCTGCGCCGCGTCCGCCGTGTCCACATCACTCACTGCTGCGCCTCGAGTTTTCCTTCGCTTCGCTCACGCGTATTCACCTAACGTCGTCGGTCCGGTCACCGCTTCGGCGTGACGCCCATCAGGGTGGCCATCTGGATGGCGATCGGGCTCAAATCGAGCCGTTCCGGATCGGTCTTGGGGGTGTTGTCCCAGGGCTGCACGATGTTCGGATCGGCGAGCGCGGCTCGCTCACCGCCCCGCACCGCGGTCGGGTTACCCTGCGGTACAAGGCATTTCGCATCCTTGTTGAACGGGAACTCGTCGCGGGTGTCGTCGAAGTCCGGGTTCTGCGCCTTCATCTGCTCGAGGATCCGCTGCGTTCCCTCGTACCCGACAGTACAGGCGGGCGGATTGTTGGTTTCCAGCACGAGCCCGAAGTGGGTGGTGCCGTCGCCGGGCGCGGTGGCCGAGCCGCCGATCGAGAGCTGCGGGATCATCTGCAGCAGCGGGCGGATCGCGAAGAACTTGGGCGAGATCGCCAGCAGCAGCTGACGCAGGTTACCCAGGTCCTGGGTGAGCGCGCCGCCGCTCTCGTGCAGCAGCGCGCCGATCTGCTGGCCCGCGTCGTTGCCGGTACCGATCAACCTGCGGATATCCGGGTCGCTGGAGCGCAGCTGCGCGGTCAGCTTGTCCAGGCCGTCGCTGAACTCACGGATCGCGTCGGACTGCTCGGCCTGTGTGCCGAGCGCGACCTTGCCGTCCCGGATCAGCTGAATGGTCTGCGGCAGCGTCTCGTTGAACGTGGTGGTGAACTTGTTCAGCGAATCGACGAAAACCTGCAGGTCGTCACCCTTGCCGTTGAACGCCTTGCCGAGCTCGCGCACGGTCGTGTTCAGCGCCGCGAGATCGACCGAGCGCGTGAACGTGTCCACGCTGGCGACCAACTGCTGCACCGGCACCGGCGTGGTGGCCGAGGTGATCACCGAACCGTCGCGCAGATAGGGCCCGGAATCACGGTCCGGCTGCAAGTCGACGTATTGCTCACCGATCGCGGACCGGTTGGCCACCACAGCTTTCGCGGACGCCGGGATCTCCGGCGAATCCGAGTCGATGATCAGGTTCATCAGCACGCCGTCGCCGGTGAGTTCCAGGGTGCCGACCCGGCCGACCGGCACGCCGCGATAGGTCACCTCGGCGCCCTTGTAGATGCCGCCGGTCTGGTCTGCCTGCACTTTCACGCCGTACTGGCCGAAACCGAGCATATGGTCGAGCCGGATGTACTTGGCACCGACGAACACCACGCCGACCACCGCGACGACCACGAACGCGAGCAGCTGCCAGCGCACCAACTTCGTCATCGCGGACCACCCACTCCCAGTTGCTCCAGAATCGCCCCGACCGGATTCGGCGGCACGCCCGGCGCGGGCGGCTGGGCCATGTTCGGCGGGAGCGGCAGGATCGAGATCGTCGGCCAGCCCGCACGCGGGCCGTTGCCGTTGTAGTACGGGTTGGTCGGATTCACCGGCACCGGCGGACCGAAGGTGGGCGGAATGTACTCCGGATTCGGTTTGCCCACACCGAGATTGCTCAGCGTGACGCCGATCTGCTGATCCACCGACAGCCAGGTGTTCACCGAACCGCCGAAGGTGGATTCCAGCGTGGAGTCCGGGAACGGGTAGGTCGGGATCAGCGGGAACGCGGTGACCAGGTCCGGCGCGGACTTGCCGAGTTCCTGCAGCGTCGGACGCAGCGACGTGAGATCGCGGATCAGATCGTCTTTCGAGTGGTCGAGCACGTCGAAACCGGCCTGCCCCACCCGGTCCAGCTGGGTCAGCAGACCGACGAGCTGAGGTCGCTGCTGCTCCAGGATTTTCACGCCCTCGGGCAGTTCGTCGAGGATCTTGCCGATCTGCGCGGTCTGCTGACCGACCCGGCTGCTCAGCACATCGAGGCCGTCGAGCGCCCGCGTGATGTCGTCGACCTGATCATCGAGACCTTTGATCAGCGTGTTCGCCTGATCGAGCAGCGAGCGCACCCGCTCCTCGCGCCCGCCGAGGGTCTTGTTCAGTTCCGTGACGATCGGTTGCAGCTGGGCGACGCCACCGCCGTTGAGCAGCAACGACATCGCGCCGAGCACCTGCTCGATCTCGGTGGCGTGCCGGGTGCGGTCGACGGTGATCACCGCGCCGTCGCGCAGCTTCGCGGCAGCCGGATCGGCGGGCTTGGACAGCTCGATGAACTTCTCGCCCAGCAGGTTCGACTGCCGCACTTCGGCGTGCGCGTTGTCGGGCAGGTCCACCGAGGAGTTCACCACGGTGCGTACCGTCGCGGTCCACTGGTCCTTGCCGATCGTGATGTCCTCGACCCGGCCTACCGGTACGCCCTCCACCTTGACCGCGGACTGCGGCACCAGATCGAGCACGTCGTCGAACTGGATGTCGATGTGCATCGGGTGTTCGCCGACGTCCGCGCCGCCGGGCAGCGGAACGCTGTAGATGCCGTCGGACGCGCACGAGGTGACCAGGACGGCGGCCAGGCCGGTCGCCAGCGCGATACCGAAACCCCTTGCGACGGAACGAATTCGGCTACTCACCGCGCACCTCCCTGGGACGGCGGCAGCTGGTCCGACGGCGTGCCCGGCACGGTGCCGGGCACCGGAGCGCGCTGCTGGTTCTCGCCGCTGAGAATGCCGAACGGCAGGATCAGCGTCGGCGTTTTCACGCCCGCGGTGATCTGATCGGAGATCTCCTGGCAGTGGTCCAGGATCGGGCGCATCTGCCGGCCCAGCGCTTCGAATTGCGGGTCGCCCGGCCGCAACTTGGACACGTCGACCAGCTTGCACATCACGCCGAACGGATCCTGCAGGTCGGTGAAGTTGGCCCGCATGTCGAGGGTGCCGGATTCGGCGTTGTGGATGTTGATCAGGTTGCTGAGCGCCACCGGCAGCACCGGCAGGGCCGCCGCCAGATCGTCACGCTGTTTGGCCAGCGTCTCGGTGAGCTGGGTCAGGCCCTCGGCATTGCTGGCGATCAGCGCGCGGTTGTTGTCGATGAACCGGGCGACATCGCCGAGCGCGACGGACAGCAGGTTCAGCGCGGCGCCGAGATCATCGCGCTCGTTCGCGAGGAAGCCGGCCAGATCGGCGAGCTGGACGTTGAACTGGCGCACCTGCGCGTCGTTGCGGGCCAGCATGGTGACGAAGGTCTGCAGATTCTTGACCGTGTCGAAGATGTCACCGCGCGCGTCGGACAGGTACTTGGCCGCCTTGGACAGCTGAGTGAGGCTGTTGGCCAGCGCTTCACCGTTGCCGTCGAGGTTCGCCGCGCCCGTCCGGACCAGGTCGTTGACCGCGCCCTCTTTGTTGGCGCCGTTGGGGCCCAACGCATCCGAGAGTTCGGTGATGCTCTTGTACAGCTGGTCGACCTCGACCGGGGTGACCGTGCGATCGCGCGCGATGGTCGCCGTGCGCGGCATTTTCGGCCCGCCGGTGTACACCGGGGTGAGCTGGATGTAGCGGTCGGACACGATCGAGGGCGTGATCTGCGCGGCCCGCGCGTCGGCGGGCACGTCGAAGCGGCGATCGACGCTCATCACGATCTTGACCTGATCGCCCTGCGGTTCGACCGAATCCACCGAGCCGACCGGGACACCGAGGATCCGCACGTCAGAACCCTCGTAGATGCCCACCGAACGATCGAAGTACGCGGTGATCTTGGTGGTGGTCATCCGGTCGAACAGCCACCACAGCACCCCCACCACGATCAGCACGGCCACCAGGACGAGCGCGATCGCGACCTTGGTCCCCCGGCCCGAATTCCGCAGCGCGGTCAGCCGATCCGCCATGTCAGTTACCTCCCATGGTGCGAATCGGCGGACGGTTGCCGGGGATATCGGGCAGGGCGGGCGGAAGCAGGTTCACGATCACCGCGTCGAACCAGCGACCGGTGCCGAGCACATTGGCGTAGATCCCGTAGAACGGCGCCGCGAGCTCCAAGGTCTTGGAGATGTTCTGCTGGTTGGCATTCAGCAGATCGATCGAGCCGCGCAGGTTCTTCAGCGCCGGGCCGATCTGCTCCTCGTTGTCGTGCACCAGGGCGGTCAGCTCGGCGGACACGGTCTTGGCGCCGTCGAGCAGCTGCGCGATGGACTGCTGCCGAATGTTCAGCTCGGCCAGCAGCTGCCCGCCCGAGCTGAGCAGCCGCTCGAACTCCGCGTTGCGATCGGCGAGCACCTGGGTGGTCTGCCTGGTCGCCGCGAACAGCTTCTTGAGCTGCTCGTCTCGCTTGGCCAGCGTCTCCGAGAGCCGGGCGACGCCGTCGATCGAGCCGCGGATCTCCGGCGGCGTGGTCGCGAACGCGTCGGAGAGCACCCGCATGCTGGTGGCCAGCTGAGCGGTGTCGATCTGGTCGATGTTCTTCGCCGCGTCGGTGAACGCGTCCACCACGTCGTACGGAGCGACGGTGCGCGACAACGGGATTCGCTTGCTCGGGTCGGCGGTGCCGGAACCCTTCGGGTCCAGCGCCAGATACTTCTGCCCGAGCACCGTCTTGATCTGGATCGAGGCGGTGGTCTCGCTACCGATCCAGGCGTTCTGGGTCCGGAAATCGACGAGCACCTTGGCGCCGTCGAGCCGGACGTCATCCACCGCACCGACCTTGACGCCCGCGATCCGGACCTCGTTGCCCTTCTTCAGGCCGGCGGCCTCGGAGAACTCGGCGGTGTATTTGGTGCCGGCGCCGATGATCGGCAGCCGGTCCAAGAAGAAGGCCGACATCGTCACCAGCAGCACCAGCACCAGTCCGAGCACGCCCATGAAGGCGGGGCTGCGGCGTCCGAGCAATACGCGGTCGTCCATCAGCGGGCCTTCCCGGAGCAGCGCGGCGCGGCGTTGGTGTACAGCGGCTGGTTGATCGTCGGCAGCCCAGCGGGCAGGTTGAGCTGCGGCGCGTCCACCGCGCCCGGCCCGACCACGATGTCGATACCGCACAGGTAGAACTGGAACCAGGAGCCGTAACTGCCCACGCGCCCGAGCTTTTCCATTTTCAGCGGCAGGTTCGTCAAAGCGTCGTTGACCTCGTCCTTGCGCTCGTTGAGCGTGCCGGTGAGCTGGCTCAGGCCGGCGATCGAGCCCTGCAGGGTGGGCCGCACCGGAACCAGCAGATCGCCGGTGGCCGAGGCCAGGTTGCCGAGCGAGGTGACCGAGCGGCCGATGGTGTCACGTTCCGCGGACAGCCCGCTGACCAGGGCTTCGGTATTGACGATGAGCTGATCGAACTGGTCGTCGCGCTGGTTCACGGTATCGAGCACCGCGGTCAGGTTGCGCACCAGCTCACCGATCACGGCATCCTTGTCCGCGATCTTGTTGGTCAGGCTCGCGGTGGTGGCCACCAGATCGTGGATGGTGCCCTGCTCCCCCTGGAACACCTGGATGATCTCGAACGAGAGCTTGTTCACGTCGTCGGCGGTCAGCGTCCGGAACAGCGGACGGAAACCGTTGAACAGCGTGGTGAGGTTCAGCGCGGGACGGGTGTTCTCCAGCCCGATGGTGCCGCCCTTGTTCAGCTTGCGACCCTGCTCGCCGGTGCCCTGCTCGAGCGCGATGTAGCGCTGGCCGACCAGGTTCCGGTACCGGATGGTGGCGATGGTCGAGGCGGGCAGCCAATCCCGATCGGTCAGTTCGAATTTCACCTCGGCCAGCCGCTTGTCCACGATCGAGACATCGGTGACCTTGCCGACCCGCACACCCGCGACGCGCACCTCGTCACCCGGGTTCAGCGAGGTGACATCGGTGAACCGGGCCTTGAACGCGGTACCGCCGCCGCTGTAGTTCGCGATGGACAGCGCGAGCACCGTCGTCGCGAACAGCGTCACGATGACGAAGATGATCAACTTGGTGAGCGGCCCACCGAGACCGCGCATTTGCTGCTTGAACGCGTTCATCGCACGCTCACCTCGCTGCCGCGGAACGCGGGCGCACCGGCCCTGGTCACCCAGCTCGGCACCTGATCAGGCGAAACACCTTGGGCCGCACCGTAGATCGCGCCCAGCGACTGCTGCTCCATGGGCGAACCGGCGATGGTCGCGACATTGCCCGCGGGATACACGCCGTACTGCGGCGGCGACATCTGACCCGCGTTGATATCGCCGGGGTTGCGGCTGGGGACGGCATAGGAGCCGTCGTTGCTCGGACCACCGGTGGTGTACTGCCCCGGATCGACGCCGAGCGGCTTCTCCGGAATGCACCACGGCCCACGGGTGTCCAGCCACCGCGGCTCGTCCTGGTTGGGCAGGTATCTGCCGCGGTTGTTGGTGAGCTCGATCGTCACCCGCGAACCGGGCTGGGCCTCGCCCTTGCCGAGGATCCGGTCGATGCGCGGCTTGAGCTGAGCGAAGTTCGCCATCGCGCACGGGAAGGTCGGCGAGTAGGTGGCCAGGTCCTCCAGCAGCGGACGCGAGTCCGCGGCCAGATCGATGATGTTGTCGCGGTTGGCCACCAAGAAGTCGGCGGTGTCCGACGAGGTAGGCGTCAGCACGGCGTACAGCGAGTCGATGTCCCAGCGGCGCTGCACGATGGTCGCGTTCGTGGTGCGCAGGTTGTCCAGCGCCTGCACCAGCTGCGGCGCCGCGTCGGAGTAGGTGGCCGCCACCGTGGCGAAGCTGCGCAGGTCGTCCTGCAGGTCCGGCAGCACGCCGTTGACCTCGCGGAAGATGGTGTCGAGCTTGTCCACGCTCTCGCCGAGCGCGAGGCCCTGACCCGACAGCGCCTGGGAGAGCGCGCCGAGGGTGGCGGCGAGGTCCTGCGGCGGAATCGCCTGCAGCAGCGGCATCAGATCGTCGAGCAGTTTGCTCAGCTCGATCGCGTTGCCGCTCTTGTCCTGCTGCAACGTCACGCCGTTGGTCAGATGCGTCGCGCTGCGCTCGGCCGGGATCATCAGATCCACATAGCGCTCGCCGAACAGGGTCTTGGGCAGCAGGCGCGCGGTCGCGTTGGACGGGATCTGGTCGGCCTTGTCCGGCTGGATGGCCAGGTTCAAGGTCACCTTGCCGTTGTCGGAATGGCTGGAACGCACCTCGCCGACCGTGACCCCGCGGACCTTCACATCCGCGTTCTTGGTCAGCGCGTTGCCCACGCTGTCGGTCACCAGGTCGACGTCGACGGTCTTCACGAACTGCTTGTTGTAGATCGCGATGGTGGTCGCCAGGAACAGCGCGACCACCACGAAGAAGGCTATGCCGAGCAATCGCACCCGGAGCTTCTCGGTCGAACGCCACAGCTGCACGCGATTCATCCCGCCACCCGCACAGTCGTGGTCGTCCCCCAGATCGCCAGGCTCAGGAAGAAGTCGAGCACGTTCACCAGCACGATCGCGGCACGCACCGCGCGACCGACCGCGACGCCGACGCCCGCGGGTCCGCCGGTGGCGTGGAACCCGTAGTAGCAGTGCACCATGATGATCACGAAGGCGAAGACCAGCACCTTCAAGAACGAATAGAGCACGTCTTCCGGTGGTAGGAACAGGCTGAAGTAGTGGTCGTAGGACCCGCTGGACTGCCCGTTGAACCAGATGCTGATCATCCGGGACGCGAGGAAGGTGCCGAGCAGGCCGACGATGTAGAGCGGGATGACCGCGAGGAAGCCGGCGATCACGCGGGTGGTGACCAGGAACGGCACACCGGGCACGGCCATCACCTCGAGCGCGTCGATCTCCTCGGAGATCCGCATGGCGCCGAGCTGCGCGGTGAAACCACAGCCCACCGTCGCCGAGAGCGCCAAAGCCGCGACCAGCGGCGCGATCTCGCGGGTGTTGATGTAGGCGGTGAGGAAGCCGGTGAGCACGGAGCTGCCGAGCGCGTCGAGGGCCTTGAAGCCCTGCAGGCCGACCACGACGCCGACCGAGCCGGACATGAACACGATGACGCCGATGGTGCCGCCGATCACCGCGAGCGCGCCGCTGCCGAAGGTCACCTCGGCGAGCAGCCGCATGACCTCCTTGCGGTAGTGCACGGCGGTGCGCGGAATCCAGGCGATGGCGCGCGAGTAGAACGCCATCTGCTCGCCCGCCCGGTCGATCACCTTCAGCGGTGACCGCGCGATATTTCCCGCCCGGCGAAGCGATTTGGCGAGAGCAGGGTTGCGGTACTGGGTGGCCACCGGTCAGGCGCCCTTGGCGGGGACGACCTGCAGGTACACCAGCGTCAGGATGAGGTTCACGAAGAACAGCACCAAGAACGTGATCACCACGGATTGGTTCACCGCTTCACCTACTCCTTTCGGGCCCCCTTTCGGATGCAAGCCCTTGTACGCGGCGATCACGCCGGCGATCACGCCGAATATCAGCGCCTTGATCTCGCCGATCCACAGGTCGGGCAGCTGGGCCAGCGCGGAGAACGAGGCCAGGTAGGCACCCGGCGTACCGCCCTGCAACAGCACGTTGAAGAAGTAGCCGCCGGCGATACCCACCACCGAGACCAGGCCGTTCAACAGCAGCGCGACCAGGGCCATGCCGAGCACCCGGGGCACCACCAGCTTGCGAATCGGGTCGATGCCGAGGACCTCGAGCGCGTCGATCTCCTCACGGATGGTGCGCGAACCGAGATCGGCGGCCACCGCCGACCCGGCCGCGCCCGCGATGATCAACGACGTGACGACCGGTGCCGCCTGCTGCACGGTGGCGAGCACGCTCGTTGCGCCGGTGAACGATTCGGCACCGAGCTGCTTGATCAACGAACCCGTCTGCAACGCGACGACGGCACCGAACGGGATAGCCACCAGTGCGCTGGGGAGGATCGAGACACTCGCGATGAACCACGACTGCTCGATGAACTCTCGCCACTCGAACGGCCGGCGGAAGGTCTTGCGCAGCACGTCGAGGAACAGCGCAAAAATGTTGCCGGCCTGGCCGAACCCCGACTCCAGTGGAGTCCGCAATCGCGCCAGGGAGGAATTCACGATCGCAGATGTTACCCGTTAGTTGGGTTTGGTCTAGTCGTGGTGTCGTACGCGCCGCTCTGGTAACTGCCGAGGTCGCTGTTGTTATAGGCCATCACCTGCGTGTCGTCGTTCTGCGCAAGTGATTCCCGAATCGCGACCTGAGCCGCGTGCGGCAGGGTGTGCATGATCTCGCGGACGCGCTCCTTACGGCGCAGCACGGCCTGGCGCACCGGCATGCCTGGGGTCGCCTGCATCTGCGGGATGATGCCCTCGACCTCTTCGGCGCCGCCGTGGTGATGGCCGGCGTCGAACATCGCTTGCTCGCGCGCCATCTGGGCCTCGTCCTTCTCCTCGGACATGCCGATCGGACCCTGCATGCGGCCGTTGAGGAACTGCTTGACCACCGGCTCCTCGGAGGTGAGCAGCACCTCGCGCGGGCCGAACATCACCAGCTGGCGCCGGAACAGCATGCCGATGTTGTCCGGCACGGTGCGGGCCAGGTTGATGTTGTGCGTGACGATCAGAATCGTGGCGTCGATCTGTGCGTTGATATCGATCAGCAGCTGGCTCAGGTACGAGGTGCGCACCGGGTCGAGGCCGGAGTCCGGCTCGTCGACGAGGATGATCTGCGGGTCGAGTACCAGGGCGCGGGCGAGGCCGGCCCGCTTGCGCATACCGCCGGAGATCTCGCCGGGCAGCTTGCCTTCGGCGCCGAGCAGACCGGTCAGCTCGAGCTTCTCCATGACGATCTTCTTGATGTCGGATTCGGACTTCTTCGTGTGCTCGCGCAACGGGAAGGCGACATTGTCGAAGAGGTTCATCGAACCGAACAGCGCGCCGTCCTGGAACAGCACGCCGAAAAGTTTGCGGATCTCGTAGAGCTCCTTGTTGGAGCACGTGGTGATGTCCGTATCGCCGATATAAATGGAGCCACGCTCGGGACGCAGTAGTCCGATCAGCGACTTCAGGAACACCGACTTACCGGTACCCGACGGGCCGAGCAGGGCGCTGACCTCACCGGACGGCAGCGTCAGGGAGACGTCCTGCCAAATTCGCTGCGAACCGAAGGACTTCGTAACACCCTCGGTCCTGACCTCGACGCCCACGCCAACCTCCAGAATTATTCAGCGAGCAGCCCACCGGCGAACCGCGTGCTGGGTTCCGCGGTGTGTCACGTCACAGTGGGTTCGGCCACTGTATCTCATGACCGAGACGGGGCACACCCCAACCTGACTGAAGAGTAACCTCGTTTCACTCGCTATTTCCGGATTGTTGGCAAAGGACTTCGTAAATAGCAAACGGGCGGTCCCCCGAGAGGGGGACCGCCCGTCGGCGATTTCGGTCGGAATTACTTGACCGAGACCTTGGCGCCGGCTTCTTCCAGCTTCGCCTTGGCAGCCTCGGCGGCCTCCTTGGCGACCTTCTCCAGGATCGGCTTCGGGGCGCCCTCGACCAGGTCCTTGGCTTCCTTCAGGCCCAGGCCGGAGACGATCTCGCGGACCACCTTGATGACCTGGATCTTCTTGTCGCCCGCACCCTCGAGGATGACGTCGAACTCGTCCTGCTCTTCGGCGGCGTCGGCCGGAGCGGCAGCGCCACCCACAGCGGCGACGGCGACCGGAGCAGCCGCGGTGACCTCGAACTTCTCCTCGAACTTCTTGACGAAGTCCGACAGCTCGAGCAGGGTCATGTTGCCGAAGGTCTCGAGCAGTTCGTCAACGTTGGCCATGATGTTGTTCCTTTCGGTAGTTGTTGTCTTCGAGGGCGAATCGCGCGCGAATCACCCCGCAGGGGTTATTCAGCGGCAGCGGTTTCGCCACCGGATTCGGCCTGCTTCTTCTCCACGAGCGCGGCGGCCAGACGGGCCACCTGCGAGGCGGGAGCGTTGAACAGACCGGCGGCCTTGGCCATGTTGCCCTTCATCGCACCGGCCAGCTTGGCCAGCAGGACCTCGCGGGACTCCAGGTCGGCGATCTTCTCGACCTCGGCCACGGACAGCGCGGCGCCGTCCATGTAGCCGCCCTTGATGATGAGCGCCTTGTTGTCCTTCGCGAAGGTCTTGAGGGCCTTCGCGGCGTCGACGGGCTCACCGCTGATGAACGTGATCGCGGTCGGGCCGACGAACAGCTCGTCGAGACCTTCCACGCCCGCCTCGGCGGCGGCACGCTTGACCAGGGTGTTCTTGGCGACGGAGTACGTGGCTCCGGCGCCGAGCGCGCGCCGCAGCTCGGTGAGCTTGCCGACCGACAGGCCACGGTATTCCGTGACAACGGTGGCCGTCGAGCTCTTGAACTGCTCCGCGATCTCCTCGACCGCAGTGACCTTCTCGGGTTTCGCCATACTTCGCCTCCTCTCTGATGGTCGGTTCGTTTCGAACTACCGATCAGGGACGGCGACAAAACAAACGCCCCGGACGCAAGGCGTTCCGGGGCGCAACAGGAATCATCGATCCCGGCGCGATGGCCCGGATCGGGTTCCCCAGCCTCGGTTCTCCCTGCGTGGGCCGCCGGCAATGTCGCCGGACCTTCGATCGAACCCATGTGGGCTCGACGACCAACGGTCTTCGGTAGAACGGATTGGGTAGTGATCGAACTCGTCGATGACTGTCGTCCAATGTACCCGGACCACCCACCATCTGCCAAAACGGGGTGGGCACAGGTGCCAGAACAGAACGGGCACAGCGAAATAACGCCCATCCGGCCGCTCAGGGAGTGTGCGCTGCCTCACAGCCGGGCGGTGAATGTGGTCGAGATCGCCATGCGCAAGTGTTACGCACAGTGACAGTAACCTGTTTGACTGCTGAACTATGGCAACCTCCATAGTCGATCCACCGGTGCTGCTGGAACGACGTTCCCAGCGGTATCTCGCCCTCGCCGTGATCTGCATGGCCGAACTGTTGGTCATGCTCGACAACACCCTGGTCAACGTGGCTCTACCGTCCATCGGGGTGCAGCTCTCGGCCGGTGTCAGCAGCCTGCAATGGGTTGTCGACGCGTTCACTCTGACCTTCGCCGGCCTGCTGCTGGCCTTCGGCAATCTCGGCGATCGCTACGGTCGCCGCCGCGTGATGATGATCGGCCTGGTCGGCGTGGCCGTCATGTCGGTCGCGGGCGCGCTGTCGGAGTCCATGACCCAGGTCATCGCCGCGCGCGCTGCCATGGGCATCTTCGCCGCTGCGGTCTTCCCCGCCACCCTCGCGCTGATCATCAACATCTTCACCGAGAAGCGCGAGCGCGCGCTCGCCATCGCGGCCTGGACCGCGGTCGCCGGATTCGCCATCGCCATCGGGCCGATCTCCGGCGGCTGGCTGCTCGCCCAGTTCTCCTGGCATTCGGTCTTCTGGATCAATGTCCCGGTGGCCGCGATCGCGCTGGCCGCGACGCTCAAATGGGTGCCGGAATCGCGTGCGGCCCAGGTCGGCAAGCTCGACCTGCTCGGCATCGTCTTGTCCATCACCGGCATCACGCTGGTCGTGTGGGCGATCATCGAGGGACCGCGCAACGGCTGGCTCTCGACGATCACCCTCGGGACGGCCGCCTTGGGCGTCGTCCTGCTCGCCGGCTTCATCGCGTGGGAATTGCGCACCCGCGCACCGATTCTCGATATGCGGCTGTTCCGCAATCGCCGCTTCTCGATGCCCGCCCTGGCCATTGCCATCGGCTACTTTTCGATGTTCGGCTTCCTGTTCCTGATCACGCAGTATTTCCAGGGCGTCCGCGAATACACGCCGCTCGAATTCGGAATCGCCTCATTGCCTTTCGCTTTCTCGGTCGCCCTCGGCGCGCCCATTGCCACGATGCTCGCGCAGAAGGTCGGCACCACGCCGGTCATCGTGACCGGTCTGCTGATCACCGGACTCGGGCTGTACCTGGGCGGGCAGGTGGACGTCGACAGCAGTTATGTCACCGACGTGCTGCCCTCGATGGTCTTCATGGCGCTCGGCCTGGCCATCACCCAGGGGCCCGCCACCGAATCCATCATGGGCGCTTTGCCTTTGGACGAGGCGGGCGCGGGCTCGGCGGTCAACGACACCACCCGCGAGATCGGCGGCACCCTCGGTGTCGCGGTGCTCGGCTCGATCGTGGCCTCGTACTACACGACCCGGATCAGCGCCCGGCTCGAGGCGATACCGAACACCCTGATGAACGCGAAGGAGAAGGGCCTGGTCGAGGCCAGCCCGTTGAGCGTGCTGGAACTCCGCAAACGCCCGCTCGCGCCGTTCTTCGAGAGCCAACGCGAAAACCTCATCGTCGCAATGAAATCCGCGGCACTCGAGGGTTCGCACACCGCCTCGCTGGTGGCGGCGGGTGCGGTGGTGGTCGCCGCCGTCATCGTGGCGATCTTCCTGCCCTGGGGTGTGCAGGACGGCGAATCCGTGCTGCTGGGCTGGCGCAAGTCGGCCGACGACGAGTAGCAGCCGCTGTTCTCACCCAACGCCTGACCGGCCTGCCGATTCCCGTCCCCGAACCGGGGGCGGGAATCACTGTGTCCGTGCCACCAGTCGCCGGAGCAAATCCCCTGCGCCGGTGCGGAATTCGGCGGCCGCGACCAGACCGTCCGCGCCGAGGTCTTCGCGCAGCACCGGCAGCCGGGCCGGGACACCGGGATCCACCGCGGCACCCACATAACCGAGCACGCTCGCCGAGGTCGCCGTCGCGCCTTCCCCGCGGCCGGGAACCGCGACGGTCAGCCAGTGGACCAACGACCACCGCCCGGGAATTGGTCCGGAAAAGCAAACGGCGGGAACGCGATTCGCGTTCCCGCCGTTGCGGTCTGACTCGGGTGCTACTTACGCGTCCTCGTCGAGGAGGTTGCGGGTGCGGTTCGGGTCCACCGGGATGCCCGGTCCGGTGTTCGTCGAAACCGTAACCTTCTTCAGGTAGCGGCCCTTGGCGGTCGACGGCTTGACACGCAGGATCTCGTCCAGCGCGGCGCCGTAGTTCTCCACCAGCTTGGCGTCGTCGAAGGACGCCTTGCCGATCACGAAGTGCAGGTTGGCCTGCTTGTCGACGCGGAAGTTGATCTTGCCGCCCTTGATGTCGTTGACGGCCTTGGTCACATCGGTGGTGACCGTGCCCGTCTTCGGGTTCGGCATCAGGCCGCGCGGGCCCAGGACGCGCGCGATCCGGCCGACCTTGGCCATCTGGTCCGGGGTGGCGATCGCGGCGTCGAAGTCCAGCCAGCCGCCCTGGATCCGCTCGATCAGGTCCTCGGCGCCCACGGCGTCGGCACCGGCGGCCTCGGCCTCGGCGGCCTTCTCACCGGCGGCGAACACGATGACGCGGGCAGTCTTACCGGTGCCGTGCGGCAGGTTGACCGTGCCGCGAACCATCTGGTCGGCCTTGCGGGGATCCACACCGAGACGCACGGCGACCTCGACGGTCGCGTCGGTCTTGGTGGTGGCGGTCTCCTTGGCCAGCCGCGCGGCGGCCAGCGGGGAGTACAGCTTGTCGCGATCGACCTTCTCGGCCGCGGCGAGATACGCCTTGCTTCGTTTTGCCATGATTCTCTGTCCTTAATTGTCTGGTTCAGCCGTGGTTATCGGGCCTGGCCGGCCCTCCCACCGTGAGCGGTGTCAGCTCAGCCTTCGACGGTGATACCCATCGAGCGAGCGGTGCCCGCGATGATCTTCGCCGCCTGATCGATGTCGTTGGCGTTCAGATCTTCCTGCTTGGTCTTGGCGATCTCCCGGACCTGGTCCATGGTGACCTTCGCGACCTTGTTGCGGTGCGGCTCAGCCGAGCCCTTCTGCACACCGGCGGCCTTGAGCAGCAGCTTGGCGGCGGGCGGGGTCTTCAGCTTGAAGTCGAACGACCGGTCCTCGTACACCGAGATCTCGACCGGAATGACGTTGCCACGCTGCGACTCGGTCGCGGCGTTGTACGCCTTGCAGAACTCCATGATGTTGACGCCGTGCTGACCGAGCGCCGGACCCACCGGAGGGGCGGGGTTCGCCTGGCCGGCCTGGATCTGAAGCTTGATGATCCCGGCGAGCTTCTTCTTCTTGGGGGGCATCTTTCTTTCCTAGGTGTCTGTTTTCCTTGCTCTTTGCAAGTGCTGGCGTTGCGATCCGCGGCCGGGCAGGGTCTATCCGGCCATGGACGTAACAGGTCTAAATCTTCGCAACCTGGGTGAAGCCGAGCTCGACCGGGGTCTCGCGACCGAAGATCGAGACGAGCACCTTGAGCTTCTGCTGCTCGGCGTTGACCTCGGAGATGCTGGCGGGCAGCGTCGCGAACGGGCCGTCCATCACGGTCACCGACTCGCCGACCTCGAAATCGACCTCGATGGCGGGCTTGGCCACCGACTCCGCGGCGGACTCGGCGGTGCTCGCGGCCGCGGCGGCCGGCGCCTTCTTCTGCTGCGCGGCCGGGACCAGGAACTTCACCACGTCGTCGAGAGTCAGCGGGGACGGCCGCGAGGTGGCGCCGACGAATCCGGTGACACCGGGGGTGTTGCGCACCGCGCCCCACGACTCGTCGTTGAGTTCCATCCGGACCAGGATGTAGCCGGGCAGCACCTTGCGGTTGACGTTCTTGCGCTGGCCGTTCTTGATCTCGGTGACCTCTTCGGTCGGCACCTCGACCTGGAAGATGTAGTCCTCGAGGTCGAGGTTCTGCACGCGGGTCTCGAGGTTGGCCTTCACCTTGTTCTCGTAGCCGGCGTAGGAGTGGATGACGTACCAGTCACCGGGGGCGCGGCGCAGCGCGGCCTTCATCTCGGCGACCGGGTCGGCCGGCTCGGCGTCGACAGGAGCTTCGGGTGCGGCCGGCTCGGCGACCTCGGAGTCCACGTCCTCGGAGTCTTCGACGGTCGCGTCGGCCTCGGTGGACTCCGCCACCGCGTCGTCGACCGGGAACTCGTCGTGTGTGTCGTTCTCCGGGGTGCTCACTGGGGCACTCGCTTCCTGTGTCGTCACGTACATCCTCTGCGTGCCGGGCCGGGCGCGCGGCGGAACTACTCCGCCCGTCTCCGCCCCGGGATCGGCTGGCGGCGTCGGCGTCGAGCTACTAGCCGAACAGCCAGTTGACACCCTTGATGAACGCCAGATCCAACCCACTGATGAACGCGACCATGAAAATCACGAACACCAGAACAACGCTCGTATAGGTGACCATCTGTTTCCGGTTGGGCCAGATCACCTTGCGCAGTTCCGCGATGACCTCGCGCAGGAACTTGATCAAACGCTTGAACGGGTTACCCGTCTTGCCGCGTTCGGCCCGATCGGTCTTGGCTGCCTTACGCGACGAAGGACGATCGAGCGTGGCGATCGAGCCCGTGTCCGACGAGGTACCGCGGGTCCGCCGGGCGGATCGCTTGCCGCTGGGCCGAGCCACCGCGGCGGTGTCATCGCCATCGTCGGCATGCGAGCCGTGGCGAGTATCCCGCTCGTCGACCACGTCGATCCTTTCGTCGCTGGCATGCTGGTTCTTTCGAGCGACCATGCAAGCTGTCGCTACGGAAGGCAGGGGCGACAGGACTTGAACCTGCAACCTGCGGTTTTGGAGACCGCTGCTCTGCCAGTTGAGCTACGCCCCTTCGGTTGGACCGTGTTGGCTGTCCAACCACTGTTCGATATTCAGTTGTACTCCGTTGTCACCACATGACACGCGCGCTGCCTTGGCAGTTGCCGGCCCCGTCGGCGAATCCTCGCGGACTCACCTGGAACCAGCCCTACAGAGCAGCGCGCAGCGGCTGGTGACCCCAGAAACCTCAGTGTACGTTACCGGCTGCGTCGTTAGCTAATCAGGGTCAGTCGACCAGGTCAGAACGGGTTCCCCAGTTCACTGTTCGGACCGACCCCGCCGGCTCACGACAGCTGCACGGTGGCCGTTGCGCGCCCGAAGATCTTGCGCCCCGCCGACTTCGCCACGATGGCGACGACCGCGGTCCGCGTCTCCGGATCCACGGACTTCACCTTACCGGTGAATTCGATCTCGGCGGCCTCATCGGTCCCCACATACACCGGACTGGTGAAGCGGACGTTGTACTCCTTGACCGCGCCGGGATCGCCGAGCCACGAGGTGACGAAGCCGCCGCCCAGGCCCATGGTGAGCATGCCGTGCGCGACCACGTTGTCCAGGCCGACCAGCTTGACGACGTCGTCGCTCCAGTGGATCGGGTTGGCGTCGCCGGAAACGCCGGCGTAGTTCACCAGATCGCCACGCGTGAGCCGGACGGTGCGGGCGGGCAGCTCGTCGCCGACCGCGACGCTGTCGAAGCTCAACGCGCGCTTGCTCGGGGTGATCTCGGGCACCGAGGCGATCGGCGTCGGCGTCGCGGCGGACTGGATCGCGCGCGGCCGATGTTGCGGCGCGTCCTCGCCGATGCCGTGCATCAGCACGTTGCGCACCGCGTCGTTGAGATTGGGGTCGATATCGCCGCCGCTGCGCCCGATCAGCGTGGTGTAGGTGGTGAGCACCAGCTCGTCGTTCTGCGCGGTGACGATGTTCTTGGTGACGATGATGTCGCCGCCGAAGGCCTGCCGGAACGAATGCAGGTGCACGTCGCAGACCAGCTGATCGCCGACCCGGATCGGGCGGTGGAACTCCAGGATCTGGTCGGTCTGCATGATCTGGCTCAGGTCGTAGCCCGTGACGATCTGCTCGAACAGCTTGCGCTGGGCCAGAATGCCGACCAGGGAGATGAAGGTGAGCGGCGCGAGCAGGCCGTCGTAGCCGTACTCCTGCGCGAGGTCCTCGTCCCAGTGCACCGGGTGGTAGTCCTGCACGGCGCGCGCGTATTCGCGCACCTTCTCGCGGCCGACCTCGTAGTAGTCGTCGACGCGATAGTGGTGACCGACCATGGCCGCGGCGTGCGCGGCGGGGTCCGATGTCTCGTCCGCCTGAACCGCTTCGTCTGTACCGGTGTTGATTGTCACGGGTGGACTGTACCTATCTGACCCCGTCGCCCGGAGTCGGCGGAGCGGGAACGACTACGCCGTAGAAGCGCTCGGCTCCGTCGTTACCGCGTTGGCGGCTGTAACTCTGGTCGCGCTCACTGACTTACCGCTCCGGACCGTGAAATGCGTCAGGGCCGGACATATCGTCCGGCCCTCGCATTGGCACGTTCCGAGATTACCGAGAGCGACTCACGCTCCCGGCGCCGATCCCACGCGGCAGCTTCACGCGTGGCGGACTAGCGGGATTCTTTGTGTCCCCGGTGCGTGCCGCAGTTCGGGCAGAACTTCTTCAGCTCCAGCCGATCCGGGTCGTTGCGCCGGTTCTTCTTGGTGATGTAGTTGCGGTGCTTGCACTGCTCGCAGGCCAAGGTGATCTTTGGCCGGACATCGGTGGACTTCGCGGCCACGATATTCCTTCTTTCGGGTCAACCAGATGGTCTGATCGGTCTTTGGTAGCGATGGCCGGACTTGAACCGGCGACACAACGATTATGAGTCGTTTGCTCTACCGACTGAGCTACACCGCCACGGGGTCGCATTGCCTGGTGCCGCGCCCAACCTTGGAGATGCCGAGTCGGTCACCACCGGCAATCCGGCGAGCCCCCTAACGGAATCGAACCGTTGACCTTTTCCTTACCATGGAAACGCTCTGCCGACTGAGCTAAGGGGGCATGACTACTTTCGCACCGAGCTCCGAACACTCGACCCCGGCGCGGCGAAGTCTTGAACGAGATTACACACCTTCGGGTCCGGACTCCAAACCGTGTGGTCAGAGCCGGTTTGCGGCCGCCCGGCGAGCGGCCGCGGGCGACCTACCGGTAGTTGACGAACTGCAGGGCGATGCCGAAATCCTCGCCCTTGAGCAGAGCGATCACGGCCTGCAGATCATCGCGCTTCTTGCTCGACACCCGCAGTTCCTCGCCCTGGATCTGCGCCTTGACCCCCTTGGGCCCCTCGTCGCGGATCTTTTTGGTGATCTTCTTCGCATGCTCGGTGTCGATGCCCTGCACCAGCGAGCCGGTGATCTTGTACGTCTTGCCCGAGGCGACGGGCTCGCCCGCGTCGAAGGCCTTGAGCGAGATATCGCGGCGGATCAGCTTCTCCTTGAACACGTCCAACGCCGCCTTGACCCGCTCCTCGGCCTCGGCGGTCAGCACGATCTTGTCCTCACCGGACCACTCGATGCCGGCGCCGGTGCCACGGAAGTCGTAGCGGGTGGTCAGCTCCTTCTCCGCTTGATGCAGAGCATTGTCGACCTCCTGACGGTCGACCTTGCTGACAACATCGAAAGACGAATCGGCCACACTTCGCTCCTGTCCTGACGGTTCCCATGGAGGCACGTTCACCGGGTGAACCGGTCACGTCAGTTCTACCCGACGACGCGACGCCACCCGTCCCGCATGGCCGATAGCCAGGCGGTTTGCATTAGGGGTGGAGGTTCGATGTATTCTGCTCAGCGCGCCGAAAGCGCGACGGCAGATTGCCCGAGCGGCCAATGGGAGCGGACTGTAAATCCGTCGGCGAAAGCCTACGTAGGTTCGAATCCTACATCTGCCACCGAATGCCCCCGTCGATCCTGGATCGGCGGGGGTATTTCGTTTCCGCGACCCCGACACGAGGATTCCCAGCGACCGCGGACGCGGTCAGCCCCGCAGCGTGGCCGGATCGGTCGCGTTCGACGTCGCCACGAGCGTCTCCTCCTCGTAGCGCAGATGGGATTCCAAATCCATTGCGATACGGTCGAATTCGATCACGAGCCGGTCACGGTCCGGGGCCGCGAGCAATCGGCGCGAAGCGGCGAGCGCGGCGGCGACCACCGCGTGCTCGCGCTGCAATCGCTCGACCACCGGGGCCAGTTCCGGATGCCGGCGGGCCAGCGCCGGAAACACCCGATCCTCGTTGCCGTGATGCTCCCGCAGCGCGCCACAGAACGCGACGCAGTGGCTCAGCAAATCGTTTGGCAGACTTGATATCTCAGCCGCCTCCGGGTCGGTGAGCCGGTCTCGGATCGCGGCGAGATCGCGGCGCTACCCCGCGTGCACGGCCCGCAGATGATCACCGAGGGCCACGGCCCGCTGCGGGCTCACGGCGGGCATCGGATCGGTCATGGTCAGGTCCTCCCGAATCGCTATCCGGCACAGCGCGCGCGGGCGCTAGCCTGGTCGGAGAGTGTAATTTTGCTTTGGTAGCAAAGTAGCTTTATAAACAAAGGCTATTGAGAGGCGGCGGAGATGTCAACGGGTCGGCGGGCCGGCGCGGGCATGGCGGTGGAAGAGAGCGTCCGGAGCCTGCTGCTGCTCATGCCACGGGTGGTCGGACGGGCGAAGAAGATGCGCGTTCCCGAAGAGCTGCAATCGTTTTCGCTGGCGCCCCGGCATCTGTCGCTACTGGCGAACCTGGTTTTCGAGGGCCCGATGCCGGTCAACGATCTGGCCGCGCGGCTCGAGGTCGCGCCCACCACGGTGAGCCTCATGGTGAGCGATCTGTGCAAACAGGGTGTGCTGGAACGGCGCTCGGACGAGGCCGATCGCCGGCGCACGATCGTCGCGATCGCCGCGGCGCACCAGAAGTCGGTCAACGACTGGCTCGGCGGCAGCGCGCGGGCGTGGCGGAAGGTGCTGGCGCCGTTGGACGCCGAACAGCGCAGGCTCTTCGTGGACACGCTGCGCGCCTACGAGGACGAGCTGGCGGCCGAACACGAGTGAGCGGCGTGGCGCGCTCAGTAGTCGCGCCTGCCCCCGGCCATGTCCTCCAGCCGAGCGATCCGGTCGGCCATCGGCGGATGGGTGGAGAACCACCGGGCGGCCCGCTCACCGGCCCGGAAGGGGTTGGCGATCATCAGGTGCGACTGGGCGGTCAATTGCGGCTCCGGCGGCAAAGGGGCGGCCTGCACGCCGCGCTCCAGCTTGCGCAGCGCCGACGCGAGCGCCAGCGGGTCACCGGTGAGCTCGGCGCCGGACTGGTCCGCCTGGTACTCCCGGGAGCGGGAAACGGCCAGTTTGATCAGGCTCGCCGCGATCGGCCCGAGCAGCGAGACGAGCAGCACCCCGAGCATATTCGGGCCCTCGCCGTTGCGGTTGCCACCGAACGCCGAGGCGAAGAAGGCCAGGTTGGCCAGGCCGGAGATGACCGCGGCGAGCGCACCCGCGACCGACGAGATGAGGATGTCGCGGTTGTAGACGTGCGAGAGTTCGTGACCGAGCACGGCCCGCAGCTCGCGTTCGTCGAGGATCTGCAGGATGCCGCTGGTACAGCAGACCGCCGCGTGCCGCGGGTTGCGGCCGGTGGCGAAGGCGTTGGGCGCGTTGGTGGGGCTGATGTAGAGCCGCGGCATCGGCTGCCGGGCGGTGGTCGCCAGCTCGCGCACGATGCGATAGATCACCGGCGCCTCCAGCTCGCTCACCGGCTGCGCGTGCATGGCCTTCAACGCGAGCTTGTCGCTGTTGAAGTACGCGTACGCGTTCATGCCGACGGCCAGCAGGATGGCGATGATCAGGATCGTCGGACTGCGGAACATCGCACCGGCGAACACGATCAGCGCCGAAAGGCCGATCATCAATCCGAACGTCTTCAACCCGTTCGCATACACTGTCCCGCCTCTCCGCGTATTCAGGCCAGACTCGCCTGCCGCAAGACTTACGTTGGCGCCCACCGGGAGGGGTGCGACGTCGAGTTCGCCCGTACCCGGCGAGTTACCCGTGTACTGACGAAATCAGTTGCCGAGTGGCATTCGCTTCCGCGAATCCCCACTAACCGGCCGATTGCATCACACGAGGTCAACGACGACGACTCGGCAAAGGTTCCTCGGCGACTCGCACAACGAGTACTTCAGCCGACGCGTTCGATGGTGTAGCGGACCAGGCGCTCGAGGGCGTCGTTGGCCGGGCCCTGCGGCAGCGCGGAGAGCTCGGCGTGCGCGAGGTCGGCGTAGCCGTGCAGCTTCTCCTTGGCCAGCACCATGCCGTGCGAGCGGCCGAGCAGTTCGAGCGCCTCTTCGACCTCGGCGTCGGTGCCGAGCGGCTGGGCGAGCAGCTTGCGCAGCCGGTCGCCGTCGGCGCCCTCGTCGCGCAGCGCGTACAGCACGGGCAGGGTGTGCACGCCCTCGCGCAGGTCGGTGCCCGGGGTCTTGCCGGACTGCTCGGTGGCCGAGGAGATGTCGATGATGTCGTCGGAGATCTGGAAGGCGGTGCCGACCGCGTCGCCGAGCCGGGCGAGCCGCTCGACATGATCCAGCGAAGCCCCCGAGAAGGTGCCGCCGAAGCGCCCCGCGGCCGCGATGAGCGAACCGGTCTTCTCCCACACCACGCGCAGGTAGTGCTCGACCGGATCCTGGGTCTCGCGGGCCCCCATGGTCTCGCGCATCTGGCCGGTGACCAGCTCGGCGAAGGTTTCGGCGATGATCCGCACGGCGTCGGGACCCAGGGTGGAGGTCAGTCGCGAGGCGTGTGCGAACAGGTAGTCGCCGGCCAGGATGGCGATGTTGTTGCCCCAGCGCGAGTTCACGCTCGGGGCGCCGCGGCGCATGGTGGCCTCGTCCATCACGTCGTCGTGGTACAGCGTGGCCAGGTGCACCAGTTCCACAACGGTGCCCGCGGTGACGAGCGCGGGGTCGCTCGCACGCGGGCCCAGCTGACCGGTCAGCAGGGTGAACAGCGGACGGAAGCGCTTGCCGCCGGCCTTGGCCAGGTGCAGGGCCGCCTCTTGCAGGAACTCCTCGCCGTCGGACAGCTCGGCGACCAAGAGTTTCTCGACCTCTTCCAGGCCGGCGCGCACGGTCGCGGCGAGTTCGGTGTCACCGAGATCGACCCCGGCGACCACCGTGCTCTCGTCCGTAACAGCCGATGTGCTCATTTCTTCTCCCGCCGATGCGTCCGACCCCACGGTAGAGAACCTAGCGTGTCCTCAGCCGATGGCCCATGAACACCGTCACTATGCGGTGTATCAGACACTTTGGCACACCATTTTCGGTGCGCCGCGCGCGCCCGCGCCCCCGGGGACCCGTGCAAGTATTGAAGTCATGGGTTCACCGGAAGTCACCCCCGCGAGCGGGGACGCGCTGCCCGCACAGGCCGAGGTGCTGGTCGTGGGCGCGGGCCCGGCCGGTTCGGCATCGGCGGCCTGGGCCGCGCGCGCCGGGCGCGAGGTGGTGCTGCTCGATTCCGCCGTCTTTCCCAGGGACAAGACCTGCGGCGATGGGCTGACGCCGCGCGCCACGGCCGAACTGGAGCATCTCGGGCTGGGCGAATGGGTGCGCGCGCACACCGTCAATCACGGCCTGCGGATGACCGGTTTCGGCCGCGAAGCGCTGCTGAGCTGGCCTGCCGGTTCGTTCCCCACCTACGGAAGTGCGGTTCCCCGAACCGAACTCGACGACAAGCTGCGCGAGACCGCGATGAAGTCCGGCGCGCGGATGATCGACGGCACGAAGGTAATCGATGTCACGCGGGACGGGGATCGGGTCACCGGCGTGACGGTGCGCACTGCCGCCGGCACCCACACCATCGGGTGCAGGCTGCTGATCGTCGCCGACGGCGTGCGTTCGCCGGTCGGCCGGCTGCTCGGCCGCACCTGGCATCGGCAGTACGCCTACGGCACCGCGGCCCGCGCCTACATCAAGTCCGGCCGCAGCGACGATCAGTGGATCACCTCGCATCTGGAGCTGCGCGACGCCGCGGGCGCGCTGGTGCCCGGCTACGGCTGGGTGTTCCCGCTCGGCAACGGCGAGGTGAACATCGGTGTCGGTTCGCTGGCCACCGAACAGCGGCCCTCGCACATCGCGTTGAAGCCGCTGCTGGAGCACTACACCAAGCAGCGCTTCGAGGAATGGCAGTTCGAGGGTTCGCTGCGCGCGGTGGCCTCCGCGCTGCTGCCGATGGGCGGCGCGGTCTCCCATGTCGCCGGACGCAACTGGGTGCTGGTCGGTGACGCCGCGGGCTGCGTGAACCCGCTGAACGGCGAGGGCATCGACTACGGCCTGGAGGGCGGGCACATGCTGGCCGGGCTGCTGGACGAGCCGGACCTCACCACCATCTGGCCCGAGTTGCTGCGGGCCCGCTACGGCCGCACCTTCTCGGTGGCGCGCCGGATCGCCGGGCTGGCCACCCATCCGAAGATGGTGCCGATCGGCGGCCCCCCGGTGATGCGCTCGAAGTACCTGCAGCGCACCGCCGTCCGGGTGATGGGCAACCTGGTGACCGACGAGGACGTCGACCTCACCGCGCGGGCGTGGCGGGCGGCAGGCCGGATGTCGATGCGCGTCGACGACCTCCCTCCGTTCGCCTAGGGGCCTGGCAGGCGGTGGCGTGATGAGTGGACGACCGCACAGCGCGCCGCCGCTGGCACTGCTGCCGCATCTGCGGCGGGCCCGCGATCTCGCGGATCGACGGTATGCCGATCCGCTCGATCTCGACGAGTTGGCCGCCGCCGCAGGGGTTTCCAAGTATCACTTCCTGCGGGCGTTCGCTGCGGTCTACCGACTGACCCCCGCCGCGTACCTGACCGAGCGGCGGATCGAGCGCGCGCAGGATCTGCTGCGCGCGACCAACCTGACGGTCACCGAGGTCTGCATGCTGGTCGGCTACAGCAGCCTCGGCTCGTTCAGCAGCAAGTTCCGCAAGCTCGTCGGGGTGACGCCCTCGGAGTACCAGGCGAAGTTCGCCGATGGCGCGCCCCGTATTCCGGGTTGTTTCGTGTTCATGCACGGCCTCAGCGACCGCACCCGCGAAACCTAGACCGCCGTAGGGTTTTCGATCCGGAACACCGCGCTGCGCGGTGCGGCGGCGGCGAATTCGTCCGGATCGGCCGAGGTCACCAAACCGAGTTTGACGAAGAACGGCACACCGTGCGGCACCTCGCGCGGGAATTCGCGCAGCACGGCGGGGCGCTCGTCGGCCGGGAGTTCGACGAGGTCCACCCGGTTGCGCCGGCGCCCCTCGGCCAGAATGCCCCAGCTGCTCTTGCGAGCGTTGCGCACCCACTCGGCCTTGCCGTGTCCGACGATGTAACGCGCGCCGCGCACGGTCAGTGGCGAGACGGGCGTGGTGCGCAACTCGCCGGAGGCGCGGCCGGGCACCGACAGCACCCGCATCGTGCCGAGCGGAATACCCAGGCGGTTGAGCGTGATCACCACGCGGTTCATCGGTTTGAGCCAGCCGGGCAGGCCCAGTTTCGTCACCATGGCAACTCCTTTCAGGTCGCCCACGGCAATTCGCCGTCGGCGATGCGTTTCGCGGTGCGCTCCACCCAGCGCAATTCGGTGGCGCGCAGTTCGCGGTCGAGTTCGGTCTCCACCAGCACGATCGGTGGAATCTCCGTCGAATGTGCCGCGGCCAGCGCGGCATCCAGCTCGGCGAGGTCGGTGCGCAGGACCTGCGCACGGCGCGTGAGCAATTCGGCCGCGCGGTCGGGGGTCAGATTGAGGATGTGCGCCAAACCCGCTGCGAACCGCGGGTATTCGTTGACCGGTTCGGCGAGGTACTCGTCGAGCAGCGAGTCGAGTTCGGCGCGGCCGGCGGCGGTGATGGTGAAGATGGTGCGTTCCGGGCGCGCACCCGCTCGGCTACTGCCCGCCGACTCGATCAGACCGTGCGCGGCCAGCCGGGCGACGGCGTCGTAGACCGACCCGCCGCGCATCCGCACCACTCGGCCGACGTGTCGTTCCCGGATCAAAGCCTGCATCTCGTACGGGTGCATGGGCCGCTCGTTGAGCAGGCTCAGCAACGCCAGCGCCAGCGGGGTTCTGCGGGCTCTCGACGCCGCCATCGGACTCCTTAGTCGAACTCGAATAACCGAACTCGACTATACGCGACACAGCAATTTCGGAGAAGCCCCCTGCGGGGTCGCGGCCATAGCCTCGACGCATGACGACGATTACGAATGTCTCGCTGGTCACGGTGTACGTCACCGATCAGACCGAATCGAAGCAGTGGTACATCGACAAGCTGGGCTTCGTCGAGGTAGCGGATATCACCATGGGCGACAACGGGTTCCGCTGGGTGACCATCGCGCATCCGGCGCACCCGGAACTCGAGATCGGCTTGATGATCCCCGGTCCCCCGCTGGACGAGGGCCTGGCCGAGGCCATCCGGCGCGCGCTCGGCAGCGGCACCCACGGGGCGCTCGGCCTGCGCACCGAGAACTGTCAGAAGACCTTCGAGGAACTCACCGCCAAAGGCGTGGAGTTCATTCAGCCGCCCGCCGAGCGGCCCTACGGCACCGAGGCCATCATCCGGGACAACTCCGGGAACTGGCTGGTGCTGGTGGAGCAGAAGGAATACTCGCCCGCGGACTTCGCTTAGCGGACGGTACTCGTCGCCCCGGGGCGTACCGGGACGACGAGGCCGTGCGGGGGTCAGGCAGTCGCCTGCGCGGCGACCCACTCCTCGATGAACTTGCGCTCGCTGTTCAGCACGCGGTGGTGCAGCTGCTCGGCCAGCGGCTCGATGGCGCCGCCGACCAGCGGCACGTGCACCTGCACGGTGCCGACCACCTCGATCTCGGAACCCTCTGCGGTCGAACGCATTTCGTAGGTGCCCGACATCTCGGTGCTGATGCCGCCGGTCGAGCCCTCGAAGGTGCCCTTGGCGACATCGCCGTCGAGCGCCTGCCAGTGGTCGGTGCGCGAGAGCATGAGCTCGCTCTTGAGCACCTTGCTGACCACGCTGGGAACCTTGTCCTGCGCGGCTTTTTCGGTCATATGGATGCGGATGGAGTCCGCCCCCTCGGGATGGGAGAGGTCGAGCGTGGCGGTCTCGGCGTCGGCGAAACGCGCCTGCCAGACCTTGTCGTCGGTGAGTGCCCGGTGAAGATCTTCGACCGGGACGGTGTAAGGCACGGTGAAGCTGAATTTTCGGGACATGCGCGACACGGTAGCCGAGTCGATCGGTAGCCTGTTGCGGTGTTGGAAACCACCCAGTCTGATCGGCGGTCTGTCCGCCTGCGGCGGGCCAGGATCGGTGTCATCACGGCCGCGACGGTGATCAGCGTGCTGATCGTGCTGCTGGTGCTGGCCGCCTGGCGCAACGACTTCCTGATCAACTCGGACAAGGGTGTCACCAGCGCCGAGGTGCTCTCCGCGGGCAGGCTGCGCTCGGCGGTCATGTACGTGACACCGGACGGGGAAACACACAATCCGAAGGTCGGCGTGCTCTACCCGACCAATCTCACGGCGGGTGAACGCATCCGGGTCGAGTACTACCGCGCCGATCCCGATCTGGTCCGGGTGGAGGGCCGCGACGTGCGCGTCGCCATTCCGCCCGCGCTGTCGGTGATCGTGGTGGTGTGGCTGGTCGCGCTGCCCGCGCTGTGGCTGCTGCACCGGGCCGGGCGACGGCGATCGCAGACCACGGCGACCACCTAGGAGTTCGCCGGATCTTTCCGTTTCCTTCACGCCGGCGTGAGGCCGTGGCGCGTTGCGCGGGTCAACCTGGGATGGTGCGTGTAGCGATCGTCGCGGAGTCGTTTCTGCCGAACATGAACGGCGTCGTGAACTCCGTGCTGCGGGTGCTCGATCACCTCGACAGCCACGGCCATGACGCCCTGATCATCGCGCCGGACACGGTGCGCGGCCTGCCGCCGGCGGCCCGCTGGCACGACCGCTTCCGGGTCCATCGGGTGCCCGCGGTGATGGTGCCCAAGATCAGTTCGCTGCCGGTGGGCCTGCCGCAGCCGGGAATCGTCTCGGCCATCGCCGATTTCGACGCCGACGTGGTGCACCTGGCCTCGCCGTTCCTGCTCGGCGCCGGTGGACTCGGCGCGGCCACCCGACTGGATCTGCCGACCGTGGCGGTCTATCAGACCGACGTCGCCGGTTTCGCCAAGAGCTACGGTCTGTCGCTGGCCAGCCGCGCGGCCTGGGCCTGGACCCGGCGCATCCACGAGGGCGCGACCCGCACCCTGGCCCCGTCCAGCGCGGCCGCGCAAGACCTTGCGAGCCATGGCATCCCGCGGGTGCACCGGTGGGGTCGTGGCGTAGACATCGCCCGATTCACCCCGTCTGCGCGGCGCACCGCGCTGCGCGCCTCGTGGCTCAACGGCGCCGACAAGCTGGTGGTCGGCTTCGTCGGCAGACTCGCGCCGGAAAAGCACGTCGAGCGGCTCGCGGTGCTGGCACACGATCCGGACATCCAGCTGGTCATCGTCGGCGACGGGCCCGAACGCGACCGGCTCACCCGCCTGCTGCCGAACGCGGTGTTCACCGGCGAGCTGGGCGGCGACACCCTGGCCCAGGCGTACGCGAGCCTGGACGTGATGGTGCACGCGGGCGAACACGAGACCTTCTGCCAGGGCGTGCAGGAGGCCCTCGCGTGCGGGGTGCCGGTGATCGGCCCGGACGCGGGCGGCCCGCGCGACCTGATCGCGCACTGTCGCAACGGATATCTGCTCCCGGTCGACCGGTTCACCGAACTGCTGCCGAGTGCCGTTGCGGCACTGCATGATCCGGCGCTGCGCGCCCGATTCGCCGGGGCCGCGCGCAAATCGGTGCTGCACCGCACCTGGCCCGCGATCTGCACCGAGCTGATGGGCCACTACGCGGACGTCACCGGCATGCGGATGCGGTTGCCGCATAGCGCTTGACCGCCGGGTGGCCGCAGCGCCGGTGGCCGACCGGAACGGGCCCACCGGCCTCATGAGACCATGGGTAACCCGCCGGGCCCGCCCGGACCCGCGACGTTTCCGGCGCAGGCCCTGGACACGGTTCGGCGGATATCCGACTGGTACGGCCTGAAGACGCGGAGAGGCGCATGAGCGTGGCGAAAACAGAATCGGTTCGGGCCTCACTGGACAAGCAGCCGCACGAGATCGCGTCGATGTTCGACGGCGTCGCCCGCCGCTACGACCTGACCAACACGGTGATCTCGGGCGGCCAGGATCGCTACTGGCGCTGGGCGGTCCGCAAGGCGCTGGCCCCGCGTCCCGGTGAGCGGGTGCTCGACCTCGCGGCTGGCACCGGCGTGTCCACCCTCGATCTCGCGAAGTCCGGCGCCTGGTGCCTCGCCGCCGATTTCTCCCAGGGCATGCTCGCCGCGGGCAAGTTCCGCAAGGTGCCGATGGTGGCGGCCGACGCGACGGCGCTGCCCTTCGCCGACAACTCCTTCGACGCGGTGACCATCTCTTACGGCCTGCGCAACATCTCCGACACCGATGCGGCGCTGCGCGAGATGCTGCGCGTCACCAAGCCGGGCGGACGGATGGTCATCGCCGAGTTCTCCACCCCGGTCATCCCCGGTTTCCGCACGGTGTACATGGAGTACCTGATGAAGGCGCTGCCGAAGGTGGCCCGCGCGGTCAGCAGCAACCCGGACGCCTACGTGTACCTCGCCGAGTCGATCCGGGCCTGGCCGAACCAGCGGCAGCTGGCGATGCGGATCGCGGGCAACGGCTGGGCGTCGGTGAAATGGCGCAACCTGACCGGCGGGATCGTGGCGCTGCACCGGGCCTACAAACTCGGCTGACCCGCGATCTTCGTCACACCTCACCGGCGCGGACGCGGCATGTGAGGTGGATTGTGACCTCCCGATAACGCGCGGTAAACCCCGTGCAATCGGCGATGGCCATGATCGGAGGCATGTTGGACGCAGGCGGCACCACCAGGACGGCATGTTCGTACTGCGGCGTCGGGTGCGGAATCACGGTGCGGACGAAGGCGGACGCCGCCGGTAAGCCGGTGCTCGCCAAGGTCAGCGGCGACAAACTGCATCCGGCGAACGCGGGCAGGCTGTGCACCAAGGGCGCCACCCATCTGGAGCTGATGCGCACGCCCGGGCGGATGGAGACGGCGTTCCGGCGCCCCGAGCGGGGGCAGGAACCGGTACCGGTCGCGGTGGACGAGGCGGTGCGCGAAGCGGCCGCCCGGCTGCGGTCGATCCTGGACGAGCACGGACCGGACGCGATCGCGCTGTACGTGTCCGGGCAGATGTCGCTGGAGGCGCAGTACCTGGCGACCAAGCTGGCCAAGGGGTATCTGCGGACCTTGCACATCGAAGCCAATTCACGGCTGTGCATGGCGAGCGCGGGCACCGGATACAAGCAGTCGCTCGGCGCGGACGGACCGCCCGGCTCCTACGACGATATCGACCACGCCGATCTGTTCTTCGTGATCGGCGCGAACATGGCCGACTGCCACCCGATCCTGCACCTGCGCATGGTGGATCGGCTGAAGGCGGGCGCGAAGCTGATCGTGGTCGATCCGCGGCGCACCGAAACCGCTGCGCGGGCCGACCTTTTCCTGCAGATCGCACCGGGCACCGACCTCGCGTTGCTCAATGGCCTGCTGCACCTGCTCGTCGAAAACGGGGATATCGACGAGGATTTCATCGCCGAGCACACCGAGGGCTGGACGGCGATGCCGGAGTTCCTCGCCGACTATCCGCCCGCGCAGGTGGCCGAGCTCACCGGGCTCGCCGAGGCCGACATCCGTACTGCCG
Organism: Nocardia brasiliensis IFM 10847; assembly: GCF_000710915.1. Taxonomy (GTDB): domain Bacteria; phylum Actinomycetota; class Actinomycetes; order Mycobacteriales; family Mycobacteriaceae; genus Nocardia; species Nocardia brasiliensis_A. The sequence goes on from NZ_BAUA01000110.1 coordinate 32,803, forward strand.
CAACCTGGATCGGCACGGCGGGCGAATGGACGACGCTGTGGACGATGGGGCTCAACCAGTCCACCCACGGCACCTGGAACACCAACGCGATCTGCAACCTGCATCTGGCCACCGGCGCGATCAGCCGCCGGGGCAGCGGTCCGTTCTCGCTGACCGGGCAGCCGAATGCCATGGGCGGGCGCGAAATGGGCTACATGGGCCCCGGCCTGCCCGGGCAGCGCAGCGTGCTCGCCCCGGCCGATCGCGCCTTCGTCGAGGCGGCCTGGGGCGTCGAACCCGGCACCATCCGGGACGAGGTGGGGCCGGGCACCATCGAGATGTTCCGCGAGCTGGCCGCCGGGCAGATCAAGGCGGCCTGGATCATCTGCACGAATCCCGTTGCCACCGTGGCCAATCGCAAGACGGTGCTGGACGGCCTGGAGGCCGCCGAGCTGGTGATCGCCCAGGACGCCTACGCCGAGACCGCCACCAACGCCTACGCCGACCTGCTGCTGCCCGCCACTCTCTGGGCCGAAGCCGATGCGCTGATGGTGAATTCGGAACGCAACGTCACGCTGCTGCAGCGCTCGGTCGAACCGGTCGGCGAAGCCAGGCCGGACTGGTTGCTGATCGCCCAGGTCGCCACCGCGATGGGCTTTCCGGGCTTCGACTTCGAGTCCAGCGCGGCGGTTTTCGACGAGATCAAACAGTTCGCGAATCCGGCCACCGGATACGACCTGCGCGGCATGGATTTCGAACGGCTACGGCAGGGTCCGATGCAGTGGCCGTGCCCCGATGGGACCCGTCCACGCAACCCGATCCGCTATGTCAACGACGGTGTGAGCCAGCATCCGCATGTCGACGAGCACGGCCATCGGCCGCGGCTGGCCTTCGCGACGCCGAGCCGCCGGGCGGTGTTCTGGCCGCGCCCGCATCTGCCCGCCGCGGAACTGCCCGACGACGACTACCCGTTCCTGCTCAATACCGGTCGGCTGCAACACCAGTGGCACACCATGACCAAGACCGGCAAGATCGACAAGCTGACCAAGCTGAACGGGCGGCCGTTCGTCGAGGTGCATCCGGACGACGCGGAACGACTCGGGGTGCGGGCGGGCGATCAGCTCGAAATCGCGTCCCGCCGTGGGCGGGCCGTGCTTGCGGTGCAGATCGGCGACCGGGTGCGGCCGGGTGACTGCTTCGCGCCGTTCCACTGGAACGACGAGCACGGCGAGTATCTGACGATCAACGCGGTCACCAACGATGCCGTCGACCCCGCGTCGCTACAGCCGGAGTACAAGGCGTGCGCGGTCTCGCTGCGCCGGGTGGCGGTGCCGGAACAGCCCGAATCGCCTGCCGCCCCGATCCCCGCGGCGCAGGGCGTGCATCCGCTCGCGACGGTGCTCGGACTGGACGCGGCGGCCACGCCGACCCTCACCGAGGTCGAACGGATCTATCTGAGCGGGTATCTGGCTGCGTTGCAAGCCGTTCCGGTGACCGGCCAGCCGGTGCTGCCCGCGTCCGCGCCGATCGCCGCGCAGAGCCGCACCTGGATCGATGGCCTGCTGGCGGGAATGTATTCGCGCGCCACAGATGTCGCGGCGGCGCCGACCCGTCCGGTGACCGTGCTGTGGGCCTCGCAGACCGGCAATGCCGAGGAACTCGCCGCCACCGTTGCCGCCCGGCTGTCCGAATGTGGTTTCCTGCCACAGCTGCTCGATATGGACTCGTGCACCGTTGCGGCTCTGACGGGTGACGTGCTGGTGGTCACGAGCACCTTCGGCGACGGCGGGCCGCCGGACAACGGGACGGACTTCTGGCGGCAGCTCGACGACAAGGCGATTCGGCTGGACGACATGCGCTACGCGGTGTTCGCGCTCGGCGACTCTTCCTACGACGACTTCTGCGGGCACGGCCGGAAATTGGACGAGCGCTTCGCCGAATACGGCGCCACCCGGCTGCTGCCGCGGGTCGACAGCGAACCGGATTTCCAGGAGCCCGCCGAACGCTGGCTGGACGCGGTGCTCGCCGTGCTCGGTGATCAGCTGAACGGCGAAGTGTTACAGGACGATTCGAGCCCGCCCGGCGGCGATCCGGGAATCGCGGTCGAGCCGGTGCGCCGGCGCGTCCGGACGATGACCTCGGTGCTGACCAGGGCCGCCGCGCCCGCACCGGGCCGAACCAGGCGAGAGGTCCCCCAATTCACCCGGAACTCACCGGTGCCCGCGCCCCTGGTCCGCAACGAGGCCCTCACCGTCGCCGGATCGGCGAAAGAGGTGCGCCAGTTCGGTTTCGACCTGCGCGGGCTGGAAGCCGGCTACGAGGTCGGCGATTCGCTCGGCGTCTGGCCGGCCAACGACGCCGCGCTGGTCGGCGAATGGCTGGCCACCACCGAATTGGACGGCCGCCGGGTGATCGAGGTCGACGACCGGGAACTGACCCTGGCCGAGGCGCTGCGCACGCACTACGACATCAGCAAGGTGAGCAACGACCTGCTGACCTTCGTCGCCGAACGCAACCCGAACATCCGGCTGGCCAAGCTGCTGCGCCGGGACAACCACAACGAGCTCGACAACTACCTCTGGGACCGCCAGGCGGTGGACGTGCTGCGCGATTTTCCCGTACGGGCCGACCTGGTCGACTGGCTCGGCACGTTGAAAAAGCTGCAGCCGCGCCAGTATTCGATCTCGTCGAGCCCGCTGGTCAGCCCCGACGAGGTGCAGCTGACGGTGGGCGTCGTCCGCTACGGTGACCCCGCCGCCACCGGGTCGGCGGTCCGGCGCGGCGGCGTGTGCTCGACCTTCCTCGCCGACCGCGCGGGCGGCGAGGCGGGCACGGTGCCGATCTTCCTGCAGCGGGCGCCGCACTTCCGCCCGCCCGCCGACCCGGCGGCGCCGATGATCATGGTGGGTCCCGGCACCGGCATCGCTCCCTTCCGCGGCTTCCTCCAAGAGCGCCGGGAGCTCGGCTGCCCCGGGCGCAACTGGCTGTTCTTCGGCGAACAGCACGCGGCCACCAACTTCTACTACCGCACCGAACTGGAGGACATGTTCCGCTCGGGTTTTCTCACCCGGCTGGATCTGGCCTTCTCCCGCGACCAGCGCGAGCGGATCTATGTGCAGCACCGGATGATCGAGCACGGCGCCGAACTCTGGTCCTGGCTGCGTGACGGCGCGCATCTGTACGTCTGCGGCGACGCCACCCGGATGGCCAAGGACGTCGACGACGCGCTGCTGCGAATCATCCGGGTGCACGGCAAGGTGGACGAGGCGGGAGCGCTGGCATACCGCAAGCAGCTCGTCACGCAGAAACGCTACGTGCGCGACGTCTACTGACCACGGCCGCCGGCGATCAGACCAGGGGCGGGTTCAGGCGGGTGAAATCGCCGAGCCGGTGGTACGGGTAGTACGGGTACGGCGGCGTCGTGGCGCTGACCTTGTCCAGCCTGGCCACCTGGTCGGCGTCCAGCTCCCAGCCGATGGCGCCCAGGTTCTGCCGCAACTGTTCCTCGTTGCGGGCGCCGACGATGACCGTGGCCACGGTGGGGCGGCGCAGCAGCCAGTTGAGCGCGATCTGCGGGACGGTCTTGCCGGTTTCGGCGGCCAGTTCGTCGAGCACGTCGACGACGTCGTAGAGCTTCTCGTCGTCCACGTGCGGACCCGCGGCGGCGGTCTGGTGCAGGCGGCTGCCGTCCGGCAGCGGTTGGCCGCGCCGGATCTTGCCGGTCAGCCGCCCCCAGCCGAGCGGGCTCCAGACGACCGCGCCGACGCCTTGGTCCTGGCCGAGCGGCATCAGCTCCCACTCGTAATCACGACCGATCAGCGAGTAGTAGACCTGGTGCGCGACATACCGGGTCCGGCCGTGCTCGTCCGCTGCGGCAAGCGATTTCATCAGCTGCCAGCCCGCGAAGTTGGAGGCGCCGACGTAGCGGATCTTGCCTGCGCGCACCAGATCGTCCAGGGTCGCGACGACTTCCTCGACCGGGGTGCCCGCGTCGAAGGCGTGCAGCTGGAACAGGTCGAGGTAGTCGGTGCCGAGCCGGCGCAGCGCCGCCTCCACCGCGCCGATCAGCCGCGCCCGGCCCGAACCGGCCTGCCCGGGGCCCGGACCGGTCGGCAGTGACGCCTTGGTGGAGATGAGCACCTGATCGCGCCTGCCCTTGATGGCCGCGCCGAGCACCTCTTCCGACGCGCCGTCGGAGTAGACGTCGGCCGTGTCGAACATGGTGAGGCCCGCCTCCAGGCTGATGTCCACCATCCGCCGCGCCGACGCGGCGTCGGTGTCGCCCCAGGCGCCGAACAGCTCGCCCCGGCCGCCGAAGGTGCCCGCACCGAAACTCAACGCCGGAACGTGCAGACCCGATGCGCCCAGCCGCCGGTACTCCATCTCCGCGCCTACTGTCCGATCGTTCATCGGTCCACCCTCCTAAAGGGTCTATAGTTTCGTTAACGCGTCGAACAGTACACCCGATCGGCCACAAATGAAACTGGAGTTCCGTTATGACTGACGCCGAGGCCACACCCGGCTCGATTCGCCCAGGTGGACGCACCGCTCGCGTGCGCGAGTCGGTGCTGCAGGTCGCCGGCGACCTGCTCGCCGAACGCGGCTTCGGCCAGTTGGATCTGGCCGAGGTCGCGGCGGCGGCGGCGGTCGGCAAGACCACGGTGTACCGCCGCTGGCGCACCCCCACCGGCCTGGTCACCGACCTGTTGATCGACATGGCCGAGCAGTCTGTCGGCCACACCGACACCGGGTCGCTGCTCGACGATCTCATCGCCAACGCGCGCCTGGTCGCCCGGACCTTGACCGACCCGCGCCAAGGCAAGCTCTTTCAAGCCGTCATCGCGGCGGGCACCTGCGACGAAGCCGCCGCCACCGCACTGCGCCGGTTCTACGATGTGCGGCTCACCGAGTGGTCCCCCTGCGTGGACCGGGCGATCGAACGCGGCGAAGTGCCACCGGGCACCGACGCCCGCGCCGTCCTGTCGGCGGTGTCCGCACCGCTCTACTACCGCCTGCTCGCCAGCGGCGACCCGATCGACGACGATGCCGCACTCGCGGCCGCCCGCGCCGCGGTAACCGCTGCCGCCGCAGGCGTTTTCGTGTCAGCGCCGAACTAGCCGTTCGATCGGCTCCGAGACAGGCTCGAGCGTTGCCGCGGCGCAGTTTTCGACCTGAGCCCGCAAGTCCGGCGTTGCCACGGCGCAGTTTTCGACCAAAGCCCGCGGGCCCGGCGTGGCCGCGGCGCGGTGTTCGCTATGCGGACCAGTCCGCGCTACGGCCGGTGAGCGCGAGGACGCGGTCCAGGGCCGAGGCTTCGGTGGGGACGGGGAGCACCGGGCCGAACAGTCCGGGCGTGCCTTCGGCGGGAGTTTCGCTCAGCAGGTCTAGCAGGGTGGCCAGATCGGTCGCGGTGGCGTCGAAGGGCTGGCCGGTCGCCTTGGCCAGGTCCCAGCCGTGCACCACCAGTTCGTCCAGTGCGATCATCGCCATCACCGGCGCGGCCTCGCTCACCCCGCCCGCCTCGGTGATCCCGTCCCACGCGCCCGGCTCCCGCCACGCGCCGACCAAGGCCTTCAGCTGCGCCGAGATCAACCCCCGCCAATCGGCGGGCAACGCGTTCTCCGGCGCGATGACCGGGGCCACCGAGCCGCCGACCGCCTCCTTGGTCGCCGCCTGCCGGAACGCCTCGGTCAGATCCACCACGTGGGCGAGCAGATCCCGGACGGTGGTGTCGGCGCACGGGGTCGCGGCCGCGAGCTGATCGTCGGTGATCCCGGTGATCACGGTGTCCAGCGCGGTGGCCGCCGGTTCGAAATCGAATTCCTGGTTCATAGGTTCTCCTTGGCGCGCGGTGGGTCTCAGCAATGCAGACGAACCAGCCGCCCAGAACTCATCGCCCGCAGCCACCAGCCCCGACACACACCCCCAGCCACCGCCACCTACGGCCCACATACCGGCCCAGCCCGGGCCATCCCCCACACGCGCCTGCGCCGTACCCCGACCACGCCTGCGCAGCCGCCGACGCGCCCGGCGACACCGGTGCGGTGCCGAGCGCACTCGGCCCGCGCCAATGCGACACCGCCTCGGATTGATCTCGCCGGCGCTCCGCACACCTGCCCGGCCCGCGCCCACCGCACACACCTGCCAGCCACCGGCCGCCCACGGCACACCTGCCTGCGCAGCCGCCCGAGCGCATCAGGTCCGCGCCATTGCGACACCGCCTCGGATTGATCTCGCCGGTGCTGCGCGCACCTGCCCAGCTCGCGCCCACCGCACACACCTGCCAGCCACCGCCGCCCACGGCACACACGCCTGCGCAGCCGCCCGAGCGCATCAGGTCCGCGCCATTGCGGCACTGTCTCGGATTGATCTCGCCGGTGCGCCGCGCACCTGCCCCGCGACCAACTCGTGACCGCGAAAACCCCTGGAAAAGCGGACAATTGGGAGATGAAGGGTGATCGGGTGGAGATTGTCGTCGATTTCGGGGACGGGTCTCGCAGTTATGAAGTGGCCGCGACCCGGGCGGGGCGGCGGGTCGAGGTACGGATCGCACGCGGGGTCGTCGAAGTGAGCGAGGTGACGCGGACCGGCAATCCGGTGCGCACCGCCCGGTTCATGGCGGGCCGCACGCTGGCACTGGTCGAATACCCCGCCGACGGGAACGGAGCGCGCGCCGACGAGTGATCCCGCGACACAGTGCGCACGGGTTGCCCGGACGCCGGACGAAGCGCATCCTCGACAGTGCTGGGACTGACGCCCGTCTCGATTGCGGCGTGCCCGCACGGGTATGCCGACACGCGAGGCCTACGCCGAGAGGAGCGCACGATGACCGATCGCAGCACTATCCGCGACATCGATCCGGTGCCGGAAGCCGACCTCGCCGAGCAGTCCATGCCCGCCTACCCGGACGAGCTCGGCTACCCCGACGACGGACCGGACCAGGACGGCCGCCTGGCACCCGACCTGGCCGAGAAGGCCGCCCCGGACCGGTGGAACGCCGATCCGGCGGACGTGGTCGAGCAGTCGATCGAGGTGCCGTTCGACGACGAACCCGATATCGCCTGACCGATCGGCGCGCCCGAATGCCGGTGCGGCCCATGGGCTCTGCTCAGGGGCAGATCTTGGCGCGCACGGTGGCGTGCAGTTCGCGCAGGCTGGACCGCTCGGTGGCTACCTCGAGCACGCGGGTGCCGTGCGCGTGCCCGGTGAGTTCGACGGCCAGCTGCTCCGGGTCGACCTGCCGGTGCGGAATGCGGTAGGCGGCGCAGAGCGCGGCGAGATCCATCCCGTGCGGGGTGCCGAACACCCGCTCGAACACGCCCGCGTACTGCGGATCGCCCTGTTCGAGCAGTTCGAAGATGCCGCCGCCGTCGTCGTTGGCGACCACGATGGTCAGGTCGGCGGGGCGCGGTTCGCCCGGACCGATCAGCAGGCCGGAGGCGTCGTGCAGGAAGGTCAGGTCGCCGATCAGCGCGACGGTGCGGCCCTCGTGGTGCAGCGCCGCGCCGACGGCGGTGGACACGGTGCCGTCGATGCCCGCCACGCCGCGGTTGGACAGCACCCGGATGCCCGGGCGCGGATGCGACACCAGCGCGGCGTCGCGCACCGGATTGGATGCGCCGAGCACCAGCTGATCGCCCTCGCGCAGCGCGTTCATCACCACGGCGGCCACGTGCAGGCCGGTCGGCTTCGGATGGCTGCCGAGTTCGGCGCGCACCACCTGATTCGCCTTCTCGTCGAGTTCGCGGCAGTAGGCCAGCCATTCCGGGCGCGGCGCTCCGCTCGTCACGGCGCGCGTCCCGGTGCCGAGCACGTTGCCGGAGACATCGGGCCAGCGCGGCCCGGTGGTGAGCGCGTAGACCCGAACCGCCGGATCGGCAAGGACTTTGGACACCTGACGGTGCAGGGTCGGTCGTCCGGTGATGATCGCCTGGCGCGGACGCAACAGCGGCAGCGCGAGCGGATGCAGCGCGGGCCCGTGCATCGGCGCGGTGGGTTCGGCGACCGTGGGCAGCTGGGCCAGCTCCGGCCGCAGCCCCGCGCCGTGCCCGGAGATGACCACGGTGTCCGGGGTCAGGTCGAGGTCGAGGGGCACGTCCAGGGTGGCGTACTGGGTCTTGGTCCACGCTTCGTCGGCGTCGCGCCCGGGCGGGGCGGTCTCGCCGGGAGCGAGGTCGGGGACCAGCGGCTCGCGCAGCGGGATGTCGAAGTGCACCGGCCCCGCGTTGCCGGAGCGGGTGCCGCGGGCCGCGGCGAGCACCCGGCACACGGCCGAGCGCCACTGGCTGTTCTGGTGTCCGTACTCCGCGCAGTCCTCGGTCGCGTGCTCCTCCTCGGCGAGGCCGAGGCTGATCGCGGCCCGCACCTGGCTGCCGAACAGGCCGAACTGCTCAACGGTCTGGTTCGCACCGGAGCCGAGCATTTCGTAGGGCCGGTTCGCACTGAGCACGACCAGCGGGATGCGCGCGTAGTTGGCTTCGAGCACGGCCGGACCGAGGTTCGCGACGGCGGTCCCCGAGGTCATCACGACGGGCACCGGCAGCCGGCTCGCGATCGAGAGGCCGATGGCGAGGAAGCCCGCGGTCCGCTCGTCGATGCGCATGTGCAACCGCAGTCGACCGGCGGCGTCCGCGGCCTGCAATGCGAAGGCCAGCGGCGCGTTCCGCGATCCGGGGCACAGGACGACATCCCGTACACCCCCGCGCGCGAGTTCGTCCACGACGACCTGCGCTTGTGCTGTAGACGGGTTCACGCCTCCAGCCTCTCAGACAGTGCACCTGCCGTCTGCGTCGCCCTGGTCACACCGCGCTCCTTTGCCCGGATGGCGCCGTGCGGTGTCGCCGAGATCGCACGGCGTGCCGCGCCGGAGCGGTCCGGCGCAGTTGCGCCAGCTGTCCATCCGCGCACTCGCACCGGCGCGCGCGGCCGATCGGCCCCGGCATTGCGATCAGTCCGCACAGCAGAACGCGCCGCACATCGAAAAGCGCGGCCGCGGACGGCCGTTCGATGTGCGACGCGTCCGACGTGCACGGCGGGGTGAATTCAGCAGGCTGATTCAGCGCGCCTGATTCAGTTGGCGTGCTTCTGCACCAGGTCGCCGACCCGGGGCAGCGCCTCGATGACGTTCTTCTTGGCCGAGGAACGCATCGACGAGTAGACCTTCTTCAGCGCGGGCCGGGTGGACGCGTCGGCACGCGCGTCGGTGACGGCCAGCAGGGCCTCGGCGACCTCGTCCGACTTGGCGACGAGCAGATCACCGAACTTGCCCGAGCCGGACGCGGTGTACTCCTGCCAGAACGGCTCGAGCTGCGCAAGAAGTTTGGGCGCCAACGACTCCAGCGCATCAGGCACGATCGACGGGCTGATCTTCTTGACCGCCGCGTAGCCACCCTTCACAGCCAGGCCGGACGCACCACCCTTGTCCGAGACCTCGGCATCAAGAACCTCGACGGCATCGGCAAGGAAAGCCGGGCGCTTGGCGTCGTCGAGCAGGGATTCAGACAGTGCTGCAACCACTTTCAGGTTCCTCCGGAATAGGTTTCGATGAACGAGCGACCGCAACTATACGCACCGTCGCGCGGCTGGTCGCGGCACTCACCCGCTAACGAGTCGCGTCCCAAACGTGGTCTGCGCCACGGAAAATACAGACCGGGCGGTCGCTCATGGCTGCCACGGCAGCAATTGCACCATCAAACCTTCACAGTCGGCGAGCACATTGCCCTGCTCATCGAGTAATTCGGCGGTGATGAACGTCTTGCGCCCCTCGGTCCGGTCGACCCGGCCGCGCACCGTCAGCGGCGTCTCCAACGGAGTGATCTTGCGGTAATTCACATGGAGATACGCGGTGCGACTGATCGGGCGACCGGCGTAGTGCACGATCATGCCGAGCAGATCGTCGAACAGCAGCGGCAGCACGCCGCCGTGCGCCGCACCGTTGCCGCCGAGATGAAAACGACGGAACTCGCCCGCCATCCGGATACCGTCCGGTCCCGCCTCGAGCACCCGCCACGGCAGCAGCAAAAGGCTGCCGCGCCCGGGCAATTCGACGGCCCGGCCGGCGGGGCCTTGCAATTCCGGGGCACGGTAGGGCTCGAGCAGCGCGACGAGCTCTTCGGCCTGGGCGAGCGCGGCCCCGAACACCTCGTCCGGCGCATCCACGGAAACGGCGAGGTCCTGCAGCGTCCGCATCGCCTCGACGAACGGGCCGAAATTGCGCCCGATCTTCGCGCGGGAGACCTTGGGAAATCCCCCGTGCTTCTCGTACCGGGACTCGTCCACCGCGCTGCGGTCGATAACCGGTTTCACTCCCTCAGTCATATACGCACCATAACCATCTTTTTTACACCGTCAAGTCGAAGCTGGAGCGCGGGCCGGTCCGGCCCGAGGGCAATAATCACTGGCGTGACGTTCAATCCGAAGTTGTGGCGGCCCGTCCCCGGGTTCGAGAATCTGACCGACATCACCTATCACCGGCACGTCGAGCAGGGCACCGTCCGGGTCGCCTTCGATCGGCCGGAGGTGCGCAACGCGTTTCGCCCGCACACGGTCGACGAACTCTATCGGGCGCTCGATCACGCGCGGATGACCCCGGATGTCGGCGCCGTGCTGCTCACCGGCAACGGACCGAGCCCCAAGGACGGCGGCTGGGCGTTCTGCTCCGGCGGCGATCAGCGCATCCGTGGCCGCAACGGCTACCAGTACGCCAGCGGCGACACCGCGGACACCGTCGACCAGGCGCGGGCGGGCCGGTTGCACATCCTCGAGGTGCAGCGGCTGATCCGGTTCATGCCGAAAGTGGTGATCGCCCTGGTGAACGGCTGGGCCGCGGGCGGCGGGCACAGCCTGCACGTGGTCTGCGATCTCACCCTGGCCAGCCGCGAGCACGCCCGGTTCAAGCAGACCGACGCCGATGTCGGCAGCTTCGACGGCGGCTACGGCAGCGCCTACCTCGCGAAGATGGTCGGCCAGAAGTTCGCCAGGGAGATCTTCTTCCTCGGCCGCCCGTACACCGCCGAGGAGATGCACCAGATGGGCGCGGTGAACAAGGTGGTCGACCACGCCGAACTCGAAGACGTCGCCCTGGAGTGGACCGCCGACATCAACGGCAAATCCCCACAGGCGCAACGCATGCTGAAGTACGCGTTCAACCTGCTCGACGACGGGCTGGTGGGCCAGCAGCTGTTCGCGGGCGAGGCGACCCGGATGGCGTATATGACCGACGAGGCCGTCGAGGGCCGCGACTCGTTCCTGGAGAAGCGCAAGCCCGACTGGACCCCCTACCCCTGGTACTTCTGACATGGAGATCCTGAACAGCAGAATCCTGCTGCGCCCCGCCGATTACGACACCACGCTCGCGTTCTACCGCGACGGACTCGGTCTCGCGATCTCACGGGAGTATCCGGGCGGCACGGTCTTCTTCGCGGGCCAGTCGCTGGTCGAGGTGGCCGCGCACGGCGGCTCGGGCAATGCTTCCCGGTTCGAAGGCGCGCTCTGGTTGCAGGTGCGCGACGTGTCGGATGCCGCGGCCGAACTCGCGCTCAAAGGCATCCCGATCGACAAGGCCCCCGCCGAACAGCCCTGGGGGTTGATCGAAATGTGGCTACGCGACCCGGACGGGGTGCCGATCGTGCTCGTCGAGGTGCCGGCCGAACATCCGATACGCAAAGACAACCGCTGGTCAGACGACTGAATAACCGTCCGCTTTGTTCCAAATGGGCACATCGAGTTGCCAAGGAGTGTCTCGGCGAGGACGATAGCGCTCGGATGGCCCCCGACCGCCGTTGTTTGGCCCGGCCGCCGTGTGAACCCGTCCGACGAGTGAATCGCAGTCCGCATGCCTGGCGAACCTGAGCCCCATTTCTTGGGGGCGGCCGAACACGTCTCGCGCCGCCCCGGCAAACCGACCACCCGTTCCGCGTTCGGCGACGCGGTCATGACACGATCCCTACCGTGAGCGAGCGCAGTGAGCGGGCCGAGGGCACAGCGCCTCTGGGCACGAGGGGGTCGAGCATCGAGGTGCCCGGGGCCGTCGAGGCAGGTGAGGTGGGGTCGTGAGGACTCTCCGGACTTTGCCGATGCCTACCGGCTCCGGTGCGGGCGATGTCCTGCCGCACCTGCGAGAAGCGTTGGAGGGCAACGGGCCCGCGTGGCTGCCGATTCCGACCAGCGACCGCAGAGAAGCCCGGCGGCTGAGCGACGCGCTCTCGCCCGGCGAGACGATCGATGACGAAGTCGCCCTGGTGGTGACCACCTCCGGCACCACCGGCGTGCCGAAGGGCGCGATGCTCAGCGCCGCCGCGCTGCGGGCCAGCGGCACCGCCACCCACGACCGGCTCGGTGGACCGGGCAGCTGGCTGCTGGCGCTGCCGACCCATCACATCGCGGGCATCCAGGTGCTGTTGCGCAGCATCCTGGCGGGCACCCAGCCGACCATCCTGGACGTGTCCGGCGGTTTCCTGCCGGAGGCGCTGGCCGGCGCGGTGTCGAGCATGCGGGGCGAGCGCCGCTACACCGCGCTGGTGCCGACCCAGCTGATCAAGGCCCTGGACGCGCCCGGCGCCGCGGCGGCGCTGGCCGAACTCGACGGCGTCCTGGTCGGCGGCGCGGCCACCCCGCTGCCCGTCTACGAGCGCGCGAAAGCGGCGGGCATCAACGTCGTTCGCACCTACGGCATGAGCGAGACGTGCGGCGGCTGCGTGTACGACGGCGTGCCGCTGGACGGCACCGAGGTGCGCATCGAGGACGGCCGGGTCGTGCTCGGCGGCACGATGATCGCGTCGGGCTACCGCGGCCAGCCCGATCATCCCGCGTTCGACGAACCGGGCTGGTTCCGCACCGAGGACGCGGGTGTCTTCGAGGACGGCAGGCTGCGGATCACCGGCCGGCTCGACGAGGCGATCATGACCGGCGGTCTGCTGGTGATCCCACAGGTGGTCGAGGCCGTGCTGATAACCCATCCCGCGGTCCGCGAATGCGTCGTGCTCGGGCTCCCGGACGAGCGGCTCGGCCAGCGGGTGGCCGTGGTCGTGGTGCCCGCGGCCGGCGCGGCGCCCACGCTCGACGAGCTGCGCGAGCACGTGGTGGCCGAACTGGACGCCATCGCCGCCCCGCGCGAACTCGGCATCATCGATGAGATCCCGTTGCGCGGGCCCGGCAAGCCGGACCGCAACACGCTGCGCAAACAGTTGCTCGCCGACTCCACGCACTAGGCGGGCCCGGCAAGGGCCGCGCCATCGCGACGCAAGGGCGGTGCAAGAGGCGGGCCGCAGAGTCATACCCATGACTTCTTTCACACCCACTTCAGCACTCGCCGTGGAGGCGGACGGGCTGGTCAAGGTGTTCGGGGAACAGCGGGCCGTCGACGGCGTGAGCCTGGCGGTGCCGCAGGGCTCGGTGTACGGCGTGCTCGGACCGAACGGCGCGGGCAAGACCACGACCATCAAGATGCTGGCCACCCTGCTGCGCCTGGACGGCGGCAGCGCCCGCATCTTCGGCCACGACGTGGTCGCCGAACCGACGGCCGTCCGGTCGCTGGTCGGCGTCACCGGGCAGTACGCCTCGGTCGACGAGGACCTGTCCGCCACCGAGAACCTGATCCTGTTCTCCCGCCTGCTCGGCCTCAGCCGCGCCGAGGCCCGGCGCAAGTCGGCCGAGCTGCTCGAGGAGTTCGATCTCGTGGCAGCGGCGACCAAACCGCTCAAGAACTTCTCCGGCGGCATGCGCCGGCGCCTGGATCTGGCGGCCAGCCTGATCGCGACCCCGCCGCTGTTGTTCCTCGACGAGCCGACCACCGGCCTGGACCCGCGCACCCGCGCTCAGATGTGGGACACCATCCGCAGGCTGGTCCGCGAAGGCGCCACGGTGCTGCTCACCACGCAGTACCTGGACGAGGCCGACCAGTTGGCCGACCGGATCGCGGTGATCGATCACGGCAGGGTGATCGCCGACGGCACCGCCGACGAACTGAAGGCCTCGGTCGGTGGTTCCTCGCTGCACCTGACGCTGGCCGATCGAACCCAGCTCGACGAGGCCCGCCGGGTGGTCGGCGATTTCCTCGGCGCCGAGGCCACGATCACGCCCGAGGCCGGCCGGCTCACCGCCCCGCTGCGCGACGCCGGCGTGACCGCCGATCTGCTGATCCGCCTGCGCGAGTGGCAGATCGGGATCGACGAGATCACGGTCAGCAAGCCGAGCCTCGACGAGGTCTTCCTCACCATCACCGGCCGTCCGGCCGACGACGACGAAAGGAGCGCGGCATGACGACGCTCACCGCCCCCTCCCCTGCGCGCCATGCGGCGCCGCTGCGCATCCCCGAGGTCAGCAACCACATCGGGCTGCGCCAAGCGGTTTCGACCTCGCTGACCATGGCCTACCGCGGCCTGCTGAAGATCAAGCACAACCCGGAACAACTCTTCGACGTGACGGTGCAGCCGATTCTGTTCACCGCGCTGTTCGCCTTCATCTTCGGCGGGGCGATCGGCGGGAACGTGCACGACTACCTGCCCGTCCTGATCCCCGGCATCCTGGTCCAGACGGTGATCCTGACCTCGGTCGTCACCGGCACCCAGCTGCGCGAGGACATGGACAAGGGCGTCTTCGACCGGTTCAAATCCCTGCCGATCGCACGTATTTCGGCGCTGGCCGGCGCACTGATCGCCGACATGGTGCGCTACACCATCGCTACAGTGCTCACCGTGATCGTCGGACTCTGCCTCGGTTACCGTCCCGGCGGCGGCTTCGTCGGCGTCCTGGTCGCCGCGCTGGTGATCATCGTCTGCTCGTTCGCGGTCAGCTGGATCTGGGCGCTGGTCGGCGTCACCGGTAAGAGTGCCGCAGGCGTGCAAGGCATCTCGATGATGGTGATGTTCCCGCTGACCTTCATGTCCGGCGCGTTCGCGGTGGTGAGCACCATGCCGGGCTGGTTGCAGGGACTCAACCACGCCAACCCGGTCTACTACATGGTGAACACCTGCCGGGAGCTGATGAACGGCAACCAGTACACCGGCAACCTGGCCTGGTCGCTGATCGGCTCTGCGCTCGTGATCGCCATCTTCGCGCCGCTCGCGGTCAAGGCGTACATGCGCCGGGCGTGAGACGGAACCCGATGCGGGACAACGCAACGCCGGACGGCCGCAGGCCGCCCGGCGTTGCGTCGTCGGGTCCGGTATTCAGATCAGGGAGCTTTGGCCAGCTCACGCAGGATGGCCATGATGCGTTCGGCCGAATCCCGGCGCCGCAGGCGGCTCACCGCGGCCCGGGCCTCGTCGAACGGTTGCGCGCCGAGCCGCTCGCGCGCCAGTTCGACGTGGGTGGCCCAGCGCATCGACGGAAAGTCCTGGCGGCAGAACACCTTGGGCGCCAACGCGAGCAGGTCGGCGCCGCGCGCGGGGTCCTGCTCCGTGGCGATCAGATAGGAGCCGACCGCACAGGCGATGCCGCCGATCTGCGGCAGATCGGCGTACTGGGTCAGCATCGGCAACGTCTGCTCGACCAGCTGATCGACGAACTCGCCCGCGGTGTCGAGCGCGCCGTGCAGTACCCACGCGTCCAGGGCGGCCGCGCCGAGCATCAGCGAACCGGGACCGGGACTGACGTCGGTGGACGGCCAGCCGTACAGTTCGAGCGCCCGGTCATACCGCTGCAGGCCCTCCGCGATATCACCGCGGCTGAGCGATACCTCGGCCGCGCCCTGCATCACCGTGGCGAGCAGCCGGTTCGGACCCGCCAGTCCGCTTTCGACGTCGGCGGCGCGCAGGGCGAGCTCCAACTCCTGTTCGGCGCGGGCCTGCTCGCCCGCGCCGAGCAACGCCGCCACCAGCATGCTGCGGGTTTCGATGGTGTCCTCGTAGGCACCGAGACGCACCAGCATCTCGAGCGATCGCCGGTAGTACGGAACGGCTTTCGCGTACTCGGCGATCTGCCCGTACACCTGGCCGAGGTGCCGGCACACCATGGCGGTGCTCCAGACGTTGTCGTGGCCGAAGATCTCGAGCGCGCGCACTGCGTCCAGCGTCGAGCCGCGCACGTCGCCGAGGTTCTCCCGCATGTTCGCGCGCAGCAGCAGCGCGCTGGCCATGGTCTCGGCATCCGGGGAGCGCACGGCGTGCGCGATCAGGCGGGCCAGGCCACGGCCATCGGCTCTGGTCAGCACGATGCTCGCGACGAAACTGTTGCTCGGGGTGAGTTCGGCTCCGCTGCGCAGCATTCGGCGCACCCGCAAGCGCAGGGCCGCCAGGTCACGCCCGCTGCCGTTGCTGTAGGCGAGGTGCAGGAACATGGTCTGGTAGCTGGTCAGCACCAGATCGGGCGGCGGGGCCTGCGGGCCGCTCTCGTCCGGGTGCAATCGAGCGATCCGCCCGGCCCAGCCGACCACCTCCGTGTGCGATCCGCGCAGCATCCACAGCGCGGAGACGATCGGGAAGACGATGTAGGCGGTGTACGCGTCCTCCCGGTCGAGCGCGGCGCGCAAGGCATCGAGCAGATTGTCCAGCTCCGCCGCCACCGACAACGCCAGCCACACCTGGTCGCCGGTGCGATACCGGTCCGCGACATCGAGGGCATACGTCCTGGCCCACAGCAGCATTCGATCGGTCACCAGTTCGGCCTCGCCGGGCCAGGCGGCCAGCTGTTCCGCGCCGTACTCGCGCACCGTCTCCAGCATGCGGTAGCGGGTGCCGAGCACCTCGTCGTCGAGCACCGTGAGCAGCGACTGGTTCACCAGGCCGTCGACCGCCCCGGCGGCATCGTCGACGTCGGCACCGGAGGCCACCAGTTCGGCCGCCGAGAGCGTGAAACCCGCCGGGAATCGGCACAATCGGCGCAGGGCCGCCTGCTGCGGCGCGTCGAGCAGGTTCCAGCTCCAGTCGATCACCGCGTGCAACGTGCGATGGCGTTCGGGCGAACTCCGATCCCCGTGCCGCAGCAGAGCGAACCGATCGGCCAGCCGCAGCGTGATCTCCTCGACGCTGAGCACCCGCACCCGCGCGGCCGCCAGCTCGATGGCCAGCGGCAGGCCGTCCAGCGTGTGGCACAGCTGTGCGACGACATCGGGATCCAGCCGGACCCCGGGCCGCACCGCCCTCGCCCGCGCCGCGAACAACTCGGTCGCGGGCGACCCGGTGGGGTCGATGGCCAAGGGCGGCAACGGATACACCGTCTCGGCCGTGATCATCAGCGGCGCCCGGCTCGTGGTCAGCACGGTCAGCCGATCGGCCACCCCGATCAGGTCGGCGACAACTACGGCGACGGCCTCGATCAAATGCTCGCAGTTGTCGAGGATCAGCAGCATGGGCCGGGCGGCCACGGCCTCGCGCAGCCGCTGGCGGGCATCGATGCGTGGCCGCAACGTCGTCGTGTTGTAGCCGACATCGCTCAGGCCGAGCGTCGCGCTGATCGCGGCCTCGATCTCGACCCTGGCGTCGGCGCCCTCCGCACGGACCGAGGCCAACTCCACCAGCACCACCCGGTTGGTCGCCGCGGCGCGGGCGCCGACCTCGTTGGCGATGCGGGTCTTGCCCGCGCCACCGGGACCGAGCACCGTGATCACCCGGGACACGGGCAGCAGCGCCGCCAGCGCGCTCAGGTCCTCCGCCCGGCCGAGCAGCGCGTTCGGCGCGGCACGCAGGCCGATCGCCGCGGGTAAGGCGAACTCCGGCACGTCGATATCGCGGGCCGCCGCGTCGACCGGCGGTCCCGGCGGGGCCGCGGCGGTGCCGTTGTGCCCCACCGCTTCCCCGCGCAGGATCGCGGTGTTCAGCTCGACCAAGGCCGGTCCGGGATCCGCGCCGAGTTGTTCGGCGAGCCGGGTCCGGAACACGGCGAACGACTCCAGCGCCTCGTTCTGGTGACCGGCGAACGCGAGCAACCGCATCAGCGTGAGCTGCGCCGACTCATCCAGCGGTGCTGCGCCCGCCCGATACCGCGCGAGGCGCAGCGCGCCCTCGATATCGCCCGCGGATTCGCGCGCCGCGAGTTCCAGCACGGTCAATTCGGTGAGCCGGGTCGCCGCCGCGGCGCACAGCGCGTCGGCGACCGCGCCCGGCGGCAGATCACCGCCTGGTTCGCCCCGCCACAGCGCGCGGGCCTCGGCGATCGACGCCAAGCAGGCCGCGTGATCGCCGGCGGTGCGGTATTCGCGCGCCCGACGCAGCAGCTCGGCGCTGCGGGTCAGGTCCACCTCGTCGGCGCGCAGCGTGAGCCGGTAACCGGCCGGGCCGATCTCCAGCGCGCCGTCCGGCAGCGCGGCGCGCAGCCGCGACACCTGGGTGTGCAGCGCGTTCATCGGGGCGCGCGGCGGTTGCTCCCCCCACACGTCATCGATGAGGGCTTGCGCGCTGCGACTACGGCCCGGCCGCAACGCCAGGGCCGCGAGCAGCAAGCGCGATCGGGCGCCGGGCAGCGCGGTCAGCGCGCCGTCACGACGCAGCGCGATCTCGCCCAGCAGGGCCACCACGACCGGTTCTCCTGCGGGCGCCCGCAACACTTGACCGCGACCACCCGGGCCGCTTTGATCCGACAACATCCCGCGGTCATCGTATGCGAGCAGGACTGACCGAGCCGACATGGTTTTTCCCTCGTTCCCCGTGGTCGGTCCCCTACGCTGTGCGCATGGCTGAGTTCGAAGTGGTCCGGCAGGCCGTCATCTCGGCCGAGCCGTCGCGTATCCACGGGCTGATCGACGACCTGCGGGAGTGGACCAAATGGTCCCCGTGGGAGGACCTCGATCCGCAGTTGCAGCGCACCTACACGGGCGCGGAATCCGGCGTCGGCGCCAAGTACGCCTGGACCGGCAACCGTAAGGCCGGTGCGGGCCGCATGGAGATCGTCGCGAGCGCCGAACGCGAGATCGCGATCCGGCTGGACTTCGAGAAGCCGTGGCAGGCCACCAACCAGGTCCTGTTCGAGCTGAACCCGACCGAATCGGGCGCCACCGAGGTGGTCTGGCGGATGAGCGGGCAGCAGCAGGGCCTGATGAAGGTGCTCTCGAAGATTCTGCCGACCGACAAGTTCGTCGGCAAGGATTTCGAGAAGGGGCTCGCCCGGTTGAAGGCGGTCGCCGAGGGCAACGGGCAGTAGGCGCCGAGCGCGCGCCTGCGCACGGCCACCGCGCGACCGCGACACTATGCTGCGGGAATGGCTACTGCAGCGCAATGGATCGAGGGCGCGCGTCCACGCACCCTGCCGAACGCAATCGCCCCGGTGCTGGCGGGCACCGGCGCCGCCGCCTCGCTCGACGGCGCGGTGTGGTGGAAAGCCGTTCTCGCGCTGCTGGTCTCGCTGGCCCTGATCGTCGGCGTCAACTTCGCCAACGACTATTCCGACGGTATCCGCGGCACCGACGACGTGCGGGTCGGCCCGGTCCGGCTGGTCGGCCAGAAACTGGCCTCCGCCGCGGCGGTGCGCAATGCCGCGGTGCTGAGCCTGGGCATCGCCGCGGTGCTCGGGCTGATCCTGGCCGCGACCACGGCCTGGTGGTTGCTGCTGATCGGCGCGGCCTGCCTGGCCGGCGCCTGGTTCTACACCGGCGGCAGCAAGCCCTACGGGTACAGCGGATTCGGCGAGATCGCGGTGTTCGTGTTCTTCGGCCTGGTCGGCGTGCTCGGCACCGAATTCGTGCAGGCGGAGCGGATCGATTGGGCGGGTGTGGTGCTCGCGGTCTCGGTCGGCGCGTTCTCCAGCGCGGTGCTCGTCGCGAACAACCTGCGCGATATCCCGACCGACTCGCAGTCCGGGAAGGTCACGCTCGCAGTCAAGCTCGGCGATCCCCGGACCAGGACGTTGCAGCTCGCCCTGCTGGCCGTGCCGTTCGCCGGCACGCTGGCGCTGGTGGCGCGCACGCCGTTCGCACTGGTCGGCCTACTCGCCATCCCGCTCGCGGTACGCGCCAACGCCCCGGTCCGTTCCGGGCGGGGCGGACTGGAACTCATTCCGGCGCTAAGGGATTCCGGCCTGGCGATGCTCGCCTGGTCGATCCTGACGGCGCTGGCGCTCGGTTTCGCCTGATATCGCAGTCCGCCCGCGTACCCGGATCCGGTCCGCGTACGGGGCGGCGCGTGCCGGGCTCAGTCGTTGTCGGGGACCAGGATGCCGAGCACCCAGTTCACCAGCGAGACGATGATGCCGCCGATCACGGCCGCCCAGAACCCGTCGACCCGCAGGCCGTAGTCGGTGGTCTCGGTGATCTTCGCGGTCAGCCACAGCATGAGCGCGTTGATCACCAGCAGGAACAGGCCCAGCGTGACGATCACCAGCGGCAGCGACAGCAACTTCACGATCGGCTTGACCAGCGCGTTCACCACCGTGAAGACCAGGGCGACGGCGATCAGCACGATGATCTTGCCGCCGTTGCCGTTCTCGGCCGGGCTGACGATATCGATTTTGTCGACCCAGGCGGCGGCCAGCCAGATCGCCACCGCGTTGATGATCAACCGAATCAGAAGCTGCATGCGCCCATGCTAAGACCGCAGGGTGGACATGTGTCGACTCGAAACGCGAATTCCGGCCGGGCGGCTGGTCTGCGCGGGCGGGCGGAGCAGCCACGCGGCGATCGGTGACCGCGTCCGCTTTCGGGCTACACATGTCCACTCGCTAGGCGGCGCGGTCGAGCAGCGTGTGCACCTTGGACCGCAGCTCGTCGATCGGGCCGGAGCCGCCCAGCAGCCGCTCGGTGGTCGGGTTGGGGGCGCGCAGGATGCCGAGCAGCACATGTCCCGATTCGATGGACTTGTCCTTGCGGGCCAGCGCTTCCCGTAGCGAGAGTTCGAGCACCTTCTTCGCGTCTTTGGTGAACGGGATGTGCCCGAAGTTCCGGCCGCGGCCGAACAGACCGCGGCGCTCCTCGGGGACCGCGCGCTCGAGCGCGTCGGAGCCGAAATTCGCCTCCAGCGATTCCCGGACGGCGTCGAGGTCGATGCCGATCGAGCGCAGCGCCTCGGCGTCGTCCGCGCCCAGCGGCGCGCTCTTTCCGTTGTCGGCCAGCGCCTGTGTGACCCCGGCATGGGTGAGACCGGACGCGGCCAGTACGCCGCGCAGCTCCGCTTCGCACTGCGACAGCAGCCCGAGCAGCACGTGCTCCACCTCGATGGTGGGCGAACGCAATTCCCGCGCGTCTTCCTGAGCGATCACGATGGCCATCCGTGCCGATCTGCTGAACCGTTCGAACATCAGCGGTTCCCGCCTCTCCGATTGTGTTTCTGATGGACTGCCTGCTTGCTGACCTCGAGCGCCTCCGCGATCGCCTGCCAGGACCAGCCCTGTTCGCGGGCGTTGGTCACCTGGATCGCTTCCAGCCGTTCGAGCAGCCGTCGCAGTGCGAGCACCGCGCGCAACCCGACCTTGGGGTCGGGGCTGCCCGCGGCGGCCGCCAGAGTGGTTGCTTCTGTCATGTCGTCAATTTTGATTGACGACACGGAGCGATGTCAACAAAAATTGACGAAGGTTCGCCGACAGCGGAACCCCGCCTTGCGACCGGAACGACAAAAGGCCACCCGTGCGCGGCCGCGATGTCCGCGCGCAGGTGGCCTCGTCGTGTCGGACGCTCAGCCCGCCCAGGTGCCGGTGGCGGTGAACTTGTCCAGAATCGCGGTCGGCTCGGCCAGGCTCAAGCCCTGCGATTCGACCCACGCGTCATCGAAATACGTTCCGGCATAACGATCTCCGCCGTCACAGAGCAGGGTGACCACGCTGCCGCCGCGGCCCGCGGCGAGCATCTCGGCGATGATCGCGAACACGCCCCACAGATTGGTGCCGGTCGAGCCGCCGACGCGGCGACCGAGTACCCGGCTGGCGTAGCGGGCGGCCGCGATCGAACCCGCGTCGGGCACCTCGATCATCCGGTCCACCACCTCACCGACGAACGACGGCTCCACCCGCGGCCGGCCGATTCCCTCGATGCGCGAAGACATTCCGGTCTCGTAACCCGCGTCACCGGTCTCGTAGCCACCGTAGAACGCGGAGTTCTCCGGGTCGACGACCGCCAATCGCGTTGCGTGCCTGCGGTATCGGATGTAGCGCCCGATGGTCGCGCTGGTGCCGCCGGTGCCCGCGCCGACCACCACCCAGTCCGGCACCGGATGCGACTCCAAAGCCATTTGCTGGAAAATGGATTCGGCGATGTTGTTGTTGCCCCGCCAGTCGGTGGCGCGCTCGGCGTGGGTGAACTGATCCATGTAGTGGCCACCGCATTCGGCCGCCAGCCGGGCCGCCTCGGTGTACATGTCCGGCGGGCGCTGCACGAAATGGCAACGGCCGCCTTGTGCTTCGATCAACGCGATCTTCTGCGGCGAGGTGCTCGCCGGCATCACCGCGACGAAATCGAGGCCGAGCAGTTTCGCGAAATACGCCTCGCTCACCGCGGTCGAACCCGACGACGCCTCCACCACCGTGGTGCCCTCGTGCACCCAGCCGTTGCAGATCGCGTACAGGAACAGCGAGCGCGCCAGCCGGTGCTTGAGACTGCCGGTGATATGCGTGGATTCGTCTTTCAGGTACAGCTGCACGTTCCACTCCGCGGGCAGCGGATAGCGGAGCAGGTGCGTATCGGCGCTGCGCTGCGCGTCGGCGTCGATCAACCGGACCGCGTTGTCGACCCAGTCGCGCGGCGTGCTGCGATCGCAGGCCTTCACGGGGCGGCTCCCGGACCGCCCTCGGGCGTCTCCCCGCGCAGCCGGGCCCGCAACTGGGCCTTGTCGTGGCGACGACGCTCGTCCACCACGGCGATGTCCTCGTTCACCCGCACGCGCAGCCGCTTGAACAGCAGCAGCGACAGCGGCATCGCGATGATCAGCGCGAACAGGGCGGCGACGACCAGCGGGATGTCCACCGACACCAGCTGGGCCACCAGCACGATCAGCACCGTGATCACCACGACCAGCGCCAGGCGGGCCAGTGTGTACAGGCCGAGGTTGCGGGCGAGCCGACGACCCGCGCCAGCGGTTTGCTGTCCTGGAGCACCATCCGGTGGAGTTGCGTCACTCACGTCGCTCAGCCTATGCGAAGCTGTTGCCCGCCCTCGGGCCGCGCCTCGCGGCGAGGTCGAACGCGTATCCGTTTTGTCTATTACTTCCCCTTTACCAACAGTAGGTGGTTCGAGTACCTAGGGGTTTCAGTGCAACGATGTCGCCATCTGATGAGGGAACTGTCGAGAACGGAGAGGTTTGCTATGAGTGCGATCACCGTCGGCGGCCAGGACACCCTGCTGACGCCAGGGCAGGTTGCTGCCATGTTCCACGTCGATCCGAAGACGGTTACGCGCTGGGCGCATGCCGGTCGACTCGGGTCGTTGCGCACACCGGGCGGGCATCGCCGGTTCCGCGAATCAGAAGTGATGCAGCTGCTCAAGTCGCTCACCACCGAGGCGACCTCGCGCTGACTCGGGCCGCGCGGGCCCATCGTGCCGGGGCCCGCGCCCACCGGGGGCAGGCGATTTCACGTCTGCGGTGTGCGGGAGCTACGCGCGGGACTACCCTCGTAAACAGGAGGTGAGCGACGTGACGTACCTGTTGGCACTCATCGCGGTCGTGGCAGTCGCGGTGTTGTGCTGGAAAGCGTTCGGCCCGGAGAAGTCCGCCGGGTCGACCCCGAGCGCTCCCGCGCGTTCACCGCGTAAACGCATCATGGGCCCGGACGACGATCCGGAATTCCTCTGGCGCCTGTCCCGCCAGCATCGCGACGGCGACCCCGGCAGCAACGAACGCTGAGCGTTCGCGCCGAATGCCCATCGCGCCTGGACAACTCACCCGTCGATGACGTCCAGCCCCGGCAGCCCCTCGCTGTCGCGGAGCTGGTTCGCGAGCATCGTCAGATACTGCTGAGCCTCCACCGACAGCCCTGCCGCGGTCCGTGCCAGCCTGCGCAGCGCCGTGTCGTTCAATTGACTGACCAAGCTCCCGTCCGCATCCACAACCGCCGCCGGGAGATAGGTGAAGTATTCGGATTCCAAGAGTCCGTCCCATCGAGCCGTCGAGCGCCGGATCAGCGCCTCGCATGTAGACAAGACACCGCCCTTTCCCGAACGGCACGCCACCTAGTCCGTGATGTGCGCCACGTTCTTTCGTCAAGGGGTGTGGTCGTGCTTCGCCGGGTATGCCCGGCACATGGGCGATCATCCGCAGCGCACACCGTTCTACGGGACGGTGATGATGCTCGCGGCCATGATCAGCGGGTTGTGGGTTGCCGACCTGCCGTGGGTCGCGCTGCGGGTGGTCGCGTATCTCGCGTTGCTCGTGGTCGCGTTGGCCGGGTTCCTGATGACCTTTCGCGATTACTCGTGAGTCTTTGATCGTCGGTAAAGAATGGCCCATGGGAGAGGGGTCGTTGTGGGCGTGGGAGGCGCTCGGCGGTCCACGATCGACGTGCCTTCGACCGTCGCGCAGTCCGCGCCGCCGACCGGGCGACCCTTCGGCGTCGGTGCGGTTTCGTCGACAGTGATGACGCGATCGGTGGTTTTGCCCGGGTTGCCGGAAATGTGCTCGGCCTGCGTGACGAGGACCAGTTCCGCTGAATCCTTGCCCGATTCGATGGTCACCTGGAGGTCGAACACCCGCCGCCTGTCCTCGATCGCACCCCGCCAGATACCCCAGGAACGCTTGGGAAGGTTCCAGCGGCGGACACGGGGGTGGTGTTGCGCGAGCGGGTGGTCATGATGGTGCCGATGCCGGTGGCGTCGCCTCCGGACCGCCCCGTATTTTTCGGACACCGCCGTGCGGGGTGCCCGGCGGCAGTCGGTGAGGGAGTTGGCGACTACGTCGATGCAAGGCTTGCCCGCACGAAAGTCGCTGCGCCACTATGCGGTCGTCGCAGCGGGCATAGGCTACAGCCGCGCAGGGCGTGGCGATTCGCGACGAATCCGTAGTCGTTGTCGCCGATTCGGCTCGGCGAGATTCACGCGCTCAACGTCCCGGTGCAGTGATGGCGCAGGACAAGTCTCAGCAAGCGCCGCCTCACAGGGCGGCGTGCAGTTTCGCGGCGAATTCGTAGTCGCGTTGCCAGTCCGGGCCGGTGGGGGCGAGGATCACGCGCTCGACGCCGGCTGCGGCGTGGGCGGCGAGGTGGTCGGCGGCTGCCGCGAGGTCGGTGGGCAGATCCGGGGCCACGACAGTCACTTTCGGTGCTGATCTGCCGAATTCTTCGGCGAGTGAAGCCGATTCCGCTATCTCCCGAGGGAGATCGGCGACGTCCGGCCGCAGTGTGATCCAGCCGTCCGCGAATTCCGCCGCCCGGCGACGAGCACGAGACCCGTTGCCTGCCACCAGGATCGGCGGGACGACCGCACCGGGCGAAAGGGTCGCTTCGACGCCGTTGATCGCGGCCGGCTCGCCCGCGATCAAGGCGGGCAGCACCCGCAGCGCCTCGTCCGTGCGCCGCCCACGATCGCCGAACTCGAAACCAGCAGCGCGCCAACCGATATCCCCATGCGCCGGATTCCCCGTCCCCACGCCCAGCAGCAACCGATCCCCCGAAACATACTGCAAGCTACTGACCTGCTTCGCCGCCCACGCCGTCGGCCGCAACGCCAACAGCATCACGTTGTACCCCACCTTGATCCGCTCCGTCACCGCCGCCGCGGTCGCCAGCACCACCGTGCTGTCCAACATCGGCGCACTCGCCACCAAATGATCCGTAGACCAAACAGATTCGAGCCCCAGCCCCTCCGCGAAGCGCGCACTCCCCCGCACATCCCCCAAAATCGGCCGCCCCGGATCCGGCGTAGAAGTCGGCAGAATAACACCAATCGCAAGCGCCATGATTTCGTCCATTCCCTACCGAACGCCGTCCCGACGCCCTGTTCCTGTTACCAGAAACAACCCTATGCCCCACCAGCGAGCGCCCCAATACCCAAAGACCTCAGCCTCATATCCCAAACGCTCACCACCTCACCGCGCCCAAAAGGGCACCAGAGGAGCACACACCGTCCACACCGAATACCGGCGCGCCACATGGCAAGTCGCTATGCGACCCGTCGAAAACCTCTGTGAAACCCCGCGATAGACGGCGTCGCTGAGCCGGGGATCGGCTAGCGGGGGCTGGGAACGATTAGTTCAGCCCCGCGTAGGAGTGCAGGCCGCTGATCACCATGTTGATGATGAAGAGGTTGAAGAGCATGGCTACGAAGGCGGCTACGTTGATCCAGGCGGCTTTGGTGTCGCGCCAGCCGGAGGTGGCGCGGGCGTGCAGGTAGGCGGCGTAGAGGACCCAGGCGATGAAGGAGCAGGTTTCTTTGGGGTCCCAGCCCCAGAAGCGGCCCCAGGCGGCTTCGGCCCAGATGGCGCCGAGGATGACGCCGGCGCCGAAGAGAGGGAAGCCGATGATGGTGGTTTTGTAGGCGAGCCGGTCCAGGGTGCGGGCGTCGGGGAGGCGACGGGCGACGGCGCCGAGGACACCGGTGGACTCCGCGCCGTCGGGCTGGCGCAGGCGGAACAGGAACAGCAGGCTGGCGACACCGGCGAACAGGAAGACACCACTGCCGATGCTGACGATGGTGACGTGTATGGGCAGCCAGAACGATTTCAGCGCGGGCACCACCGGGGCGGCGTCGGCGTAGAGGACGGTGCCGGCGAGGAACAGCAGGATCAGCACCGGGACGAGCAGGAACACCCACATCGCCCGATACCGCTGCTCGCGCAGGAACAGCACGCCCATGACGATGGCGGCGGCCGTCGCCATGGTGACGAACTCGTACATGTTGCCGAGCGGGAAACGGTGGGTGGCAAAGCCGCGCAACACGATCGAGGCGATATGCAACACGATCGCGACGACGAGCACGGAGAACGCCGTGTTGCCGAGCCGCTCGGACAGCGGCTTCGTGGGCGGGGCGGCGATCCGGCCGGGCGCGGCGGGATCGCCGGCGGGACCACCGACGGACACGAGTTCGCGCTCGGCGACCTGACGGCTGCGCGCGGTGGCGTACTGCCAGATGAGCAGCACGAGCACCAGCGCGTAGACCACGATCGCGGTCTTGAACGAGAAATCGCTGTAGCGCGCGATGGTCTCGTTGATCGGCATCTCTAGTCTCCCGTGGTCTTCGCGTCGGACGGACCGTCCAGCAGGCGCGCACGCAGCTGATCGAACTCGCCGCCCCAGCCCGCTTGATCGGTCCGAGCCAGCCCGCCCATCTCTACTACAGTGCGTCGTTTGTCCAAGGTACCGGCTGCGCTCTCGGCCGGGTAGACCCGGACCCAGATCCGCCGCCGCTTCACCAGCAGCGAGACCAGCAGGCCGAGCATCATGACCACCGCGCTCACCAGCACCCACTGCTGCGCCGGATCATGCGACACCTGCAGGTTCGCGAACTCCTGCGCGCCGTCGAAGGTCACCTTGGTGCCGTTGGGCAGGCTGGTCGACTCGCCGGGACGCAGGTTCACCCTGGCCTCCTTGGTCAACCGGCCCTGCTTGACCTGTTCGGTGTCGAGCGCGAACAGCGACTGCGGCTTGCCGGTGTCCAGACCGGTGTCGCCACGGTAGATGTCGACCGCGACGGCCGGATCGTTCATCGCGGGGAACGACGAGGTCATCAGGCTGCCGTGGAACAGCGCGGTCGGCGCGAACAGCCCTTCGATGGCGATCTGGTTCTTGCGGCGTTCCTCGTCGGTGGCGTACATGCCGCCAGGCGGGTCGATCCGCAGCACCCCGCTGGACAGGAAGGTCATCGCGTCGTCCGGACGCCACTGGATGGATTCGGTGCGGGTCTGCCCGTTCGGGAAGGTGACGGTGAATTTCGGCGCGTAGCCGTGGCCCTGTAGATAGATCCGGTCGCCCGCGACCCGCAGCGGATGGTTCACCTGGATGCGGGTGGACCGCCAGGTGTTGGTCTGCAGATCGCCCTCGGCCTGGTATTCGATGTTCGAGGTGAACATCTGCGCTTGGCCGTTGATCAGGTAGTCGGCTTTGAAGTCCTTGACCCGCACGCAGATCGGCGTCATGCCGGTGCCGTCGTTGACGTTGCCCGCCTTGAACGAGTCGAACACGGCGGGCGAGGTGGTGCAGAAACCGGGACCGTCGTTCGCGATGACGATGACGTTGCCCTCGTAGCCGAACAGCTTGCCGACCGCGATGGCGACGAGCAGGCCGACCAGCGCGAGGTGGAAGACCAGGTTGCCGAGTTCGCGGGTGTAGCCCTTCTCCGCCGACAGCGTGATCTCGCCGTCCTTGGCGCCGGGCCGGACCTCGGTGCGCCAACCGCGCAATCCGGCCCGAACCTGCGCGACCACCTCGTCGGGCGTCTGCTCGGCGGTGCCGGCGTAGTGGTGCGGCAGCCGGGTCAGGTTGCGCGGCGCGCGCACCGGGGGCGTGCGCAGCGCGCGGTAGTGGTCGAAGCAGCGCGGCAGAATGCAGCCGACCAGCGAAATGAACAGCAGCACATAGATGGCCGTGAACCAGAAGCTGCCGAACACATCGAACAACTCGAACCGGTCCATCCATGGGCCGAGCGTCGGCCGGTCGGCGATGTACTGCGCGACCTTCTGCTCGTTCAGGCTGCGCTGCGGCAGCAGGGCGCCGGGGATCGCGGCGAGCGCGAGCAGGAACAGCAGCACCAGCGCGGTGCGCATGCTGGTCAGGCCGCGCCAGGTGTTGCGCACGAACGCCAGCGCGCGCCCGGGCACCGATTGCCGCGGCGGCAGCTTTCCGGTCGCCGGCTCGCCCGTCGTTCGATCGCTGTCCCTCATCGAATCAATGCTGTTCGTACTCATATCGGCAGCGTCACCTCGGAGACGAAGGCGTCGCGCACCCAGCCGACGAACTGGTCCCAGATCCCGGTGACCAGGGCCGCGCCCACCGCGACCAGCAGCAGCCCGCCGATGACCTGGATGGTGCGCGAGTTGCGCCGCAGCCAGCCGACGCCGCGCAGCGCGCTGGCCGAACCGAAGGCGAGGATCACGAAGGGCAGCCCGAGGCCGAGGCAGTAGGCGACGATCAGCGCCACCCCGCGCACGGCGGTGGTGCCGTCGGTGCCCGCGGCGACCGCCATCACACCGGACAGCGTGGGACCCAGGCAGGGCGTCCAGCCGAGCGCGAAGACGCCGCCGAGCAGTGGTGCGCCCGCGATGCTGGTGAGCCGGCGCGGTTGCATCCTGGTGTCGCGCTGCAGCGCGGGGATCAGGCCGATGAACACCAGCCCCATCAGGATGGTGACCACACCGCCGATCCGTTGCAGCAGTTCACGATTGACGTTGAGCGTCTGGATGACGCCGAAAACCGTGGCGGTGGCGAGCACGAACACCACGGTGAAGCCCGCGACGAACAGTCCGGCCGCGCCCGCGACCCGCATCCGCCCGCTGCGCGCGGGGTTTTCGACCGCGACCGAACCGCCTTGCGCCCCTTGGGCTTGCGCGACCGTCGCGGGCGGCGCCTCGGCGCCGACCAACCCGGCCAGGTAGGACAGGTACCCGGGCACCAGCGGCACGACGCACGGCGACGCGAACGACACCAGGCCGGCCAGCAGGCAGGCGCCGAGTGCCAGCAGCAACGGCCCGGTTGCCGCCGTCTGCTGGAACGAATCACCCACGGCGGCCAGCACCATCACCGCGCCACCCGCCTAGACGCGTGATTCACCCGTTTTCACCATCCGGTGTCTGCTCGACCGGCTCTTCGTCGCCGCGCACCACGATGCGCGGTTCGCTCGGTCCCTCGGTCGCGCCGAACAGCACGCCGAAGTCGAGCAACGAGTCCGCGGCTACACTGCGCGGCACGGTGGCGATGCCCTTCCACCGGTCGTCCACGGCCCAGGCGCCGCCGATGCGGCGAGCCCCCTGCCGGGGTCGACAGGCACGCAGGGTACGGGTGCGACGATCGCGATTCACTGTGCTTCCTCCGAGGCGATTTTTTGAACGATCGGTTGCAGATCGTCGGCCAGCAACGAGCGCAGGAACACCGCGGCGACGCGGTGCTGACGATCCAAGACGAGGGTGGTGGGGATGACGCTGGTCGGGAAGTTCCCGCCGAGCGCGAGCAGCGTACGCATGGACGGGTCGTAGATGGACGGGTAGCCGACCTTGTTGTCGACCACGAAGTCCTGCGCCTTGTCCTGCTGCGGGTCCCGGACGTTGATACCGAGAAAGGCAACGCCGCTGTCTTTCGTTGCCTCATAAACTTTTTCGAGCGCGGGGGCTTCGGCCCGGCAAGGTCCGCACCACTGCCCCCACAGGTTGAGCACCACGACCTTGCCCGCGAAATCGGCGACCGAGACGGTCTTGCCCGCGGTCATCAGGTCGGGCCCGGACAGCGGGCCGATGGTGCCGCGCGCGCTGGGCGGATCGTAGAAGATCTCGGTCTTGCCGCCCGGCGAGACGAATTCGAAGGTGCCGCCGGAGGCCACCGCGTCCGTACCGCCGGCACAACCCGCGGCCCCGGCGATCAAGGCCAGGCACGCGAGCAGAGCGGGAACCACCCGCCGGACCGAACGGGCAGGCGGGGTGGCGAACGCGGCGGACGAGATCATGCGCCGTGTACCGCGGGATCCGAACCACCGGCGGGCTCGGAGTAGACGATATCGACGAGCGTGTCGCCCTGGTAGACCAGCGACGTCAGCGAGGCGAGCGAGCACTGCCGCACCCGCGGGTCGTGCCAGAGCCGCTGGCCCTGCAGGAATCGGCGCAGCGTCCAGACCGGCAGCTGGTGCGAGACGAGCACGGCTTCGCGCCCGGCCGCCTCCACCCGCGCCTTGTTCACCGCGGCCAGCATGCGGTGCGCGATCTGCAGGTACGGCTCGCCCCAGGACGGGGTGAACGGGTCGCGCAGCTTCCACCAGTGCCGCGGCTTGCGCAGCGCGCCGTCACCGACCGAGACCCGCAGGCCCTCGAACGTGTTGCCCGCCTCGATCAGGTTCTCGTCCGTGCGCACGAGCAGCTGATGTTGCGCGGCAATGGGTTCCGCGGTCTCCTGCGCGCGCTGCAGCGGCGACGCGATGACCACCGCGATGTCGTGGTCGGCCAGCGTGCGCGCGACGGCGCCGGCCTGCGAGCGGCCCGCCACCGAGAGGCTGAACCCGGGCAGGCGGCCGTAAAGGATCCCGTTCGGGTTGTGCACCTCGCCGTGACGCAGCACGTGCACGATCGTCTCCACCGGCTCGGTGCCGTGCTGGAAGGTGGCCGCCAAGGGCTTGTTGGCCTCGGAACTCGAAGCCGCACTGTCCTTTTCGTCGAGCCGAGGAGTCGGCTCCGGGCCACCGGACGCGGCGGCGGCGAACTGCGCGCCCGCGTCGATGACCGTGGAATCGGGGGCAGCGGTCACCGGCGCCGCGCCGAGCCCGGCGAATTCCACCCCGGGTTCGCCGCTCGCGGCGTCGGCGGCCGGCGGCTCGGCCGGGCCTGCGGCTTCGGTGGGCTGCTCTAGCTCGCGCTCGGCGGCGTCGGGCTGATCGTGATCGGGGCTCACGCGCGGGATCCTTCGGGAGTGGCGGCCGCGGCCGCGTGTGCGGCGGCGGGCAGGGCTGCGGCGATACGGTCGAACGCGTCCTCGTCGAGCGCCGCGGAGACGAACCAGGTCTCGAACGCGCTCGGCGGCGCGTACACGCCACCGTCCAGCAGGGCGTGGAAGAACGCGGGGTAGCGCCAGGTCTGGCTCGCCTTGGCGGCGGCGTAGTCGGTGACCGGGCGTTCGGTGAAGAACACGCTCACCATATTGCCCGCGAACTGCACCCGGTGCTCGACCCCGGCCGCACCCAGCGCCTCGCCGAAGAGCGCGCCGAGCCGTTGGGCGTTGCGGTCCAGCGCCGCGTACACCGCGTCGTCGGCCGCGCGCAGCGTGGCGAGCCCGGCGGCGACCGCGACCGGATTCCCGGACAGCGTGCCCGCCTGATAGACGGGGCCGAGCGGGGCGAGGTGATTCATGATCTCGGCGCGACCGCCGAACGCGGCGGCGGGCAGGCCGCCGCTCATCACCTTGCCGAAGGTGTAGAGATCGGCGGCGACGCCCTCGTGTCCGAACCAGCCCGCCTTGCTCACCCGGAAGCCGGTCATCACTTCGTCCATGATGAGCAGCGCGCCGTGCTCGGCGGTGAGTCGGCGCAGGCCCGCGTTGAAACCGGGCTGCGGCGCGACGGTGCCCATGTTGCCCGCGGCGGCCTCGGTGATCACGCAGGCGATGGATTCGGGATGCGCGGCGAAGGCGGCGGCGACGGCCTCGAGGTCGTTGTACGGCAGCACGAGGGTGTCGGCCGCCTGGGCGCCGGTCACCCCGGGCGAGGTCGGTAGCCCGAGGGTCGCGACGCCGGACCCCGCGTCGGCGAGCAACGCGTCGACATGCCCGTGGTAGCAACCGGAGAACTTGATGATCTTGGCGCGTCCGGTGTAGCCGCGCGCCAGGCGCACCGCGCTCATCGTCGCCTCGGTGCCGGAGTTCACCAGGCGGACCCGATCCACCGGCTGTACCCGCGCGGCGATCGCCTCGGCCAGCTCGATCTCCGCCTCGGTGGGCGCGCCGAACGACAGGCCGCCGACCGCGGCGCGGCGCACCGCGTCGACCACCTCGGGATGCGCGTGGCCGAGGATCATCGGGCCCCAGGAACACACCAGGTCGACGTACTCGTTGCCGTCGGCGTCGACCAGGGTGTAACCGTTGGCGGACGCGATGAATCGCGGTGTGCCGCCGACCGAGTTGAAGGCGCGCACCGGGGAATTGACCCCGCCCGGAATCACCGAACAGGCCCGGTCGAAGAGCTGAGCGGAAACCGGCACCGATGCGCTGGTCACGCGCGGAGAAGAACTCACGACCTCCAGTGTCGCAGCCCCTTCGAACCGGGGCGACGACAGGGTGGAGTGGTCGTGACGCACACCGCAACACGCCGAGACACCATTTACGCCGTATTCGGTGGCCAGCAGATTGCCGGCCCGTAATCTCGGGCGTCAACAATCATCGGCCGAGAGGGTTTTCATGCGGTTTGCCAGGTTCAGTGCTGCGGTGTCCACGGCGCTCGTCGGCGTCGGGATCGTGCTCGGCGCGGGTTCCGCGCAGGCGGCCGAGCCGGTCGCGCAGCCCGATCGACTGGGGCTGCAACTGAGTCATGAGGAAACCCGGACCGTCGCGAGCGGCCCGATCCCGGCGCTGGTCAGCATGGTGGTGCCGCTCAACCGGATCGGCGTCGGCCTGAAGCCTGACACCGGGATCTACAAGGACGAGAACGGTGGCGTGCACGCGTCGCTGCGGCAGGCGATCATGGAGGCGGCCGATCGTCCCGACGGGACGATCACCCTGTTCCTGAACGCGCCCGGCACCCGCAACGGCCGCGTGCTCGACATCTACCAGAACTGGGGCTAGCGCCGGGCCGGCCGGACCCGGTTCAGGCGTACATGCACGGCGCCTGCGGCACGATCGTGTGCAGGAAGCACATGAACGAGTTGTACGGGCCCGCGGAACCGGAGTCCGGCACGAGCACCGGTGCGTCGACCGCGCCCGCGGTCACCGCCGCGGGCTCCAGCGGCAGGCCGGTGTTCGCGCCCGCGGGCGCGGCGCCGATCCCGATCGCGGTGGCAAACGCCAGTGCGGCACAGACTTTCACAGCAAGCCGGTTCATCAAACCCTGTCCTCTTGATTGGCACGTCCGAATGACAGCCGAAATCCTAACGGCCGCAGCGGTATTGTGGCCCACCCTGGACAGCGGCGCTAGGTGATCCCGAGACAGAACAGGGCCGAGCCGGTGGTCGCGAGGCAGGCCAGCGGCGCGGGCAGCGCGTGCAGCAGTGGCGCGGGCGGGGATTGGACGAGGGCGGGCGGCGGCGCGACGGGCCCGGCGGCGGAAACCTCGGCGGGCGCCGCCGCGGCCGTGACCACGGTTGCCGTGCCGATCAGACCGGCGGCCGCGACGCCGAAGAGCGTGCGCTTGACGGGGACTGTGGGTTTCATGCGTCGGATGTTCCCGCGAATCGGGAAACGAAACGGCCGGCGCGGCCGAGTTCAGCGCGTGCGGCGCTGCCGCACCGTCCGGGTGACCGCGTCGATGACGAGCAGCCCCGCGACGGCGCCGAGTACCGCGGCGAGCAAGAGCCACGGTCCCACGTAGCGCGTCGCGACGAATTCCGGCGCCGGGTCCAGCGCCGCGAATGTGGTGGTCCGAATGCCGTTGCGCCAGCTGCCCACTCCGGCGACGAGCGCGAGCACGGCCAAGCCGATCTCCCCGGCGACCACCGCGATCCACCCTTTCATCGGTCCGCTCCGTTCTCGCTGGGCTCGTCGTCATTGCCCGGTGCGTCGGGCCCGGGATCCGGCGCGGCGGCCTCGTCGGCCGGCCGGTCGAGGGCCGTGCCGAGCGCGGCCCGCAAGGCCCGGTGATCCTTCGCCCATGCTTGCACGAATCCCCCGTCGGCCAGGCGCAGGCCGATGCCGGTGCGCCGGCGCGGTACACCGCTCAGCTCGCCGAGCGCCCGCGCCGATTCCCAGTCCTCGTCGTCCCACGCGTCTTCGTCGCGTTCGGGCAGCACCGCGGCGACGGCGCTGAGCGGCAACGTTTCGGTGCCCTGGCGCAGCGCCGTGCCGGTGAGCTCGACGCTGACGTGGCGGCGCCCCGCGATCACTTGCAGCACAACGAAACCCGCGATCAGCGAGCCGCAGAAGAGCAGCGCGAACCAGTGCACGGCGCTACCGGTCGCCAGCTCCAGGATCAGGATGATCAGACAAAGGATCGGACCGTAGGCGGTGGTCCGCCAGCGCGCACCGGGCTCGGCGAACAGCACTTTCGCGTCGTCGTGCGTGGTGGTCATGCGACGCCCACCAGGGCGCGCCGAACCACCCAGGCACCGCGAACGGGCAAGGGAGAAGACAGAATCAGCGAGTGAGGCCGGGCAGCAGCAGCACGGCGACGGTGACCACCCCGAACAGGACCAGCAGGCTCAACACGGCCAGCTCGCGCCGAATGCTCTGCGGCTGTTGGATCACCACTCGCATTGATGCCTCCGATTCCCCGGAGCCATCTGCAACGCACAACAACGCTTGACAGCCAACTACCGGTTCCCATGTCCACTGTGACAACCCTCACGATACATGCCGACCTGGTCCCGGCAAATTCGGGTACCCGTCGTTCACCGTCGGCTCACCTGGAAATACGCGGTGGCTTCCGGCCGGTGGGCCAGGTAAACGGCGCCACCCGCGAGCACCGCCTGCACGATCGCCGCACCGCCGGCGACCAACGAAGCGGCCCCGGTCACCGAGTTGAACGCGAACAGCGCGCCGACCCCGACCACGATGAGCCAGACCCCCGCGATGGTCAGCAGCGTGCGCGCCCAGAGCTTGCCCCGGGCGAACTGGTGCACGATCAGCAACGCCACCCCGGCCACCGCCAGTCCGATCACCACCACGACCACGTAGACCAGCGCCACCATCAGCTCGGCGCCGGCCATGGTGATCTGCGGGTCTTTCTCTTTGGCCTGATCGAAGATCTGCTTGGCGAAGCTGTGCCGCTGCGCGAGCGCGGCCAGCACCGACGCGATCAGCTGGACGACACCGAATCCGACCACGCCCCACCACAATTGCCGGGCGGTACCCACATCCGTCGGCATCGGCGGCGGCGCGGGCGGGTACGGCGCGCCGATCGGTCTCGGCAGGTTGTTCACGACAACCAGTGTGCGGCCTCGGTCGCCCAGTAGGTGAGCACGATGTCCGCCCCGGCCCGGCGGATGCCCATCAGCGACTCGAGCACGGCGCCGCGGCGATCGATCCAGCCCCGCTCGGCGGCGGCGGTGATCATCGCGTACTCGCCGGAGATCTGATAGGCCGCGACCGGCACCGGCGAGTGATCGGCGACGTCGCGCAGGATGTCCAGATACGACATGGCCGGCTTCACCATCACCAGGTCCGCGCCCTCGGCGAGGTCGAGGTCCAGTTCCCGGATCGCTTCGCGGCGGTTCGCCGGGTCCTGCTGGTAGGTGCGCCGGTCGCCTTCCAGCGACGAGGCGACGGCCTCGCGGAACGGTCCGTAGAACGCGGAGGCGTACTTGGCGGCGTAGGCCAGGATGCCGGTATCGGTGCGGCCCACGGCGTCCAGGCCGCGGCGGATCGCGCCGACCTGGCCGTCCATCATGCCGCTGGTGCCGAGCAGATCGGCGCCGGCGGCGGCCTGGGCCAGCGCCATCTCGACGTAGCGATGCAGCGTGGCGTCGTTGTCCACGGATCCGTCGGCGGCGACCACGCCGCAGTGCCCGTGGTCGGTGAACTCGTCGAGACAGGTGTCGGCCATCAGCACGGTGGCCGAGCCGACCTCGTCGGACAGCGCCCGCAGACCGCGGTTCAGAATGCCGTCCGGATCACTGGCCTGGCTGCCGGTGGCGTCCTTGTCCTCGGGGCGCGGGATGCCGAACAGCATCAACCCGCCGACGCCCGCGGTCACGGCCTCGACGGCGGCCTTGCGCAGCGAGTCCATCGAATGCTGCACGACCCCCGGCATGGAGCTGATCTCCCGCGGTTCCGCCAGGCCGTCGGCCACGAACATCGGCAACACCAATTGCCGTGGCTCCAGTGTGGTTTCGGCCACGAGTCGACGCAGGGCGGGGGTACGGCGCAACCGCCGTGGGCGGTCCATTCCGGTCATATTCGCACCATACGCCCGGCGCCGGACGGTGTCGCGAGCGCCCGGCACGCACCCGCGCGCCCGGCCGCCCCGGAGCTGCCGGTTTCCCGCTAGCACGGGGCGAACTGGAACCGGCCGGACTTCGGCTGCCACGGTGCTCGAAATCACACCGCTGCCGCGGATCGATGGCGCATACTCCGACAGGAGGGCGAGACCCCCTGGGGGACTTCATGACCGAATCGCACACCGAAATCTCGCTGGCCCGAGCCGCCGACTTCGAATCGTGGGTGGCGGTACTGCTCGCGGACTGGTGGCCGGTGCTCACCGGCGGACTGGCGCCACCCCGGACGACGCTGCGCGCGTGGCGGGCCGTGGAGGGCAGCAGGCAGATCTTCCGGGTCGAGCTGATCGCCCGGCAGTCGGCCGAAGCCGACCTCATGACGGTGGCCCGCGCGGCGTTCGTCGAGCTGGGCATGCGGCCGGACGAGCGCGAATGGGCGCAGAGTCAGGGCAGGCATCTGGTCGGGCACACCGAGGACGCCACCGCGCAGCTACGCTTCTCCGATACCGCGCACACCATCTTCCTGCGTCTGCAGAGCAGGCCGTGTCACGTCTCGGTGGCGGGCGGGCGGCAGTTGAGCGCTCTGCCGGACGCGAACCTGCCGTTCCCGAACACCGCGACCGGTCCGCTCGACATCCGGGTCGCGCGCAACAGCGCCCGGCATCTGCTCGCCCAGCACAGCGCGCGCTTCGCCACGCCCGCCGACCCGTTCCAGCTGGCGCCGCAGGGACACGTCTCGGATGTGGGCTGGGCGTTCGTGTTTCCCTGGTCCACTACGTCCTGGTACACCGACGGCTCGGCGCCGGTGCTCACGCCCGGCGTCAAAGGGCCGATAGTGGTAGTGAAGGACACTGGAGACACCTGGCTGCTGGACAGCCTCAGCAGCTACGACTCCCAACTCGCCGGCTACGCCGAAGCCAACGGCTACCGGCACGGCACCTCCGATTCGGCCTGAAAGGTCCGCGATGACACCCGACGCAGGCCCGCACGAGCAGCCCCCGCCGGGTGCGCGGCGACTGCCCGACGGGCGGCTGCTGATTCCGTGGCAGGGCAAGCAGCCGGACGGCACCATCGCGCACGGGATGGTCGAGATCGGCCCCGACGACGACCGGTTCGCCGAATGGAGCGAATCCATCGCCCGGCGCGAACGCGGCGAACTCCCCGACGAGGCGTATCCCGTGGACACCGGGGCGCTCCCGCTGTTCCTCGATCCGCGGCCGGACCCGGTGCCGACCGCCCGGGAACGCAGGCTGGACGCGTTGCGGGCGATCGCCGGACGCGGCGATATCGGTGCGATGGAACAGCTCGCGCAGTTGCTGCGCGAGGCGAGCGATCTCGCGGGCGCCGAGCAGTGGTTCCGGCGCGCCGCCGAGCGCGGCAGCGGGACCGCGATGGCCGACCTCGGTTTGCTGTGCGGCACGCACGGCCGGATCGCGGAGGCGGTGCACTGGCTGGAGGCCGCGGTCGCGGCGGGTTGCGTGGGCGCGGACGTGCAGCTCGGGCTGGTGCATCTGGAACGCGGCCAGATCGACGAGGCCGAGCGGTGGCTGCGGCCCGCGGCCGAGGACGGATCGCCGGAGGCCCTGTGCAATATGGGCGTCGTCGCGAATCGGCGCGGCGACGCCGAGTCCGCCGAGCAGTGGTACGAACGGGCAGCGGCGGCCGGGCATCCCACCGCCATGCGCACCCTCGGGTTGTATCTGGCGCGGCGGGGCGAGGTCGAGCGCGCTGTCGCCCTGCTCACCGAGGCCATTCGCCGCGGTCGTGCCGATGCGATGGCCATCCTCGGCTGGCTGTATCTCGAGCAGGGCGATACCGCGGGCGGCGAGTACTGGCTGCGCCGCGGCGCCGACGCGGACGATCCGGATTCGATGTTCCGCCTTGCCCTTTACCTGCGCGAGCAGGAATCCGTCCCGTTCCCGGGTGACCTGTCCGAACCGGGCGTGCTGCGCGCCGCCGCGCTGATCGCGACCGGCCGCACCCCGGCCCAGCAGGAAGCCCGGCGCTGGCTGGAACGCGCCGCCGCGCTCGGCCACCCCCAATCCCTGCAACTCCTGCACGACCTCTGACCTCGCTCCGGCACGGCCCCTGACCCCCTCTCCCGCACGATCGCCGGCCCCGTGCCCGCGCGTCGAGCCAGGGCGCGGCAAGTGTGCTGGGCAGGGCCCAAAAACGTTGCGGCCAGCCGTTTTTGTCGGTGGCGGGGGCTATAATCGAAACAGTGTTCGAGGAGGCTCGACGAGCCTGCAGATCGCATCGGGAGGGAAGCCTGTGCCCGCGACGAAGACCGTTCTGATCGATAGTCCCTACACACCGCTGGAGAAGAAGAGACTGCCCGCGGGGCGCCCGCGGTCCTGGTATGTCCGGCACAACCGGAAGCTCAAGGCGATGCGACTGACGATCGCGCTGCTCGATTCCGGGGTGTACAACGCGAGCGAAGCCAACAACAAGCGCATCCGCTACACCGCGGACGTGATCGGCATCCGCCCGCCGTCGGACACCACCTGCACCATGGTGCGCACGCTGATCCGCAAGCGGCACTGAGGTTTTCGCCCGCTCCCGGACCTGCGGCGCGCCCCGCGACCGTGTCGCGGGAATGCAACGCCGTCAGGAAGGCAACGCCCTCAGCACGCGGTGCGGTCGGGAAGTAGTGCCGGTAACGCGATGTCGTCGGTCAAGCCGTGCCGTCATCGACGCGGCGTCGTCGATAACGCGGTGTCGTCCGAAACAGCACCGCCCGAACCGGATTCGGTTCGGGCGGTGTGGACGATCCAGCGGATCGGGTCAGCGACTGCGGCGGCTCTTCTTGCGCGGCGGCGGCAGCAGACCCTCGGCGCGCAGCCGGGCGGCGTGCTCGGCGAGCGCCTCGACCAGCGGACCGACCTGCGCGACCTCGGGCTGCACGTCCACCCGCAAGCCGAACTCGATGGCGGTCTCGGCGGTTTTCGGGCCGATACACGCGACGATGGTGCGCGCGTGCGGCTTACCCGCGATACCGACCAGGTTGCGGACCGTGGAGGACGAGGTGAACAGGACCGCGTCGAAACCGCCGGTCTTGATCATCTCGCGGGTCTCCGCGGGCGGCGGCGAGGCGCGCACCGTGCGGTAGGCGGTCACGTCGTCGATTTCCCAGCCCCGGTCGCGCAGTCCCTCGGCCAGCGTCTCGGTCGCGATATCGGCGCGCGGCAACAGGACCCGGTTCA
The DNA here is from genome assembly GCF_000710915.1 of Nocardia brasiliensis IFM 10847. GTDB lineage: Bacteria > Actinomycetota > Actinomycetes > Mycobacteriales > Mycobacteriaceae > Nocardia > Nocardia brasiliensis_A. The sequence continues at coordinate 72,536 of NZ_BAUA01000110.1, forward strand.
CCGGATCGAAAACATCGTCGTAGGGCGGGAAGTCGGCGAGCAGGCCCTCGGAAGACTGTTCCCCGCTGGGGACCAGTTCCGGATTGATGCCGAACGAACGCACCTTGTCCGCCGTGGCCTCACCGACACAGGCGATCTTCACGCCGGAGAAAGCCCGTGCGTCCAAACCGAATTCGGCGAACTTCTCCCACACCGCGCGCACCGCGTTGGTGGAGGTGAACACCACCCACTGGTAGCGGCCGTCGACCAGACCCTTGACCGCCCGCTCCATCTGGGCGGGGCTGCGCGGTGGCTCGACCGCGATGGTCGGCACCTCCATCGGGATGGCGCCGTGGGTGACGAGCCGCTCGCTCATCTCCCCCGCCTGATCCTTGGTGCGCGGCACCAGCACGGTCCAGCCGTACAGGGCGCGTGACTCCCACCAGGACATCTTCGACCGGGACGCGACCACCTTGCCGATGGTCACCACCAGCGGGCCGACCAGCTCGGAGGCGGCGCTGTTCAGCGTGGCCAGGGTCGCCTCGATGGTGCGCTGCTGGCGCGTGGTGCCGCGCACGGTCACCGCGACCGGGGTCTGCGGCGCCATGCCGTGTTCCACCAGGGCGCTGGCGGTTTCGGCCAGGTGGCCCGAGGTCGCGTGCAGCACCAGCGGTCCCGGCGCGGCGGCGAGCGCGGCCCAGTCCACTTCGCCGCGCACGTCCGCCTCGGTGTGCCCGGAGCCGAGCGCGATGCCGGCGTAGCTGGGCACGGCCGAGCCGTTGGGCAGCCCGGGCAGCACCTCGAACACCATGTGCGAGCGGGTCACCGCGTTCACCTCGGCGATCACCGAATCGGCGGTGAGCGGATCGCCGGCGACCACCCGCACCACGTCGAAACCGTTGCGGGCCTCCGCGATCAGCGTCTTGGCCACCTCGGCGGGTTCACCGAGCGCGGGCCGCACGTCGACCGGACGTTCGCCGTCGGGGCCGGGCTCGACCGCGGTCCCGATCAGGGCGAGCACGCCCTTGTCCACATCGGGGTCGGTGAACGCCAGCGTGGCGCGCCCGATCACCTCGCGGGCACGCACCGTCAGCAACGCCGGGTCACCGGGACCCGACCCGACGAAAAGGATCCGACCGGGGTGCTTCTTAGTTGCTCGCGCGCTCATTGGCTGTTCTCCATTGGGCTGGGTTGGGTGAAGTCTGGGGCGGGCGCACTCACCGCCGAGGTGGATGAACCGGCATCCGGTTCGGGCACACTGAGCAGCTCACGCGCGCCCAGTTCCAGTAGTTCGCGGGCCAGCGCGCGGCCGAGTTGCTCCGCGTTCTCCGGCGCGCCGACCACCGACGCTCTGAGCACGTCGGAACCGTCCACGGCGGCGGCGCAACCGCGCAGCGAGAGCTCATCGAAGATGCGCCCGTCGTCGTCGATCGACTCGACCACCTCGGCCAGTGCGCCGACCGGTGCGGAGCATCCGGCCTCCAGCTCGGCGAGCAACGCCCGCTCCGCGGTGATCGCCGCGCGGGTGGCGGCATCGTCGAAGGCCGCCAGCGCCTCGATGAGTTCGCCGGCGTCGCTGCGGCATTCGATCGCCAGCGCACCCTGACCGGGCGCGGGCAGCATCTGCACCGGCTCCAGCGCCTCGGTGACCGCGTCGAGCCGGCCGATGCGGGCGAGCCCGGCCCTGGCGACCACGACCGCGTCCAGTTGCCCCTCGCTGACCTTGCGCAGCCGGGTGTCCAGGTTGCCGCGCAGCGCCACGATGTCCAGGCCGAGACCGAGCGCCCGCAGCTGCGACGCGCGCCGCGGCGCGGACGTGCCGACCTTGGCCCCCGGCGGCAGCTCACCGAGCACGAGACCGTCGCGCGCCACCAGCGCGTCGCGCGGGTCCTCGCGCGCTGGAACGGCGGCGATGGTGAAGCGCTCGTCCTGTGCGGTCGGCAGATCCTTGTACGAGTGCACCGCGATGTCGATGGTGCCCGCGACGAGTTCGTCGCGCAGCGCGGAGGTGAAGACGCCGACCCCGATCTGCTGCACCGGCTCGGCGGACAGATCGCCCGCGGTCTTGATCACCACCAGCTCGGCCGGATGACCCGCGGCGACCAGCTCGTCGCGGATCATGCCCGCCTGGGTCAGCGCGAGCAGACTGCCGCGAGTGCCGATCCGCCACGGCGAGCGCATGTTTGCTGCCGTCACGGTGTCCTCTTCCTGCACGAGTGTCATGGGCGCACCTCGTCGGCGCTCGGGGGCCGCGGGCTCATGCCGTCTGCCCCTGTTCGTCGGCGCGGTGACTCGCGGTGAAGTCGTCCGCCAGCGCGATATCGGCGTCGGCACGCAGCAGGCCGGCGTGCTCGCCGATCGCGGTGATCTCCATCGGCGCGGCAACCGCTTGCGCCGCACCCGGTTTCAGCTCGAACAGCTCGCGCAGCGCCTCGGCGTAGCTGTCGCCGCCCGGGGTCGAGGCGAGCTGCTTGACCCGCACCGTCGGGGCGTGCAGCAGCTTGTCCACCACGCGGCGCACGGTGCGGGCCACCTCGTCGCGTTCCGGGTCGGCCAGGCTGGGCAGCCGCGAATCCAGCCGCAGCAGTTCGGCTTCCACCACCTCGGCGGCGCGCTGGCGCAGCGCGGCGACGGTCGGGGTGACCTCGGCCATCCGCTGTCCGGTCAGATACTTGGCGAGTTCGTCGGCGACGATCGAGCGCGCCGCGGCGGTGTCGTCGGCGGCCGCGCCCGCGGCCGGATCGCGTTGCAGCGTCTCGATATCGATCACCGTGACGCCGGGCAGCCCGGCCACCGCGTGCTCGACATCGCGGGGCAGGCCCAGGTCGCAGAACACCAAAGGCCTTTCCGCCGTGGCGAATTCGCCCGCACGCTCCCGGTCGGCCAGGGCCCGATGGGTGTCGGCCAGCGTCACCACGTTGCCGACCGCACCGGTGCAGGTGACGACCACGTCGGCCACCGCCATCGCCTCGGTGAGCCGGGACAGCTCGCGTGCCTCGGCCTCGACCCCGTGCGTACCCGCGGTCTCGGCGAGCCGTTTCGCCCGCGCCATGGTGCGGTTCACCACGATGATCCGGCCGATCCCGGCCCGCGAGAGATGCGCCACCGCAAGGCCGCCCATCGCGCCGGCCCCGACGACCACCGCGGTGCGGCCGGCCAGCGGGCCGAGCACCTGCTGCGCGCGATCGAGCGCCACCGACACCACCGACGCACCGGCACGGTCGATTCCGGTCTCCGAGTGCACCCGCTTGCCCACCCGCAGCGCGTGCTGGGCCAGCTCGTGCAGGGTCCGCCCGACCGCCTGCTGGGCGTCGGCGGAGGCGTACGCGCCGCGGATCTGGCTGAGCACCTGCTGCTCGCCGATCACCATCGAATCCAGCCCGCTGGCCACCGCGAACAGATGCTCGGCGGCGGCCTCGCTGTAGCGGACGTACGCGTGCTTGGTCAGATCCGGCAGCGGCAGCCCGGAATGCTTGGTGAGCAGGTCGCCGACCTCGGCGAGACCACCGTGGAAGGCGTCGACGACCGCGTAGACCTCCACGCGGTTGCAGGTGGAGACGATCATCGCCTCGGACACGTGACTGGAAGCCAGCAGGCGGTCGATCAGCTTGGGTCGGTCGGTGTCGGTGATCGCCACCTTCTCCAGCACCGAAACGGGCGCGCTGCGGTGCGAAATGCCGACCAACAAGACGCTCATGCCTGCGCCTCGCTGCCGCTCGGCTTCGGCATGCGCGTGGCACGCTGTATCACGATTCGCTCGCTTCGCTCGCTCATGGAGTAACCACCGATCCCTTGCTCTTTGGCTCCGTTGCCGTATGCGAGGTCGCCGTGTGCGCGGCTGCCGAATGCTTGAGTGCCGGGTGAGCGGCCGAGGTGTGGGTGGGCGAGCGGTGCGCGATCCGGCCGGAGACGGCCCGCGCCACCTCGGGCTCGGCGACAGCCGGGACGGCCGCGCTGTCGGCGTTGCGCACCCGTTCGAACGAGAGCATCTGCAATTCGACCGCCAGATCGACGCGGCGCACCTCGACCGAGGCGGGCGCGAGCAACTCGCAGGGCGCGAAACTCAAGATGGACTGCAGCCCGGCCGCGACCAGCCGGTCACAGGCGTCCTGGGCGGCGTCGTCGGGCACGGTGATGACCGCGATGGTCGGTTCCAGCGCGGCGACCGCGCCGGCCAGCTCGGCGACATCGCGCACCACCAGGCCGGCCACCGGGAGACCGATCACCTCGATGTCGTTGTCGAAGATGCCGACCACGGTGAAGCCGCGCCGCTGGAATCCGCCGTAGCCGACCAGAGCCCGGCCGAGATTCCCGGCGCCGACGAGCACCACGCGGTGTCCCTGCGACAGGCCGAGCACATCCTCGATCCTGGCCCGTAGCTTGGCTACGTCATAGCCGACACCCCGTACCCCGTTGGGCCCGAGGAAGGAAAGGTCCTTGCGCAGCTTGGCGGAATTGACACCCGCCGCGACAGCCAGTTCCTCACTCGATACGATGGCAACACCCTCGTCGGCCAATGTGGCAAGGACTCGGAGATAGGTCGCCAGCCGCGCCACGGTCGCTTGCGGGATGCCTCGCTGCAGAGCCCTGCCGGAGACGCCGCCGGGCGCCTCATGCTGCTCTGTCACGTCGTCGGCTCCTCGTTCCGGCCCGATCGGGTTTCCGGTTCGTCGCTGGACCTCTGGCCCGGGACGGTCCGGTGCCATGGTCGAAGTGTCGCAATGCTGGGTGTCTGTACGCGGTGGGCCCGCAGCCTCGGCGAGCGGGTCCGCGTGCCACCACCGTAACCGCTTGTGCAGCCCTTCACAAAGTCGGTGAAATTGGCCTCATTTTCGGCCGCGACCAGCGCTGCGGCCGAAAAGGACCGTCATCGCTATTCCTCAGCGGCTCAGGTCGGCGCGCAATCGGCCCTCGTCGACGTCGAAATAGCTGTGCTCACGCCCGTCGAGCAGCACCACCGGCAACCGGTCGCCGAACTCCGCGCGCAGGCCCGGATCGGTGGCCACCGCCTCGTCCACGTCGACGGTCGCGGGCTCGATCCCGAAATCGGCGCAGATCACGCGCAGCTGGTCCAGCGCGGTGACGCACAGGCCACAGCCGGATCTGGTCAACAGGGTCACCGAATGTGTGGGATTGGTCATGGCGGATATTAAATCCCCTCGCCACACCCGAATCGGTCTGCCAGGTCCTGCGCTGACTGTCGCCTCCCCCGGTTACTGTGGACGTGGTTCGCGCGACGGGCGGAGGTACTGGTGCCGGAACGATCGAGGGTGGCAAGGGCCGGATTCATCGCGGGACGATTCGGCGAGTTTCCGGCGCGCTGGAACCTGGGCGAGATCGGCCAGGGTCTGCAGGATCAACTGGCCCGCATTCCGCGCAGTCCGTTCGGCCCGAGCGAGGAGGAGCTGCGCGCCAATCTGGCCGGTGAGGCGAGCGCCGATGCCGCGCTCTCGCTGCACGACGCGGAATTGGCGGCGGCGGAGCCGGATCCGACCAGCCCCGAGGTGCCGCGCGACCTGACCGCGGCGGCGTTCTTCGACGTGGACAACACGATGGTGCAGGGCGCGTCCATCGTGCACTTCGCCCGCGGCCTGGCCGCGCGCAAGTACTTCAAGACCTCCGACCTGGTCGACGTGGCGTGGAAGCAGGTCAAGTTCCGGGTCACCGGGCGGGAGAACAGCTCCGACATGGCCAGCGGCAAGGAGAAGGCGCTGGCGTTCATCGCCGGGCGCCCCACCGCCGAGCTGGCCGAACTGGGCGAGGAGATCTACGACGAGATCATCGCCGACAAGATCTGGCCGGGCACAAGGGCTCTCGCGCAGATGCACCTGGACGCCGGCCAGCAGGTGTGGCTGGTCACCGCGACGCCGGTCGAGCTGGCACAGGTGATCGCCAAGCGGCTCGGGCTGACCGGCGCGCTGGGCACGGTGGCCGAGAGCGTGGACGGCAAGTTCACCGGCCGCCTGGTCGGCGACA
>NZ_BAUA01000109.1 GCF_000710915.1 Nocardia brasiliensis IFM 10847
CGACGTAGCGCTCAGCGGTCCCGCCGCGAGAGCCGTGCGGACTTGGGGGTCTGCGCCACGGCTGCTCCTGGGGTGAACCGGGCCGAGCACTGCTGTCAGTTCGGCGGTGGGGCGGTGCTGAAGATCGGCCAGCAGATCTCCGTGGCGGTGAACGCTGTCGGATCCGAGTGCGTGCCACCGATGTAGTGTTCGCGGATCGGCCCCTGGTCGCTGATCAGATGCTCGTTTGCGAATTTTCCCAGAGCCCCGTAGCTGCGGTCGATGTTTTCGTCGTGACCGCCGGGGTGGGTGAGCACGGCGAATTCGGCCTGAGGCAAGACCTCGGCACGGATGCCCGCCGGCGGGGTCGCGGAGTGCGGCGCGGGTACGAACAGGCTGGCTTTGCCGCGTGATTCGAGGAATAGTGCCCGATCGTAAAGACCACCCGGTACGACGGGCGACGGTGCGCCTGCTGTCGTGGCAATGGCGTCTCGCAGTGTCCTCAGGGTCGCCGCGAACCAGCTGTCGATCTGGGACACCTCGATGGTGGCGCCGATCGACCACACGGCGAGCGCAGCTTCACGGCGCACCTCCACGTGGGCGGAGGTGGGCACCGGCGACAGCAACTCCCGCAGCGCGCCAACGGTGTCACGGGTCTGCTGCAGCTGCACCTCCATCTGTTCGAGATGAGTTGTGATGATCTCCGTGCGAGCCGCGGCGTCGTCCGTGCTCAGCAGCGCCTTGATGTCGGGAATGGACATGCCCAGAGTGCGGAACCGGCGGATGATGTGTGCGTGATCGACCTGGCTGGTGTCGTAGAACCGGTAGCCGGTGTGGGGGTCGATGTGTGCTGGTTCGAGAATGCCGATGTCGTGGTAGTGCCGTAGCGCCTTCCTGCTCAAGCTGGTCATCACGGCGAAGTCACCGATCGAGACCTGTGCGCCCATGGCATCCTCCTCTGCGTTCGGCCGCCTGCGGAAGGCGTGAGGCCATCCTGAAGTCTTCCCCTGGGGCAAGGTCAACCTCGCGGCGTGAGGCCGGAGGTCCCGTCCCGTTCCAGGGTCCTCCCTGGGGCTCCGGAGCCTGGCGGTCGGGGGCGCGAATGCGAGATTTGCCGTCCGAGGGTTGACCTTCCCCTCGGGGGAAGATTCACCGTGGGGTCATGACCACAGAATGGGATGCACTCCCGGACAACATAAAGATGTTCATGACCTCGCTCAGCACACCAGAGGACGGCCGAGCGGTCGCCACGTTCACCACCGACGCCGTCGTGACCGACGACGGCCGCACTTACACCGGCCGAGACGAGATCGAGGCGTGGCTGACGGCCTCGGCCGGCGAGTACACCTATACATCCGAGTTCACCGGCGCGACCCCGACCGACACCACCACCATCGACGTCGGACAACGCCTGGAGGGCAACTTCCCTGGCGGGGTCGTCGACCTGCACTACCGCTTCACACTCGACGGCACATCGATCAGCCGGCTGGTGGTCGAGTCATGAGCAGGAGATGGTTCATCACAGGGGGCACGCCAGGCGGCTTCGGAGTGGCGTTCGCCGAGGCGGCGCTGGAGATCGGGGACCGCGTGACGCTCACGTCCCGGCGCCCGCAAGAGCTGGCCACGTGGGCTGAACAGTACGGCGACCGCGTTTTCGTCGTGCCGCTGGAACTCACCGATGCGGGGCAGGTGCAGCGCGCGGTGCACGCCGCCGAGGAGCACTTCGGCGGCATCGACGTCCTGGTCAACAACGCCGGCCGCGGTTGGTACGGATCGATCGAGGGGATGGATGAGTCCTCCTTGCGAGCGATGTTCGAACTGAATTTCTTCGCAGTGCTGTCCGTGACGCGTGCGGTGCTGCCGGAAATGCGCGCCCGCGGAAACGGCTGGATCGTCAACGTGTCCTCGGTAGCAGGGCTTGTATCAGCGCCCGGATTCGGCTACTACAGTGCGACGAAGTTCGCTATCGAAGCCATCACCGATGCGCTGCGTGACGAGGTCGCTGAGCAGGGCATCTCCGTCTTGACGGTTGAACCGGGCGCGTTCCGCACGAACGCCTACGCCGGTTTTGCCGACGAGCCGGTCGAGGAGCGGATTCCGGAGTATCACGACCTGCTGGAAGAGGTCCGTGCCGTCTTCGTCGAGATGGACGGTGTGCAGCCCGGCGATCCGCGCCGCGGTGCCCGTGCGGTGATCGCGGCGATGGCCCAGGATCGGCCTCCCCGTCGGCTGGTCCTGGGCAACAGCGGCTACGACGCGGTGATCGATACGCTGGAAAAGCACCTGGCCGACATCCGGATAAACGAGGCGCTTTCTCGCAGCGCGGATTTTCCCGCCTAGTCAGCCGCCCGGCCGAGGCACACCCGACCCGACCGGCCGATCTCACAGGGCGGACCGAGATCGGCGAGTCGGGTGCGGTGCGCGGCTCCGCCAGGGTGGTCCCGATGTTCGGCCGTCGACCCTGATTCCGCGAACCGATCGGTGTTCAGCGCAACGATGGACAGCAGCGCGCAGCGCCCGCCGCCGGGACGTCAGCCGGCGTTCGCGGCCGCGACCAGCGCCGCGCGGGCTGCCCGGACCGCCGGATGGTTGCCGGTGCCGCGCCGATACGCCAGGTGGGTGCGCCGCCGAGTCGGCAGCGGGGTGAGCGTGACCTCGCCCGGGCAGTCCAGCGCGCCGAGCTCCGGCACCAGCGCGACCCCCTGCCCGGCCGCGACGAGCGCGAGCACGGTGCCGAAATCGTCGGCGTGATGGCGGATCCGCGGTGTGAAACCCGCTGCCTGGCAGGCCCGGACGGTCATCGTGTAGCACAGCGTGTCGGGAATCCCTGCGATCCAAGCGGTTTCGCGGAACGCGACGAGCGGTTCGGCGGTGGGCGCGGCCAGATAGATCGTCTCTTCCAGCAGCGGCTCGGTATCGAGGGCGGGGTCGGGCTCGACCGGCACGTAGTCGTATTCCTGCACCAGCGCGACATCGAGCGCCTCCGCGCGCAACGCGGCGGGCGCGGTCGCCGGATCTATCTCGGTGACCATCAGTTCCAGACCGGGATGATCCCGGCTCAGCGCGACGAGCGCCGGGGACAGAATGGTGCGAATGGCGGTGGGGAAGGCGCCGATCCGCAGCGTGCCGGCGAGTTCGGTACGCGCCGTGGCCATGTCGGCGGCGGCCTGTTCGAGCACCGCGAGAATGGTTTCGGCGTGCTCGACCAGCGTGCGCGCCGCCGGGGTGAGCGTGACCCGCCGTCCGGTCCGTTCGAGCAGCGGCACGCCGGCTTCTCGTTCCAGCGCCGTGAGTTGCTGCGATACCGCCGACGGTGTGTAGGCCAGCGCCTCGGCGACCGCTGCGATGGTCTCCCGGTGCGAGAGCTCGCGCAGCAGGCGCAGTTTGCGAATGTCGAGCATCAGGTCAGCTTATGCTCGAATGTAGAAACGTGAACTGGACCTGACGCTTTGCGGCCGTCACCCTCGTAACCATGACGCTCGCAGGCCTTTTCGTCCCCCTTGTCACGCCGTTCACGGCCGAGAACGCGCTGGCCGCCGACGCGCTGGCCGGACTGGCCCACTCGGCGCTCGCCGAGGGCGCGACCGGCCTGGTCGCGCTCGGCACCACCGCCGAAGCCGCGACGCTGACCCCGGCCGAACGCGCCCGGGTGATCGACATCTGCGCGAGCGTATGCCGGGAACACAACGCGCCCTTGATCGTCGGCGCCGGCTCCAACTCGACGGCCGACTCCGCCGACGCGCTGGCCGCGCTGTCGGGGCAGATCGCCGCCGCGCTCACGGTCGTGCCGTACTACACCCGGCCCACCGAGGCCGGGGTGCTCGCGCACTTCCGGGCGCTGGCCGGGGGCAGCCCGATACCGCTGGTGGTCTACAACATTCCGTATCGCACCGGCCGCACGCTCTGCGCGGAAACCCTGCTCGATATCGCCGCGCACCCGAACATCATCGGCGTCAAACACGCCGTCGGCAGCATCGACGACGCCACGATCGCGCTGATGGGCGCCCGTCCTGCGGACTTCGCCGTGCTGGCGGGCGACGACCTGTTCGTCTCGCCGCTGCTGGCGCTCGGCGCCGAGGGCGGCATCCTGGCCTCCGGCATCGTGGCCACCGCGCCCTTCACCGCCCTCATCGCGGCCTGGCGCGAGGGCCGGGTCGAGGAGGCGCGCGTGCTCGGGCATCGGCTGGCGGCACTGTCGGCCGCCCTCTTCGCCGAGCCCAACCCCACCGTGATCAAGGCCGTTCTCGCGGCTCAGGGACGGATTCCGAGCCCTGCGGTGCGGCTGCCGCTGCTGCCCGCCGGCGAGGTCGCCACCGCGGCTGCCCTGGCCGAAATCGAACTTTTCTCCCAAATGGCAGGGCAAATTGCTGGTGTAGCGGCTGAAGAAGTGCAACGCTGAAGCGGTGACACAACCTCCGGATACGCAGGCGGCGACGCCTGATCCGACCGCCGACAAACTCGACGCGGCGGTCTTCAAGGTGGCGGGCGTCGTGGTACTCGGCGCGATCATGTCGATTCTCGACATCACCGTCGTCAACATCGCGTTGCCCACCTTCCAGGACACTTTCGACACGAGCTACGCCATCGCGGCGTGGACCGTGACCGGTTACACCCTCGCCCTGGCCACGGTCATTCCGCTCACCGGATGGGCCGCGGACCGCTTCGGCACCAAGCGCCTGTACATGGCGGCGCTCGCCTTCTTCGTGCTCGGGTCGGTGCTCTGCGCGCTGGCCTGGAACATCCAGTCGCTCATCGCCTTCCGCGTGGTGCAGGGCATCGGCGGCGGCATGCTGATGCCACTCGGCATGACGATCATGACGCACGCGGCCGGTCCGCAACGGGTCGGCCGGGTGATGGCGGTGCTCGGTGTGCCGATGCTGCTCGGCCCGATCTGCGGCCCCATCCTCGGCGGCTGGCTGATCGAATTCCATTGGCAGTGGATCTTCTTGATCAACCTGCCGATCGGCATCGTCGCGCTCATCCTGGCGCAGGTGGTGTTCCCCGCCGACAAGCCGGAACCGGCGGAGTCGTTCGACTTCGTCGGCATGCTGCTCGCCTCGCCGGGCCTGGCGTTGTTCCTGTTCGGCGTCTCGTCGATCCCCGGCGAGGGCACGGTGCTCGCGACCAAGGTGCTGCTGCCCGCGATCGTCGGCTTGATCCTGTTGGTGGCGTTCGTCTTCCACGCGCTGCGCACCGAGCACCCGTTGATCGATCTGCACCTGTTCCGCAACCGGGCGCTGACCTTCTCGGTGCTCACCATGGTGCTGTTCGCGATCGCCTTCTTCGGCGGCAGCCTGTTGCTGTCGGCCTATCTGCAACAGGTGCGCGGCGAATCGGCGTTGCAGACCGGATTGTTGCTGGTGCCACAGGGATTGGGCGCGATGCTCACCATGCCGGTGGCGGGCAAACTGGTCGACAAGATCGGTCCGGGCAAGATCGTGCTGGTCGGCATCGCGTTGATCGCGGTCAGCACCGCGTTCTTCGTGCAGCTGAAGGTGGACACGTCGTATCCGATGATGCTGGGCGCCCTGTTCGTGATGGGTCTCGGCATGGGCTGCACCATGATGCCGATCATGACCGCGGCGATCCAGACGCTGACCCACCAGCAGGTCGCCCGCGGCTCGACCCTGATGAACATCATCAACCAGACCGGCGGTTCGATCGGCACCGCGACGATCTCGGTGGTGCTGACCGCGCTGCTGAACGATCGGGATTTCGCACTGCCCGCCATCGCCGCGACCACCAAGCCCGAACTGGCGAGTCAGCTGCCGCCGGGTGTGCTGGAGGCCGGATTGGACCAGGCCGCAACGGCATTCAGCCACACCTACATCGTGGCGCTGGTACTGATCGTGCTCACCCTGATACCGGCGTTGTTCCTGCCCCGGACCAAGCCGAAGAATCCCGACGCGGTCGATGCGGTGGCCGCGGTGCACGTTTAAGCGCCCATGCCGAGATCGTCACCGCCGGTGGCGATCTCGGCACGCGTAGGGGCGCTCAGCTGGGCAGGTCGTCCACCGTGGCTTCGTTCCTGGACAGGTTGATGCCCAGGTTCGCCGCCGCGCGCTCGAGGTCCTCGTCGTCGCCGTCCCGCATCTCGATCGCGAGGCCTTCCGCGGAGAGGAC
>NZ_BAUA01000108.1 GCF_000710915.1 Nocardia brasiliensis IFM 10847
CGGCCATGGCGATCGCGCCGGTGTGATGCTCGATCATCATGGTCAGCCACTGCCGGTCGAAGTCGGGACCCGACGCGGCATGCAGGGCGTTCATCTGCTCGGGGGTCATGATCCCCGGCATGTTGTGCCCGGTGTGTCCGCCGGTGTCCGGAGCGGGCTTGCCGAAACTCTGCAGCAGCGTCGTAATCTGCCGCATCTCCGGAGCCTGCGCCTGCTCGACGCCGGTGGCGAGAGCCTGCAACTGCGGGTTCTGGCTGCGGCTCGGTACCAGCTTCGCCATCTCCACCGCCTGTGCGTGATGCGGATACATCATCTGCAGGAAGGTGACATCGGCGTCGTTGAAGTCGGTGCGGGCCGCGGGCGCGCCGGCCGACGCGGACGTGCTCGAACTGCCGTGATCCATGCCGGGCATGGTGTTCGAGTCGTTGTCGCCGCAGCCCGCGGCGAACAGCGCGGTGACGGTGGTGACCGCGGCGACAGCGGTCGTGATCCGGGTACGGCTGGTGAACATGGTTGTGCTCCTTGCGTATTGCGAATGACTGGGTTTCGGGCACGACAAAGCGACGACCGTTCGAGCGGTCGCCGAGCGTCTGTCAGATCCGCAGAATCGACAATTCGGCCAGGGAAAGCACGGTCCAGGGCGGTGCGCGTTCGCGCCGGGGCCGCCGGTGGCGTAGCGGCGCGGCGGCGGCGCCCGACCGGTCGACAGCCAGCCGGTAGAGCACGATCAGGGCCAGCAGCAGAGCGACAGCAGCCAGGATGAACACGCAGCCGTGCAGCGCGCCGTGCGTGCCGGAGCAGCCGGCGCCGCCGCAGTTCGGCCCGTTCGAGCCGGGCTCGCTGTCGGCTGCGCGGACCGGCGCTGCCGGTACCGCGTCGCCGTGCTCGGTCGGCAGGAGCACGGCGTGGCCAGAGCCGGCGTGGTCGTTCGACCCGGCCTCGACGGAGCCGACGACCGGGCCGGGAGCGTGCTCGCTACCCAGCATTGCGGCAGCCGGGTCGGCGCGCGCTGTGTGGGCGACAGTCGAAGCATGTCCATGGGCGGGCGTGGAGAAAACCGCCGTGTGCATGGCGACGATTCCGGCCAGAAGCACCAGCGCACTCAGCGCCCGGGCGAGCCCGGGTGCGGGGAGCGGTAGGCGCTGTTCGACCACACGGCCAGTGTAGTGACGGCCGGCCTGCCGCTTCTTGATACCCCCAGGCGGTACCTACTGCTTCGGGGTGGCGATGTCGATGACCAGGCGCGTCGGATTGCTCAGCGTGCTGACGGAGAATCCGGGCCGGTCCGCCTCGACGCCGATGAACGACTGCGTGGTCCCCTCGAACACGAGGGTCCGGTAGACGCCCGCGACGCCGGGAGCGCTCGGGTCGCGCGCCGGATCGGGACCCGTGTACGGCGTGACCGCGCTGTCGAACGGATACGCCGAACCGAGGATCTGCACCTCGAGAATGGAGGCGCCTGCCACGTCGACCGGCTTGCCGCTGCCGTCCTGCACGGCCCGGTCGGTGTACTGCACGATCCAACCCGGCGTGCCCTTGCCGCCGAGGTCGTATACCACCCGGTCGAAGCCGGGCTGGTGCCCGATCCGGATGTTGGTCACCGTGAGGCCCGCATCGCCGGAGGCGGTGCCGCGCTTGGGTAGTGCGTCGCGGGTGACCGGGGGCGCCTCGGCGAGGGTGCCGGTGGTCGAGGAACTCGCGGCAGGGGTGCTCGCGGTGGATCCGTCGTCGCTGCCGCAGCCCGCGAGCAGCCCGGCCATCGCGACGACCGTGCACACCGTCCTGTTACGCATGTGGCTGATGGTAAACGCTGACCGCGGCGATGCGCGGGATTTGCGGGTTTCTCGATGTTTGCCATCGACCGGCCGGGTCGTTGAACCGGTGCCCGGCCTGCCTCGTTGTTGTCGATGACCGGGCGCGTACCGCGCCCCGCCGATCGCTCCGGAGGGTACGAAAAATGTTGTCGATCAAGCGCTTCCAGCCAGTAGCCGGGCCATTCGCCGCTGCCTCGGTGCTTCTCGTCGGTTTGCTGAGTGCATGCGGCAGCCCCGCGCCGGAGCCGCCGGTGGCCGCCGCGGCATCACCCGTGGCGGTGTCGGCCGCCGCGCAAGCGCCCGGCGCGGCGGCGCAGAGCGAGTCGCCTGCCAAGACGCAGGACTGGTTGCAGATCTACCGTGGCGCCGCCCCGACCGGCGCGAATGCCGTACAGCTCGCGGTCGCCGACAATGCTGCTGTCGGACAGCATGTTACGGCTACCGGACGTGCGGTGTACCGATTCGACAAGGACACCGCCCGGCCGTCCGCCTCGAACTGTGCGGGCGACTGCGCCGCGAAATGGCCGCCGGTGCTCGCCCAGCGTGGCCAGGCGATATACGTCACAGGGGTGGACCCGCAACTCATCGGCTTCGTCGAACGTGCCGATGGCGCATGCCAAGTCACGGTCGCGGGCTGGCCGGTCTACTTCTTCGCCGCCGACGCGAAACCCGGCGATCTGCTCGGGCAAGGCGTCGGCGGGGTATGGCACGCGGTGACCCCTACCGGCGGCAAGGTAGGGGGCAACTGAGCTGAATAAGCTGCGCTGCTGGGCTTTTCGCCCGACGCGCAGTACGCCACGCCGTGCGGAATCGGCGAATTGCCGGGGCCGATGTGACGTCAGGGCAACGATCTAGCACACTTGAGGCGTGACAGATGTCGAGGAGGTACTCAGCCGGCTGCGGCGGTATCCGGATGTGGAGGCCCTGAACCTCTACGCCGTGGATGCCGCCGATCGGCTGATCCTCGACGTCGCCGCCGAGGCGCTGACCACCGCCGATAGCGGAAAGATAGCTATACTCGGTGACGCGTACGGCGCGCTGACCATCGGCGCCATCGCGGCGCACGACCTGCGCGACGTCCGGGTGCATCAGGATCTGCTCACCGGCGAACTGGCGCTGGCCAACAACGCCCGCGCCCTGGGATTCGCCGACCGCTACGCCGCACACCCGCTCGGCGCCGGGCTGCTCGACGGTGTGCGCGTGGTCCTGCTGCGACTGCCCCGGGCCCTGGCCGGGCTGACCGAGGTCGCCGACGCCATCGCGCGCTACGCCGACCCGGACGTGGTGGTCTTCGCGGGCGGGCGGGACAAGTACCTGACCAAATCGATGAACGATGTGCTGGCGCAGTCCTTTTCCGAGGTGCGGGCCAGTCGTGGCCGGCAGAAGTCGCGCACGCTGCTGGTAACGGGGCCGAAACCGGTGGGCAGCCCGCCGTTTCCGGTGCGCGACCGGCTCGACGACCTCGACATCGATGTGGTGGCGCACGGTGCGGCCTTCTCCGGTGCGCGGCTGGACATCGGCACGCGATTCCTGCTGCAACACCTGAAATGGATGAAACCCGATGCCCGCGAGGCGATCGACCTCGGCTGCGGCACCGGGATACTGGCCGTCGCGCTGGCGAAGGCGCGTCCCGGCATCAAGGTGGTCGGCACCGATCAATCCGCCGCGGCGGTGGCCTCGGCCCGGGCGACGGTGGCCGTCAACGAGGTCGCCGATCGGGTGACCGTGGTGCGCGACGACGCGATGTCCTCGGCCGCCGCCAACAGCGCGGATCTCGTGCTGTGCAACCCGCCCTTCCACGTCGGCGCCGCCGTGCACACCGGATCGGCGATCAAGATGTTCGCCGAGACCGGCCGCGTGCTGCGGCCCGGCGGCGAGTTGTGGACGGTGTTCAACTCGCATCTGAACTACCGCGGGGTGATCGAGCGGATGGTCGGCCACACCGATGTGGTCGGTCGCAACCGCAAATTCACGGTCACTCGGTCCGTGCGTGGTTTACACGACGCGCAGCAGCGGTAGAGTCCGAATTGTCCGCCTAGGTGCTGTTCCCGGGAAAACGCTTCCGGGGAACTAGAACAGGGCAGTGAACGTTGGACCAAGCAGTTGGATGATCGAGTGAAAGCTCGGCGAACAGCGGCAACGACCAGAAAGGGACGCACGTGCGTACCACGAGCAATCCGGTTTTCAGAAACCTGCCTCGGCAAGAGGGCGGTGGCTACGCCAACTTCGGGTCGGGCGTCGCCGGCGCGGGACAGATGGGTCAGCAGTTCGGTAACCAATACGGACAGCAGTACCAGCAGCCGCAGCCCTATCAGCAGGCGCCCGCGGGCACCCGCGCGATGACCATCGACGACGTGGTCACCAAGACCGCCATCACGCTGGGCGTGCTCGCCCTGTCGGCGATCGTCTCCTACGGCCTCACCAACGCGAACACCTCGCTGGCTCCGCTGTTCGTCATCGGCGGCGGCCTGATCGGCCTGGTGCTGGTGCTGATCGCGTCGTTCGCGAACAAGATGGACAACCCGGTCCTCGTGCTCTCGTACGCGGTGTTCGAGGGTCTGTTCGTCGGTGCGCTGTCGTTCATGTTCACCAACATCGAGTTCGGCGGCGTCGGCGGTAGCGCGCTCATCGCGCAGGCGGTGCTCGGCACCTTCGGCGTATTCGCGGGCATGCTGGTGGTGTACAAGACCGGTGCGATCCGGGTGACTCCGCGCTTCACCAGGATGATCGTCGGCGCGATGATCGGCGTGCTGGTGCTCGCGCTCGGCAACCTGGTCGCCGGTTTCTTCATCTCCGGCGGGCTCGGCCTGCGTGACGGCGGCCCGCTCGCCATCGTCTTCAGCCTGGTCGTCATCGCGATCGCGGCGTTCAGCTTCCTGCTCGACTTCGACGCCGCCGACCAGCTCATCCGCGCCCAGGCGCCGGAGAAGGCCGCCTGGGGCGTCGCCCTCGGCCTGACCGTCACCCTGGTCTGGCTCTACGTCGAGATCCTGCGGCTGCTGAGCTACTTCCAGCGCGACTGATAACCTGACACAGACAAAAGACCCCCGGTCCGTTGGGCCGGGGGTCTTTTCGTAGGACTAGCTCAGGCGCTCGATGACCATCGCCATGCCCTGGCCGCCGCCGACGCACATGGTCTCCAGACCGAACTGCTTGTCGTAGGTCTGCAGGTTGTTGAGCAGCGTGGTGGTGATGCGGGCACCGGTCATGCCGAACGGATGGCCGAGCGCGATCGCGCCGCCGGAGACGTTCATCTTGTCCTCGTCGATCTTCAGCTCGCGGGCCGACCCGAGCACCTGCACCGCGAACGCCTCGTTGATCTCGACCAGGTCGATGTCGTCGATCGACTTGCCCGCCAAGGCGAGTGCGCGCTTGCACGCCTCGATCGGGCCGAGACCCATGATCTCGGGCGAGAGGCCGGAGACACCGGTGGAGACGATGCGGGCCAGCGGGGTCAGGCCCAGCTCCTTGGCCTTGGTGTCACTCATGATGACCAGCGCGGCGGCGCCGTCGTTGAGCGGACAGCAGTTACCGGCGGTGACCGTGCCATCCGGGCGGAAGACCGGCTTCAGCTGGCTGACCGCCTCGTAGGTGACGCCCGCGCGCGGGCCGTCGTCCTTGGACACCACGGTGCCGTCGGGCAGCGTGACCGGGGTGATCTCGCGCTCGAAGAAGCCGTTCTTGATCGCCTCCTCGGCCCGGTTCTGCGACCGCACACCCCAGCGGTCCTGCTCCTCGCGGGTGATACCGGTGAAGCTGGCGACGTTCTCGGCGGTCTGGCCCATCGCGATGTAGGCGTCCGGAATCAGGCCGTCCTGGCGCGGGTCGTGCCACGCGCCCGTGCCGCCCTCTGCGGTCTTCGCGGTGCGCGCCTGCGCCTCGGCGAACAGCTCGTTCTGCGTGTTCGGCCAGCTGTCGGCGGAACCGTTCTTGTACCGGGACACGGTCTCGACGCCCGCGGAAATGAAGACGTCACCCTCGCCCGCCTTGATGGCGTGGAAGGCCATCCGGGTGGACTGCAGCGACGACGCGCAGTAGCGGTGCACCGTGGTGCCCGGTACCAGGTCGTAACCCAGCTGCACGGCGACGATGCGGGCGATGTTGAAACCGGACTCGCCACCCGGCGAACCGCAGCCGAGAATCAGGTCATCGATCTGGTTGGGGTCCAGAGCGGGCACCTTGTCGAGTGCCGCGCGGACGATCTGGGTGGTCAGGTCGTCGGGCCGCATGTCGACCAGCGATCCCTTGGCCGCCCGGCCGATCGGGGAACGGGCAGTCGAGACGATGACAGCCTCAGGCATGAGGACTCCTTTGTCGGAGGGTACGAGCGAGCCCGCTTTGTTACTCGCGGGTTCTTACCGAATCTACGTCGCGCCCCGGGGCACGAGCACCCGGGGTCGGCTCGCCGAGCACCTCGAGCAGGACCGGAAGCAACTGTGCCGCGGCCAGTTCGTAGCCCGCCGCCGACGGATGGAAACCGTCCTCGGCGAACAGCAATTCGGGTTGGGCCCGGAATTCCGGCGCGAGCAGATAGCCCATCGGCACCGGGACACCCCCCGCGACGGTGGTGGCCACGGTCTGCGCCCGGGCCAGGCGCAGACTCCAGTTGTGTACCACCGTGCGCAGCGGCTGCGGAATCGCGGTCACGGTACCGAGATTCGGGCACGTGCCGACCACCACCACGGCATCGGCGCGGCTCAGCCGGGCGACCGCCGCGGCCAGCCGGCGCGCGGAGGCCCGGACCGAGTGCTTCTTGGTGATGTCGTTGGCGCCGATCAGGATGACCGCCGCGTCCGGCGGTGGGCCCGCCACGAACATCGCGTCCACCTGACCGGACAGGCCCTTGGAGGTGGCGCCCGAGATCGCCTTGGTGCTCAATCGGATTCGCTGCTGCGTGGCCTGGGCGAGCCCGCGGGCCAGCCGCACCCCGGGGACCTCGTCGGCGACCCGGCAGCCGACGCCGGCCGCGGTGGAATCGCCGAAGATCATCAGGTGCAGGTCGGCCTTTCTGCCCGCGCGCCAGGGTTCCGGCGCCAGGCAGCCCGCGGTGTAGATGCCGTCCGCCTCAGGCGGTTTCGAGGTGTCGCGCCCGATCACGCCGCGCGCGGTGCCCGCCTGTGCGGTCAGCAGCCGGTAGGCGGCCCACCATGCGGTGCCTGCGCCGGAACCGGCCAGCACGGTCGCGGCACCGGTTACCGCTGCGGTGCGCCAGCCGACCCGTGGTGCGTTCACAGAAGTTAAAGATACCGACTTTACGCAGGCGGGGCAGGGGGAGCGGGGACGTCGAACGAGCCGCGCGCGGGGATGCTCGCGGCGTCGGTGGAGACCGTCACCTCGATGCGTCCGGGCCCGGTGTCCTGGAACAGCGCGTACTGGATGCTGCCGTACATGCTGGTCACCACGGTGTCTTCGTACCGGCCCGCCGCGCCGGTGGTGGTGTTGCGCCAGTCGACCATGGTGCGCACCTCGCAGACCGGGGCGAACGGATAGTCACCGGACCCGACGCCGGCCAGCGGCAGCGCCTGGATGTTCAGGATCGCGCGGCCCGGCCAGGCCGGGTTGACGTCGGCCCAGGTGCGGATGCTGGTCCAGCAGAGACCGCCGTGCGCGAGCGTCGGCACCTGCGGGAACTCGGTGGTCACTGCGTTGGCTGGTGCACCGGGTCCGACCAGCGCGGCGAGTGCCGCTCCGGCCAGCACGACACCGGCACGGGCGATGTTCGGCTGCCTCATGTGGGGGATCCTAAAGGCGGGCGTACCCGTTTCCCGGTTTGTCGCGCGGTAGGGGTTCCGCGTGGCGTGCGCGAACTCACACTCCGGGCATCTGGAACGATGGGGGTCATGCGCATCGCCGACCATGTCGTGGACCTCATCGGCAACACGCCGTTGGTCCGGTTGAACTCTGTCATCGAACCGACTGCGGGATTGCTCGCGGCCAAGATCGAATATCTGAATCCGGGCGGCAGCTCCAAGGACCGGATCGCGGTGAAGATGATCGAGGCCGCCGAGCAGTCCGGACAGCTGCGGCCCGGTGGCACCATCGTCGAACCCACCTCTGGCAACACCGGCGTCGGCCTCGCACTGGTCGCCCAGCAGCGCGGCTACCACTGCGTCTTCGTCTGCCCCGACAAGGTCAGCGAGGACAAGCGCAACGTGCTGCGCGCGTACGGCGCCGAAGTCGTGGTGTGCCCGACCGCGGTGGCGCCGGAAGATCCGGCCAGCTACTACAGCGTCTCGAATCGCCTGGTCCAGGAGATCGACGGGGCGTGGAAGCCGGACCAGTACTCCAACCCGGGCGGCCCGGAAAGCCACTACGAGACCACCGGTCCGGAGATCTGGCGCGACACCGAGGGCAAGATCACCCACTTCGTCGCGGGCGTCGGCACCGGCGGCACGATCAGCGGCACCGGTCGGTACCTCAAGGAGGTGTCGGGCGGCAAGGTGAAGATCATCGGCGCCGATCCCGAGGGCTCGGTCTACTCCGGCGGCACCGGTCGGCCCTACCTGGTCGAGGGCGTCGGCGAGGACTTCTGGCCCTCGGCCTACGATCCGGCCATCCCGGACGAGATCATCGCGGTCTCCGACGCCGACTCGTTCGATATGACCCGCCGCCTGGCCCGCGAGGAAGGGCTGCTGGTCGGCGGCTCGTGCGGGATGGCCGTGGTCGCGGCGATCGAGGTCGCCCGGCGGGATCCGGACGCGGTCGTGGTGGTGCTGCTGCCCGACGGCGGGCGCGGTTACCTGTCGAAGATCTTCAACGACAAGTGGATGGCCTCCTACGGCTTCCTGCGCGAACGGCTCGACGGCAGCACCGCCGAACCGCTGGTCGGTGATGTGCTGCGCGGCAAGTCGGGCGCCCTGCCGGACCTGGTGCACACGCACCCGTCCGAAACCCTGCGCGATGCCATCGAGATCCTGCGCGAGTACGGCGTCTCGCAGATGCCCGTGGTCGGCGCGGAACCGCCGGTGATGGCGGGCGAGGTCGCGGGCAGTGTCTCGGAGCGGGATCTGCTGTCCGCGGTGTTCGAAGGCCGTGCGCACCTGACGGATTCGGTGGCCCAGCACATGAGCGCCTCGTTCCCGCTGATCGGTTCCGGCGAGCCGATCTCGGCCGCGACCAAGGCGCTCTCGGACACCGACGCCCTGATGGTCGTCGAGGAGGGCAAACCGGTCGGCGTCATCACCCGGCACGACCTGCTCGGGTTCCTCAACGCGTAGTCGTGCGCGCACCCCTGCCCGGATGGCGCAGGGGTGCGGTCAGCTCAGCCTGGCCCGCAACGCGATCGCGTCACGCGGTGCCATGACCTTGGCGTCGTTGTCGAAATAGCAGTAGACGTCGTGGTCGGCGGACCAGGTGCGGATCTTCTCCGCCCACATGTCCAGGCCCGCGTCGGTGTAGCCGCTGACGTAGAGCTCGTCGTGGCCGTGCAGGCGGATATAGACGAAATCCGCGGTGACCTCTTCGAGCAAGGGGAACTTGCCCGCGGCATCGGCGACGACCACCGCGATCTCGTGTTCGGCCAGCAGATCGATGAACCGTGGCGTGCAGAAGCTCGGGTGCCGCACTTCGAGCGCGTGCCGGAGCGGGCGATCGGCATCGATGGTCGTATGCGCCGGATCCACCCGGTGGTCGTGCTGTTTCGCGATCGCGGCGGCGTGCGCGGTGGAGCGGGGCAGGTGCGTGCAGAAGGCCGTGAGCACGTCGGGATCGAACTGGAAGTTCGGCGGCAGCTGCCACAGGATCGGTCCCAGCTTCGGGCCGAGGGCCAGCACGCCGGAGGCGAGGAAGTTCGCCAGCAGCTCGTCGCCGTCGCGCAGCCGTTTCATATGGGTGATGAACCGGCTGCCCTTCACCGCGAACACGAAATCGTCCGGCGTCAGGCTCGCCCAGTTCTGATAGCTCGAAGGGCGTTGCAGCGCATAGAAAGAACCGTTGATCTCGACGCTGTTCAGCCGCTCCGACAGATACGCGAGCTCGCGCTTCTGCGGCACGCCTTTGGGATAGAAGACACCACGCCAGGGCGGATACACCCATCCCGACGTGCCGATCCGGATCTGGCCCATGTCTCCATCGTGGCAGCAGTGCCCGGCTAGGCGGCGGATTTGCGCGCGGCCGCGACCCGTCCGAACACCCAGGCGACCAGCACCGCGGCCAGGAACGACAGCAGCGACGCGCTCATCCACGCCTGCTTGCCGAAGTGCAGCAGCTCCTGCACGCGCACCCAGAAATCGGTCCACGCCCCGGCATCGCCCGGGTTGATCAGCTGGTAGACCGTGAGCCCGGCGAGCCAGGCGACGACCATGCCCCAGCGGGGCGGGGCGTCGGCGGCGGTGTTCCATTCACCCCGGGCCCGCAGGAAGAAGTCGGCGACGAGCACGCCGAGCAGCGGCACGAACACCGAGCCGATCAGCCCGAGGAAGCCGAAGTAGTTGGCCATGTCCAGGCGCAGCGCGAGCAGCGTGATCAGCACGCCGAGCCCGATCGAGAGCACCCGCCGGTCGAGGCGCGGCCACAGGTTCTGGATCGACACGGCGGTGGAGTACACGTTGGCGAAGGACTGGTCCGCCTCGCGCAGCACGAAGACGAAGAAGAACAGGCCGCCCAGCGTCACCTGGAGGAACGGCGAGTACTGGCCCGCGCCGGTCGCGCGGGCCAGTGCGAACAGGCCGAGGATGTAGGCGACGATCTGGGTGAGCGCGTACGCGCCGCTCGCCGCGCCGAAAGCGCTGCGGGTACTGCGCGCGTGCCGGGTGTAGTCGGCGGCCACCGGCACCCAGGAGATGGACACCGCCAGCGCCGCGTCGGTGGCGATCCAGAAGAGATTCCAGTCGACGCCGAACGGGCCGCTGCCGTGCGGACCGGGGTTGGCCGTCAGATCGGGCAGGCCGCCGCGGAAGAACTGGATGTAGAACCAGACCAGCGCGATCACGACACCGACCGTGACGAACCGGCGCAGCATCCGGACCGAACCGAGCGGCCAGATGGTCAGCACGGTGGTGAGCACACCGGCCGCCACCACGTACAGCCAGTGCGGTCCGCCGCCGAACAATTCGTCGGCCGCGTCACCGATCACGATCAATTCGAAAGTGCCCCAACCGATCAGCTGGGCGATGTTCAACACGGTCGGCAGGTAACTCAGTTTCGCGCCGAACAGCCCGCGCAGCAGCACCATCGCGGGTTTGCCGGTGCGCGCGCCCGGCACCGCGGCCAGGCCGAGCATGACGCCGCCGACGACCGTGCCGACGATCATCGCGAGGATGCCCGCGGCGATGGAGAGCTGGGCCGCGCCGTCGGTATTCGGCGCGAGCACGGTGTACGCGCCGGAGAAGGCGATGAGGCTGACGCCGAGGTTTGCCCAGAATGCGCTCTGATCCCAGAAGGACAGCACCTTGGGGGCGGGCTCGTCGAGGGTGAACGGTGCTTCGTGCCGTTCGGAGTTGTGCAGGGTCGATGCAGACATGCCCGAAACGCTCTTCCTACGCCGGCATTACCCGGACAGGTTCATGCGGTCGGCGAAGCGCTGGGGTCCGCCCTCTCAGCCCGGCCGTGCCCGAGCTCCCGCGGTGGGGTGATTCCGGCCGAATAGTACACGCGCCCCCTCGCCGAGCCCCGTGCTCCGCGGGTGCGAGGTACTTTGTAGTGGTGAACGATGAGTTCGCCAGCTCGTCGATCTGCACTACCTGATGTTCTTCGAATTGTGCGCGAGACTCCGAAATCCCCGCTCTGACATGGGGAATGGCGCAATTGCGTCGTGAATCACAACTGCCGCCAGCCCCGATAACGGAGCTGTAACGGATTGTTCATTAGCGGCAGCAAGGATTACTAGGTATGACGCGCAGGCAAGTGATCGGATGGGTAGCTCTGCTGGCCTCGGTGCTTGCCGGAGCGCATCTCCTCGATCGTGTGCACTTTCCGGCGCCGCAGATGATCCTGGCGATCGTCGTCGGCGGCGCGCTGGCGTTGACCGGGAATTTGCCGACCCCGCTCCCGCGCCGTCTCACGCTCGGTGTCCAGGGCATGCTAGGCGTGCTGATGGGCAGCTATCTGGAGATTTCGCTGTTGTCCAGCATCGGGTTGGCGCTGATCCCGGTGCTTGCGGTGACGGTCGCGACGCTGGTGATCAGCTTGCTCGTCGCGGTCGTGTTCGCCCGCCTCGCGCACGTGGAGTTGCCGACCGCGACGCTCGGCCTGCTGGCCGGCGGCTCTGCCGCGGTAGTGGCCTGCGCCGACGATATGGACGCCGATCCGCGTCAGGTGGCGTTCATGCAGTACCTGCGGGTCGCGCTGGTCGCGGTGAGCGCGCCCGCGCTCGGCGCGCTGCTGAACAACAACACCAGCGGACTCACGGCCCCGCATGTGACCCTCGGCGGTGCCGTCACCAACCCGGACCTGCCGAGCTGGATGATCGTCGGACGTGGTGACCAGGTGGCCGGGCTCTCGATCGCGATCATGCTCTGCATCATCGGCACCAAGCTGGGCCGGCGACTGCACCTGCCGAGCCCCGCGTTGATCGGGCCGATGATGCTCACGGCGGTACTGACCGGCTTGGGCGTCAGTCACGGGTACGCGCCCACGAACCTGTTCAAAGACCTGCTGTTCGTGCTCATCGGTTTCGAGGTCGGCACCCGCTTCACCAGGGCCGTGGTCACCGAGATGGCACGGATGATCCCCGGTATGACGGTCACCATCGTCGCGCTCTCCGCCATCGTGGCCGGATTGGCTTTCGCGGTGGCCACCTTCGTCGATCTGGAGCTCTCCGACATCTATTTGGCGACCACGCCGGGCGGCATCAACGCGGTGCTGGCCACCGCCGAGTCGATGGACGCGAACCTGCCGCTGATCACCTGCGTGCAGAGTCTGCGGCTGCTGCTGATGGTGCTGATGCTGCCGCTGCTGACCCGCGGGATGCGCTGGGTGTCCCAGCGGCAGTTCGCGCCGCAGCCCGAACTCGTCGCCTAGGCCTTTCGCGTCCGCGCCGGCGCCGCGCCCATGATCAGGTCGGTCCACTCGTCCGCGAGCTGGGCCAGGCGATACCAGGCCGCGTGCACCCGGTCGTCGGACACCTGCTCCGCGGTGTGCAGCAGGTGGCTGGCGTGCACATGGGCGGCGGCCATCCGATCGACGGCGCCGCCGAGCGAACCCGACCGCAGGTGCTCGGTGTAGCGGCGGTGCGGCACCTGGGCGGCTACCCACGCGTCGATCGCCGCGACCAATTCGGCACGGCGGCAATCGATTCCGGCGGCCGCGAGCGGGTTGCCGCGGCGGGCCCGATGGAGCGCGCCCAGTGCGCGGGCCCAGCCGACGAGCGGATGGTCGGTGACCGGATCGCCGGGGCAGTCGCCGAAGGCGGCGACGAGTTCGCGCTGTTCGGGCAGGGGCCGGGCGGTGGCGCCCGTCGCGAGCAGTGCCCGATCACGCACGAACATCGCGGGCTCCCAACGGCTTACGGCTCGGTTCGGGGTAGGGGGCGCTTCGGTCGACGGGTTCGGCTGACAGCGGGTTCATGGTGCACCTCCGGGTGGTGTCGGGCGAGAGGCATTGCCCAATGCCGGATCCGGGTATCAGCGTGAACGGTCAACCTTGGCGTGTCGGTGACAGCGAGATGGCACTCCGATGACAGGTCGTAACAATCTTCTCCACGTACCGCGCGGTCGGTTGTGAACGGAGTCGCCCGACATATCGTTTCGAGTTAGTTGTCGCGCGGAATGCATCAATGTGGCAAATTAGCTGCAAACAGAGGGTTCGAGTGATGTCGCCGGGGTATAACCGGCCTTGAAGCAGCCTCGGCAAACCGCCCCGGCTAATCGGATAGCGAAGGGATGGGCATGTACACCTCCAGTTTGGCTATCGATTTCCAGCAGGGCCTCTCCGACGCATGGAGTTCCGTCGCCACGTTCGTCCCCAAACTGGCCGGATTCCTCGTCATCCTGCTCATCGGCTGGATCGTCGCGAAGATCGTGTCGACCATCGTGGACAAGGTGCTGGACCGGGTCGGCTTCGACCGTCTGGTCGAGCGCGGCGGGCTGCGGCAGATGATGTCGCGGAGTCGCTACGACGCCTCGGATCTGCTCGCGAAGCTGGCCTACTACGCGATCCTGCTGATCGCGTTGCAGCTCGGCTTCGGCGTGTTCGGTCCGAATCCGGTCAGCGATCTGCTCGACGGCATCGTCTCCTGGCTACCCAAGGCCGCGGTCGCGATCATCATCGTGGTCATCGCGGGCGCGATCGCCTCCGCCGTGCGTGACCTGGTCGGCAACATGCTCGGCGGTCTCTCCTACGGCGCGATGATCGGCCGGATCGCGGCCGTGTTCATCTGGGGCGTCGGCATCGTGGCCGCGTTGAACCAGATCGGGGTGGCCATGTCGGTCACCATGCCGATCCTGATCACCGTGCTCGCCACGATCGGCGGCATCCTGGTGGTGGGTGTCGGCGGCGGCATGGTTCGTCCGATGCAGCAGCGCTGGGAGAACTGGCTGAGCGGGCTGGAGGAGGAGATGCCCGCGGTCAAGGGCCATGCGGAGGCGTACTCGCGCGGCCGCGAAGACGCCTCGCGCGAGCAGCTGTGGATGGATCAGCAGGCCGCCCGCGGCCAGCAGGGCCAGCAGTGGGACGAGGGCGCGATGCACGGTGGCGGGTACCAGCAGGGCGGTGGTTCCTACCAGCGTTCCGGTGAATACATGGGCTACCGGGACCCGGGCACCGATCGCTGAATCATCAAGCGAGACAAAGGCGCCCGTCATCAGCCGAGCTGGTGACGGGCGTCTTCGCGGTCAGGCCGGGGTGCGCGACGCGTGCAGGCAGACGCCGGCCAGGCGCAGTTGCAACCAGTCCGCGCCCGCCCAGCCGCCGAGATCGCCGGGCGCGGCGCTGATGAGCGGAGTCCGCTCGGCGCCGACCGCGGCCTCGCGGACCTGATCGAGAAGTCCGCGGGCGTAACCCGCGAGCAGCACGTTCGCGGGTACCCGCGCGGCATCCTCGACACCCCATTCGAGGATGTCGCGCACGGCCGCCGCGTGCTGGTCCAGTGCCGCCGAGAGCGCGGGCAGCTGTGCCGCGGCAGCGAGCGCCGGTACCCCGTGCGTCTTGTGCAGGCGGTTCAATATCTTGCGTGCCGACACTTCGAGCAACGCGGGGCCGAGCAGGAACATGTTGCGATGCTAGCAACCGGCGTGTCTTGATGAAACTGTGACGATTCTCCCGTTCGGCTTGCGCCAATTGGTGAATTTCAGCAAATTACCGGCTTCGTATTCGGTCCGTCAGCGGAAGGCGTTCGCATCGGTGAGTGCGCGGCCGAGCACCAGCTGGTGCACCTCGGCCGTGCCCTCGTAGGTGAGCACCGACTCGAGGTTGTTCGCGTGCCGCAGCACGGGGTAGTCCAGCGTGATGCCGTTGGCGCCGAGGATGGTCCGGCACTCGCGGGCGATCGCGATGGCCTCCCGCGTGCTGTTCAGCTTGCCCGCGCTCACCTGCTCCGGGGTCACCGCGCCGCGGTCCTTCAACCGGCCGAGGTGCAGCGCCAGCAGCTGGCCCTTGCCGAATTCGAGGGCCATGTCCGCGAGTTTCGCCTGGGTCAGCTGGTAGGCCGCCAGGGGCTTGTCGAACACCTCACGGGTCCGGGCGTAATCGATGGTCGCGGCCAGGCAGTCCCGCGCGGCGCCGAGCGCGCCGAAGATGATCCCGAACCGGGCCTCGCTCAGACAGGCCAGCGGCGAGGCCAGCCCGCGCGACTGCGGCAGCACCGCGTCGGCGGGCAGCCGGACGTCGTCGAAATCGAGCTCGGCGGTCACCGAGGCGCGCAGCGACAGCTTGCGGTGCATCTCGCGCGCGGTGAAACCCTTGGTCCCGGCAGGCACCAGGAAACCGCGGATCACCTGCTTGCCCTCGTCCTCGGTCTGCGCCCACACCACCGCGACATCGGACACCGAACCGTTGGTGATCCACATCTTCGAACCGTTCAGTACCCAGTCGGAGCCGTCGCGCTTGGCCCTGGTGCGCATGCCGCCGGGATTGGAGCCGAAATCCGGCTCGGTGAGGCCGAAGCAGCCGATCGCGCGTCCCGCCGCCATCTCGGGCAGCCACTGCTGCTTCTGCTCCTCGGAGCCGTACTTGTGGATCGCGGTCATCGCGAGCGAACCCTGCACCGACACCATGCTGCGCACGCCGGAATCGACCGCCTCCAGCTCCTGGCACGCGAGCCCGTACATGGTGGCCGACATGCCCGCGCAGCCGTAGCCGTCCAGGTGCATGCCGAGCAGGCCCACCTTGCCCAGTTCGGGGGCGATCTCGCGGGCCGGGAAGGTGCCCGCCTCGAACCAGTCCGCGATGTGCGGGCGCAGCCGCTGTGCGGCGAAGGCGGCGACGGTGTCGCGGATCTCGCGCTCGTCGTCGGAGAGGAGGGAATCGATGGCGAACAGTTCTTCCACAGTGACCATGCGCTCAGCCTAATTGGCCGTCGTGCCGGTGAGATCGGGTTCACCACCCCTAGTGGCAGAAAATATTTCTGCCATGATGGCCAAGCTGTGGAATTACAACGGCGACCAGGGGTAAGTGCCTCGATCTGTCCGAGCGGCCTCGGACTCGGTGGCTTGCCGCGCGGAACAACGCGGTGCGAGCGGTGGTTCTACGACCCGGTAGCCCGACCAGGGGGTTGCCCGTCGATGGCCGCCAATTAGGGTGAGGTTCATGAGTGAATTCGGGTTCTCTACGCGCGCGGTGCATGCCGGGTTCGATCCTGATCCGCAGACCGGCGCGGTGAACGTGCCCATCTACGCGAGTTCGACCTTCGCCCAGGACGGGGTGGGCGGTCTGCGCGGTGGTTTCGAATACGCCCGCACCGGCAACCCGACCCGCTCCGCGCTGGAAGCGAACCTCGCCGCGCTCGAATCCGGCCGGTACGGCCGCGCTTTCGCGTCCGGTATGGCCGCCACCGACTGCGCCCTGCGGGCCACCCTGCGCCCCGGCGACCACATCGTCATCCCGGACGACGCCTACGGCGGCACCTTCCGCCTGATCGACAAGGTGTTCAGCCAGTGGGGCATCGAGCATTCGCCCGCGCACGTCTTCGACGTGGACGAGATGCGCGCGGCGATCCGCCCGAACACCAAGCTGGTGTGGGTCGAGACCCCGACCAATCCGCTGCTGAGCATCGGCGACATTCCGGCGCTGGCCGATGTCGCGCACGCCGCTGGCGCGAAGCTGGTGGTGGACAACACCTTCGCCACCCCGTACCTGCAGCAGCCGCTGCAGCTCGGCGCCGATATCGTGACGCACTCGACCACGAAGTACCTGGGCGGTCACTCCGATGTCGTCGGCGGCGCGCTGATCACCAACGATCCCGAACTCGACGCGGCGTTCGCGTTCCTGCAGAACGGCGCGGGTGCGGTGCCCGGTCCGTTCGACGCCTTCCTCACCATGCGCGGCACCAAGACGCTGGCCGTGCGGATGGACCGGCACTGCGACAACGCCGAGACCCTGGTCGAGTTCCTCGCCGGACACCCGGCGATCGCTCAGGTGATCTATCCCGGCCTGCCGGAGCATCCGGGTCACCAGGTGGCGGCCAAGCAGATGCGCCGGTTCGGCGGCATGATCTCGGTGCGGCTGCACGGCGGCGCCGACGCCGCCCGCGAGTTCTGCTCGCGGACCAAGGTTTTCACCCTGGCCGAGTCGCTGGGCGGGGTGGAATCGCTGATCGAGCACCCGGCCGCGATGACGCACGCGTCGACCGAGGGCTCCGTGCTGGAGGTGCCCGCCGACCTGGTCCGCCTGTCGGTCGGCATCGAGGACGCGGCCGATCTGCTCAACGACGTCGAGCAGGCGCTCGCGAGCTGACGGGACTGGCGGAGATGACGAAGCGGCCGCACCTGGCATCCGGGTGCGGCCGCTCGTGTCTCAGGGGGAAGGTACGGCCGGGTCGCGGTGCGGCCCGGCCGCAGGCGTCAGCTGTGGTAGGGCTCCGCGCTGACCAGGGTGACCTTCATGGTGTTGCCGTTGGGCAGCGTGTACTCGCGGGTCTCGCCGACCTTGGCGTCGATGAGCGCGCCGCCCAGCGGGGACGCCGGCGAGTAGGTCTCCAGCTTGGAGTCGTTCAGGCCCTCTTCGCGGGTCGCGATGAGGAAGGTCTCGGTGTCCGACTCGTCGCCGTCGTAGTAGACCTTGACGACCGAGCCGGGGAGCGCGACGCCGGACTTGGTCGGCGCGACGCCGACCTTGGCGTTGTTCAGCAGTTCCTGCAGCTGGCGAATGCGCGCCTCCTGCTGGCCCTGCTCCTCGCGCGCGGCGTGGTATCCGCCGTTCTCCTTGAGGTCGCCCTCTTCACGGCGTTCGTTGATCTCGGCAGCGATAACGGGACGATTGGCGATGAGCGCATCGAGTTCGCCCTTGAGCCTGTCGTGCGACTCCGGGGTCAGCCAAGTCACTTGCGTCTCAGTCATCTCGATCACTCCCTAGTAGTTGTTCCCGGCAGGCCGGGATTCCCTGATAACTGCCGCAGTACCCACCCGTGGGGCGGGCACGCACCAGTCGACGGCTAGAGCGATCCTGGGAAGTTCATCGAACCCCGACAGACCCTGGTTCCGGGCAAAGCTCATGATCCGGAACAGATAGCGCTGGCCGCCAATGCAGCAAACACGGCTCCGAACCCCGGAACCGTGTGTCAGGCCATTTTAGCATGAATCACAAACATGCAGGTCGGAGTTAATTTCGAGGATATCTGCTGCGGCAAATGCCGCAAATCGTCCAGGGTGGCGGTGCCCGTCGTTAGCTGGTCACTCCGCTCGCAGGTATTCGGGCACGTCCGCGCTGCACGCGTAGATGCTGCTCGAGGCCGGGCGCTCGGAGGCCTTGACCGTGGTGGTCAGCTGGATGGTGCCGCTGTCGGACGGCGGGATGAGCACCTCGCGGCGGCCGACCTCGACGCTGTCGCGGGCCATCGCGCGCACGAAGCAGACCACGGGTTGCTGCGGGTCCTTCCTGGTGACCTTGATCCGGATCGACATCGTGGCGTCGTCGACGACGACGTAGCCGAGTTGCTCGGACTCGATGTCCTTGGGGCCGTACTTCTGCCAGCCGAGGAAGGCGACGCCGCAGCCGAGTACCGCGACGGCCGCGATGAGCGCGGGGGCCAACCAGCGTGGACGCGCGGACGGCTGCTTTCCGTACCGATCGGTCGGTCTCTGGATCGCTGCCGGAGCCGTGGCGTCGTCGCGGTCGCCCATGTGATCGCTCCCGGGGGGTAAGTCGGAACAAATGTCGGTCGAATGGAACTATAGGGAACGAAGACCAGACACCCGCGAGCGAGAGCGATGGTGAACGAGACGTGAGTGGCCTTCGCCTCATGGCGGTGCATGCCCACCCCGACGACGAATCCAGCAAGGGTGCCGCGACGACCGCGCGGTACGCCGACGAGGGACACGACGTCCTCATCGTCACGCTGACCGGTGGGGAGCGCGGCAGCATCCTGAATCCCGCGATGGACACCCCGGGCGTCCTGGACCGGATCGACGAGATCCGCCGCGAGGAGATGGCCGCTGCGGCCCGCGCGCTCGGCGTGCGGCAGCACTGGCTCGGTTTCGTCGATTCCGGCCTGCCCGAAGGCGATCCGCTGCCGCCGCTGCCCGAGGGCAGCTTCGCGCTGGTGCCGCTGGAGGAGGCCACCGAGGCGCTGGTCCGGGTGGTGCGCGAGTTCCGGCCGCACGTGATGACCACCTATGACGAGCTCGGCGGTTACCCGCACCCCGACCACATCCGCTGCCACGAGGTGTCGATGGCCGCGTTCGAGGCGGCGGGCGACCCGGAGCGCTTCCCCGACGCGGGCGAGCCGTGGACGCCGCTGAAGCTGTACTACGACCACGGCTTCACCGCCCGGCGGATGGAAGTCTTCGCCGAGGAGTACGAGCGGATGGGCGAGCCGTTCCCGCTGCAGGAGTGGCTGGACCGGATGCGCAAGTACGTGCCCGAGCGCGGCGACGTGTTCTCCCGGGTCACCACGCAGATCGAATGCGCCAAGTACTTCCCGCAGCGCGACGACGCCCTGCGGGCGCACGCCACGCAGATCGACCCGAACGGCGCGTTCTTCGCCATCCCGCTGGAGCTACAGCAGCGGCTCTGGCCGACCGAGGAGTTCGAGCTGGCCAAGACCCGGGTGCGCACCGCGCTGCCGGAGACCGACCTGTTCGCCGGCATCGAAGACGAGCAGCGGTGATGCTGGTTCTGCTCGCCCAGACGAGCCCCGGCACGCCCACCGGACCCGAGTTCGGCAAGGCGTCGCCGCTGGGCTTCCTGATCATCCTGATCCTGCTGGCCGGCACGGTGCTGCTGGTGCGCTCGATGAACAAGCACATCAAGCGACTGCCCGCGACCTTCGAGCCGGATCATCCAGAACCGGATCAGGAAGCCGACGAGGGCACCGAGCACGGCATCACCAAGCGCACCGACGAGGCAGGCCCGGACGGGCCGCCGATCCGCACCTGAGGGCCGGTCAGCTCGGCTTCTGGGTGAGCGCGGTGTAGGCGGCGGCGGCCGCGTTCTGCTCGGCTTCCTTCTTCGAGCGTCCGACGCCCTTACCGTAGGCGAGGCCGCCGACCACCGCGGTGGCGGTGAATTCCTTGTCGTGGTCGGGTCCGGTCGAGGTGATCTCGTAGCTGGGCACGCCGAGACCGTGTTCGGCGGTGTGCTCCTGCAGGCTGGTCTTCCAGTCCAGTCCCGCCCCCATCTTGGCGGCCCGTTCGAGCAGATCGTCGAACAGCCGCAGCACCACCGTGCGCGCGACGTCGATCCCGTGCTGCAGGTGTACCGCGCCGAGCAGCGATTCCATGCCGTCGGCCAGGATGCTGGTCTTGTCGCGGCCGCCGGTCAGTTCCTCGCCCTTGCCGAGCAGCAGGTGCGGTCCGAGACCGGCCGGGCCCAGGCTGCGCGCGACCTCGGCGCAGGCGTGCATGTTGACGACCCGGGACCGGATCTTTGCCAGATCGCCCTCCGACCGCTGCGGATGCCGCAGGTACAGGCTCTCGGTGACGCTGAGCCCGAGGACCGAGTCGCCGAGGAACTCCAGTCGCTCGTTGGTCGGCATCCCGCCGTTCTCGTAGGCGTAGGAGCGGTGGGTCAGGGCCAGGGTGAGCAGGTCGTCGTCGATCGGAACGCCGAGGGCCGCAAGCAGATCCGCGTGTAAGTCGGGGTCCGGGCCGGGCTGCTCGGTGGCGCGGTGGTCGGTCATGCGGCCCACCCCGGTCCGGTCTGCCGCAGCGCCTGGCACGGCGGCAGGCCGAGCCGGCGCGAGCCCGCGAAGCGGGGTATCGCGACGGCACCTGCGCCGGTTCGGGTTCTAGACGATCGCACGGCCGACCTTCCTGATAGCACACCGGTACTGCGCTGCACCGACGTGAGTTTACCCACCGGTGCGGATCGCGAATACGCTGTGGAAATCCGGGTCATCGCAGGCCGCGCTGGTTATGTGAGCTGGCTCACAATACCGTGGACATCCCGGCTGGGTATCCACCGCCGTCGTCGTGATCGAAAGGGTAAGTGGGGGAAGGTAAATGACCGATACACTGGCTCGGCGTGCGATCCGCGCCGCGTCCGTTCGAGGTCATGGGGGTGGCGACTATGAGTACCGCAGTGGCGCCGATCTGCTTGTGCGTGGTCGGCGGTGCCGACGGGTATCAGGCCTCGGCCGTGGGTCGGGGGTTCGTCGGATTCCTCAGCTTCACCGGTCCGGGTATCGACCGCGACCTCTCCTCGTCGGCGACCGAGGCGGATCCGAGTTGGATCGTGCACGGGATCGGGCGGGGCCGGGTGTGTGTCGTGGCTTATCAAAAGGACGGCCGCGGCTTCAATCACATTGCCGTGGAGTGCTGGAACGTCGATTGACCGGGCGGTCGAATCCTTCCCGCGCCGAAATCTTTTACTAATCCTTGACTTTGCGGACCGGTACTGGCGGAAATCGGCTGTCCAGTCGAAGAACCGGCAATGTGCGGTGTGTGACATCGACATGAATTGAATCGCCGTAGCAGGTTTCGATAACCGCGTGCCGGGGTATGAAATCTCGTCGGCCCCAGTGGGAGCGATTGTCGCCTCCGCTCGGGTGCGTAGCGCACTCTACGGTGGTAACAGTAGTGGCTCAACAGTTTTCAGATATGGCAAAGCACGTTGCGTGTGCACCTGAGGCATTGCACACTGTAGCGAGTTGTATTCGGCGCGCACATCCGCTTTTCCCGTCGGCCATCGAGAAGCACACTGCTGGCAACCTATTCAGGCGAGAGCAGCTTTCGCAACGGCCTCCGCATTTTGCCCGCCTGTGTTACCAATTCAGCCAGACCGCTCGACCGAAGGAAGCTCATGGACAACGTGATCGGACAGATCGACCGTGCACTCGAGGCGACGAGCGTCGTCGTCGCCGTCTTGGACGACAGCGCTCTGGCCGCGCCGACACCTTGTCGGGAATGGGACGTGCGCACCGTGTTGAACCACATAGTGGGCGGTATGCACGTCTACGCGGCGGCGTTGAGCGGCACGGATTCGGGCGCCGATCATGAATCCGATTGGCTCGGCGGGGATCCGCAGGGCGCCTACGCCGCAGCGGCGGAGGTGGACCGCGCGGCCTGGCACCGGCCCGACGCGCTCGATTACAAGGTGCGCACGCCGTTGGGGACGGTGCCGGGGTCTACGGCGGCGCTGGTGCATCTCACCGAACTCGTGGTGCACGGGGTGGATATCGCGGTCGCCATCGATCGGTCCGATCTCGCCGATGACGAGCTCTGCGGCGAACTCCTCGCCATCATGCAGAGCCGGGGCGGCATCGACACGTTCCGGGTGCCCGGGGTCTTCGGCGCCGAGGTCGCGGTCGAGGACGGGGCGTCCGCGCATCGCAGGCTGCTCGGCTACGTCGGCCGAGAGGTGCTGGCGCGGACGCCCTAGACCGGGGCGCGGCTACCGCATCCGCACCACGGTCGACGCGGCGAGCAGCAACAGTTCGCGGGAAGCCTCGCGCTGGTAGGTGAGGCGGCCGCCGTGGTTGCGGTGCAGTGCGTGATGTTCGGCGTGGGTGTCCGAGGTCACGGCGCCGATATTTCGGACTGCGTCGTCGTTCGGACGTGTGCTGCTGAATATGCGCATGGCAATTCTGCCCTTTCCGGCGGAGAAGCAGGGTCGACTGATTTCACTCGCGCCCAAGGTATTTCGGGCACGCAAAAGGCGAACGTCGATCAATCGTCGCCCGCGCGCTGAGCGCTCTGCGCACTGTATCCGGCCGAATTCGACCGGCGCATCTTATTTTTCGGCGTGCGCGTCCCGTGAGATCGGCCGAACCGGGTGGCGCAGGATGGTCCTGGTCTTCGCGCCGGTCGAGCGGCGCGGATCGGTGAGATAGATCTCATGGTGGCGGCCGTTCATCGTGAGTCCTTCGTGCTGCATGAACGCTGCCATGCGCGCCAAGGTCTCCGGTTCGGTCGCGTACGGACCGATGTGCAATGCCTGAATGGCGTCGCCTTCACTGAATTGTTCGAACGTCGCACCGGTCACCAGCTCTGGGGTGACGAACTCCGGCAGCCGAATCATCAACTTCCAATGCCATTGTTCGCGGGGGACCGTCAAGGGGGGTTCATCGGATTCGACCCACCAGAGTCCTTCCAGTTTCGACACCACGAAGTCCTGGTCGGCGGACTTGGCGGCCTTCTTGGCGCCGTACGCGGCGCGGTAGAGCGTTTCGAGCGCGGCGGTGTACTCCGGGCCTTCCGGAGCACCCGAACCGGTGACGGTGACATACCCGTAGCTGCCGAAAGTGCGCCGGACCGGGTCGATCGGGGCACCGTAGTAGTGCTTGTCGGTCTTGGCCAGGTCGATCTTCATCGGGTCCTCCTGTCGGGTACGTGGACGAAAGGCCAGCCTCGATGCTCCAGTGACTGGAGAGTCAAGCACGGCGGGGACGACGCCGTATGGCAGCTTGGCAGGCGTGCGGGAGATCTTTCGGAAGGCCGGCGTGCGGGGATGGGTACACGCCCGGTGTTTCGGGTGTGCGGGCGAGCACGGGCTCGAAGCCGACGAGCCGGTGGTGCTCGCCTCGGTGGTGAAGGTGCCACTGGTGCTGGAGTTCGCCCGGCAGGTCGCGGCGGGTCA
The DNA here is from genome assembly GCF_000710915.1 of Nocardia brasiliensis IFM 10847. Classification (GTDB taxonomy): domain Bacteria; phylum Actinomycetota; class Actinomycetes; order Mycobacteriales; family Mycobacteriaceae; genus Nocardia; species Nocardia brasiliensis_A. The sequence continues at coordinate 23,922 of NZ_BAUA01000108.1, forward strand.
GCTCGACCCGGCCGATCGCGTGCGGGTGCGGGCGGCGGATCGGCTCGGTGGGGTGGGAACGGCGGGCTGTTTCGACGATGTCGAGTTGAGCCTGCGCGATGCCGCATTCTTCGCCCTGACGCTCAGCGACAACACCGCCGCCGATCTGCTCTTCGATCGGGTCGGACTGGACAATGTCCGTTCGCTGGTCCGGGAGCTCGGGCTGACCGGGACCCGAATCGTGGGCGCGCCAAGGGATATCGTGCAGAGCATGGCCGACGATCTCGGCGCGCGTGACCCGGCCGAATTCGCCGCGCGCTTTTCCACCCTCGGCGCCGCGGCGGTGCTGCACAGCCGGGCACTCGATCCCCGGCGCACCACGGCGAGCACGCCGCGGGAGATGACCCGCCTGCTCACCCTCATCGGTCAGGATCTCGCAGGACCGGCGCAGGCCTGCGGGTGGGTGCGAGATGTCATGCGCGAACAGGTGAATTGGTATCGGCTCGCCGCGGCGTTCCCGCCCGAGGCGCAGATCTGGGCCAAGACCGGCACGTTGCCCGGGGTGCGCAACGAGATCGGCGTGATCGAGTACCCCGACGGAAGCCGTTATGCCGTAGCGGTATTCACCAGAACCGAATCCCTGGCCCAGCGGCTGCCCGAGGTGGATCGCGCGATCGGCGCCGCGGCGGTGGCGGCGATCGACGGCATCGTTCACGGCTTGCCGTACACCACATCCCACGGACGTTGCGGCGGATCCTGAGCGCCCGCGGGCCGGGAAGCGCCGTCGCCCTGCACCACTCGCACCACCAGTTCGGCGAGCTCGGGCACCAGCGGATGCGGCGCGGCGGCCGGCCAAGCCAGCGACAGTCGCCAGCTCAGCGTGCCGGGCGAAAGCGGCCGCCACACCACCCGCGGTTCCTTCTGCGCGATCATGCCCTGGTCGAACGCCACGCCACGGCCGGAAAGCACCATACCGAGCACGAATTCGGGATTGCGGGCGTGCTGCACCCCGGCCGGTCGGAAGCCGTGCTCCCAGCAGGTTCGTAACGTCGTGTCGTAGAGTCCGGGCGCGGCCGCCCTGGGAAAGATCACCAGGCCGAGGCCCGCGAGATCGGCCAGGGTCAGTGAAGTGCGCACGGCCAGCGGCGAATCCCGGGGGAGCACCACGCCGAGCGGGGTGTCCACGGCGGGTCCGAGTTCGAGTCCGATCGCGTCCACCGGATGTTGCAGCAGCCCCGCGTCGAGTTGCCGGTCACCGAGCAGACGGACCTGTTCCGCGGTGGTGTGTTCTTGCAGATCGACTCGTACATCGTGGTTTTCGAACGCGGTGAGCAGCGCGGCGAGCACGCGCCCGGCCAGTTCGGGTGGCACGCCGACGCGGATCGCGTCCATCTCGCCGCGATGCGCCTTGCCGACCAGCGCGGTGGTCCGCTCCCAGCGCGCCAGCAGGTCCCGCGATTCCGCGAGCAGGATCTGACCGGCCTCGGTGAGTTCGACGCGGCGACTGTCCCGGTCGAACAGGCGTGCGCCGAGGTCGCTTTCGAGCTTGCGGATGCGCTGGCTCAGCGGCGGCTGGGCGATGCCGAGGCGCTCGGCGGCCCGGCCGAAATGTAATTCTTCGGCCACGGCGATGAAATAGCGTAGCTGGCGCAGTGGGTCCACGCTGCGACGATATCGCTTTCGATATCGCCGGGCCGCGCGCGCGGTCTTGGACAGCGGGATCGGGCATGTGCTGTGGTACCGGCATGACAGGTTTCGGACGGCGAGAATTCTTCGGTGTGACGGCGGGCGCGGCGGTGCTTGCGGGCGTAGTGGCATGTGGCGGAACGGAATCCGGGCAACCGGCGGTGGCATCCGGTGCGCCGGCTCCCGGCGCGGTGACGCTGCGGTGGTGGGGCAACAACGGATGGGAGATCCGGCTGCCCGGCGGCAAGACGGTGCTGATCGATCCCTGGCTGACCAGGTTCCATACCGGAACCTATACCGAAGCGGGTGCCGACCCGGAGACTCCGATCACCGTCGACACCGCGCTGATCGACCGCTACGTGGACAGCGGTGAGCTGCGCGCCGACCACATCCTGGTCACCCACGGGCACTACGACCACCTCACCGACGTGCCCTATCTGGCCAGAAAGACCGGCGCGACGGTGCTCGGCACCGAGACCCATCTCAATTTGATGGCCGCGCTCGGCGCGCCGGAAGACCAGCTCGCCATTGCCACCGGTGGCGAGTACCTGCGCTTCGACGGCTACACCATCCGGGTGCTGCGGTCGCTGCATTCCGCGTCCGGGGCCAGGGCCGAGGTCGCGTTCGCGGGCACCCGACCGGGCCTCGGCGCAGGAAAGCTGCCGGAGCCCAAGGTGATTCGCGATCTGGTCGAAGGCGGCACGCTCGCCTACGAGGTGGCCGGCGGCGGCGTGCGCGTCCTGAACTTCGGCGGCTCCAACTACATCGAATCCGAACTCTCGGGGCTGCGCCCCGACGTCCTGCTGCTCCCCGCGGGCGGCGGCAAGATCGCCGACTACGTCGCCCGCCTCCTCCAGGTCACCGGCAACCCCCGCTACGTCCTGCCCACGCACTGGGACGATTTCGACCATCCGCTCACCGCGCCGGCCCGCGACTGGGGCGGCCTCGACGCCCTTCGCAAAGCGGTCACCCAGGCCAGTCCCGCCAGCAAGTTCGTCCAGCTCGACCACCTCCAGACCTTCAGCGTGCCGCAGGTGTGACGCGGCCCCGATCACTCGGTGCTGCGCCGTAGATCGCGAACGCTCACCGCGATCACCGCTCGGGCCAGCGCGCGTAGATCGTCGGCGATGGAATCCGGTTCGACGGCGCCTTCGAATCCTTCCAGGATCGCGCCGTCCGGCCAGCGCACTTCGTATCGGTACCAGCACCACCGCTCACTGGGGTGGTAGGGCAGGTCGAGTTCCAGTCGCACGGCCATTTCCTTCAGCGCCGCCGACACTTCCGCGGCCCACCCCGCGTTCGCCACCTGCCACCACACCGGACTGTGTCGATCGCCCTCGAAGATCTCGACCCGATACGTAAACAGACTGCCCCCTCACCGAACGCGGTCAACTGAAACACCCTGCCAGACCGCATCCCCGAGCTACCGCGAAACCGGCATCGAGCACAGCAAATTCGTTCGTACGCACTACTGTCCTGCCCCTGCGTCGACCGGATGGTGGCCTGACTATGTGCTGACGGTAGCGAAGGTTTCGAGGTCGTAGTTCTCGGCGTAGCCGTTCTCGACGCCTACCAGGAGGTCGACGATCTCGAAATAGCGGTCCCAGAAGGGGGTTTCGCGAAGGGCCTCGATCAGGAGTTGGTAGCACTCGTGGCTGTCGGCCTCCCACATCCAGACGTCGGTGACGCGGGTGGAGTAGAACTCGGTGTCGAAGAAGCGGGAGCGGACGCCCTTCGTCCTTTCGTTGATGGCGGGCAGGATTTCGGTTTCGAAGGCGGCGACACGCTGCGCAACGGTCAGCGCCAGCCATTCCGGGGTGGTCTTCACCAGCATGAACGCGGTGACGGAGGTGGTCGTACTCATGGGAATTCCCTTCTGTTGCCGCCCGATCGATGGTCGTCGGGCGGTCGGACAGTGACATGACCATGAGGTTAGGAATCCGGCACTACTGCGTGCCACGCAAGTTTTGCAAGTCCGTTTTGCGCTCTGTGCAAGTCGCTTCAGTGGCGGAAAGCGGCGGCATGATCGGCGGCCCAGGTCGAAAAGTCGAGGGCCGGGCGGCCCAGTAGTTCTTCGACGGTGTCGGTGGTGGGGCCGGGGACGCGGGCGTAGTCCGCGAGCGAACCGAGCAACCGGGCGGGGATCTCCTCGGGTAGGCCCTGTGCCCTCATCGCGGCACGCACCTGTTCAGGCGTCAGTTCGAGGAACGACAGGTCGCGCCCGATGGCGTCGCCGAGCAGGCGGGCCTTGTCGTACTGGGTCAGCGACTGTGGACCGGTCAGCACATAGTGGCGGCCGGCATGTTCCCCGCTCGTCAGCGCGCGGACGGCGACGGCGGCGATATCGCGTTCGTGGATCGGCGAAGTGGCGGCTATGCCGTAGGCGCCGCGCACCACGTCCCCGCCGCGCAGTTGCGGTATCCAGGCGAGAGCGTTGGCGTCGAAGTCGGCGCAGCGCAGAGAAGTCCACGCCAGACCCGAGGCTTCGGCGGCGGCCTCCAGTGCGCGGAACCCCGCGATGAATCGGGGTTCGCCGGCGGGGTACTCGACGGTGGCCGCCGAGACGACCACTACCCGGCGGGCGCCGTACTCGGCTGCGGTGGAAAGGATTTCAGGCGCGGTGGCGACGGCCGCGCGCGAGCTGAGCAGCACCGCCTCGACGCCGCTCCACGCATCGCGGGGTATGGCGGGCACCGACGGATCGCCCTGCACCACGGTGGTTCCCGGTGGTAGCGGTGCGGCGGCGTCGCGGGTGACGGCGGTGACTTTCGCGCCGGACTCGTGCAATTGGGTGACTACTTCCCGGCCCACCGTTCCGGTGGCGCCGATGACGACGATCATGATCGACCTTCTTCGTTCCTGGTCGGCCGCTACCACGGCCTCCAACGGGTGTCGTAAAATATGAAAGTCATATTATTTGATATGAGCTGGAGATGATATGAGTTCCGTAGTAAATGGCGGTGATCCTCGTCACCGTCGACGGGTGACGGCCCGGATCAAGGGCTCGTTGCGTGCGGTGCGCAGCCAGTTGGCCCTGCTCAACCGGCAGATCGGGGCCCGTCTGGAACTCAAGGAGGTCGACTTCGACTGCCTGGACCTGATCAACGGTCACGGCCCGCTGAGCCCCAGCGCGCTCGCGAAACACGCCGGCGTGCACCCCGCCACGCTCACCGGTGTCCTCGACCGCCTGGAGCGGGCGGGCTGGATCGTGCGCGAACGCGCCAGTGACGACCGCCGCGCGGTCGTCGTCCGCTCCCTCCCCGACCGGCTCGGCGAGATGTACGACCTGCTGTCCGGAATGAACACCGCCGTCGACGAACTCTGCGCCGACTACACCCCGGAACAGCTCGACCTACTAGCCGAATTCCTCGACCGTGTCACCGCCGCCGGGCGCACCGCCACCGACGAGCTCGCCAAGGATTGACGCGGTCGACCCGCGACGGCTTTCGATCGATGGGGTCTGAACTCCCGTCAGTCATCGGGATATCTGGTCTCGCCCGAACCTGCACGCCAAGCGGGTTCTCGATGTCAGCCCGCAAGGGGCTGTGCTCGCGGGCTGCTTCCTCCGTGTTCACCATCTCGTTCTGCTGCGAAGCGGGTCGGCCAAGTATCGCGACGACTACTTTTTTGTATTCAAGATGGGTGACTACAAAAAGGTAGTCGGGTAGTCTGACTACTAAATCGTAGTCGAGGAGGGCTTGTGGGGTACGCGGGCAAGGTGACGAGTGCGGAATCGCTAGGCCGAATTCTCCAGCAGGCGCGTTTGCTCAGCGGGTTGAGTCAGCGCGAGCTTGCTGAGCGTCTCGGCACAACCCAGCGTTACATCTGGGAGATCGAGGCGGGCAAGCCATCGATCTACACCGAACGGTTGTTCGCGATGATGCGGGAGACGGGGATGGAACTCACCGCCACCATCGAGCCTGAGAAGCGCCATGGGTGATCTCGTAGTCGAGTTGTATGGCACTCGTGTCGGAAGGGCTACCGGTACGTGGCGCAACTTTGATTTCCTTGCCGAACCGGAGGCGATCGCCAGGTTCGGGCTCGACAGTTCGATCTTGTCCATATCCATTCCCTTGGCAGCAGTCGCAACTCGCGCCGGCAAGGCCCGTCGCCAGAACTATTTTCGGGAGCTTCTTCCTGAGGGACGTATGCGGACTCGGATGGCGAGGGAGGCCGACCTGGCCGAGCAGGATGTCATCGGATTGCTACGGCGCTACGGACGTGATGTTGCTGGTGCCCTGCAGATATGGGATCCAGAAGTTCCCGGTGAGCCGAAGGATCCGGGGCTGGAGCCACTCACGGCGGCGGGGGTCGCGCACATGCTCACCAACGTGCAGGACAACCCTCTGGGCAATAAACCGATCGGTGGCAAGACATCTCTGGCGGGCGTCCAGGACAAGATCGTGCTCGCTCATACCGCCGACGGCTGGAACCGAGTGATCGACGGCTATCCGTCGACGCACATCCTCAAGCCGGAATCGCGAGATCATCCGACCGTCATCTATGACGAGGAGTACGGTTCACGGTTTGCTCGCGCGGCGGGTTTGGCGGAGTTCGATACTTGGATCGAGGAATTCGACGGCACGCCTGCCGTCGTGATCGAGCGGTACGACCGGTCGACTGATTCGGAGATCGTACGGATTCACCAGGAAGACTTCAATCAGGTGCTGGGTGCCAGCGGGGATCAGAAGTATCAGAAGTTCGGTGGGCGCGTTGATTTGGCGCGCATCGCTGGCGTCTTGCGGGATATCGCCGATCGTTCCTCCCTGGAACGGTTGCTGCGAATGGTGACGTTAGCGGTTGCCGTTGGCAACCTGGATATGCACGCAAAGAACATCTCCCTGCTGCATCGCCCTGACGGGTCGGCGACACTGGCCCCGGCCTACGACATCGTCCCGCAGGTGCATCAGTCCAATGACGGAGAAATGGCCCTCGCGGTCGATCGTGAGTACCGTCATCGGGCGATTACTCGCGCACATCTCGTTGCGGAGGGGCTCTCTTGGCGGTTGCCCGACGCCGAACGGATCGTCGATGACATGCTCGCCACGGTGACCGAGGTCGCGTCAACTGAATCACCGCACCCGGCGGCACACCCGAACCTGGCAGCCGACATCGCTCGGTTCACTGCCAATCTGGCAGCTGGGCGCGCGGCGGGCGACTGATCACGCCCGGCGGATTGTGGCACGGTGGAGGGATGAATCGGCTCGGGAACGCGACCTCTCCGTACCTGCGACAGCATGCCGGGAATCCGGTGCATTGGCGGGAGTGGGATGCCGCTGCCTTGGCGGAGGCGGCGGAACGGGACGTGCCGATTCTGTTGTCGGTGGGGTACGCGAGCTGTCACTGGTGTCATGTGATGGCGCACGAGTCGTTCGAGGATGCGGCGACGGCGGAGTTGATGAACGCCAACTTCGTGTGCGTGAAGGTGGATCGGGAGGAGCGGCCCGATCTGGACGCGGTGTACATGAATGCGACGGTCGCGATGACCGGGCAGGGTGGGTGGCCGATGACGTGCTTCCTGACCCCGGCGGGGGAGCCGTTCTACTGCGGGACGTACTACCCGAAGGTGCCGCGCGGTGGGATGCCGTCGTTCACGCAGCTGCTCACGGCGATCACGGATACCTGGCAGCATCGGCGTGACGAGGTGGATCAGGCTTCGGCGCAGGTGACCGAGGCCCTGCAGGCGCAGGCCGCGGGACTGCCGGACTCCGAGTTCACGATCGCGCCGGAACTGCTCGACCACGCGGTGGCGGCGGTGCTGCGGGACGAGGACCCGAAACACGGCGGATTCGGTGGGGCGCCGAAGTTTCCGCCGTCGGCACTGTTGGAAGGCCTGCTGCGCAGCTGGGAGCGATCAGGCGACCCGGCGGTGCACGCGGTGGTCGTTCGCACCGCCGACGCGATGGCGCGGGGCGGCATCTACGACCAGCTGCGTGGTGGTTTCGCTCGGTATTCCGTCGACGCCGCCTGGGTGATCCCGCATTTCGAGAAGATGCTGTACGACAACGCGCAATTGCTGCGCGCCTACGCGCATTTGGCGCGCCGGGAGCAGCCGGCATCGTTGGCGCATCGGGTCACGCGGGAGACGGTGCAGTTCCTGCTCGACGATCTCGGCACCGAGCACGGTGGTTTCGCCTCCGCACTGGACGCGGACACGCATGTGGAACCTGGTAAGCCAGGTGTCGAGGGCGCCACCTATGTCTGGACGCCCGCCGAATTGATGGGCGAACTCGGTCCCGACGACGGTGCTTGGGCCGCAGCCTTTTTCGGAGTGTCCACGGCCGGGAACTTCGAGCAGGGCACCTCGGTGCTCACTCGGTACACCGAACCCGAAGCGGCGGAACATGATCGGCTCGAACGGGTCCGGGCGACCCTGCGCAAGGTCCGCGACGGACGACCCCAGCCGGACCGCGACGACAAGGTGGTCACCGCCTGGAACGGCATGGCGATCACCGCGCTGGCCGAAGCGGGCGCCGCGTTCGGCGCGGGCGAATGGGTGGCGGCCGCTGCCCGCTGTGCTCGATTCCTGTTGTCCGAGCACGTGCTAGACGGACGGGTGCGCCGAGCGTCGTTGCACGGTGTGGCGGGTGCGTCGCCCGGCGTGCTCGAGGATTACGCGTGGCTCGTGACCGGGCTGCTCGCACTGCATCAGGCCACCGGCGAGCTGGATTGGCTCCAGCACGCGCAACGTCTGCTGGACACCGCGATTCAGCATTTCGCCGACCCCGCGACCCCCGGCAGCTGGTTCGATACCGCCGACGATGCGGAAACCTTGGTCACCCGCCCGCGCGATCCGATCGACGGTGCGACCCCGGCCGGCGCCTCGTCCCTCGCCGAAGCCCTGCTCACAGCCGCCGCCACCAGCGAACCCGACCTGGCCATCCCGTACCGCGAACTGGCCGAGCAGACCTTGCAGCGCGGCGCGGTCGTACTGGCGCGCGCCCCTCGCTCGGCGGGGCAGTGGCTCACGGTCGCCGAGGCCGCGCTACAGGGCCCGCTGCAAGTCGCCATCGCCGCCGAGTCGCCCAGCGCCCCAGCCGAACTGCTCGCCGCGGCCCGCGCCGCGGCACCGGGCGGGGCGATCATCCTCGCCGCCGCCCCGGACGCCGTCCCGCTCCTCGCCGACCGCCCCCTGCTCGACGGCGCACCCGCCGCCTACGTATGCCGCGGCTCGGTGTGCGACCTCCCGGTGGGCACCGCCGACGAACTGCGCGCCGCTCTTCACCTTAAGTAGCGGCCGGGAAGCGCGGGCCGTGGTCCGCGCAGCGGCCACACCCGCCAGGGCATTTCGGTGTCCGGTTCGAACCCACCGGGTCACTCGGGTTCCGCTGTGGCGCTGCGGGCTTCGACTACTGGGCTGCGTTTGATGAGGGGGTCGGCGATGGTGCTGCCGTCGATCACGGATTCGGCGGCGGGGGCGAGCGGGCTCGGGCGGGCGCCGGTGCGCCGGTCGTTGTCGGTCCAGCAGGCGGTCGGGGTGTGCATGCCGCGGAGCAGGATGGTTTCGTAGTGCACCCATTTGGTGCGTTCGTGCGAGGCCGCGGCGGCGATGACCGCACCGCTCACCAGGATTCGGCGCGGCACCTCTTTGGCCTCGGTGGTGAGGCGTGCGGCCTCGTTCACGGCATCGCCGATGACGGTGTATTCCAGGCGGGTGTCGGAGCCGACGTTGCCCGCGAAGACCGGTCCGCGCGCCACGCCGATGCCGATATCGAGTTCCCCCGCGGCGAGCACCTCGTCCCGGATCCGGCGGGCGGCACGCAGCGCGGGAGTCGCGTTGTCACGCAGCTCGATCGGGGCGCCGAAGATGCACAGCGCCGCGTCGCCTTCGAACTTGTTGACCAGCCCGTTGTTCTCCTCGGTGGCCGCGACCACGGTGGCGAGCAGCCGGTTCAGCTTGGCCACGAACTCCTCCGGGGGCAGTCCGGTGGACAGCTCGACCGAGCCGGTCACGTCGACGAACAGCGCGGTCACCTGCCGCACGTCACCGGTCAGGTCGACACCGCCGGCCAGTGCCCGTTCGGCCACTTCGTTGCCGACGTGCCTGCCGAACAGGTCGCGCATCCGCTGCCGCTCGGACAGATTCGCGGCGAGTTCGTTGACCGAGTTCTCCAGCCGCCCGATCTCGCTGGTGCTGCCGACCGGAACCCGCACGCCGAGATCGCCTTTGGTGATCCGATCCAGCGCCCGGCGCAGCGTGCGCATCGGCGAGGCGACGGCGCGGGCCAGGAAGGCGGTGGCGATCGCGCCGACGGTCAGGCCGACGATGGAGAGGTAGATGGCGGTGCGGATGCGGTCGGTCGGGGCGGCCGCCGGGTTGGCCAGGACCACGATCAGCATCAGCAGCGGCAGCGCGCCGGCCACCGCCCAGCTCACCACCACCCGGACCAGCACGCTCGAACTCCAGTGCATGGTCGGCCCGAGCACCGCGGCGACCACCGGAATGGTGGGCCGGATCAACCGGTCCACGATGAGGAAGGTGAGCCCGACCGATTCGGCCCCACCGAGGGTGAACAGCGCGGCCATCACGGCGGGGTCGTTGTCGGGTGCGAGGTTCATCAGCGTGATCGTGGCGACGATCACGCCGGTGATCCACACCGCGAAGGCCCGGGTGGTGATGATGAGCGGCAGCCGAAGCACCTGTCGCGCCTCGTCCTCGGTCGGCTTGCGCCCCTGGTCGAGCCAGCCGAAATGGGACGAGCGGTCGCGCACCGCGAGCGCGACGCCGGCCACGAATCCGACGGTCGGGTAGATGCCCGCCAGGATGACCGATCGGAGCCAGTTGTCGCCGAGCATGCTGAGCGACCCGCTGAGCCACAGCTCGGTGACGATCACCCCGAGACCGCTGAGGTTGGCGGCGATCACCACCGCAGCCAGCCCGGCGCGTGCCTTCAGCGCCCAGATGACCAGCCGCGCGATCATGCCGTGCACCTCGTTTCCGCTCCGCTGTGCCATCGCTGCGCCGCCATTGTCGTTCCGATGTCGCTGCCGACTTTATTGCCGAATCGGTGAAAACCAGGCATTCTGCCGGTGTGCCCGGCCGATTGTGCAGGTCAGCGCAGTACGACCAGCCAGACCGCGATGTAGTGCGTCAGCGCGGCGAGCACCGTCGCGGCGTGGAAGAACTCGTGGTGGCCGAAAACGGTCGGCCACGGGTTGGGCCATTTGGTGGCGTAGAGGATCGCGCCGCCGCTGTAGAGCAGGCCGCCGATGAGCAGCAGGATCAGGGGTGCGATACCGATATTGGTGTTCAGTTGACTCGCGACCGGCACGATCGCCCAGCCGAGCAGCAGGTAGAGCGGCACGCCCACCCAGCGGGGCGCGGTGGGCCACAACAGTTTCAGCGCGACGCCGGCCAGGGCGCCCGCCCACACCACGGTCAGCAGCGTCTGTCCCGTGCGGCCGGGCAGGCCGAGCAGCGCGAACGGCGTGTAGCTGCCCGCGATGAAGAGGAAGATCATCGAGTGGTCCGCGCGCTTCATCCGGATCCGGGCCTGTGTGGTCGGCCAGGTGATCCGGTGATAGATCGCGCTGATGCCGAACAGGCCGCAGACGGTCAGCCCGTAGACCAGGGTGGACCAGCCCGCGGTCGCCGAGAGGGTCGCCGCCTTCGCGATCAGCACGATGGCCGCGATGGCCGCGATGCCGACCGCCCAGGTGTGGATCCAGCCGCGCATCCGGGGTTTGATCAGCGCCTCGGCGAGCGCCTCGGGCGCCGATCCCGCGACCACGCCGGAGTCGGTGGCACCGACGGATTCGGACACGAGCTACCTCCTGGTTGAACTCACCGGTAACCTACGGAACCGTAGGTTACCGCCCCTTCGTCACTGTACCGGGATGTGCGGTGGCTGACAGGATCCTGCCCGTGGGGCGTAGGGTGGCCCGCGTGGAGCTTCCGGTTCAGGTGCGGGGTTTGCCGTATCGCATCTACGAGGCCCGGCTGACCAAGCAGCTGGCCGGCAAACAACATCCCCGTCACGTCGCGGTGATGTGCGATGGTAATCGGCGCTGGGCCCGGGAGAACGGTTTCGCTGATGTGAGCCACGGCCACCGCGTCGGCGCGGTGAAGATCGCCGAGCTCGTCGGCTGGTGTCAGGCCGAGGGCATCGAGATGGTCACCGTCTACCTGCTCTCCACCGAGAACCTGCAGCGCGATCCCGACGAACTGGAGACGCTGTTCGAGGTGATCACCGATGTCGTCGAGGAACTGTCGGCGCCGGAACAGAATTGGAGCGTGCGCGTCGTCGGCTCGCTCGACGGCTTCCCCGAGCTGATCGCCAAGCGCATCCGCACCGCCGCCGAGCGCACCGAGGATCGCAACGGGGTGCACGTCAACGTGGCCATCGGCTACGGCGGCAGGCAGGAGATCACCGACGCGGTGCGCTCGCTGGTGCGCCAGGAGATCGCGGCGGGGGAGACCGGCGAGGATCTGGTGCAGTCGATCACGGTGAACGCGATCGGCCAGCACCTCTACACCTCGGGCCAGCCCGATCCGGATCTGGTCATTCGCACCTCCGGTGAGCAGCGTCTGTCCGGTTTCCTGCTGTGGCAGAGCGCATACTCGGAGATATGGTTCACCGAGGCGTACTGGCCGGAGTTCCGGCGTGTGGACTTCCTGCGGGCGCTGCGCGACTACGCGGCCAGGCACCGCAGGTTCGGCATCTAGCCCGGCGCGCACGTGCGCTCGCGCCGGTGGGGAGGGCGTAGTGCGCGAGGTGGACAGCCGCAACGGTGAGCAGGTCGCGGCCGCCGGGCCGTACATCGGTTACGAGGAGTTCGGCAGGCGTTTCTTCGAATACGCCGCCTCCGAGCAGCGCATTCTCGGTGCTTTCGACCAATTGACCGGTGCGGCATTCGATTTCGGCCCGATCGGGGTCGGTCCGGCGAAGCTGGCCAAGGCGAGCGCGCAGGTGCAGCTCGGGCAGGCGCAGGTGCGCCGCGCGGTCGAGGACGTGATCTCGTTCCAGCTGAAGATCCCGCTCAGCGTGGACATGCTCATCGATCTGGCCTTGGATCGGCATCGGTTCGAGGTGGACGGCAACATCCATCTGCACCTGACCGTGCGCGCGGCCGAGCCGCTGCGGGTGATCATCGACATCGCGACGCCGCGTTCCAGTGATGTCCGGATCAACGTCGCCACCGACACCATGCGCGGGCAGCTGCTGCGCATCCTCGCCAGCGTCGATCAAGAGATCCGGCGTTTCATCGCGCGCTATATCGCCAAAGAGATCGACAAACCGCACATTGCCGCGGCCCGCGATATCAATGTGGCCAAACGCCTCGACGAGGCGTGGAAATTGTAAGCGGGATCACAATTTACGCAGCCGCAGCCGATTGATGGCGTGGTCGGCGTCCTTACGCAACACGAGTGTCGCGCGCGGCCGGGTGGGCAGAATGTTCTCCACCAGATTCGGCCGGTTGGTGTTGTTCCAGATCTCCTCCGCGGCGTGCGTCGCCTGGTCGTCGGTGAATCCGGCGTAGTGGTGGAAATGCGCGTTCGGGTTCGCGAACGCGGTTTCGCGCAGGGTGAGAAACCTTTGTACGTACCACTTCTCGATGTCTTCGATGCGGGCATCGACGTAGATCGAGAAGTCGAACAGGTCCGAGACCATCAGCCGCGGACCGGTCTGCAGCACGTTCAGGCCCTCCACGATCAGGATGTCGGGCTGGCGCACACAGTGGAACTTGTCCGGCACGATGTCGTAGGAGATGTGCGAGTACACCGGCGCGCACACCTCGGCCGCGCCGGATTTCACCTCGGTGACGAATCGCAGCAGCTTACGGCGGTCGTAGCTTTCCGGAAAGCCCTTGCGGTGCATGATGCCGCGCCGGGTGAGTTCCGCGGTGGGATAGAGGAATCCGTCGGTGGTGACCAGATCCACCCGGGGATGGTGATCCCAGCGGGCCAGCAGCGCCTGCAGCACGCGGGCAGTGGTCGATTTGCCGACCGCGACGCTGCCCGCGACGCCGATCACGAACGGGACCTGCCGATCGGGATGGGTCTCGCCGAGGAAGGTGGCGGTGGCGGCGAACAATCGCTGCCGCGCGGCCACCTGAAGGTGGATGAGTCGAGCGAGCGGCAGGTAAACCTCGGCCACTTCTTCGAGGTCGATCTGTTCGCCGAGACCGCGCAGGCCCCTCAGTTCTTCCTCGGTGAGCACCAGGGGAGTCGACTTACGCAGAGTTCGCCACTGTTTCCGGTCGAATTCCACATACGGACTCGGCTCGCTCATTCGTGCCACTTACCCGACGCTCCACTTCGGCAAACACGCACACATACCGTGCCGGCTCAGTGAGATTCGGTCTAGCTTTCGCCGCATAGCCGAATTCTGCTCTGCGCCGGTGGCGCGGGAAAAGCGGGGTACCGGTACCTGTTGGTAACCGGGGTGTCATTGTGTCGCGCGCCGCACCTGGCGGAGGGCTAATGTCGGTCGGATGGAAGCGCATCCACTCGTGACCGAGTACCTGCGGCTCGGCTTGGCATTCGACCGTTTGGAAGAGGGGTTCGTCGACGCGTACACCGGTGACCCGGCATTGCGCCGCGACGTGGCGAACGGTCCCGCACCGGAGCCGCGACAGCTGGCGCAGCGGGCGGCGGCCCTGCGCGCCGAGTTGCCCGACGCCGGGCTGACGGCCGAGCGCACCGAGTTCCTGGATGTGCACCTGCGCGCGCTGGAATGCTCCGGGCGCAAGTTCGCCGGCGACGACATCGGTTTCGTCGACGAGGTGCGCGCCTACTTCGACGTCGAAATCGCGCCGGCCGACGTCGAGGACTACCGGGACGCGCACCGGCAGATGGACGAGGTCCTGATGGGCGACGGACCGCTGGCCGAACGGGTGGCCGCGCACCGCAAAGCCGACGAGATCCCGCCGGAGCGGCTGCCGGCCTGCGTCGAGGCGTTCTCCAGCGCGCTGCGCGAGCTGGTCCGTGCCCGCTATCCGCTGCCCGACTACGAGCACGTCACCTACGAGGTGGTGGGCGACAAGCCGTGGTCCGGATTCAACTACTACCTCGGTAATTTCCACTCGCGCGTGGCGATCAACTCCGATCTCAAACAGCACATGACGCACCTGCCGCTATTGATCGCGCACGAGTCCTACCCCGGTCACCACACCGAGCACTGCCGCAAGGAGGCCGGACTGGTCGCCGCGGGTCAGGCCGAGCAGACGCTGTTCCTGGTGAACACGCCGCAGTGCCTGATGGCCGAGGGGCTGGCCGATCTGGCGCTGCGCTCCCTGGTCGGGCCGGGCTGGGGTAAGTGGGCGCAGGAGATCTACGCCGATCTCGGCCTGCGCTTCGACGGTGAACGGGCGGAACGACTTTCCGACGCCTCCGCGAAACTCGTCAGCGTCCGCCAGGACGCGGCGCTGCTGCTGCACGACCGGCATCGCACCCAGGACGAGGTGGCCGAGTTCCTGCAGACCTGGAGTCTGGTCACCCCCGAGCGCGCCCGGCAATCGCTGCGCTTCCTCTCGTCCCCGCTCTGGCGTGCTTACATCTCCACCTACGTCGAGGGGTATCGCCTGCTCGGCGGCTGGCTGGATCGAGCGGCCGATGCCGAGGAACGCTCGGATCGTTTCCGTCGTCTGCTCGACGAGCCGCTCACGCCGGGCGCGATCCGCCGCGGCTGAGGCCGGCCCGCGCACCGGGGCCGAACGCGAATTCGCACCCGCCGCCGGGCAGTGGCAGCGGGTGCGAATCGCGGCAGCGCCGACTATGCGGCGGCCGTGTGCGTCCTACTGGATGACTCCGCAGTTCACCCCGGCGGAGAGGGTGCACATCATGAAGGCGAGCTGGCGGAGCAGCCCTTCGAGGGGGTTGGACGGAACTGCGACGAAGGCGAGCATGCTGACTCCTCGACGGGTGGACTGTGCACCCGGTTAACCGATCGAAAATGGTTGTTTCGTTACATTCCGAGTGACCCGAAATGTTGCGCCCCAAGGGATTGGGGCTGCGGCGAGAATACCGGGTGCGTCGATCGGCGCTACGTCGCGTGGGGGTGCGGTGCCGGGATCGCGCGTCGAGGGGTTCAGGCGGGCGTAAAGGTGATACGTACCGAGATCGGGTCGCTTTCCAGCGCTTTCATCGTCCACTCCGCGGCGGATTCGGGAATGCGGCCGGTCGCGAAACTGCGCGCGCGGGCGACCACGTCGTCGTCGGGGACGAACGCGGCGGTGCCGGTGTACCAGCGTTTGCCTTGGCGCAGGCGGACTTTGGGGTCGGCGACGATATTGCGGGCCCAGCCCGAGCGACGGCCGTGCTGGGAGATGAGCCAGGCGCCGTCCTGATCGATCGAGACGGTCACCGGGACCCGGCGCGGCTGACCGGTTTTCGCGCCGGTGGTCTCCAGCTCGGCGAGCAGTGCGGACCGGATGCCGACGCGGTCGAGCAAGCCGACAGCGGGATTGGCGAAGTAGCGGCCGAAAAACCGTTCGCGGCGGAATTTGCGGACAGCTGCGCTGGGGCTGCGTTCACGCATAGCGTTTCTCCTTGTTTTTCGTTGGGCTTCAGCGGTTTCCGCGGAAGATGGCGCAGGTGGTGGTGGCGTGCGCGACCAGGCGGCCCTGCTCGTCGACGACGCGGCCCTCGGCGGTCGCGGTGCTGCGGCCGACGTGAATGGTGGTGCCGGTGGCGGTGATGCGCTGGCCGTCGGTCGGCACCGCGCGGATGTAGTTCACCTTCAGCTCCAGCGTCGTGTATCCGACGCCCGCCTCCAGCGTGGTGTGCACCGCACAGCCCATCACCGAGTCCAGCAGGGTCGCGCAGATGCCGCCGTGCGTGGTGCCGAGCGGGTTGGCGAAATCGGGTCTGGTTCGCACCGCGAAGACCACCTTGCCCTGTTCGATCAGGTCCACCTCCATGCCCAGCAGATCGCCGATGAACGGCGGGCGATCCGGCGTCGTCATCGCGGTCCGGAGCAGCTCCAGACCGGACAGCTGTGCGAGGTCGAGGGTGGTTTCCGACATGGATCCGCTCCTTTCGGTGAACCGATCGGTCCACATCTGTCATGATTGGAGCATGGACCGATCGGTTCACGCAACTGTGTCCCGGAAGGAGCCCGGATGGCCGGCCCCCGCGCTCGCCTGATCGAGAGCGCGATCCAACTGGTCCGCGAGCAAGGTGTGCACGCGGCCGGACTCGCCGCGCTGCTCGATCGCGGCAAGGCCTCGCGCAACTCGCTCTACCAGCACTTTCCCGAAGGCAAGAGCGAGCTGGTGGCCACGGCGACCATGGTCGCGGGCGAGCGCCTCGGTGCGGTGATCGAAAAGATCACCGCGTCCCGTCCCACGCAGCAGTGGCTGGACGCCTTGATCGGCTGGTGGGTCAACGCCCTGGAAACGAGTTCGTTCCGCACCGGGTGCCCGATCGTCGGCGCCGCGCTCGCCGAATCCGAACCCGGGGTGCAGGCCGCGGCCGGTGCGGTCTTCGCCGACTGGCATGAAAAGCTCGGTAGCGCAATGGAAACCGCAGGGCTACCGGCCGAAGAGAGTGCGTCCCTGGCCAGCTTCGTGTTCAGCGCGATGGAGGGCGCCATCGTGCAGGCACGCGCGATGAAGTCCACGCAGCCGCTGGTCGATGCGCAGCAGCAGCTCAGCGTCCTGTTCGACCACTATCTCGGCACGGCGAAGTAGCGGGCTCACGATGGCTGAGCGCACCGCCACAGTGCTGGGTATCCGGGGCGCAGAGGCGACACGGCGGGGCGGTGGCCCGTTGGTGACGTGCGGCGAACCCCCTGCTGATGGGCGCAAAGGCGGCCCATAGACTGAGGCGGTGACGCAGACGACGGCCTCGGTCAATACTCAATCTCTCGGTGAGCTCGACCCGGAGCTCGCCGCCGCGATGGCGGGGGAACTCGCCCGCGAGCGCGACACGCTCGAGATGATCGCCTCGGAGAATTTCGTGCCGCGCGCGGTGCTGCAGGCGCAGGGCAGTGTACTGACGAACAAGTACGCCGAGGGCTACCCGGGCCGTCGCTACTACGGTGGCTGCGAGCACGTCGACGTCGTCGAGACCCTCGCCCGCGACCGCGCCAAAGTGCTGTTCGGCGCCGAATTCGCCAATGTGCAGCCGCATTCCGGCGCGCAGGCGAACGCCGCGGTGCTGATGGCGCTGATGGATCCGGGCGACAAGCTGCTCGGCCTCGACCTCGCGCACGGCGGTCATCTGACCCACGGCATGCGGCTCAACTTCTCCGGCAAGCTCTACGAGACGCACTTCTACGGGGTCAGCAAAGAAGACCACCGCATCGACATGGACGAGGTGCGCAAGATCGCGCTCGAGGCTCGTCCGAAGGTGATCGTCGCGGGCTGGTCGGCCTACCCGCGCCAGCAGGACTTCGCCGCGTTCCGCGCGATCGCCGACGAGGTCGGCGCCTACCTGTGGGTGGACATGGCGCACTTCGCCGGCCTGGTCGCCGCTGGTCTGCACCCCTCGCCGGTGCCGCACGCGCACGTCGTGTCGTCCACCGTGCACAAGACCCTCGGCGGCCCGCGTTCCGGCCTCATCCTGGCCAAGCAGGACTTCGCCAAGAAGCTCAACAGCGCGGTGTTCCCCGGCCAGCAGGGTGGCCCGCTCATGCACGCCATCGCCGCGAAGGCCGTCGCCTTCAAGATCGCGGCCGGCGGCGAGTTCAAGGAGCGCCAGGAGCGCACCCTGTCCGGCGCGAAGATCCTCGCCGACCGCCTGACCGCGGCCGACGTCCAGGGCAAGGGCGTCAGCGTGCTCACCGGCGGCACCGACGTGCACCTGGTGCTCGTCGACCTGCGCAACTCCGAGCTCGACGGTCAGCAGGGCGAGGATCTGCTGCACGAAATCGGAATCACGGTGAACCGCAACGCCGTTCCGTTCGATCCGCGCCCGCCGATGGTCACCTCCGGCCTGCGCATCGGCACCGCGGCGCTGGCCACCCGAGGCTTCGGCGACACCGAGTTCACCGAGGTCGCCGACATCATCGCCAGCGCCCTCGCCGGCACCTCGGACGTGGACACCCTGCGCGGCCGCGTCACCAAGCTCGCCCAGAGCGTCCCGCTGTACGACGGCCTGGAGGACTGGCGCCTACTCGGCTGAGTCCCACCGGTTCGGTAGACGGGCTCGCACCTTCGGTAATCGGAGGTGCGAGCCCGTTTTCGTGGAATGGGAGTGCACCTCAGGCGCCCGGCATCTCGATTCCCTTGGCGGCCGCGAGGGCGGCGAGCTTCTCCATTTCATCGATGGCGACGGCCAGATGGACGTGCAATCGCCCGTCGTCGTCGCGGCGCAGCAGGTATTCGTAGTCGCTGTCGGTCATTTCCGTGCCGTCGCCGTCATAGAAATGCCAGCGGACGCGGATTCGGGTGACGCGGGCGGTGAGGTCGGCCTGTTCGAGCAATGTGTGGCCGACCGAGGCGAGACCGAGCGCCTGATAGAACGGGTAGGACTGCTTCAGTCCCTCGGCCATATCGGCAGTGCTGGACAGTGCGCCCACGAACGCGTCACTGACGATCATGCCCGGCTCGCCCCACAGTGCCACCGAACGCTCGGCGTCGAAGGTGCTCAATCCCGTTCGATATTCGACCAGAAACGACTCGATCTCATCCCGGGTGGTAGTCATATCGGCGAGTTACCCACGCGCGGTGCTGCCAACACCGCTCACCCCGATTCCATGCGCGCCCTGGCCCGGGCGATCGCATCGTCGAGGTAGCGCCGGATATCGGCGCTGGTGCCCGGCCGGATCATCAGTGCGCGATTGGCCGGAACCTCGTAGTAGCGGCCGTCGGTCGTGTCGATCCAGCGCAGGCGGCCGGTGCGCAGGGGTTCGGCGTTGCGCGGGCCGAGCAGCACCGAGGCCATTCCCCGGGTGGTGCAGGTCTGCCGCCAGAATCGCCGATACTTCTCTTTCACTTCGCTGGCGGGCGCGCTGCCGAACAGGTCGGGCCGATCGTCGTTGAGATCGTCCAGCAGAAAGCTCTTCTCACCCGTAGTGCCCGCGCCCGCGTCCGGGAGCATGCGCACCAGCTCGCTCGCGAGCTGATCGGCACGACACCGCCGCAACTGCACCCGGCCGCCGTCGGGGGCCTGCTCTTGCTGCGCGATCACGCCGACACCGCTGCGGGTGGCGCAACCGATGGCACGCAGCTCGATACCGTCGCGAGTGTTGTCGCAACCGAGCAGCTCTATCCGCCAATCGGGTCGGGCCAGCGCGGTGATGGTGCGCGACAGCGGGATTCGCTCGTCCTTGGCCAGTTCGTCCCGAAATCGTTGCTGGTAGAGCTGGTATTCGTGCAAGCCGGGGAACCGGCTGGTGAAACGGAACGGAAAAGGCAGGCGGTCGAGGCCTGTACCGAACCAGGCCGCCGCGAACTGCTCGGCCGACAGCGACCACTGCGACGTCATTCGACCCCGATCACCGGCGGCACCGTGGGTTTCACCTCGCCGAGCAGTTCCTTCGCATGCTCCTCGGTCCGCAGATAACCGGGTGCCTTGTGCTCGTCGTCGTCCTCGCCGCGGGCGCGGACGCCCGGCGGGACCATGCCGGAATAGCCTGCGACACCCGCAGTTCCGGCACGCACCGGGGCGGGGGCCGGCTGCGTGCCGGTGGCGCCAGGCGTCGTCGCGGGCGAGGCTGGACGTGATGTGCCCGGTTCGTTGACCGGACTGGCTACACCGCTCGGACGATCGAACGTCGGCGTGCTCGGCCGGTTCGGCGTCCCGTTGCCCGCGGCAGAGGCGACCGTCGACGGATTCGACGGGGTGCTCGGCAGCGTCGAAGCCGGCCCGACCGTCGGGATGGCGCTGAACGGGTTGGCCGTGGTCGTGGTCGGTTTCGCGGTAGTGGTGGCCGCCGGTGTCGTCGCGGTGTCGGTGGGCTGAGCGCTCGAAGCCGCCTGTGTGGCAGCGGGTTCCGTACTCGGCTGTGCATCGCCGGATCCGGGCTCGGTCGGCTGCTCGGCTCGGCCGGATTCGGCATCCCCGCTGTTCTCCGGCGACGTCCCGGAACCAGAAGTGCTGGAGCCGGTACTGCCGTCGGAGGTCTTGGCCGGGCCGGTACCCGTGTCGCTGCCCGTACCGGTGCCGGTACTCGGCAGTGGTGCGGAAACCGGGTTGATCGGTGGTGGCAACGTCGGAATGGCCGGGGCGGTCGTGCCGTACGGCTGGATGTAGTGGGTGGTCATGTCGTCGCGGGCCTGCTCCTCGCCCGCGTTGCGCAGTTCCGGTCCGCGCGGATTCGTCGACGTGTCCACCACCGGGGGCACCGATGCCTTGAATTTCGCCGCCGCACCGGAGGCCTGCGACAGCGGCGTGCTCTGCGCGTGCAACGATTCCCCGAATTCGCCGACCCGCGTCGCGTAGTCGCGGATACCGCGTACCGCCTGCTCGGCCGCCGCGCCCTCCCAGTGCTGTTCGACCGCCTTCTTGATCGCGCTCTCGAATTGGTGACCGGCGTTCGTCACCGCGGTAGCCATCTTCGACCAGGCGTCGACCGCGCTGCTCACCCCGTCCGGGTTCATCTCGTCGGCCGCCTGCTTGATCTCGGCGTGGGTAAAGCTTTGCGCGTTCTCGGGATTGGTGATCGCGCGGCCGTCGGTCTGTTTCATGATCGCTCCCCCGCAGGGTTGTTCAGCTGCCCGCCGGCAGCAATGGTGCGACTGATTGGGCGATTTCGGTGGTGATATCGCAAGCGCCGAGGTGTTTGTTCGCCGGTGTCTGCGGCACGTTCGTGAGGATGTACAACGACCCGGATTGCATCTCGACATTGATGGTGCATCCGCCCGGCACATCCGGTCGTGCTTCGTAGCGCAGGGCTTTGCGTGCACCCGCCGCGACCTCGGTGGCGGCCGGGAACTTCTCCCGTACCTGGGCGAGTGTGCCGGTGGTGGTCTCCACGACGAACCCGTAACCTGCCTTGGCGACGTAGCGGCAGCCTTTCCACGTGACTCCGGCGGCGCTGTCCTGCTTGGGTTCCGGTGGTTTGGCATCCCATTGATGAGCAGCCAGGAACTGAGGCGTCAGGGCCGAGCATGGATCGAAAGCGGTGTGCGGGTTCGACGCGACCTGTGTGGTCGCGGCAGCAGACCGATTCGCCGGGGTGGTCGTTGTCGGTGTGCCGCCTGCCTTTTCGCCGACGCAACCGGTCAGGAGCAGTAACCCCGCGGCTATCGCCGCGAAAACTGTTCGCGGAGCGGCCTTTGTGCCATAGCCGAGGCTCATACGCTGAGCTCCCGCAGCTTGGCGGCGAATCCGGCGTCGGTGCGCGCGTAGGTGTCGCGCATCGCGGTGAACATGGCTTGGACCTCTTGGGCCACCGTGATGTAGTCGGCGAGGGTGTCGAAAGCGTTGTTCGGTCCGCCGAGGGCCTTTTCGCGGAACAAGCCGACCAGTTCGACTGCGGACGTCAACCGCGAATTACTTTCGCCCAGGCCCCAATACTGCCGCTCACCGAGTTCGCGCGCATCGGTCTGCACCGCGACGAGTGCATCGATCAGCTCCTGACACGCCTTGTCCATATCGATGAACCCCTGCGGATCCATCCGCACCTGCAACGCCCCGGACTTCGCATCCTCGATGTACCCCGGAAACGGGCTGTCCACCATCACCGTCCCCTTTCGTCAGTGCCTCTGACCCTATAGACGCGCCTCGCCCCGCATCGGTTCCATCGAAACACAGCCGATTCACCGCTGTCTGCGGATCGGGAATGGACCGGCACGTACCGGTCGGCCTGGAACCGTCGGTGTGGGCCGATCCGATGCGCGCCAACTGGTTTCAGTTGATCTCTGCGGCGGCGAGGAGGCTGGGGTAGTCCCGCAGGTCGATGTCGTTGGCGACCTTGTCGGTGTACTTCAGCATCAGGGTGAACAGGCGTGAGTTGAAGAACCAGTTGCGCAAGCGGATGCCTGGTGCGGTCTTCGGCGCGAGGAATCGGCCCGCGTTGCTGTTGCCCGCGATCTTGGCGTAGCCCCGCATGATCTCGTCGTAGCGGGCGAAGGCCACTTCGTAATCCCCACCGGCGACGGCGAGTTCGCCCGCGAGCACGTACGCGCCGACCACGGCGAGCCCGGTTCCGAAGCCGCCCAAGGTGTTTCCGTAAGCCGCGTCGCCGATCAACGCGACCCGCCCCTTGGTGTAGTGGCCTTTCAGTCGTACCAGGCTGAGCGTGTCGAGGTAGAAGTCGTCGAAGTCCCGCATTTCGCCGAGCATCCGCGGCACTTCCCAGCCGACGTCCGCGAACGCCTGCTCGACGATGCGGCGCTGGGCCGCGGTGTCGTCACGCGCGTAGTCGAGTTCGGGGGAGGCGAACACGTACATCTGCTGCGCTTTCGTGCCGCCGCTGATCGCGAGCTTGCCGGGGACGTTGTGTCCGTAACCGATCGCGCGTTCGCGCGACCCCCTGAGGTCGCCGCTCCACGGGCTCGCGCCCGCGATGCAGTAGTAGTAGCCGAGGTACTCGACGAGATCGCGCTCGGGCCCGAACGCGAGTCGGCGTACCCGGGAGTGGATGCCGTCGGCGCCGAAGACCAGGTCGAAGGTGCGGGCGGGCCCGTGCTCGAATTCGACGTGCACGCCGTCGGCCTGCTGGGTGAGCGCGCTGATCGAGTCGCCGAACAGGTATGCGCAGCGGTCGGCGGTGCGCTGGTACATGACCTCGGCCAGGTCGCCGCGCAGAATCTCCAGTTCGCCGCCGGTGAAGTCGCCGGACATCACGGAGAGCCGTTTGCCGTTGTCGTCGACGAATACGGTGTCGCTGGTCCCGGTCCGGCGTTTGCGGATGTCGTCGAGGATGCCCATCCGCTCCAGCACGGTGAAGTGGGTGTGGCCTTTGAAGTCGATGGCCTGGCCGCCCGGTCGCAGCGCCGGGGCGCGTTCGACCACGGTGACGTCGAAACCGTAGCGATGCAGCCAGTAGGCGAGGGCGGGCCCGGCGATGCTCGCGCCGGAAATGAGAACGGTCTTGTCAAGCACGTGGGCTCCTGAGGTCTAGATCTGTGTCCAATGGATTCTGTTTCCGTAGGACACAGATCAGCGTATGGTAGACACAGTTTTGAAGTCAAGACGTCCTCCGGAAGGAACTGGCCATGCCGACCCCGACCACCGTCGAACTGCTCTGGGGTATCCAGCAGCGGCCCAAGCGCGGGCCGAAACCCGCCCTCACGCTGGCGGGGATCGTGGCCGAGGCGATCGCGCTCGCCGACGCCGAAGGGTTGGCGAACCTGTCCATGCAACGGCTCGCGGAGCGGCTCGGGTTCACGAAGATGTCGCTGTACCGCTATGTGCCGGGCAAGGAGCAGCTGACCGCGCTGATGCTGGAGGAAGCCATCGGTGCACCACCGGAAATCGCTGCGGCGCGGCGTGCTTCGAGCGAGGAGCCGTGGCGCGCCGCGCTGTGTGTGTGGGCCGAGACGTTGTTCGAGCGCTACCGCGCCCATCCGTGGGGGATCGAGCTCACCGTGGGGGTGCGGCCGATGGGGCCCAACGAGATGGGGTGGATGGAGGCCGCGCTGGGCGCGCTGGCCGAGACCCGGCTGACGGCACCGGAGCGCCTGGACTCCATCGTGCTGCTGTCGGGACATGTGCGCAGCCTCGTGCAACAGGGGCCGGCCGTGGCGGACGCGTTCCAGGCGCAGGTCGCGGGGCAACTCGAGGCCATGGTGTCGGTGGCCGCGGACCGGTATCCGCTGGCGGTGGCCGCCTTCGCCGAAGAGGGCGCGGTCGCGGGCGGGGTCGGCGCGCTGCGCTTCGGCATCGATCGCATCCTCGACGGTCTCGGCGTGCTGAACGCGGCCCGCGCGCGGGCGTAGCTGTTTCGGATCGGGTCTGTCGAACGACGGGCCGGCGGCCTATGGTCGGACCATGACCCAGGACCTCGACCTCGAGCAGGACGCGATCACCACGGTGCGGGAGTTCTTCTCCGCGCTCGAGCTAGGCGCCGTCGCCGACGCGCTGGAACTGCTGCACCCCGAGGTGGTCTGGAAGAACTCCACGCTGCCCGCTGTCGGCGGCGGGCTGACGCGCAAGATCCTGCGCGGACTGGAGCGCGACGCGTTCGGTTTCGAGGTGCAGATGCATCACATCGCGGCCGACGGCGATTTCGTGCTCACCGATCGCACCGACGTGCTGCGGGTCGGTCCGGTGCGGGTGGCGTTCTGGGTGATGGGCACCCTCGAGGTGCGTGACGGCCGAATCATCCTGTGGGACGACCACTTCAGCTGGGAGAACCTGCTGCGCGGCGCGGTCACGGGCGTTGCGCGGGCCGCGCTGTCGCGGTGAGTCGGTCTCGTATTCGCTCCTGATCCAGCGCCTTTCGCCACCGCTCGGCGGATTCGATCATGTCGCGGCCGACGAACTCGA
Organism: Nocardia brasiliensis IFM 10847; assembly: GCF_000710915.1. GTDB lineage: Bacteria > Actinomycetota > Actinomycetes > Mycobacteriales > Mycobacteriaceae > Nocardia > Nocardia brasiliensis_A. The sequence goes on from NZ_BAUA01000108.1 coordinate 48,910, forward strand.
AGAAGCGGCTGGTCTCGTGCGCGCGGGCGCCGGCGGGGGTATCGACGCCGAGCACCTCGACGCCGCGCCGGGAGATCTCGGCGAGATCGTAGATCTGCTGCGCGCTGGTCAAAGTCGCACGGACCCAAGCGTGTTCGTCGACGGCATAGCGCTCGCGCCGACTGCCGGCATCGCGTTCGCGCCGGATCAGCCCCTGGGCTTCGAGTGCCTTGACCGCGGCCGAGACGGTCGCCGGGCTGACGTGCAACTGCCCGACGAGCTCGGCGGCCGTGCGGCTGCCGGAATCGGTGAGATAGAGCGAGGTGAGCACGGCCGCCGCGGTGCGGGGCAGTCCGGACTTGGCCATCAACACGGTGAGTTGCTCGGCGAATTCGCGTAGCGCGCCCGCTCCCGGAGTGGGAGTCGTTGCGCCGGTACGTGATCCACCGCGCCGCGCGCGCCGCTCGGTGGCCCGGTGTGCCCGGCCCGGGTGATAGCGGCTCGGCCCGCCGTTGCGGGTGACCTCCCGGCTCACGGTCGAGGTCGGCCGCGCCAACTGCCGGGCGATCTCGGCGTAGCCGATCCCTTCGGACAGGCCTTCGGCGATGAGCTCGCGCTCCTGCTCGGTCAATCTGCCGCCCGGCATGTGCGCCTCCCGTCCGTTCCGTGTGGTCAAGTATTGCGCTCAGTCGCATCTCATTGCAACGACGGATGGTCGGCGGTGCATTCACCTGCATCCTCATTGCAATTCAAATCTGGCTTGTACCAGTAAGTTCCGCAAAATCGCGACTTCTCTCATTGACCTGATCTGAACGCAACGTAGCGTTCAGATCAAGCCAAAAACCACCGATTGAGGGGAATCGCCATGAACGAGTCCTTGTCCGAGATCGTCGAGCTGCCGACCGTCCGACCGCCGGGGTGCCCGTTCGATCCGCCCGCGGAACTGGCCGCACTGCGTCCGTTGGTGCCGTTCACCTTTCCGGACGACCACCGCGGCTGGCTCGCCACGAGCTACGCGACGGTGCGGGCGATCCTGGCCGACCCGCGTTTCAGCGTCCGCTACGAGCTGATCCACTACCCGTTCGCCCCGATGGGCGAGATGCCGCCCGCCCTGCCCGGCGACATGCTCGGCGTCGACGCTCCGGCGCATACGCGATACCGAAAGTTGCTGGCGGGCAAGTTCACTGTCCGGCGCATGGGACAGCTCACCGAACGGGTCGAGCAGATCACCGCCGACCATCTGGACGTCATGGCGCGCACCGGCGGTCCGGTGGATCTGGTCGAGGCGTTCGCCTTCCCGGTGCCGGCGCTGACCGTCTGCGAACTGCTCGGTGTGCCCCCGGTCGACCGGGATGCCTTCCATCGCTTCCTGGTCGCCGCGAACAGCGTGAACTCTGCGGTCGTGGATCGCAACAACGCGTTCATCGAGGTGCAGAACTACATCCGCGAGCTGGTCGTGGCCAAGCGGGCCGCACCCACCGACGACCTGCTCAGCGATCTCACCGGCACCGAACTCGCCGAGGACGAGCTGTCCGGCGTCGGCGCGCTGCTGCTGGGGGCGGGCCTGGACACCACGGCGAACATGATCGCGCTGGGCACCTTCGCGTTGCTCAGCCACCCCGATCAACTGGCCGAACTGCGGGCGCGACCCGAACTCGCGGATCAGACGATCGAGGAGCTGATGCGCTACCTCACCATCACGCACACCTCGACCCGGGTCGCGCTCGAGGACGTCGAGATCGACGGGCAGCTGATCACGGCGGGCCAGACGGTCGCGCTGTCGTTCCAGGCGGCCGATCGCGACCCCGCCAAGTACGACGACCCGGACAGCTTCGATATCCGCCGCAACGCCGTCGGGCATCTCGGCTTCGGGCACGGTCCGCACCAGTGTCTCGGTCAGCAGCTGGCGCGCGTCGAGATGCGAGTCGCGTTGCCCGCCTTGCTGACTCGGTTCCCGACTCTGCGGCTCGCGGTGCCGCCGGAGGAGGTGCCGCTACGGCACGACATGGACATCTACGGCGTGCACCGGCTTCCGGTCACCTGGTAGGGAGGAGTACTCGATGAAGATCACCGTCGATCGGGACCGCTGCGTCGGCGCGGGGATGTGTGCGCTGCTCGCCCCTGCCGTGTTCGACCAGGACGCCGCCGACGGCCGGGTGTGGCTGCTCGATGCCGCGCCGCCGCCCGGGCAGCACACCGCGGCGCTGGAAGCCGAGCAGACCTGTCCGTCCGCGGCGATCTCGGTGACCGCCGCAGCGGACTCCTAGGCCAGGATCGCCGGGGTCAGCTGTGCTCGTTCAGGTATTCCAGATAGAACGGCCGCAACACCTCGGCGACCTCGCCGTCACCGGCGTGGATGTAGTCGTCGATCATCGGCAGCACGTACTTGATATCGGCCTCGCTCTCGCCGAGGTTGCCCGCGGCAGCCTCGGCGGCCGGGATCGAGGTGAGCAGCCGCCACAGGAACTTCACGTCCCCGTGTCGGACGGCAAGCTTCACCGCTCGGTCGTGCAGTTCCTTCGACGACAGCGTGTCCAGGTCCTCGTTACCGGCCATACCAGCGACTGTAGCGGGCCGCGCCGGATGCGGGCCGGGGACCGCACCGGCGCATCGGCAGCGCGCGCCGACCGGCAGCGCCGACCCGGCGATCGCGGCCGGGGCGTGCGGTTAACGACAAATTCACGGACACGCCTACCTGTGCGGAAGCGGGGAAGCGTGGTTCGGCGGTAGCGTCGGTGGTGCGGGCCGCGGCGGTGTGGCTCGTACGGGAGGTCCTGACCGTGACTGAGCTATTCAGTACGAGGGGGCCGGCACCCGGCCCTCGTGGCATCTGACGGCAACGTCGGGTCCATCAGGACGGACCGGTCCAGCGAGATCGTTCGTGCGGGTGCCGCGCGGACAAAGAGGAGCCCACCGTGACTGCTTCACGCTCCGTTCCCGCTCCCTCGGCGCAATCCCGTTCCGCGAAAGGCGGAACCGCCGCGAAGGGGGCACACCCCTCGCATTCCCCGGCCGATACCTTCGTCATCGACACCTCGGTCCTGTTGTCCGATCCCTGGGCTTTCACCCGTTTCGGCGAACACGACGTCGTGCTTCCGCTGGTGGTCATCAGCGAACTCGAAGGCAAGCGGCATCACCACGAACTGGGCTGGTTCGCGCGGGAAGCCCTGCGCAACCTGGATGATCTGCGCCTGCAGCACGGCAGGCTGGATCAGCAGGTGCCGATCGGCACCGAGGGTGGAACGCTGCAGGTGGAACTGAACCACACCGATCCCGCGGTCCTTCCGGTCGGCTTCCGCACCGACACCAATGATTCCCGAATCCTGGCGTGCGCACTCAATCTCGCGGCCGAAGGCCGCCAGGTGGTGCTCGTGTCGAAGGACATTCCGCTGCGGGTCAAAGCGAGTGCGGTGGGCTTACAGGCCGACGAGTATCACGCGCAGGACGTCGTCACCTCCGGCTGGTCCGGCATGGTGGAGCTCGACGTCAGCTCGGCTCAGATCGACCAGCTCTACGCGGAGTCCGTGCTGGATCTCGACGGCGCGCGGGAACTGCCGTGCCACACCGGAATCCGGCTCCTCGGCAGCAGTTCCAGCGCGCTCGGCCGGGTCACCCCGGACAAGCGGGTCCAGCTGGTGCGCGAGCGCGAGGCGTTCGGCCTGCACGGCCGTTCCGCCGAGCAGCGCATCGCCCTGGATCTGCTGCTGGACGAGAGCGTCGGCATCGTCTCGCTCGGCGGCCGGGCGGGCACCGGCAAATCCGCGCTCGCGCTGACCGCGGGCCTGGAGGCGGTGCTGGAGCGGCGCACCCAGCGCAAAGTGGTGGTGTTCCGGCCGCTCTACGCCGTCGGCGGCCAGGAACTCGGCTATCTGCCGGGTAGTGAGAGCGAGAAGATGGGCCCCTGGGCGCAGGCGGTCTTCGACACGCTCGACGGACTGGCCAGCCGCGAGGTGATGGAGGAGGTGCTCAGTCGCGACATGCTGGAGGTGTTGCCGCTCACCCACATTCGTGGTCGATCGCTGCACGACTCGTTCGTGATCGTCGATGAGGCGCAGTCGCTGGAACGCAATGTGCTGCTCACCGTGCTCAGCCGGCTCGGCACCGGTTCGCGGGTGGTGCTCACCCACGACGTGGCTCAGCGGGACAATCTGCGGGTCGGCAGGCACGACGGTGTGGCCGCGGTGATCGAGAAGCTGAAGGGTCACCCGTTGTTTGCTCACATCACGCTGACCCGCAGCGAGCGCTCGCCGATTGCGGCGCTCGTCACAGAGATGCTGGAGGAGTATGGGCCCAACGCCTGATCTGGGCGGTGTGTTTCGCCGAATAGCCGACGGGTAATATCCCGGCCATAGCTGTTCCGCATGACCCGGCGTGTCACTTGATGATTCGCCGGGTCATTGCTGAACATCGGCCTAGGCTGCCAGCGGCGTCACCGTGCCGGGGACGTCCGCGGTAGCCACTTTCGAGAGGATGGAAATGCACCACTTCGCTCGACGAACGGCTGGATACACTGCCCTGCTCGCGGCCGCTGGCCTGATCGTCGCGGGTTGCAGCAAGGACGACGACGACAAGAACGACAACAACGCCGCGGCGTCGGTCACGGCCACCTCGGCCGCGATGCACAGCGGTGAAGAGCACGCCTCGGGTGCCGCGGAGGAGACCAAGATCGCCACGCAGCGTGGCGAACTCACCGTTTCCGGCGACATCTTCGACAAGTACATGCAGAGCGGCGGCCCGACCGGCGCCCTCGGCGCTCCGCTGGAGGCGCAGGAGTCCGGTCCCGAAGAGGGCAAGTATCAGGACTTCGTCGGCGGCACGGTCTACAAGGCCAAAGACGGCCAGGCCCACATCGTCTGGGGCGAGATCCGCAAGGCGTGGGAGGAGAACGGCGGCGCCATGGGTAAGCTGGGCTACCCCACCAGCGACGAGAAGGACATCGCCGGCGGCAAGGAGAGCGACTTCACGGGTGGCACCATCACCTGGGTGGACGGCAAGACGACCGTCACGATGAAGTAGTTGGCACTTCGGCGTCCGGGGCCGCCACGGTGGTCCTGGACGCCTGTCCGGTCTCATTCATCGAATCCCCGTATCAGGGGCTCAACCGCTAGGTTGTCTAGGTGCAAACTCTCTTGACCGATCGCGAGTTGCTCGAATCGCTCGCGCTGGACGTGGAATCCACCCTGCGCCGTCACATCGACGCCGCCGACGGGTGGCAGCCGCACGACTACGTGCCGTGGGACGACGGCCGTAACTTCTCGTTCCTCGGCGGTGTCGACTGGGATCCGGCGCAGTCCGAACTCAGCGAGGTGGCCAAGCTGGCGTTGACCGTCAGTGTGCTCATCGCGGACAACCTGCCCTCGTACCATCGCGAGCTCGGCAAGTACCTGCGCACCGGGGCCTGGTGGCGCTGGGTCGGCCGCTGGACCGCCGAGGAGAACCGCCACGAGATCCTGATCCGCAACTTCCTCATGGTGACCAGGTCGGTGGACCCGGTCGAACTGGAGCGGATGCGGATGGCGCACATGACCACCGGCTTCCGCCGCCCCGGCATGCACCTGCTCGACGTGCTCGCCGCGTGTGCCTTCGAAGAGGTCGCCGCCGCGATCCGGCACCGCAACACCGCCGCGCTGAACGAGAGCCCGATGGTCACCGCGATCGCCGAGCGCATCGCGCGCGACGACGAATTGCAGGCCGAGTTCTTCGCGGACATGGTCGAGGCGGGCTTCAACGTGGCACCGGATCAGACGATGCGGGCCATCGCCGATCGGATCGCCGATTTCGCCGTGCCGTCGGTGATCCTGGCCGACGGACGCAACAGCGACGACGTGCTCGCCGAGGCCGGGATCTATGATCCGGCGCGCCAGGACGAGCTGGTTTTCAAGCCGCTGTTGCAGCGGTGGAACGTTTTCACGCGTACCGATCTCGGTGACGCGGGCGAAAAGGCCCGCGAAGAACTTTCCTACCTGCGCTGAATTTCTCCCGGTCGACGCCAGGATTCCTGGCGTCGACCGAGTTTTCTTTCTGCTGCCGCGAAAATGTGGTGAAACACACGTCGTATAGCCAGCGATTAGCTGTGTGTACGCCCGCTTCGGCGGGAGCAAGAAAGGAAAGAAACATGATCAGTGCAATCGTTGGCGGTCTTCTCGCTCTGGCCTCGGTCGGCGCAGGCGCGTTCCTCGCGGCACTCGGCATCTTCCTGTGATGCCCGGCGCGGGTACGTCCGACTTCGGCTGACGTACCCGCGCGCACGTTTGTCGAACGTCACGTCGGTGCAGTTCACAGCGCATCCGACGTGACGCTCGAAGAGTATTTCTATTTCCCGTCTTTCACCTTCGCCATCGACAGCACATCCAATCGGCGGTCGAGTTCTGCTTCGGTGAGTTTCTCGTCGAGCAGGCCGCGGTCGATGACGGTCTGTCGAATTGTCTTCTTGTGCTTCAACGCTTCCTTGGCTACCGCGGCGGCCTCCTCGTAACCGATCGCCGAATTCAGCGGAGTCACAATGGACGGCGACGATTCGGCAAGCGTGCGCAGGTGTTCCACATTCGCGACCAAACCGTGCACGCACTTGTCCGCGAACAGCCGGGAAACGTTGGCGAGCAAGCGAATCGATTCGAGCAGATTGCGCGCCATCACCGGAATGTAGACGTTCAGTTCGAACGCGCCGTTCGCGCCGCCGAACGCGACCGCGGCGTCGTTGCCGATCACCTGAGCGGCGACCTGCGTCACCGCCTCGGGCAGCACGGGATTCACCTTGCCGGGCATGATCGAGCTGCCGGGCTGCAGATCGGGCAGCTGGAGTTCACCGAGGCCGGTGAGCGGGCCCGAACCCATCCAGCGAATGTCGTTGGCGATCTTGGTGAGGCTCACCGCGACGGTGCGCACCGCACCCGACGCCTCCACCAGACCATCTCGGGCGGCCTGCGCCTCGAAGTGATCGCGCGCCTCGCGCAGCGCGTCGATCCCGGTCGCGCGGACCAGCTCCGCGACGACCTTGCCGCCGAAGCCGTCCGGCGCGTTCAGACCGCTGCCCACCGCGGTGCCGCCGATCGGCAACTCGCCGAGGCGCGGCAGGGTCGCCATCACGCGGTCGATGCTCGCGGCGATCTGCCGGGTGTAACCGCCGAACTCCTGGCCGAGCGTCACCGGGACCGCGTCCATCAGGTGGGTGCGGCCGGACTTGACCACGGTCCGCCACTCGGTCGACTTGTCCAGCAACGCGAGTCGCAGATGCTCCAGTGCGGGCACCAGGTCGGTGATCACGGCCTCGGTGGCGGCCAGGTGCACGGCCGTCGGGAAGGTGTCGTTGGACGACTGGGACATGTTCACGTCGTCGTTCGGGTGCACGGTGACGCCGTTGGCCTTCGCGATCGAGGCGATCACCTCGTTGGCGTTCATGTTCGAGCTGGTGCCCGAGCCGGTCTGGAACACATCGATCGGGAACTGGTCGTCGTGCGCGCCCGCGGCGATCTCGTTCGCCGCGGCGATGATGGCGTCCGCCTTGGCCGGATCGAGCAGGCCGAGGTCCTTGTTCACCTTGGCGCAGGCGCCCTTCAGCAGGCCGAGCGCGCGGATCTGCGCGCGCTCGAGGCCGCGTCCGCTGATCGGGAAGTTCTCCACGGCCCGCTGGGTCTGCGCCCGCCACAGCGCATCCACCGGGACCCGGACCTCGCCCATGGTGTCGTGCTCGATGCGGTACTGCGTCTCGTCTGCCATGTTTTCGACCATATGCCCGAGCGGAGCGCAGTGGGGCTGCCACGCCTGTAGTGATTCGCACACCGTCATGGCGGGGTCGATCGGGAATAGGGGTGCCGGCGCGAAAAAGGCGCGCGGGCGGATGTGCCTGCGCGCCTTGATCGATTCCGCGGTCCCGGTCAGGGGAGCGGCGGGACCGCGTGCTCGTCGCCGATGAAATCGACCGAGGAGTACTCGCGCAGCTTGGTGAGGCGGTGGTAGGCGTCGATCATCCGGACGGTGCCGGACTTGGAGCGCATGACGATCGACTGGGTCGACGCGCCGCCTCCGTAGTAGCGGACGCCGCGCAGCAGGTCGCCGTCGGTGACGCCGGTGGCGCAGAAGAAGACGTTGTCGCCGGCCACCAGGTCTTCGGTGGTGAGCACCCGGTCCAGATCGTGGCCCGCGTCGATCGCCTTCTGCTTCTCGTCGTCGTCGGTGGGGGCGAGCATGCCCTGGAGTTCGCCGCCCATACAGCGCATGGCGGCGGCGGCGATGATGCCCTCCGGGGTGCCGCCGACACCGACCAGGATGTCGGTGCCCGAATCGGGGCGGGCCGCGGCGATGGCGCCCGCGACGTCACCGTCGGAGATCAGGCGGATGCGCGCGCCCGCGTCGCGCACCTGCTGGATGAGGTCGGCGTGGCGGGGGCGGTCCAGGATGCAGACGGTCAGGTCCGACTTCGACAGGCCCTTGGCCTTGGCGACGCGGCGGATGTTCTCACTGATCGGCACCGAGATATCGATCACGTCGGCGGCGTCGGGGCCGACCGCGATCTTGCTCATGTAGAACACCGCGGACGGATCGAACATCGCGCCGCGCTGGGCGACCGCGAGCACGGCGATGGCGCCAGGCGAACCCTTCGACATCAGGGTGGTGCCGTCCACCGGGTCCACCGCGAAGTCGACCTCGGGACCGGTGCCGTCACCGACCAGCTCACCGTTGAACAGCATGGGCGCCTCGTCCTTCTCGCCCTCACCGATCACCACGATGCCGCGCATGGACACCGAATTGACCAGCTGCCGCATCGCGTCGACGGCCGCGCCGTCGCCGCCCTCCTTGTCGCCACGGCCGACCCACCGGCCGGCGGCCATCGCCCCGGCCTCGGTGACGCGGACCAACTCGAGCGCGAGGTTGCGGTCCGGCGCCTCGCGGCGGCTCGGTGTCGGGGAAGATGCCGTCATTGCGGGGTGCCTCCTGTGCGTCGGTACGTACCGGACGATTGTCTCACTCGGTTTGAGACGGCCGTACACCCTGCTCGGTGGATCGGGGTGCGAGAAGGAACACCGTAGGGGCGAGTGGATACTGGAACCGTGCCCAACCAAAAGCCGCGCATCCTGAACGACTACCGGGATCTGTTCTGGTCGCTGATCCCGCTGGTGCTGATCGCGGTGGTGTTCGCCGGGCTCGCCAGCCAGTGCAGTTTCGCCGGAAACGGTCCGACGCAGGGCCAGATCCCGCATTTCGACGTGAAGGCCGCGCTCACCGCCGACGCGCGTTCGCTGCCGTTCCCGATCCGCAACCCGGCCGTGCCTGCGGACTGGACGCCGAACTCCGGCAGCCGCCAGGCCATCAGCGGCACCGGCGGCGGACCGGTCAGCACTGTCGGCTATATCACTACGCAGGGCACCTACATGCGGTTCACGCAGAGCAACGCGACCGAAGAGGCGTTGTCGCGCTACGTCTTGGGCTCGCGCTACGCCACCGGTGCCGAAACGATCGGCGACCAGAAATGGGTCGTGTACTCCGAACCCGGTTCGGAACCGGCCTGGGTCGCCGACCTCGGCCAGTCCCGGGTGCTGATCACCGGCGCGGGCGACCGGGCGGCGTTCACCACCCTGGCCCAGGCCGTCGTCGCCGCACCGCCCCTCAAAGCCGGCGCCTGACCCCGCGGAATCAACCCCCGCGGCTCCGGCAACGGCGGCCGAGCTGTTGCGCATGCGTGCACGTTTCCCTAGCGGTGGCTGACCACGTTGACGATGGTGCCGCTCGGATCGCGAACGAAAAACCTGCGTACGCCCCACTGTTCGTCGCGTAGGGGGTAGACGATATCGGCGCCCGCCGCGGTCATCGCCGCGTGCACCGCGTCGACATCCTCGACCTCCACGCTCATATTCGGCTGGAGTTGCTCCGCGTCCGGCCCGACGAGCAGCACCTGGGCGGTCGGGTTGGCCGGGGACACCATGGTGACGACCCAGCCGAGATCCATCGCCTCCTCGAAACCGAGCAGCCGGTAGAACTCGCGGCTGCGCTCGATATCGTCGGTGCGGATATCGGGGGTGGCGCGCCGGATCGTCATTTCTCGTCCTCGAGGTCGGTGCGCGACAGCGCGTCTTCGACGCGCTTCCTGGCGCCGGCCAGATGCTCTTCGCAGCGGTTGGCCAGGGCCTCGCCACGCTCCCACAGGGTGAGCGACTCGTCCAGGTCGAGGCCCCCCTGCTCCAGCATCTTCACGACATTGACCAGTTCGTCGCGGGCACGTTCGTAACCGAAGGTAGCGATCTCGGCCAGTTCGGTGTCGGCGTCCTTACCGGGCTCGGCCAAGGATCAGCTCCTTCTCGTTTCGGTGTCGTCGGTTTCGGTGGCCCGCGGCCCGAGTGCCTGCGTGCCCAGTCCCGCCGCGGTGATCGCGCCGTCGGCGACGCGGATGCGCAGCTGGCTGCCCGCGGGGGCATCCTCGATGGTGCGCACCACGTGGCGTTCGGTGCCCGTGACGCGCTGCACGACAGCGTAACCACGGGCCAGGGTCGCGGCCGGTCCCACGGCGGTGAGCTTTTCGCGCAGGTGCCGGGTCGCGGTCGCCTCGGTGCGGATGAACTGTTCGGCGCAGCGCCGGGCCGAGGCGCGCAGCCGTTCGACATCCTCGGTGCGGCGCTCGATTTCGCGGAGCGGGTCGGCCAGGACCGGACGCGACCGCAGCTGGGTGAGCGCGCGCGTTTCCCGCTCGACCCAGCCCCGCAACGCGGCGGCCGAGCGGGCGCGCATATCGCGCACCCCTGCCAGTTCCGCGGCGGCGTCGGGCACCACACGCTTGGCGGCGTCGGTCGGTGTCGCGGCCCGCAGGTCGGCGACGAGATCACTGAGCGGGTTGTCGGGTTCGTGCCCGATCGCGCTGACGATGGGGGTGGTCGCGGCGACGATCGCGCGGCAGAGGGCCTCGTCGGAAAACGGCAGCAGATCTTCGACGCTGCCCCCGCCGCGGGCGAGCACGATCACCTCGACCGCCGGGTCGCGATCGAGCTGCGCCAGGGCCTCCAGCATCTGCGGGACCGCGGTGGGGCCCTGCACGGCGGTATTGCGGATCTCGAAACGTACTGCGGGCCAACGATTACGGGCCACGGTCAGGACGTCGCGTTCGGCGGCGCTGGCCCGTCCGGTGATCAGGCCGATGGTCTTGGGCAGGAACGGCAGTGCGCGCTTGAGCCGCGGGTCGAAGAGTCCCTCGGCGGCCAGCAGCGCTTTCAGTCGTTCGATGCGGGCGAGCAATTCACCGACGCCGACCGGACGGATCTCGATGACCCGCAGGGACAGGGTGCCGCGGCCGGTGAAGAACGCGAGTTTGCCGTAGACCACCACGCGGCTGCCCTCTTGCAGCGGAACAGGCGATTTACGAATGAGATCCGGGTCGCAGGTGACCGACAGGGACATATCGGCCGACGGATCGCGTAGCACCAGAAACGCGGTGCGGGTGCCCGGCCGCAGATTGATCTGGGTGATCTGCCCTTGACCCAGATGCTGCCGAGCCGGTCGATCCACTGGGCGACCTTGAGCGCGACGGAGCGGACCGGCCAGGGCTGTTCCGCGGAATTCTCCCGGCCGGGCGCGGCGTTCGGCGCGGGCGCGGCGGCGGGGCCGGATTCGCGCGGCGGACCGGGGGTTTCCCGGCCCGCCTGCGACGGTGAGGTCCGAGGTTCGGTCACTGCGCCCGCACGGTGGCGATCCGATTCGTCAGCATGGTCACGAACGGCGCCCTGGCGAGGGTCTGCTGCTCGTATTCGAGCAACGCGGAAAGGTCTTCGAGGCTGAGCATGCGCAGGCGGGCGCGCAGCTGGGCCACAGTCATGTTCGCGTAGTCGTAGCGGGTGGCTACTTCCGGCTCACGGATCTCCGGCCCGGGGTCGGCCACGCGGTCGATCTCGGGTTCTGCCACGGGGGCAACGGGTTCGGGCTCGATGGCGTGCACGGTGGCGCCATGGCCGTTGCGCTCGCCCGCGCGGGTCTCGGCCGGGGTGGTGAACGAGGCGGGCTCCGGGTCGTCGGCGTACAGGTCGAAGCGGCTCGCGCGGACCTGGCCGGACGCCGGTTCGGCGGGCAGGTCCTCGTCGAAGGTCGCCCACTCCGGCTGCTCCTCCGGAGTATTGGCCAACCGGTCGAAGACCGCGTCGCCCTTGAGCGCGAGGCTGGTCACGAACTGCTGGACGTGCATCGTCGTCTGCAGCAGCTGGCTGATGGCGGTGATCGGCAAATTCATTGCGGCCGTGGGTAGCCGACGAGTCTCCTCGATGGCGTAAACGGCGGCCCCGGCGGCTACCCGGGCCAGGAACGGTGGTCGAAACATGGTCCTAGCCTGCCCGAAATGGTGTGCTAAGCAAAGGTCGGGGATCACGGGGTGTGATTCTGGCGTATGAACGGGCGTGCTCGTGGCGCGCCTCGCCGCCGGGTGCGGCCGAGTTCGCGGCTCGATCCGCCGGTGAGATGGCACACCATCGCGGCGGCGCGCGCCCGGTCGGCGGGGCGGTCGCCCGGCACGTGGACCGCGGTGTGCGGCCCGCACGGACGCCGAGCGAGCCAGCGCCCGGACAGCGCGAGGTCGGTGTGCGCACGTAAGCTGTCGGCATGTCCACGGCCATACCCTTGAACCTCGGAATCGCCCGATCGACGGGAGCCGGAACCGCCGAGCGCGCCGGTGGCAAGCGGGTGCTGCTAGCGGAGCCGCGCGGGTACTGCGCCGGCGTGGACCGCGCGGTGGAAACCGTCGAGAAGGCGCTGGACAAGCATGGTGCGCCCATCTACGTGCGCAAGGAGATCGTGCACAACCGGCACGTCGTGGAGACGCTGCGCGAGCGCGGGGTCATCTTCGTCGACGAAACCGACGAGGTGCCCGAGGGCGCACTGGTCGTGTTCTCCGCGCACGGCGTTTCGCCCGCGGTGCACGAATCGGCGGCCGCGCGCAACCTGCACACCATCGACGCGACCTGCCCCCTGGTGACCAAGGTGCACCAGGAGGCCAAGCGTTTCGCCCGCGACGACTACGACATTCTGCTGATCGGCCACGAAGGCCACGAAGAGGTGGAGGGCACGGCGGGCGAGGCGCCCGAGCACATCCAGCTCGTCGACGGCCCCGACTCGGTGGACAACGTCACCGTGCGCGACGAGTCGAAGGTGATCTGGTTGTCCCAGACCACGCTCAGCGTCGACGAAACGATGGAGACGGTGCGGCGGCTGCGCGAGCGGTTCCCCACGCTGCAGGATCCGCCGAGCGACGACATCTGCTACGCCACCTCGAACCGTCAGACGGCGGTCAAGGCGATGGCGCCCGAATGCGATCTGGTGATCGTCGTCGGTTCGAAGAACTCCTCCAACTCGGTCCGCCTGGTCGAGGTCGCGCTCAACGCGGGTGCCAAGGCGGCCTATCTGGTCGACTTCGCCCGCGAGGTGGATACCGCCTGGCTCGACGGTGTGCAGACGATCGGCATCACCTCGGGTGCCTCGGTGCCCGACATCCTGGTGCGCGGCGTGCTCGACATGCTCGCGGAGCACGGTTTCGGCGACGTCCAACCGGTCACCACCGCCAACGAAACCCTGGTTTTCTCCCTCCCCCGAGAACTGCGCACCACCACCCGCCGCTGAACGCAGGCCGCCTGGCATCGGTGCTGAGGGTCCGTGGCTGTGCAGGGCTGTCAGCCCTTGGTGCAGCGTCGGCCTGGGTGCCGAGCGTCATTCGTGGTCCGGGCTTCGGCGCGCCGCGGTCAGGCCCGCGAAGATGGTGAGCAGTACTTGTACTGCTGTCGGCCAGTCGACCAGCAGGCCGACCGGCGCGGCGGTGGCTATCGCGGCGGCGAGTTCCCGCCACGGGGGTGTGGCCGGTGGCGGGCTCGGCTGGGAGTTGCGTTCCTCCTGTGGCGGGTGGGTGCTCACACGGACTCCAGCAGCGTCTGCAGGAGCCGACCGGTTTCGGATGGTCGTGCGGACTGCTGCGCAAGGGTCTCCGCGATATTGAGATAGCGGACGATGTTTTCCCGCTCCTCCATGTACAGCGTGCTGGTGGGTTGCGCGATACACACGACATCCGGCAGCAGGGTCTCGGCGAAGCGCAGATAGACGAACGCGCTGTCCACGATCGCGGGGCCGAAGGCGGCCTCGTCCACGATCTGGATCACGATGTGCTCCTGCTGGATACGCCGTTCCAGGTACTCCAGTTGCGCCCGCCAGACCGCGGCACCGCCGATCTGCCTGCGTAGCGCGTTCTCTTCGACCAAGATCCACAGGTACGGCGGATTGTCGCGGTCCAGGATCTGCTGCCGCTGCAGGCGCACCGCCAACAGCTGGTCGATCTCGGTGTCGGGGCGATATGGATTCCGCAAACGCAGTGCTGCCCTTGCGTATTCGGGTGTTTGCAGGAGGTCGGGGACGACCGCGGGTTCATAGCAGCGGATCGTGCGCGCGGCCCCTTCGAGGCTGAGCAGCTCGAATCCCTTGGGGAGCGAGTCACTGTCGCTGTGCCACCAGCCGGGACGGTTGCCCAGCTGCACGAGCGAAAGATACCGGTCGTGCTCTTCGGGATCGGTGACGCCGTAGCAGTGCAGCAACTCGACCACGTCCGGCCGATTGAGGCCGACCATGCCGGATTCGATCCGGCTGACCTTGGATCCGGTCCAGTAGAGCTGCCGGCCGACCTCGTGCTGGGTCAACCCCCTTTCCTTACGCAGTTGCTGGAGGCGCAACCCCAACATCCGGCGAAGCACCGTCGGCACGTCGCCGATACTGGTGCTCTCCCGGGTGCCGGCCGGCTCGGTGTATTCGAAGCGCTGCTCTGCGTTCACGACATCGAGTCTGGCACTGGAAGTACCAAAATGTACTTGCAAATGTGCGTGCAAACGGCGGCGCGCCCGCGGAATCGCGGCAGTTCGGCTTGCTGCGGCTCAGCCGTTGCGGCATCGCCGAGTTGACCGCGAGCAGTCCGGTTTGTGACCGCTCAGAGGTTTTCGGGGCGGCGGCGTTCGGTGCGGCTCGAATCACGTTCGCGGTAGCGGACGTTGGGTTGGGGGTGGGGCGGGGGGAGTTCGCTGCGGCGGCGGGCGGTGTTGCCGCGGGCCGGGTCGCTGTCGGTGCGGGGCATTGCCGCGGTCGGGCGGGCGGCGCCACGCGCGGCGGGGCGTCCTTCGCGCCCTTCGCGCGGGCGGGCCGAGCCTGCCACGCGGGGTGGTGCGTCGGCGACCGGCGCGGTCGCGGTACGGCGGCTCGGGCGCGGGGTGATCTCGTCGAGGTCTGCCTCGTCCGGATCGTCCTTGGGGCGGCGAGTGCGTCGGCGAGCCGAGTCGGTGAGCGAGGAGCCCCGCTCGCGACCGCCGCGCGGGCGCTTGGCCGAGGACCGACCCCAGCTTTCGCCCCGGCGCGACTCGGCACCGCTGTCCGCCTGCTCGATGCGGCGTTGCAGCAGGATCCGGCCGCCGCCGATCAACAGGACCAGCACGGTCGCGAGCATCATCGTGGGGAAGCGCTGCACCAGCGGCACCGCCAGGTTCAGCAGCACATCTTTGATCGAACTCGCCGGGCGGCCGGTCAGCTGCTGGTAGGCCAGCGGAACGGCGATCGAGAGCAGCAGCGGCGGCAGCACCATCGTGGTGAACAAGCCGCGATAGCGGACCGCGAGCACGGCTACCACACAACCGACGATGTACAGCGCGGCGAAGGTACCGGTGAGATCGGTAGCGTCGCCGTGGGCGTCGATCAAGAACCCCAGAAACGTACAGGCGACCGCGATCAGGACCGCCGCGCCCACCGGGATGCCCGGGACCGTCGGCAAGGTCGAACGATGCGGCGCGGGCACCCGGGATCGCACACGTTGGGAAGCAGCCACATTATGAACACTAACTGTCGCCGCGCCCGGGGGCGTTACGGCACGGCGGTTCCATCGGCTAATCGTCGGCGTCGGCGAACCCCACGGCCCGCGGCCACACGTCGACCCGTTGGATTGCCGGCACCTCCTGCTCCGCTATTTCCAGGTCGTGCAGTTTGCGCGCGGTGACCATCACCCGCGATTCCACCGATGCCACGGTGTAGTTGAAAGCGTCGACAGCCTTACCGAGTTGCGCGCCGAGCCGGTCCAGATGCCGGCCCGTCATACCCAGCCGGGCGTACAGCTCTTTACCCAATTGCTGAACGGTTGCCATATCTCGGGACAGTGCTTCCTGCCGCCAGCCGAAAGCCACCGTGCGCAGCAACGCGATCAGCGTGGTCGGCGTCGCCAGGATCACGTTGCGGCCGAAGGCGTACTCGAGCAATCCGGAGTCGGTGGTGAGCGCGGCGTCCAGGAACGGATCGCCGGGCACGAACAGCACGACGAATTCCGGCGCCGGATCGAAAGCCGCCCAGTACGCCTTGTCGGCCAGCTGGTCGATGTGGGCGCGCAGATGCTTCGCGTGCCGGATCAGATGTTCGGCCCGGACGTCGGGATCCTCGACCGTGCTGGCGTCCAGATACGCGCTGAACGGCACCTTGGCGTCGACCACGATGTGCCTGCCGCCCGCCAGGTTCACCACCAGGTCGGGCCGGACGGTGCCGGTGCGGTCGTTGGCGCCGTCACCGCGGGCCGCCCGGGACACCTGCGTGTCGAAATCGCAGTGCCGCGTCATGCCCGCGAGCTCGACCACGCGCTCCAATTGGATCTCGCCCCACCGGCCGCGCACCTGCGGCGCCCGTAGCGCCGCGACGAGCTGACTGGTCTGACTGGTCAACTGCAGCGAGGTGCGCTGCATGCCGGCCACCTGCTCGCGCAGGCTGGAGTAGGCGTTGATCCGATGGTGCTCCACCTGCTGGATGTGCTGGTTCAACGCGCCGACCGCGTCGCGCAGCGGATCGACCATCGCGCCGATGGCGTGCGAATGCCTGCGTGCCGCATCCTCGTTCGCCGCGTTGAGCGATTGCCGCAGCAGCCGTTCGTTGTCCGTGGCCGCGGCCAATCTCGCCTCTGCCGCCACCGCGCGTTGCCCGGCGCGCGCGGCATGACCGAGCCAGCCGAGCCCAACCCCTGCGGCGAATACCAGCATCAGTGCGACGAGCATCGGTGCGGTCATAGCGCCGATAGTGCCGCACGCCACCGACAAGAACGCGCGCTCGGCCATCCATTGGCACCGTGTCGGCAAATACGTCCTGGCGCAAGCCCGCTCGGGCCGGGAAACACCGTGGACACGCCGCGTGAAATGCGCCGCTATCCGACACGGCGGGCTCGGCAATTGAATTCTGTCGGTGCCCTCGCCTACGGTTTCGCGGCATGCGGATGCTGCACACCTCGGACTGGCACATCGGGCGCACGTTCCACGGGGTCGATCTGCTGGCCGATCAGGCTCGGGCGCTGACCGCGATCGCGGAGCTGGTGGCCGAGGAGTCGGTCGACGTGGTGGTGCTGCCCGGGGACGTGTACGACCGGTCCATTCCGAGCGCGGACGCGATCGCGGTGTGCAACCGGGGATTCGAGGCCATCCGCGCCGCCGGCGCGGTGATCGTCGCCACGTCGGGCAACCACGATTCGCCCGCGCGGCTCGGTGCGGGCGCGAGTTTCGCGGCGGCGGGCGGACTCCATCTGCGTACCACCGTCGCCGATGCCGACCGCCCGGTACTGCTGGACGACGTGCACGGCCCCGTGGCGTACTACGGCATTCCGTACCTGGAGCCCGAGATCACGCGCGCGGAACTCGGTGTGCCGCAAGCTCGTTCGCACGCCGACATCCTGGACGCGGCGATGGCCCGGATTCGGGCCGATCTCGCCCGGCGCCCGGGGACACGCGCGGTGGTGCTGGCGCATGCCTTCGTCGTCGGCGGGGAGGCCACCGGTTCCGAGCGCTCCATCTCGGTGGGCGGCGTGGAGACCGTGCCGATGTCGGCGTTCGACGGCATAGACTACGTCGCGCTCGGGCACCTGCATTCGCCGCAGACGCTGTCGGAGTCGGTGCGCTACAGCGGTTCGCCGCTGCCGTATTCGTTCGCGGAGAGCTCGCATCGCAAGGCAGTGTGGCTCGTCGACCTCGATGCCGCCGGACTGGGCGAGGTGCGCCGCCACGACCTGCCGGTGGTCCGCGGGCTCAGCAAGCTCACCGGCACCCTGGACGACCTGCTCACCGATGTGCGGCACGACGCCGCCACCGACGATTACGTCTCCGCGGTGCTCACCGACTCGGCCCGGCCGGTGGACGCGATGCGTAAGCTGCGCGAACGCTTCCCGCACGCGGTGCACGTGGAGTGGGTGCGCCCGGAGGGCAATCCGGAGCTGCGCTACCGTGAACGGGTGCACGGCCGCCGCGACACCGAAGTAGCGCAGACCTTTCTCACCGATGTGCGGGGCGCGCCCAGCGCGGGTGAAATGGCATGGCTGGAGCGGGCACTCGCGGCGGCGGTCGCCGAGCCCGACCGCGTGCTGACGGCTACGGAATCGGCCACGGAACTCTCGGCGTGAGCGCCCAGGCCGGGCCGCACCCGGCGGCGGCCGCATGAGGCTGCACCGGCTCGAGATGACCGCGTTCGGCCCGTTCGCCGAGAACACGGTCATCGACTTCGATGCGCTAGGTGCCGACGGACTGTTCCTGCTGCACGGGCAGACCGGCGCGGGTAAGACCACGGTGCTGGACGCGATCGCGTTCGCGCTGTACGGCAAGGTTCCGGGCGCGCGTGGCGAGAGCAAGCGCCTGCACTCCGATCACGCACCGGACCAGACGCCGCCGCAGGTGGTGCTGGAGGTGACGCTCGGCGGCCGCCGCATCCGTCTGACCCGTATCCCCGAGTTCGAACGTCCCAAGCTGCGCGGCACCGGGATGCGCACCGACCCGGCCAAGGCCACGCTGGCCTGGCTGGATGGGCGCGGCGAAAACCTTTCCCGGATACCCGATATCGGAGACGAGATCATCCGGCTGCTCGGGATGAGCGCCGACCAGTTCTTCCAAGTGGTGCTGCTGCCGCAGGGCGACTTCGCGCGCTTCCTGCGGGCGGAGAACGAGGATCGGGAGAAGCTGCTCGAAAAGCTCTTCGACACCGAGCGATTCGGCAGCGCCGAGCAGTGGCTCGCGGACAAGCGTCGCGCCTCCGCCGCCGACCTGGAGGCGCGCAAACAGGGAATCGACCGGTTGATCGCCAAAGTCGGTGTCGCGGCGGGGGTCAGCGCCACCGAGACCGTCGGCCCGCTCGAGGCGGTCGGCTGGTCGCAGGACCTGTTCGCCGCCGCTCGCGTCGAGCTGACCGCCGCCGCCGCGACAGCCGAACGCTGCCAACAGGAGTCGGCGCGGGTGCAGGCGCGTGCCGAGGAACAACGCCGCCTGCACGACCTGCTCCGTCGGCGGGCGGCTGCCCGAGCGCAGCTCGAGCAGTACGCCGCGGCCGCCGACAGCCGTGCCGCGGCGCGCGCCGAACTCGACGCCGCCCGGCGCGCCGAGCCGGTCGTCGCGGCGATCGACGAGGCCAGGGACGCGGTCATGCTGATGCGCGCCAAGGAGAACGAAACCGCCGGTACGGCACGCCGTTTGGCCACGCATCTGCTGGAGCCCGGCGCGGCGGATCTCGGTGGCGCGGAGCTGATCGGTGTCGAAGATTCGCTCACCGTTCGCGACGACGCCGATATCGATGCCGCGATCCGCCGCTGGAGCGCGCAGATCGGCGGGTTGGACGAGGTGCGCGCCGACGCCGCGGCCGTGACCGGACTGCACCGGGAACTGGCGGGACTACGAGCCGAGAGCACGGCGCTCACCACCCGAATGGCCGACCTGACCGAACGGCGCGCCCAGTTGCCCGGCGCCCTCGCCACGCTCGAGACCCGGCTGCGCGAGGCGACGAGCGCCGCCGCGACGCTGCCCACCCTGACCGCCGAATGCGAACGTCTGCAGGCCGCCGCTCTGGCAGCGGTCGAACTAGCCTCGCGCAGAACGAATCTCGATCATGCCCGGGTGGAGTTCGAGACCGCCCGTGCCGCGCACAACGATGCCAAGGAACGGGTCCTGGACCTGCGGGAGCGTCGGTTGGCGGGCATGGCCGCCGAACTGGCCGGTGGGCTCGTCGACGGCGCCCCCTGCGCGGTGTGCGGATCCGCGGATCATCCCGAACCCGCTCGTCCCACCGCCGACGCCGTGTCCAAGGACGCGGAGGACGCGGCGGTGGCCGCCGAACGTGCGGCCGAAGACGCCCGCGATCGGGTGCACGCCCGAATCACCGGTCTGGAACGCGAGATCGAGGCGCTCATCGCCCGCGGCGGCGACGCCGACCGGGTCGAGCTGGCCGCCGCCCTGCGCACCGCCACCGATCGCTACGAGGACACCGCCGAGCTGGCCGCACTCGCCGACGGGCTGACCGCCGAGCTCACCCGCCTGCGCACCGACGAGACCCGCCTGCACGACGAACTGCGCGAAGCGGATTCGCGGCGTAGCGCCGTCGCCGCGAACATCGTCGCGGTCGATACCCGGCTCGCGGAACTCACCGAGCGTCTGCGCGTCGCGGCCGGCGCGGATGAAACCATCGAGCGCCGCCGCGCCCGCCTCACTGCCCTGGTCACCGACAGCAGCGCATTGCGCGACGTCCGCGCCGAGGCCGCCGCGGCACGGGAGAAAGTGGCGGTTATCGCCGACCGGGTCGAGAACCTCGCTCGCGCAGCGGGTTTCGTGCCGGACGAGCTGCGCTCGTACACCGGCGACAGCGCGGCACAGCACGGTGCGGTCCTGGGCGCGACATGCGACGAGGGGACGCCTGATCCTGGAACCACCGGCAGCGCGAGTACCGGTAGCGAAGGTATCTCGGGTACCGACGCGACCGAACCGGACGCCGCACCGCGCGATCACGTGGCACGTTTGACCACGTACGCACGAGTCGTCAACGCGGCGAGCCGAACTCCGCAGCGGCAGCAGGAGATCGACGCGGAGTTGGCCGCCGCCGACAACGCCCGCGCACACGCTCAGGCTGTGCTCGCCGAGCCGGAGATCCAGGCGGCCGCGACTCGGGAGCCGGGTGATCTGGCCGATCTCGAGCAGCAGGTCGAAGTCGCACGGACGCAACTGAATGCCGCTGTCGCCGCGCATGCGGAGGCGAACCGGCGAGTGAGCCAGCTGGAGGATCTCGGCGGCCAGCTCTGGGCCGCGGTGGACCGGATCGCCCCGCTGCAGCGCACACACGACGAACTCGCCGGGCTCGCCGAGGTGGTGGCCGGGCGGGGCGAGAACAATCGCCGGATGTCGCTGCGCTCTTACGTTCTCGCCGCCCGGCTGGAAGAGGTGGCGCAGGCCGGTTCCGTGCGGTTGCGCCGAATGTCAGCGGGCCGTTACGAATTCGTGCATTCGGACAAGGCGGGTCCGCGCGGCCGCCGCGGCGGCCTCGGCCTGGACATCCGCGACGACTACACCGGCGCGGTCCGCCCCGCCAAGACCCTGTCCGGCGGTGAAACCTTCATGGCCGCACTGTCTTTGGCCCTGGGACTGGCCGACACCGTCGCCGCCGAGTCCGGCGGCCTGGTGCTGGACACCCTGTTCATCGACGAGGGCTTCGGCGGCCTGGACGCCGACACCCTCGACGCGGTGATGGGCGTCCTCGACGAACTCCGCGCCGGCGGTCGCGTCGTCGGCGTCGTCAGCCACGTAGACGAAATGCGCCAGCGCATCCCCAGTCGCCTGCACGTCCGCCGCGGCCGCACCGGCTCCCACCTGGAAGCCACCGTCGCCTGACCGTTAGGCCTCGTGGTCGAGTAGCCAGCGTTTGATCGGCAGGCCCCAGCGGAAACCGCCGAGGGCGCCGCCGATTCGGTAGATGCGGTGGCAGGGGACGAAGAGGGCGGCCGCGTTGCGGGCGCAGGCGTTGGCGGCGGCGCGGGTGGCGTCGGGGCGGCCGGAGATGGCGGCGAACTCGGTGTAGGTGATCGGGCTGCCTGCTGGGACTTTGCGTAGTACGTCCCAGGCGTGCAGGAGGAATTCGCCGGAGTGCTGACGGACCGGGACGGCGTCGATCGCGGTGACATCGCCGCGGTGGTAGTCGAGCACGGCCCGGGTCACCGCGCCGAGCGAATCACGTTGGCGCAGTTCGGCTGGGCGCAGGGACGGGTGGATCAGCGTGCGCAGGTTCTGCGCGTCGGTGGTCCACCCGGCCGCCAGCACCTGTCCGTCGGGGTCGACGAGCGCGGTGAACGGGCCGATCGGGGTATCGGTTGTCGCGAAATCCGCAGTGCCGGTGCCGATCCGGCGGGCGGCGGGTCGAACGGCGGCGGTCATGACTGGCTCGCTTTCGCGGCGGCGGACTTGGCCGCGGCGGATTTGGTGCGGTCGGCGCGCTCGGTCAGCGCGGCCTTCCACAGATGCATGGACAGGTAGGAGCGCCACGGCGCCCAGCGCCCGGTATCGGCCAGGTCCACGCCGAGCAGCGCGGCGCCCTGGCGGACCACCAGGTCGGTATTCAGCAGCACATCTGGATCGGCGAGCAGCCGCATGGTCACGTAGTCGGCGGTCCACGGGCCGACGCCGTCCAGCGCGAGCAGGTCGCGGCGCAGGTCGGCGGCGGTGCGGCCCTGGTGCAGTGCGAGTTCGCCGCCCGCGAGCGCCTCGGCGACGCCGATGATCGAGCGGACTCGCCGAGCCGGACCGGTGAGCACCTCGGCGCCGCGTTCGGCGATGGTGGCCGGGGTGGGGAACAGCAGCGGAATGGGCCCTTCGACGCGCTCGCCGAGCGCCTCGACCAGTCGCGCGGTGTGCGTGGCGGCGGCCGACACCGAGATCTGCTGACCGATCATGGTGCGCAACAACAATTCCGGGCCGTCGAGGCAGCCGGGAACGCGAATGCCCGGACTGAACACGGGCGGCCTGGTGCCGGTCGCACCGGGTAGGTCTTCGGCGTCCGGCGGCGCCCCCGCGCCCGCGTCGGGCAGCCGGGTGGTGCCCGGGTCCGCGAGTTCCGGTGCCGGAAGATCTGGTCCCGCGCTGACTCCCAGCACTTCGTCGATGCCCACCGGGTCGGCGTCGAGGTCGAGCAGGTGACGTAGGCGCGCGACGGTCGGCGCGAGATCGCGCATGTCGTGCAGTGCCAGCTCCGCGCGGACGTGGTCGCGCTGGAAGCTCAGCCGCGTGGTCGCGTGCCCGTGCGGGGTGCGCAGATTCCTGGTGTAGGAACGGTTTTCCCACAGCTCCATGCCGGGGGCCACGTGCGAGGAGAGGAACCATTCGAGCCAGGCGCGGTCGAGCGGCTCACGGTAGGGCA
Source organism: Nocardia brasiliensis IFM 10847 (assembly GCF_000710915.1). Taxonomy (GTDB): domain Bacteria; phylum Actinomycetota; class Actinomycetes; order Mycobacteriales; family Mycobacteriaceae; genus Nocardia; species Nocardia brasiliensis_A. Next base: position 72,052 of record NZ_BAUA01000108.1, read on the forward strand.
GGCGCAGGCTGAGCGTCCCGTTGACCGGTGGCGGCTGGCGGCCGTTCGAGCCGGACTTGGTCCGTTGCGCTTCGGCGCGCATCGTCGTCGGACTGACCGCGAACACCTCGCGCACCGTGTCGTTGAACTGCCGGATGCTGGCGAAGCCGGCTGCGAAGGCGATGTCGGACATGGGCATTGCCGTCGTCTGGATGAGCAGCCGCGCGGTATGTGCCCGGTGCGCGCGGGCCAGCGCCAACGGACCGGCCCCCAGCTCGGTGGTGAGCACGCGGGTCAGCTGCCGCTGCGAATAGCCGAGGGTGGCCGCCAGCGCGGGTACGCCACCGCGTTCGATCACGCCGTCGCCGATCAGCCGCATCGCGCGCGCGGCCAGATCGGCCCGGGTATTCCAGAGCGGTGAGCCGGGGGCGGCGTCGGGCAGGCAGCGGCGGCAGGCCCGGTACCCCGCCTGCTGTGCCGCGGCGGCGGTGGGCAGGAACGAGACGTTCGCCCGTTTCGGGGTGATCGCCGGACACGAAGGGCGGCAATAGATTCCGGTGGTCCGCACCGCGGTGAAGAACTGCCCGTCGAATCGGGAGTCTCTGGTCGACACCGCCCGATAGCACCGCTCGAAATCCAACACCGTGATCGTCACGCTCACCACAATGTCATTTGGAAGCAATCTCCGCTAGCGGAAATCCGCCATTATCGCCGTCGAGTCGCTGAGCTGCGCGGAGCCCGGATAAATGCTGGAAGTCAGCAGCAGCGGTTCTGCGGATTGCGGTCGGCGTCGGCATGCCGGTTGCGCCAGTACTCCCGTTCGGTGGGTATCTCGCAGCCGGGATGGTTGCGCGTCAGATGCGCGACGTAGCGCTGGTAGTCCTGACCCCCGAGGATGGAATCGAACCACCAGCCGACGTTGCGAACCGCTGTCGCACAGGCGTTTCGAGCGGTCCGCAGGCGCCGCAGGACGGCCGGTCGAGCCGACCGGCCGTCCTGCGGGGTAGCGCTGAGCGTCAATGCAGGGCCTTCGCCGCGCCCGGCGGGCGGACCTTCCCCGCGGCGATCAGGGCGTTCCATTCCTGCTGCACTTCCTTCTCCGTGGGGGTGGCGAGGAAGCCCTTCGGCGCGAAGATCTTCGACGGTTCGTCGGGTGTTTCGCTGCTCTCGCCGCCGCCCGCGCGCCAGGCTCGCACGCAGACCAGCACGCCGACGATCGCCACGACCAGCACCAGCACCGCGAAGATGATCGACAGGCTGCCCTGGATGAAGCTGTTGCGGACCACCTTCTCCATATCTTCGGCCGTCTTGGCCGGTGCCACAACCTTTCCGGCGTCGAGCGCCGCGCTGTAGATGCTGTGCTGCTTCCAGTAGCCGATCTTCGGGTCGGCGGAGAAGATCTTCTGCCAGGACGCGGTCATCGTCACGATCAGGTCCCAGACGAGGGGGATCCCCGGAATCCAGGCCCATTTGATCAGGCCCTTCTTGATCACGATGGTCAGCACGACGGTGAGCGCGATCGCCGCGAGCAACTGGTTGGAGATACCGAACAGCGGATACAGCGTGTAGATGCCGCCGAGCGGATCGGTGACACCCATCAGCAGCACCGAACCCCACGCGGCGACCACGATCGCCGAGCACAGCCACGCGCCGGGACGCCACGACGGATCCTTGAACTTCTTGGCCGGTCCGCCCAGGTTGCCCAGCGAGTCCGACAGCATGAAGCGCGCGACGCGGGTGCCCGCGTCGATCGTGGTGAGGATGAACAGCGCCTCGAACATGATCGCGAAGTGGTACCAGAAGGCCTTGAGTCCGGTGCCGCCGAGGAACCGGTGCAGCACCTCGGACATGCCGACCGCGAGCGTCGGCGCGCCGCCGGTGCGGGACACGATGCTGGTCTCGCCCACGTCCTTGGCCGCCTGCTCCAGCTGACCCGGGGTGACCGGCGGGCCGCTGAGCCCGAGGCTGTTGGTGTAGGCCGCCGCCTTCTCCGCGGTGCCGCCGGTGACGCCGGCGCCCGCGTTCATCGCGAAGTAAAGGTGCTGGTCGATGATGCTGGCGGTGATCATCGCCATGACCGCGACGAACGATTCCATCAGCATGCCGCCGTAGCCGATCATGCGGGCGTGCGACTGCTTCTCCAGCAGTTTCGGCGTGGTGCCCGAGGACACCAGCGCATGGAAGCCAGACAGCGCGCCACAGGCGATGGTGATGAACAGGAACGGGAACAGGCTGCCCGCGAACGCCGGTCCGTTGCTCGAACTTGCGAACTGGGAGACTGCGGGGGCCTTGAGCACCGGCATGGTGATCAGCACGCCGACGGCCAGCAGGACGATGGTGCCGATCTTCATGAAGGTGGACAGGTAGTCGCGCGGCGCGAGCAGCAGCCACACCGGCAGCACCGAAGCGATGAAGCCGTAGGCGATGAGGAACCAGGCGATCGTGGTGCCCGACAGCGTGAACCAGTCCTGGCCCCAGCTGGATTCGGCGACCCAATTACCCGAGATGATCGCGAGCATGAGCAGCGCGAAACCGATCAGGGAGACCTCGCCGACCTTGCCGGGGCGCAGGTAGCGCAGGTAGACGCCCATGAACAGGGCGATCGGGATGGTCATCGCGATGGAGAACACGCCCCACGGGCTGCCGCCCTGCAACACGCCGTCCTTGCCCGGGGTCGCGGCCAGCGCGTTCACCACGACGATGCCGAGCACCGCGAGCAGGATCATCATGATCACCAGCACGGCGACGATGGCGGCGATACCGCCGACCACGCCGAGTTCGTCGCGCGCCATCTGCCCGAGGCTGCGGCCGCGGCGGCGGGTCGAGGCCCACAGCACCAGGTAGTCCTGCACCGCACCGGCGAACACGACACCGAACACGATCCAGAGCGTGCCGGGCAGGTAGCCCATCTGCGCGGCCAGGACCGGACCGACCAGCGGACCCGCGCCCGCGATGGCGGCGAAGTGGTGCCCGAAGAGCACCCGCCGGTCCATCGGCATATAGTCCTTGCCGTTTTCCAGGATTTCGGCGGGCGTGGCCTGATCGTCGCGCGGCTTGGTGATCCGGTGTTCGATCAGCCTGGAGTACAGCTGGTAGGCGAGCACGTAGGTACAGACCGCCGCGACCACGATCCACACCGCGTTGACCGACTCGCCCCTGGCGATGGCCAAGACGGCCCAGGCGATCGCGCCCACCACGGCGATCACCGCGAAAATGGCCTTTTTGGTGGGGGTGATAGGCGAACGGTCCACGACACCCACGGGAGGGAGGTCGGGATCAGTCCGGAGGTATTCGATGGTCGCCATGCGAACTACTCTCCCGTGAGATCGAGCTTGACTTGCTGAAACGTTGACAACGTAGCTGAACTGAAGCGCGCTCGAGCCGGACTTAGGCAAGTCTGAACATTCGCTGCATTTCGTTCTCGGCGCGGCGACTCGCCCTGTGTCTTCCTACGAGTCGCGGCGCGCGGTGGGTACGGGTGGCCCACGTGGCGCTGTGCTCCGGGGCCTCGGTCGAGGTCGCCGGGTGTTCGCCGGTGCGGCTGGGCGTGTTCCCTCGCCCGGCGATGTTGCCATCCGTATGCTGCCATGCTGGCTCGGGCATTCGTTGGTCGGACCCACCGTGGAGGCATTGTGGCACCGGTTCGCCGTCGCACCCTGCTCGGCGCGGCGCTGGCCACGACTGTGCTCACCACGGCCGGTTGCACGGCCGGCGACGACGCGCTGACCTTCTTCTTCCAGGCCAGGCCCGCAGAGGCGCGGGTGCGGGCGCTGATCATCGAGGAATTCCGGAAGCGGCACCCGGACATCAGGATTCGCACCATTGTTTCCGGGCCGGACCCGCAGCAACAGCTGCTCACCTACTGTGCGGGCGGTAAATGCCCGGATGTCGTGATGGCCTGGGAGCTGCTCTACGCCGGCCTCGCCGAACGCGGCGTGCTGCTGGATCTGCGGACGCTGCTCGACCGCGAACCCGGGTACGCCGAGATGTTGCGCGCGGACAGCTATCCGGCGCTGTACGACACGTTCACCTACGCGGGCGGACAGTACGCGCTACCCGAACAGTGGTCGGGAGTGTTCCTCTATTACAACCGGGACCTGTTCGACGATGCGGGTCTGGCCGCGCCCGCCCACTGGCGCGCGGCCTGGTCGTTCGATGAATTCCTCGATGCGGCACGGGCGCTCACGCGCGGCCGGCGGTGGGGTTTCGCCGACGCCTGGGTGCCGTACTACTCGGCAGCCTGCTTCGGGATGAACAACGGAACGCCGTGGTTCACCCCGTCGGTGGCGCCGACCAGAACCAATCTCGGCGATCCGCGCTTCGCCGCGGGCGTTCAGTTCTATGCCGATCTAGCACTGCGGCACGGTGTCGCGCCGAAAATCGCCGACCAGCTGTCGGTCTCGGCGCCGGACCTGTTCCGGGCGGGCCGAGCGGCGATGGTCCTGGGCGGGCACTGGTTGTATTCCGAATTCGCCGGTCGCGACGGGCTTTCCGTGGATGTCACGGTGTTGCCGGTCGGTCCGCACGGTGGCCCCGGCGCGGTCAGCGATGTCGGCAGTACCGGTCTGGCCATCGCGGCGCACAGTCCACGGATCGAACAGGCCTGGGAGTTCGTCAAATTCGCGACCGGGCCGGTGGGCCAAGCCATCATCGCGGCGTCCGGTCTTTTCGTGCCGGTGCTGAAATCTGCGATGCAATCGCCGGGTTTCGTGGCGGCGCATCGCGATATCCGCAACCTGGCGGTGCTCATCGAAGGGCCGGTCAACGCGCGGCCGCTGCCGGTGACCCCGGCCTGGGGCAAGATCTCCGCCCTGCTGGAACGGGACGCGAACCGGGTGCTGCGTGGTGCCGCCCCCGCCACGGCCCTCGATCCGGCCGGTGTCGACGCGCTGCTGGGCACGTCGTGATGCGGAGGTGCTCGTCGCGGCGGCGGACAGCGCGGGTGCGGCCTGCCGCGTCGGCACGTGGCGGGCTGGCGCGTGGAGGCCTGGCGCGGCGGCGCGAGCGGGCCGGGTGGGCGTTCGTCGCGCCGAACGCGGTCGCGGTGGCGGTGTTCCTGGTGTTTCCGCTGGGGTTCTCGTTCTATCTCAGCCTGCACGAGTGGGATCTGTTCCGGCCCATGCGTTTCGTGGGGTCGGACAACTATCGACGGCTGCTCGGGGCCGACCCGCTGTTTCCGATCGCCTTGCGCAACTCGGCGGTGTTCACCGTCCTCACCCTCGTGCCGACGGTGCTGCTCGGGCTGGGTATCGCGGCGGCGCTGAATCGAAAGGTGTTCGGCATCGGGCTGTTCCGGACGATGGCCTTCTTGCCGCTGGTCGCGTCCGCCGTGGCGATGTCCGTGGTCTGGCGTTTCATCTTCACCGACGACGGCGTGCTGAACCTCGGCCTGGGGTGGTTCGGCATCGGCCCGCTGCCGTGGTTGACCGACCCGGGCCTGGCGCTGGTGTCGTTGAGCATCGTCACCGTGTGGCGGAGCCTGCCGTTCGCGACGGTCATCCTGCTCGCGGCGATGCAAGGCGTGCCCGAGTCGCTCTACGAGGCGGCGAAGATCGACGGAGCCGGTGTGCTGCGGCGGTTCTCGGCGATCACGCTGCCGCTGATCCGCGGGCCGCTGTCGTTCGTCTTCGTGATCACCGTCATCAACTCGGTGCAGGCCTTCGATCAGGTGTACGCGCTCACCGGCAGCAACGGAGGACCGGACACCGGGACCTACCTGCTCGGCATCATGCTGTTCCAGCACGCTTTCGGGTTCTACGAGGTGGGGTACGCCTCGGCGCTGGCCTGGGTGATGTTCGCGATCCTGCTGGGGCTCACGCTGATTCAGCTGCGCTTCGCCCGGCGGGCGGCGGTGGACCTGTGACCGGAGGCAGGACGACCATGGTCCGCGCCCGCGTAGAGCAGGCGATGGTGCGCCGGATGGTGCGTGGGGCAGGGATATACGTCGTGCTCGTCGGCATCGGGTGGTGTGCGCTGGCGCCGATCCTCTGGGCGTTGTCCGGGTCGTTGCAGGCCGAAGGTGAGATCGCCGAGCAGCGGCTGCTGCCCGTGCGACCCCGATGGTCCAACTACACCGAGGTTTTCGAGCTGCTGCCGCTGGGGCGGATGCTGGTCAACACCGCGGTGTACGCGGCCTGCGTCACCGCCGGTCAGCTGCTGTTCTGCTCGCTTGCCGGATACGCGTTCGCGCGCTTACGGTTTCGCGGTCGCGAAGTGCTGTTCGTCGCTTACCTCGGCACCCTGATGGTGCCGTTGACCGTCACGGTGCTCCCGCAGTTCCTGCTGATGCGAACCCTGGGCTGGGTCGATACGCCGTGGGCGATGATCGTGCCCGGATTTTTCGGCAGCGCCTTCGGCACGTATCTGATGCGGCAGTTCTTCGCGACCCTGCCCGTGGAATTGGAGGAGGCGGCGATCCTCGACGGCTGTACCCCGTGGCAAATCTACTGGCGAGTGTTGCTGCCGCACACCCGTCCCGCGCTGATGGTGCTCGCCGTGCTCACCTGGATCACCGTGTGGAACGATTTCCTGTGGCCGCTGGTCATGATCCAGCGCACCGAGATAGCCACCGCCACTGTGGGTTTGGTGCGTTTGCAAGGTCAGTACCACACCCAGTGGCCGCTCCTGATGGCCACGGCGATGCTCATCCTGCTACCACTACTCGTCGTCTACGCGATCGCACAGCGCGCCTTCATCCACGGCATCGCCATGGCGGGCCTGGGCGGCCGCTGACGATTTGGTCCGGTGAGTTATGCACCTTTATGTCTATCAGGCTTGGCGGAAACGTCGAGGGCACCCTGTGAACCCACTCGATCACTTGACGTGGTGTCTGACGATCCTGTCCACTTTCTGTATGCCGATGCGGAGCTGAATTTCCCGGGGACGCGCTCGATTTGCTGTGCAGCAATCAATCTTTGGAAGACACGTTTCACTGCATTTTCTGAGCCAATGCCTGTTAGTTCGCGGAGGGTTCTATTTCTGATTTCATCATGTGTCTCAAGGTACTCCATGCAAATTTCTTCGGGGGAGGCGAGGCGTTCGTGGCGGATGTTGACCAAGACTGAATTGGGCAACTCGGAAATGATGGGCGCCTTCAATTTTAAAGCCTTCATTGCATTGAATGCGGTATTCAACCCTTCGCCCACGTCCTTGTTCGGAGGGTTCGGGAATTTATTGATCAGCCGGACGATCGTTCCATTCCTGGCGAAGCGTTCGTCGAGTATGTTGTCTGGCGTTATATGCGCTGGCAGTCGCCCGGGGCTTTCGACCTCGATTCGGTTGTCGAATATTCGTATATGAACGTCATCTGCCAGTCCGTAGTCGCGGTGAATCACCGCGTTGGTGATTATCTCGTGGATTGCTTCGCGTGGATATTTTATCTGGGACAAGCCTTGCCGACTGGCAACCTTGGTTTGCTCAACGATCTCTACCACCTTATCGATGGCTGCATATATCTGGTCGTACAGCGATCCTTCTATGGTTATAGGATCGAACGTCAAGGCTTCGCGCGTGCCCTCGGAGTCAGTGGTTTTATATCGGTAGACTTTGATCGAAGATCTTTTTGGTAAAGCAACCTGTGGCTCATCGGAGAAGAGCAGCACGCCCCCAACAGTGGGAAGCCCCCCGCGTATAAGAAGCTGCTTTTTCAGCCATGGTTCCGGATCTGCGGTGGGTACTAGATCGATCATGAACCTGATAATTGACATCGAGTTGGTCAGCTCGTCTATCGGGTAGGCTATGGTTTCAGTTTCGAAGGATGTCAGGCCCTTTGCTCGTCGGAGTCGATCCATCGCCTCCGGGTTATCGGCCGGAATATTTTGTGCGCCACGCCGTACGTACGGCTTGCCGTTGGAGGCAACTTTGATGGATGTGGATTTTTGTATGGTCACATGAAGAATCTTGCCGACTGCTCGATCGGCTTCGAGAAACTCGTAGTCATGCTCTCCGCCCAGCGGGAATAATAGGTCAAAAATTTGGATATGACCGTTAGCTGATTCTAAATCATCGAATCCCCGCCAACGCCTCTTGTGGCTGGAAACTTCGTCGATTCCAATAAAAATTTCCCCGCCATCTGCATTGGCAAAAGCGCTTAGAGTTTTGGTTAACGCAGCAGGTGCGATGTCGATGGATTTCAGGTCGCCGAATTGCCCCTCTTCCAGACTCAGGATGCGGCTGACCTGCTGACTGCTCACTCGAACCACCGAGATGCTCACCTGTGGATTTTACTTCAAGTAGACGCTCTGCTGTCGCGATATCGGCCTACCTCGATCGCGCCAAAATGGTGTGCAGGTATCGCAGAGATGGACTGGCGATGTGGATTCGCACAACACGGTGTCGTGTAAGCGTCCCTCTGAGCGCAGGGTCGCTCGAAGAGGCGTTAGGTCATGGCTGCTCCAGGAGCGATGGCCTGGTGCAACGTCAAGTCCGTCCAGGATGCGGGTTGCGCTGGACAGACTTTTCGTAGCTCAAGCTGCTTGAGCACAAGGTTATTCGCCCCAGTAGGTGCCGAAGCTCCACAGGTTGCCCTCGGGGTCGCGGACCACGAAGCCGCGCGAGCCGTAACTCTCGTCCTGCAGGCCGCGGATCACCTCGGCGCCGGCGGCAGCGGCGCGCTCGAACAGCGCGTCGGGGTCTTCGCAGACCAGGTAGACCGAGTCGTTGCCGGGCAGCCGCTTGCCGAAAACGCCCGCGTCCTTGCACGAACTGCCGAACATGATGCCGCCGCCCAGCGGCCAGCGCATTTCCGCGTGCTCGATCACCGAGGGGTCGTCTTCGCGGGCGTACATCGCGGTCTGCACGAAGCCGAACGCCTCGGTGAGGAAGGCGGCCATGGCTCGGCTGTCCCGGAAGGTCATGGTGGGCCAGACCGCGGTGCGGGTGGTGATATCGGCATTCGCTGGATTCGTCATGCGTCCAGCCTCACTCGGCCGACCCCGCGCCGTCTTGGACGGATGGAACCTCTTCGGCCAGCCAGATCGTCGGGCTGGCGCCCGCGAGTTCGGCGAAGTCGCGATTCAGATGCGCCTGGTCGTAGTAGCCGCACGCGGCCGCCACCTGGGCGATGGAGATATGGGACGGGGTGTGCTGCAGCATCCGCCGAGCCCGCTCGAAGCGGGCGATCCGGGCCGCCAGCTTGGGGCTCAGCCCGAACTCGGCGCCGAACCGTCGCGCCAAATGCTGTCTGCTCCAGCCGATCTCGTCCGCCAGGGCGCCGACGGCCAGCGTGCCGCCGGACCCGACCACCGTGCGCCACGCCCACGTCAGTTCCGGCCCGACCAGTTGTTCGGGCCGCGCGATCCGGCCCAGGATTCGGTCGCAGGTCGCGAAGCGTGCGGTCCAGGTGGCCGGTCCCTGCAACCGCTCCCACAGCTCCGTGCCGACCGGCCCCACGACATCCGCCAACTCGACCGAGACATCCCACAGCGCCGCCGCGGGCGTCCCGAACAGTGCCCGGCTGCCCAGCGGGGTCAGCGCGACCGCGACGCCCTCCTGATGACCGGTATGAGAGATGAGCGCGGAACTGGCCTGCAATCCGCCCAGAGAACACCGGTAGTCCTGAGGCGACTGCCGCGGATCGGTCTGCGCGACAACGTCGATGGTCGGCCCGATGCTGACGATGAACGTCATGTGCGCGGACGGCAGGCCACGGTGCAGGCCCGCCGGATACCCCACCATCCGGTAACCCACGTAGTGGTCGATGAACCGCGCGAGTACCGGCGCCGGTCGCGCCGTCACCATCTCGGTGCTCGGCTCCATGCAGGTCACGCTACGCCTCGCGGGCCGTGGCGCAAGGTGGCCCGGCGGCGGCCGCGGCGCTTCACCGACGCTGCGGCCCGCCGGTGAGATGTCGCACTCGGGGGTGTGGTTCGACGGCGATCTGCGGTTACCGTGGCCACTTCTGATGAGTTGTGGAGGTGTGATGCGTCGGGTCCAGTACGAGCGCAGCGGTGGTCCGGAAGTGCTCGAGGTCGTGGCGGTCGAGGTGCCGACGCCGGGTCCTGGCGAATTGCTGGTGCGGGTGGAAGCGATCGGCGTGACGTTGCCGGTGGTGCGGAAGGTGCGCGAACAACGCGAGCCGATCGCGCTCGGCGGCGAGATCGCCGGTGAGGTGGTTGCCGTCGGTGAAGGAGTCACGGGCTACCAACCCGGCTATCGGGTGACCGGGCTGGTGTTCGGGCACGGCTACGCCGACTACGCCCTGCTCTCGGCGGCGATGGCCTCGCCCATTCCCGACGGCGGGTCCGCCGTCGACGCGGTCGCGCTGGTACGCAGCGGCCTGGTCGCGCTGGGTGCGCTCGACGCGGCGCAGCCCAAGGACGGTGAGTCGGCGCTGATCACGGCGGCGGCCAGCGGTGTCGGCCATCTAGCGGTGCAGCTGGCACGGCTGCGTGGCGCCGCACGGGTCGTCGGCGCGGTCTCCGATCTCGCCAAGGCCGAGTTCGTGCGCGATCTCGGGGCCGACGAAGTCGTGGAATACGGCCAGGAATCGTGGGGCGCGCCCGTCGATTACGCGCTCGACGCGGTCGGCGGCGAGCTGCTCGGACCGGCCATCGCGGCCGTCGCGCCCGGCGGACGGCTGGTCGCCTACAGCTCCGGCGGCGGCACCATCGAGGCCTACGACCTGCTCGTCGGGGCCAAAACGGTGATCGGCTTCCAGGTGGCGCGGATCGCGCAGGGACAGCCGGACCTGTTCGACCACTGGCGGCAGGAACTGTGGCAATTCCTCGCGTCGGGTCTGCTGCGGCCCGTCGTGCACGCGGAGTTCGCGCTCGACGACGCTGTCGCGGCGCATCGGGTGGTCGAGGGGCGGGCCAACCTCGGCAAGGTTGTCCTGGTGCCCTGATCGCATGCCGGTGGTTCCCACACGCTGTTTCGTGTGTGGGAACCCTGGGCGATGCGGCCGGTGCAGGTAGGAGTGGGTCTGGCGCGTAGACTTCTCGTCTCGTGAGTCTCACCCTCGGAATCGTCGGCCTGCCCAACGTCGGAAAGTCGACGCTTTTCAACGCGCTGACCAAGAACGACGTGCTCGCCGCGAACTATCCGTTCGCGACCATCGAGCCGAACGTCGGCGTCGTGCCGCTGCCCGATCCGCGGTTGAACAAGCTCGCCGAGATCTTCGGTTCCGAGCGGATCGTGCCGGCCGTCGTGTCGTTCGTCGACATCGCGGGCATCGTGAAGGGCGCCTCCGAGGGCGCCGGGCTCGGCAACAAGTTCCTCGCCAACATCCGTGAGGCCGACGCCATCTGCCAGGTCGTGCGAGTGTTCGCCGACGACGACGTGGTGCACGTGGACGGCCGGGTCGATCCCGCCGCCGATATCGAGGTGATCGAGACCGAGCTCATCCTCGCCGATCTGCAGACCTTGGAGAAGGCGGTCCCGCGCTTCGAGAAGGAAGCGAAGATCAAGAAGGATCGCAAGCCGATCGCCGACGCCGCCAAGGCCGCGCAGGAGATCCTGAACCAGGGCACCACCCTGTTCGCCGCGGGCAACAAGGTGGATACCGAACTGCTCAAAGAACTTTCGCTGCTCACCACCAAGCCTTTCCTCTACGTCTTCAACGCCGACGAGTCGGTGCTGACCGACGAGGCGAAGGTCGCCGAGCTGAAAGCCGCTGTCGCACCGGCGGATGCGGTGTTCCTCGACGCCAAGGTGGAAGCCGAACTGCTCGAGCTGGACGACGAGTCCGCCCTCGAACTCCTCGAATCCATCGGCCAGACCGAACCCGGCCTGCACGCCCTGGCCCGCGCCGGTTTCCACACCCTCGGCCTGCAGACCTACCTCACCGCAGGCCCCAAAGAGGCCCGCGCCTGGACCATCCACCAGGGCGACACCGCCCCCAGGGCCGCAGGCGTCATCCACACCGACTTCGAACGCGGCTTCATCAAAGCCGAAGTAGTCGCCTACGCCGACCTCGTCGAAGCCGGTTCCATGTCCGCCGCCAAATCCGCCGGCAAGGTCCGCATGGAAGGCAAGGACTACGTGATGCACGACGGCGACGTCGTCGAATTCCGCTTCAACGTCTAGCGGACAAGCGCACCGTCGAGGAACGAATAACAGCTCGAGCCCTGGTTACAGAGTTGCAGAGCAACTGAGCTCCTGTCCGGCGGGATAGGGGCTCAATCTATTGGGGCTCAGCGTGAGTAGGGTTTCGGGTTCTTCGCAATCGTGACAGCGGCGCGGGCGATATCATCTTCTGTCCAGGTTTCCGGGAAGAGATCTTTGTTCGGCTTAGGGTTCCTCGCGCGGCTCGACCGTGCCGTAGGTGACGATCTCTGCTTTGGCCGTCGCGGCGAGGTCGATAAGCCGCTCGAGTTTGTCCGAGGGCAGGAAACCGAGCACAAGTTCATTTTTGCCGGTGAAGACTCCGATCAACGCGGTACCGACCGCTCGGCAGTGATCGCCCAACAACCGAAGGTGGGCCTGGCGATCAGCCTCGGTCTTGCCCCTGTGTATATCGCCGTCGTCCCAGTCCCAGGTCAGCCCTGCCGGGCAGGTGGGTAGCAGTGCTAGGCGGCTGCGAATCGCCGCTGGGTCGGCGACCGCGCGATGGAAGTGGGCCAAGCCGCCATCGACGCCGTCGAACAAGACCTCGATCAGTGCGTCTTCCGGATCGAACGCCGACCACGACGCATTCTCCAGGACGTACTCCAACCTCCCACGCGCCTTTTCGGCGTCGGGTGCGAGGAGTTCGACAAGGTCGAAAAGCGCTGTCCGTTGCGCCGCCTCGATGCGAGCGCTGTGGAACCTATCGCGGGTCCGGGGCAGGAAGTCGATGACCACTCCATACTCTCGGTCGTAACTGTCGAGGTCGTCGAGAATCCAGCTCTCATTAGACCGGATCCGGTGAAACCTGAACGTGCCGCAAGTTTCGTTCACCCCGACGATGCATCGCAGCGGAATCGGTGCGCTCAGTTCACCAGCCATTCGCCCGACCTCACGAGCCAGGGCGATCCCTTGTCGAAGCAGGGTCCGCTGGGCGTCGACGCCGAAGATCGGCACCTCGGCATCTCTACTTTCCACGGGCACAAAATCTTCCAGGTGGAAGCGGGTTTCAGAGCACTCCCACCCGGTCAGATCCAAGGCACGCCCCGGTGCGTCATCCGCGTGCGAAGGAGCGGGTGCCCAGCACACCACCTCGCCACGGCATTCGATCCCGGCATCCACCCAGGTCCGACGCAAGTCGGGCGCCAAACCTGCTTCCGGATCCAGGCCGCCGAAGCCGTCCCGCAGACCGAGTAGTCTCGCCGTTCGGTCGTCCATCTTTACCGTAAGCACGATCAAAGCTATCGCTCGGACCGAGTTCGAACACGCGTGTCCGAACAAACTATGGTCGAACGGCACGCTGTCCTCGGCAGTCGCCGCTGCTGCGTACGTTGCCGGTGATCAGCGGGAAATTCCGATGGTCAGTAAACGCCGACTCTCGCTGCACGCACGACGGCTAGCTCTCGGCGCGGGAACCCATGCCAGCCAACCAATCTGGGCGTCTTACCAATGCGCGAAATGTGGCATTTCAGGACGTTGGCCAGGCATCGAAGCCGGTACCCTCTCCCAACTCCCGCGTAACATCTGGTCATCATGACCGGTCGGGATATCGTCGCTACAGGTTCGTGGCTGTATGACAATCACATCGCCACACCGGTGTTCGTCGTTCGTCTCGACTACGACTTCTGGTACGAGCTGGGCAAGGAAGACGGCACGCTCGACGCGGATGAAGAACCGCTTCTCGATTCGACCGGGCACGCCTACTATGTGTCCTTCAAAGCTCTGCGCGACCAGACACCGTTCTGGCCCGACTCCGGACCGTACCGTTCGGTCGAGGAGGCGCGAAAAGCGGCTGAATCCAGGGTGCCCTCTCCGGTCATCTGGCAATCCGGTGAACTGATTCTCCCGCCGCCAGACACACGTCGCAGCCCGCCCTGAATCAGTAGGGCATGCGCTCGGTCGAACTCTCCGCAGCCGCGGTCGTCAATCGGACCACGTACCTGATCGGCGACGACCGCCACATCCACGCCGTCCACACATGACGAGAGCCGAGATCCAGATAGTCTGAGCCGCAACGTCTCTGGACGGCCGACCATCACGTCGTGGCCGCGTCGGTTCGCGCGGTAGGCGGCATTATCTGCGCCCTTGGCCGCATGGTCAGGTATCGCGATGCCCCCTTGGGAATCTCGAGGTGCGGGTCCAGAGGGGCGCACGGCAATCAGCCGCAGACCGATGAGTTCGGCACGCGCGCACCGTCTTCCCATGTAGATCAGATCCGAAAGATGAAGGGACAAAGACATTGTCGAACAGCACACAGGCACCCAGCCGCCGGGTTGCCGCCGAGGTCACCGTGTCGATGGACGGTTACAGCAGCACCGGGCCCGAGGACGACATGAGCTGGTGCATGGACCACATCGCGACCGCTCAGAGTGAGAGCTACTACGAAAGCATTTGGCGCGCCGCCGATACCGCGGTCCTGGGCAGGGTCAACTGGGAAGGTTTCACCTCGGTATGGCCGCAACTGACAGCGGACCCGACCAGTTCCACCCGCACCCGCAACCTTGGGCAGTGGCTGTCCGCAGTCGAAAAAGTCGTCTTCACCACGACCCTCGACCAAGCCGACTTGGACAAGACCGACTGGACCAACGCCAGGATCGGCCGGGATCTCGAGGGCGAAGTCCGCGCGCTCACGCGGACCTGCGGCGGCGACATCCTGGTCCTCAACAGCGCCAGTATCATTCGTGGTCTGCTGGATGTCGATCTCGTGGACGACCTCTACTTGACGATCGTCCCCACCACGCTGGGCGCGGGTCTGCGACCACTTCCCGACAACCACACCTCGACCTGGCAGCTCGCCACAGCCACTACCTTCCCGCAATCCGGCGCCATTTCACTGCACTATCAACGCCCCTAGGACAGGCCCCGCCGAGGACCGACTCACCTCGACCGCATCTCCCATCGACGCTGATGCACGCCCATCGGCACTATCGGACGTTCGTGAGAGTGCGTACCTGGAGATCGGCAAGGACCGAATCCGCGGCAGCCACGGCTCTCGCCCGGGCCACACGTGGTCATGGTCGACCGCGTCCGTCGCTGTGCGAGGCAATGGCCGCCGACGGAGGGCGCTCCCGCAGCCGAGGCCGACTAGATCAACAGATCCATCACCAAGACCGCGGTTCGTAATGGTCTTTGCCATGCCCCCAAGACTTGGGGCGATCTCGAGTCCATGCGTTGCGGTATTTTCCATGCGATCGCCGCACCCTGGTCGGCGCGCAGAGGGAGCACGTCGTATGTTCAAGAAGTCCTTTGCGGTCGCCGCGCTCGCGGTGAGCGCCGCTGCCGTTCTAGCGGCACCGCCCGCTGCCGCCGACCCGGTCAACTGGGGTGCCGGCTCTCTCAGCGTGTGGGGCAATGTCTATGCGTTTTCGGTCAACCACCCGACCGAAGCCGACGCCATTCGAGCCGCCGACCGCGCGTGTAAGGGTCAAGGCATCATCGACTGCCGGATGATGGTGACGTTCGCGAACGGCTGCGGTGCAGTCGTGACGAGTCCGCTCTCGATCGTCGCGGGGTTCCCGATCGTGGGCTTCGGTAAGGGGGCGAACCCGGGGGAGGCGTACGCAGACGCCACCCGCAACCTGCCCACCGGCACCGGAAGCGTCGGCGCGTTCAATCGCGAACATGCCTGCACCCAGCCTTGATCCGGTTCCAGCATGGTTCCGGTGAACCGGGCTAGGTGGGCGCTGAAGCCAGCCGCTACACGAGGTCGTCACCAGTTGATTCGGGTGATCCGGAGCACCGGGATCCGCCGCCGGGTCTTGGCCTCGAACTCGGCGAAACCCGGTTGGACGGTTACGGCCTTCGCGAACAGCCGGGCGCGCTCCTCGCCCTCGGTGGGCGTCGCTTTGGCTCGGTACTTGTCGGCGCCGACCTCGACGGTGAGTTCCGGGTTGGCTACGAGGTTGTGATACCAGGCTGGATTGCGGTCGGAACCGGCGGCAGAGGCGATGACGAAAATGTCGCCGCCGTCGGTGAAGTACACGACGGGGCTGATGCGCGGCAGGCCGGTTCGGGCGCCGACAGTGGTCAGCAATGCCATATCTAACGTGGCGAATCGGCCGCCGACCTGGCCGCTGTTAGCGCGGAACTCGGCGATGACTTCAGGGTTGTACTCGAACATTCCGTTCCGATCGTTGATTCGGATGTCGATGCGGGACAACGAAAATGCCAGATCGGACCCAAACATAGCAACAAGACAGATCTGTCTCCCTTTTGTGAGACAACTCCGCCGAACGACTGCGCGAGACCGATCGGCCGACCAGCAGCCGTCCCGAACAGACAGGTCGATCGCTCAGCGGATGGCGGGTTGGTCCGGTCGCGAAACAGGTGACGTCTCAACGAGATCGAGCTCGACGGACGACGTGGATAGACTGGCGATGATTTCGGTTGCCGAAGCCGAATGCCGATTGCACGAGTTAGGCTGACCGTTGGCAGAGCAGACCACCGACGAGACGTTTCCCGCGCCCAGCGGGCAAGAGCGCACTGTAGACAGGGTGCCGCGCCGACGACGGATCGCCTGGGTGCTCGCGGTCGCCGTGCTCTTGACGGTCGACGTCGTGGCAGTGCCGGTGATCTATCTGTCGGGCCGCTTCTATCGTTTGCAGGAGTTCCTTGCTTGGGCTGTGCCGGTGTGCTGGATCGCGACGGGAGTGCTGGTTTTCCTTGCGTCGAGGATGGGTTGGCGTCGCACACGGGACTGGCTTGTGCCTACCGCCGTGCTGACGCTGTCGGTGCTGGCTCTCCTGCCGCTGATGCTGTTGTGGCTGCTGTTCGCGGCCTTCATGAATCCGGTCGACAGCACGCCGAAGGTCCTCGCGGTGAGCTCCGACGGTCGCCTCGAGGCCGTCACCTACCGCGCAGAAGCCATGATCGACACTATCTGCGGCATCACGCTGCGGGAGCGTGTGGGCCTGTTCAGCAGGCAAGCCGATGTGTGGGAGGCACCGGAGAGCCAGCCATGCCCGAAGCGCGTGTCCTTCACGGGAAACGACACGATCAGCATCATCGATTACCACGGCCGGGAGATCAAGGTGCGCTTCGACGCCGACCGAATGAAGGTGGCGTAGCTGGTATTCGCCGGGCAGCTGCGTGCCGCGGGCGGCGAATCCGTTTCGCTGTCATCGGACCCCGGTGCGAATTCCGCTACGACGTTTGATGTTCGGCCGCGGCGGCAGTGTGGGTCGAGGGGGCCTAGGCTTGGATCACCTCTACTTTGACGAGGGCGTTGAAGGAGTCGCAGCTGGCCCAGGATTGGTTTTGGCCGTATTGGATGGGGCCGTATTTCCAGTAGGTGAAGGGGACGGGCCAGGCTACGCAGGTGAGTTTGACCTGGTGCCAGGTGGGGAGTTCGCAGTTGGCCATGCCGCCGGTGTTGAAGATGTTGTAGACGTGGCAGTTGGCTTCCCAGACCGGCACGTCGGCCTGGGCGACGCCGCCACCGGCGAACACTGTGGCCGCCGTCGCGGTGGCAACGACGGCTCCGGCCGCAAGGCGCTTCGCAGTTAACATTCCGAACCTCCTGAATCGGTGTTGTGTGGATCACATCGCAGGTGGTCGGCGTTTGTTACTCATCGGGCTTTGACGTGCGGGGAGAAGGCTCGGAGGGGCAGCGTGTACGCGTCAGGCTCGCCGAGATAGAGCGGCTCCACCGCAGGGGGCCGGGTAGCGGCTACCTGGTAGCGAAGGGGTCCAAGGGCGCTATTCCCCCGTCTGCCCGTCGATGGCTTCGCGGAGCAGGTCGGCGTGCCCGTTGTGGCGGGCGTACTCCTCGATCATGTGGATGAGGATCCAGCGGAGGGAGTAGGTTTCGCCGTTCGAGGGCCGGGTGGCGGTGGTGTCGAGGGCCGGGGCGGCGGCGACGATTTCGCGGGAGCGGTCACATTCGTTGCGCCACAGCTGGATCGATGCGATCGGGTCGGCGTCCTCGACCTGGAAGTCGGTGTCTTCGGCGGGATCGGTGGCCCAGTACAGCGGGGGTGCGTCCGTGCTCGCGTAGACCCGGGTGAACCAGGTGCGTTCCACCTCGGTCAGATGGCGGACCAGACCGAGCAGGGACAGGGTGGACGGCGGCACCGCCTGCCGCCGCAATTGTTCGGCGGTGAGCCCGGAACACTTCCAGTCCAAGGTGTCTCGCTGGAATTGGAGAAAGCCGACGAGCATCTCGTACTCGCCGGCCACCAGGGGTGCTTCGCTGCGCTGACCGGACTCCATGCCGTCATCATGCCGGGCGGGTCGGACATCGGCAGCGGAAGGTGATCGGCACTGGCGGAAAGCCGGATGACCGCTGATCAGGGTGGGGCCAGCACCACCGGAAAGAAGGGTGTTCGCTGGATGGGAAGGCGACAGCGCGGCTCGTAGCGTGATCATGGTGTGGGAAGCGAATGGGTTGCGTAACAGGGTTTGTCGTCGGATGTCTGCTGCCGTGGTGGCGGCGGGAGTGTTGGTAGCGGGGTGTAGTGCTGCGGAAAGTGACGGCAGTGCAACAGCATTCGGTGCGACCGGGCAGGCGCAGGTCGTCGAGGGCTTGAACCGCCTGATTTCCGACGATCACCTGCCCGGCGCACAGGTGGTGGTGAGTGAGCGGGGG